>NZ_DASPMQ010000041.1:0-54269 GCF_035626975.1 Brevundimonas sp.
GTGACCGCTGTTCGCCCACGGGCAGGACAAGTCCGTCCCACGGCCGGTCCGCAAGGACGACGGGCCGGCGAGTCGAGGAGGTCCGAGAAGGGCCGGCAATCGACGGGCGGGTGGAAAACGGCCACGCGGGGCGGCCTGTCTTGTCGAAACGGTAAAACACATTCAGCACCGGGCGAGGCCCGGCCGCCCCGCACCCTCCCCAACTTGCGTCGGTCCGCCGCCGGAGGACGCGAACCGCTGTCCACCGCCCGGCGCGCGAGGGCACTCCCCAACCGCTTCGGCGAAGGCTATCTAACCCCGATGCGCCAGTCCTTCGATGAAACCACCGACCCGTCCTTCGGGGCCAGACACCTGCCGCGCGTTCGCGCGAAGATGGCCGAGCAGGGCCTCGACGGCCTGCTGGTCCCGCACGAGGACGAGCACCAGAACGAATACCTGCCGGAGGCCAACGACCGGCTGGCGTGGCTGACCGGCTTCACCGGCTCGGCCGGCGCGGGCGTGGTGCTCAGGGACCGCGCCGCGGTGTTCGCCGACGGCCGCTACACGGTGCAGGTCCGGGCCCAGGTCGACCCGGCGCAATTCGAGATTCTCGGCCTCGAGGGCGACGGCGTCGCCCGCTACCTCGAGGGCGCGCCCAGGGGGGCGGTGATCGGCTACGACCCGCGCCTGCACAGCCCGGACGCCCTGGCGACGCTGAAGCGGGCGGCCGCGAAGGCCGGCGCCGGGCTCAGGCCGGTCGAGCCCAATCCGCTCGATCTCGCCTGGGCCGACGAGCGGCCGGAGCAGCCGGCCGCGCCGGTCGTGCCGCACGAGGACCGCTACACCGGCGAAACCGGCGTCTCGAAGCGCGCCCGCATCGGCGACGCCATCGCGAAGGCGGGCGCCGCGGCCGCCGTCCTGACCGCGCCGGCCTCGATCGCCTGGCTGTTCAACATCCGCGGCGGCGACGTGATCCGCACGCCCCTGCCGCTGGCGCAGGCGATCGTGAAGGCGGACGGGACGGCCAGCCTGTTCATGGACCCGCGCAAGGTCACCAATGCGCTGCCCGGCTGGCTCGGCGACGCCGTGACGCTCGAGGCGCCCGAGGCGCTGCCCGGCGTGCTGGACAGCCTGTCCGGCCAGCCGGTGCTGATCGATCCGGGCCAGTCCCCGGCCTGGTATTTCGACCGGCTGGAGGCCGCCGGCGCGACGATCGTGCGCGGCATGGACCCCTGCACCCTGCCGCGCGCCTGCAAGAATCCGGTCGAGATCGAAGGCTCGCGGCAGGCCCACATCCGCGACGGCGCCGCCCTGACGCGGTTCCTGCACTGGGTCGACACCGTGGCCCAGCAAACCCTGCCGACCGAGCGCGAGATCGCCGAAAAGCTGGAGGGCTTCCGCGAGGCCACCGGCGCGCTCAAGGACCTGTCGTTCGACACCATCGCCGGGGCCGGTCCGAACGGCGCCCTGCCGCATTACAAGCCGGTCGGCGACAAGATCCGCCGCATCGAGAAGGGCAGCCTGCTGCTCGTCGACGGCGGCGGCCAGTATCTGGACGGCACCACCGACGTGACCCGGACCATGGCCGTCGGCGAGCCGACCGCGGACCAGCGCCGCATGTTCACCCTCGTGCTCAAGGGCCATATCGCCATGGCCGTGGTCCGCTTCCCGGCCGGGACGACCGGGCACCAGCTCGACGCCCTCGCGCGCCTGCCGATGTGGATGGCGGGCCTCGATTACGACCACGGCACCGGTCATGGCGTCGGCAGCTACCTCGGCGTCCACGAGGGGCCGCAGCGCATCGCCAAGGCGGTGAATACGCAGCCGCTGCTGACCGGGATGATCGTGTCCAACGAGCCCGGCTACTACCGCGAAGGCCACTGGGGCATCCGCATCGAGACCCTGCAGGTGGTGACGCCGCCCGAGCCGATCCCCGGCGGCGAGCGGCCGATGCACGGCTTCGAACAGCTGACCCTGGCCCCGCTCGACCGCCGCCTGATCGACGTCGCCCTTCTGACAGAGGCCGAGCGCGCCTACGTCGACGCCTATCACGCGGAGACGCTGGCCAAGGTCGGGCCGCTGCTCGACGGGGACGTGCTGGACTGGCTGAAGGCCCAGGCCGCCCCCTTGAAATAAGGCCGGACGGCGCCCAACTCCTGTAAGCCGGCGGATGCGTCGCCGGCTTCCCACATTTCAGGAGACGCGCTGATGAAGACGCGCAGGCTGGGCCGTTCGGGCCCTGAGGTTTCGGCCATCGGCCTCGGCTGCATGGGCATGGCGGCCTTCTACGGACAGGCCTCGGACGAGGCGCAGGCGACGGCGGTGATCCACCGCGCGCTCGACCTCGGCGTCACCTTCCTCGACACCGCCGAGATGTACGGCCCGCACACCAACGAGATCCAGGTCGGCAAGGCGCTGGCCGGACGGCGGGACCAGGCCTTCATCGCCACGAAATTCGGCATCGGCTACAACGCCGACCGCAGCGCCCTGACCGTCGACGGCTCGCCCGCCAATGTGCGCCGCGCCATCGAGGGCAGCCTGAAACGGCTGAACGTCAACCACGTCGATCTCTACTACCTGCACCGCGTCGACCCGAACACGCCGATCGAGGAGACGGTCGGGGCGATGGCCGAACTGGTCACCGAGGGCAAGGTGCGCTTCCTCGGCCTGTCGGAAGCGGCGCCCGAGACGCTGCGCCGGGGCCACGCCACCCATCCGATCACCGCCCTGCAGACCGAATATTCGCTGTGGAGCCGCGAGCCGGAGGACGAACTGCTGGCCGTTTGCGACGAGCTCGGCATCGGCTTCGTGCCTTACAGCCCGCTCGGCCGGGGCTTCCTGTCGGGCGAGATCCGGTCGGTCGACGACCTCGCCCCCGACGACTTCCGCCGCTCGAACCCGCGCTTCCAGGGCGAGAATTTCCAGAAGAACCTCGACCTCGTCTCGGCCGTGACGGAGATCGCCGCCGACAAGGGCGTGACGGCCGCGCAACTGGCGCTGGCCTGGGTGCTGGCCCAGGGGGAGCACCTCGTGCCCATTCCCGGCACCCGGCGCATCCGGACGCTGGAGGAAAACGCCGCGGCCGTCGACCTGGAGCTGACGCCGGAGGACCTCGCCCGTATCGACGCGGTCTTCCCCAAGGGCGCGGCCGCCGGCCATCGCTACGCCGAGGCGGCGCGGGCGGCCCTCAACCGCTGAGGCTCAGCGCACCCGGGTCCAGGTCTGGGTGCGGCACAGCGGGGCGACGACGCAGCCGCGCAGGCGCAGCGTGTTGTCGCCCTGCAGGGTGATCGTGCCGCGATAGGTGCGGCCGTCGGCGGGATTGTAGACGGTCCCGCCGCGCCACTCCGTCGGCCCCCCGGTGAAGCCGTTCAGCAGGGGCAGGTTGCGCAGGGGCCGGCTGCGCAGCGCGCGGTCCGAGTTGTTCTCGTCGGTCGCCGCCGGCTGTTCGCGGATGCGCTCCGAGGTGACCAGCACGCCGCACAGCACCTGACCGCAGCGGCTGATGCGCACCTGCCCGTCGTTGGTCTGCGTCCGCCACAGGCCGACCGGATCGCTCGCGAAGGCGGGGCCGGCGAGGGCGCAGGCGAAGGCGGCCAGGGTTGCGAGGAATGCGGGACGCATCGGTTGCTCCATCAGAAATCAGCCGCCGATCAGGGCCAGCCATTCGTCCTCGGTCAAAATCACAACCCCGTGCTTCTGCGCCTCCGCCAGTTTCGACCCGGCCCCGGGGCCGGCGACGAGATAGTCGGTCTTCTTCGACACCGAGCCCGACACCTTGGCTCCCAGGCTCTCCGCCCGGGCCTTGGCCTCGTCGCGGGTGAACCGCTCCAGCGCGCCGGTGAAGACCACGGTCTTGCCGGCCACGGGGGTGTCGGACTTCGGCTTCTCGGCGTCCTCGATCCGGTCCAGTTCGGCCACGAGGGCGTCGACCATGGCCCGGTTGTGGGTCTCGCGGAAGAACAGGGCCAGCGCCCGGGCCGCCACCGGGCCGACGCCGGAGACGCCGGCGATCTGGCCGAGGCCCTCGGACGGCCCCTCGTTGCGGGCCACCTCCGCCAGCCGGACCAGCCCGGGCCAATCGTCGGCCAGGGTGGCCAGCCCGCGGCGGGCGGGGGCGGCGAGGCCGGGGAAGGCGAGGGCGATCTTCTGGTCGATCGGCACCTCGGGCCACGGGTCGTCGGCGGGCGGCGTCGCCTCGGCCAGCGTTGCGACCACGCGCGGCGACACGGCGTGCGTCTCGCTCAGCCGCACCCAGTCGTCACCGGGCAGGCCCTCCGCCGCGGCGAGGCAGGCGGCCTCGAACGCCGGCCAGGTCTCGAAGGCCCGGGCCAGCACGATCGAGGTCTGTTCGCCGATGTCGCGCACCCCGAGGCCGTAGATGAAGCGGTCGAGCGCGATGGTGCGGCGGGCGTCGATGCCGGCGACCAGATTGCGCACGCTGGTCTCGCCGTACCCGTCCTCGGCGCGCAGGGCGTCCAGCTTCCCGTCGTCGCGGGCGAGACGGAAGATATCGGCCGGCTCGCTGATCCAGCCGCGCTCATGGAAGGCGATCAGCTGCTTCTCGCCCAGCCCCTCGATGTCGAAGGCCCGGCGGCTGACGAAATGCTTCAGATGCTCGATGCGCTGGAACGGGCAGGCCAGTTCGCCGGTGCAGCGCCGCACCACCGACTCGACCCCCGAGGCGTTGGTCTCCTTCACCAGCGCCGTCTTCAGCGGGCAGATGCAGATGTGCGGGAACTCATACGGTTCGCCGCGGCCCGGGCGGTCAGGGTCGACCACGCCGAGGATCTGCGGAATGACGTCGCCGGCGCGTTGCAGGGTGACCATGTCGCCGATGCGAACGTCGAGACGGGCGATCTCGTCCGCGTTGTGCAGGGTGGCGTTGCGGACCACGACGCCGCCGACGGTCACCGGGTGCAGCCGCGCCACCGGAGTGTGCGAGCCGGTGCGGCCGACCTGGATGTCGATGCCCTCCAGCACGGTCTGGGCCTGCTGGGCCGGGAATTTGTGGGCGATGGCCCAGCGAGGCGTGCGGGCGACGAAGCCGAGTCGGTCCTGCCAGTCCAGCCGATCGACCTTGTAGACGACGCCGTCGATGTCATAGCCGAGCGTGGCCCGGTCGGTCTGCAGGCCGTCGTAGAGCGCCATCAGCCCCGCCGCGTCCTCGACCCGCCGCGAACGGTCGTTGACCGGGAAACCCCACGAGCGCAGCGCCTGCAGCGCCTCCCACTGGGTTTCCGCGAACCGCGACGAGACCTCGCCCCAGGCGTAGGCGAAGAAGCGCAGGGGCCGTCTGGCGGTGACCGAGGCGTCCTTCTGGCGCAGCGAGCCGGCGGCGAAATTGCGCGGGTTGGCGTAGGTGCGGGTTCCGGCCGCCTCGGCCGCGGCGTTGAAGGCGTCGAAGGCGTCGTTGGGGGCGTAGACCTCGCCGCGCACCTCAATCACCTCGGGCCAGCCGGAGCCGGACAGCTGATCGGGAATGTCGTCGAGGGTGCGCAGATTGGCGGTGACGTCCTCGCCGGTGCGGCCATCGCCGCGGGTCGCGCCGCGCACCAGCACGCCGTTCTCATAGCGCAGGCTGGCCGACAGGCCGTCGATCTTGGGCTCGGCGACGAAGGCGACGTGCTCGCCGGCGGCCAGTTTCAGGAACCGGCGGATTCGGGCCTCGAAGTCGGCGACCTCGCCGGCGTCGAAGGCGTTGTCCAGCGACAGCATCGGCACGCCGTGGCGCACCGGCGCGAACTGGGTCGAGATCGCCGCCCCGACCACCTGCGACGGGGAATCGGCCATGGTCAGTTCGGGAAAGCGGCTCTCGATCTCGAGCGCGCGGCGCTTCAGGGCGTCATAGTCGGCGTCGCTGATCTCCGGCGCGTCGTGGCCGTGATAGAGGGCGTCGTGATGCGCCAGTTCGGCGGTCAGCCGGGTGAACTCCTCCCGGGCCTGCTCTTCGGTCAACTGATCGACGGCGGTGTCGGCCATGGGAATCGCGTTCGCTCCATCTCTTCGACCGACTTCTAGCATCCGGGGCGAACGCCGCGAGGGCGCGGTCCGTTTCCTGTCCCTCCGGCATGACAGGACGTTAATCTGACGCCGCCAGCTTCGCCTGCTAGCGTCTCGGGGTCTTGAGGGAATCTCCATGCGCCACCCCCGCTTCGCCGCCCTGTCTCCGCTCGCCGCCGCCCTGCTGCTCAGCGCCTGTGCGACCCCCGGGGCGCCGATCGCCCCGACCGCGCCGCCGCCGTCGGCGATGCAGGCCCAGCTGCTGGAGGATGTCCGCATCCTCGCCGCCGACGATATGCAGGGTCGCGATACGGGCGCGCCGGGCGGCGCCATGGCCCGCGCCTACATCGTGGGTCGCCTGGAGGCGCTGGGCGTCGCCGCGCCGGCGATGGGGCGCGAACAGCCGTGGGAGATGACCGGCCGCACCCGCGAAGGGCCGAAGACCTTCAACGGCGTCAATATCATCGGCGTCATTCCGGGCCGGCGCGTGGCAGACCGCTACATCGTCGTGACCGCCCACTACGACCACGTCGGCGTCTCGGACGGTCAGGTCTACAACGGAGCCGACGACAACGCGTCGGGCGTGGCGACCATGCTGGCCCTGGCCGCCGACCTGAAGCGGCAGGCGCCGGACCACAGCGTGCTGATCGTGGCCCTCGACGGCGAGGAGCGCGGCCTGCTGGGCGCGAAGCATTTCGTCGAGGCCCCGCCGGTGCCGCTCGAGTCGATCACCATGAACCTGAATTTCGACATGACCGCCCGCGCCGAGACCGACGGCAAGCTGTGGGTCACCGGGACGTATCAGCACCCGAACTTCCGCCCCATCCTCGAACCGATTCCGGCCAACGGCGCGGTGTCGCTGGCCTTCGGAAAGGACACGCCGCAGGACACCGGCGAGGACAACTGGGTGAATGCGTCGGACCACGCCGCCTTTCACCGGGCCCAGGTGCCGTTCCTGTATCTGGGCGTGAACTATCACCCCGACTATCACCGTCCGTCCGATGATTTCGAGAAGATCACCCCGTCGGTGTTCATCAGCGCGACGGAGTTGTCGATCGCCAGCTTCCGGGCGCTGGACGGGGCGCTGGACCGCTAGGGGTCGACAGGCGCGACGGGGCATGGTCCGGTCGCGCCCGGAGGGTTTCATGCACATCAGATTGTTCGTCGGCGCCGCGATTCTGACGACGCTCGCCGTCACGTCCTGCGACCGCCTGTCCACGCCGGCTGAGGCGCCGGAGGCGGCCGCCTTCAGCCACGCCACGACCGCCGACGTCTCGGGCTACTACATGCCCGTCGAGCCGGTCCGGATCGGCAAGTGGAGCCTGGACCACGTATTTGTCGGCCAGGCGTCGGAATTCGAGAGCTGGGAAGGCGGTTCACGCGGCGAGACCTTCGGTCCGGTCATGATCCAGCTCAACGACGCCAGCAGCCCGATGGTCGCGACCGAGCTCGGCGAGGCGCACAGCGTGACGGCCCGTGTCCTGCCGACCCGATACGCCGTCACCGATACGGAGGTGACGTTCGAAGGCCGGTCCCCCGAGCTCGGGCGGGTGGCATTCGAGGGCCAGCTGGATCAGGGGGCCCTGGCTACGTCGAAGCGCAACCTGGGTGGCGACGGAGTCGTGCTGACCGGAACCCTCAGGGCCGGCGGCCAGACCGTGCGGAATGTTCGTCTGACGTGGTGGATGGGCGACTGATCGACCTTCAGGCGCCGTTGCGGATATCCAGCTTCAGCGCGAGGGACTCCGCCAGGGCCTTGCCGCGCCGCCGGGTCTGCTCGCCCAGCAGTACGTCGGCGTAGCCGTCGGAGGCGGTCAGGACCAGCACGCCGTCGGTGATCGCGACATGGGCGTTGGCCAGCAGCTGCGGCGCGCGGCCGGAGAGGTCGCAGGCCAGCCGGATCGCCAGCCCCAGCGCGCGGGCCGCGCTGCGCTGTTCCTCGGTCAGCAGACGGGCCAGGGTCTCCGGTTCCGGCGTGCTCGCCGCGCCCCCGTAGCGGGCGTTGACGGCCGTCGCGAGGAAGGCGCGTTCGGCGTGGGTCTGACCCGGGATCGGCGCGCGCAGAACCTGGTCGAAGGCCAGTTCGACCCGGTGGTCCGGGTGCAGGCGGGCGCCGAGATCGGCCAGCCGGCAGGCGGCGTCGGCCAGGGTCAGGTCCCGTTCCCGGCCGAACGCCTCCGGCAGGGCGGCGACGATAGGCTGGATCCAGCCGAACAGGGCCCCCGGCAGACCCGGCGAGATGCCCTGTCGCGCGCCGAGGGCGGTGCAGCCGGCCAGCAGCGGGTCGGCGGCCACGGTCTCTTCGTCCAGCGCCTCGTAGAGCAGACCCTCGCGCACGCCCCAGGCGGACACCACGATCCGCTTGAGGCCGAGCCGCTCGATCAGCCCCTCCAGCACCAGGGCCGCGTGGGGCAGGGTCTCGGCCCGCTTCTTCGACAGGCCCTTCCAGCTTTCCAGCGAGGCGCGCGAGGAGCGGGCGATCAGGCGGGCGATGTCGCGGGCTTCGCCGGCCTCCATGACGTATTGGTGGACGATGTGAAGCGGGTAACGGGCGTGGCCCATGTGGACCTGCGCCAGGGTGCGCCAGGCGCCGCCCACGGCGTAGAGGGTGTCGGTCTCGTAGTCGCCGGCGGGCCTGAGTCGTTTGGCGATGGTCTCGCGCAACCTGCCGGCGTCGAAGGGCCCGGTGCTGGACAGGGAGAAGGGGCCGAGCGGCAGGGTGACGCCGCGGCCGACGCCGTCGTCGCCGATGCGGACCAATTCCAGGCTGGCTCCGCCCAGATCGGCGGCGACGCCCCGCGCGGTCGGCATGCCGGCGACGACGCCCAGAGCCGCATAGCGCGCTTCCTCTTCGCCAGAGAGCACGCGGATGACCAGGCCCGTCTCGGCCGCCACCCGTTCGCAAAAGGCCAGTCCGTCGGCGGCCTCCCGGACAGCCGCCGTGGCCGCCACGAAGGTCCGGGCCGGCTTGACCCCGTCGATCACCGCCGCGAACCGCTTGAGGGCGGTCATTGCCTGGGCGGCGCCGTCCTCGGAGAGGCGGCCCGTCGAGGCGAGGTCACGACCGAGACCCGCCAGCACCTTCTCGTTGAATACGGTCCAGACGGCGCGCCCTTCCAGTCGGTACAGCACGAGGCGCACCGAGTTGGAGCCGATGTCGACGGCGGCGAATTCGCGGGGCGCGCCGAGCGCGGCGGCCAGTGCCTCCGGCATCAGCGCTTCTTCCGCGACGGCTCGTAGCTGAGGTGGCCGGGCAGGGTCTTCACCTTGCGGCCGCGGCCCGAGAGGCTGGGGTTGGTCATGAAATACTGGTGGGCCGAGAACGGCCGTTCCGGGTCGGCGGGCGCGACGCGGCGGTAGTCGCCATCGGCGTCCAGCACCCAGCTCTGGGCGTCGTCCTTGAGATTGGCGACCATGATCTGGTCCAGCACCTGATCGTGCACGGTGGCGTTCCGCACGGGGGTCATCAGCTCCACGCGGCGATCGAGGTTCCGGGTCATCCAGTCGGCCGACGAGATGAAAAGCTTCGCCTTGTCGTGCGGCAGATCGCGGCCGTTGGCGAAGGCGACGATGCGGCTGTGTTCGAGGAAGCGGCCGATGATCGACTTGACCCGGATGTTCTCCGACAGGCCCGGCACGCCCGGACGCAGGCAGCAGATGCCACGCACCACCAGCTCGATGCGCACGCCCCACTGGCTGGCGCGATACAGGGCGTCGATGACACCGGGATCGACCAGGGAATTGAGCTTGGCCCAGATGGCGGCCGGCTTGCCCTTGGCGGCGGCGGCCATCTCCGCGCCGATCAGGTCGATCAGCGTCGTCTTCATGTTCAGCGGCGAGACGACCAGCGCCTCCAGTTCGTCGGGGGTGGCGTAGCCGGTGATGTAGTTGAACACCCGTGAGGCGTCGCGGGCGAGCACCGGGTCGCAGGTGAACAGGCTCAGGTCGGTGTAAACCCGCGCCGTCACCGGATGATAGTTGCCGGTGCCGAAATGGCAGTAGGTCTTCAGCCCTTCGCCCTCGCGCCGCACCACGACGCTGAGCTTGGCGTGGGTCTTGTACTCGACGAAGCCGAACACGACGTGGACCCCGGCCCGCTCCATGGCCCGGGCCCATTTCAGATTGGCCTCCTCGTCGAAGCGGGCCTTGATCTCGACCAGGGCGGTGACGTTCTTGCCGTTCTCGGCCGCCTCGATCAGGGCGGCCACAATGGGGCTGTCGCGCGAGGTCCGGTACAGGGTCTGCTTGATGGCGATGACGTGTGGATCGCGCGCCGCCTGGCGCAGGAACTGGACCACCACGTCGAAGCTCTCGAACGGGTGGTGGATCAGCATGTCCTTCTCGCGCACCGCCGCGAAGATATCGCCGCCGTTGTCGCGCACCCGCTCGGGGTAGCGCGGCTCGTAGCCGGGGAATTTCAGGTCCGGGTGGCCGGTCGGGATGATGTCCGAGACCTGGGCCAGGCCCAGCATGCCATCGACGAGGACGATGTCCTGCGGCGCGGCGTCCAGCTCGTTGGTGATGAAGGTGCGCAGGTCATCGGGCATCGACGCCTCGATCTTGATCCGGACCACGGACCCGAGCCGCCGCTGCTTCAGCGCCTCCTCGAACTCCATGACCAGGTCCTCGGCCTCCTCCTCGATCTCGATGTCGGAGTCGCGGATCAGGCGGAACACGCCGCGCTCCAGCACGTCGCAGCCGGGGAACAGGTGGTCGATGAAGAGCATCAGCAGGCTCTCCAGCGTCAGGTAGCGCTTGCGGCCCGGTGTCGACCGTCCGTCCGTGGCGAGGGGCCAGAACCGCTTCACCTGGGTCGGCACCGGCACCAGGGCGTAGAGGGTGCGGTTGTCCGAGCGCCGCCGCAGCTTGAGGGCCAGCGAGAAGCCGAGATTGGGCAGGAAGGGGAAGGGGTGGGCCGGATCGATGGCCATCGGGGTCAGGATGGCGAACAGCTGGCTGAGGAATTCAGGCTCGAGCCGTTCGCGCTCGGTGCGGGTGATCTTCGCGGGGTCGACCACCTCGATTCCGGCGGCGGTCAACTCCTTGCGCAGTTTGCGCCAGCGCCGCTGCTGCTCGTCCATCAGCAGGCCGGCGGCGACGCTGACCTGCGCCAGTTGTTCCGCCGGAGTCAGGCCGTCGGCGGACACGACCCGGACGCGCTCGCGCACCTGACCCTTCAGGCCGGCCACGCGGGTCATGAAGAATTCGTCGAGGTTGTTGGCCGAGATCGACAGGAAGCGCAGGCGTTCGAGCAACGGGTGGGCCGGGTTGGCGGCTTCCTCCAGCACCCGTCCGTTGAACTTCAGCCAGGAAATCTCGCGGTTGAAGAACCGGGCGGGGGAGGCGAGCAGGGCCTCGGACAGTTCGAGCTGGGGCGCGCGGGAGGACGGGACCTCCTCGCCCCGGGTGGTGTCGCTGATCGCCGCGTCGCTCATGGATCTGGTTCTGACGCGGCTCGAACGCGCCTGCAACCTTGGTCGTAAACAGGAAAACGCCGGCCGATCGTGTGATCGGCCGGCGTTCCATCCGTAGGCTGACGGCTTACCAGCTCCAGGCGTCGTAGATGACGTCGATGATGTAGCCGTCGTACTCGTCGATCAGATAGATGTGGTTGTCGACCAGCACCCAGCGCGTGCCCTCGGGCGGGAAGCCGAGGCCGTAGGTGCGCCAGTCGTCGAGGCTGTAGCGCCAGAAGATCGACGGCAGGTAGTCGCCGACATGCCAGCGCTGGCCCCAATAGTTGCGGGGAACGTTGTAGTAGCCGTAGCCGGGGGCGAAATAGAAGCCGATGCGGATGCCGCTGTAGCCGCGCCAGCGCCGGTCGTGCCGCCACCAATCCCGGCCATGACGCCGCGTCCAGTCGCGTCGCCAGGCGTCGCCGCTGAAGCGCTGGCGGAACTCCCGGTATTCGCGGCGGTCCTCGCGGCGGTCCTCGCGACGATCACGGCGATCCTCGCGGCGATCCTCGCGCCGGTCCTGGCGGTGGTCGCGGCGGTCTTCGCGGCGTTCCTGCCGGTCCTGCGGCCGATCGGGCCAATTGGGACGGTCCTCGCGGCGCTCCTGTCTGCGGTCCTGCCGGTCGTCGCGACGATCCTCGCGACGTTCCTGCCGATCCTCACGACGATCCTCACGGCGCTCCTGTCGGGGACCGTCGGGGCGTTGGGGCCGGTCAGGCTGAGCAGGGCGGGCGGGGCGGTCCGGCTGGGCCGGACGTGGCGCCGTCGGCGGGGCCGGGGTCTCGGCCCGACGTTCGGCGCGAGCCTCGGCGCGTGCCGCGCGCCGCTGTTCGCGAACCGCCTCGCGATCCTGCGTAGCCGGCGCCTCCTGCGCCAGCACCGCGAGCGGAGCGGCCGCGGGGACGACGAAAGCCGCGATTGCCGCGGCGACCATCAATGAGCGTTTCATTCTCGTTTTCTTCCTGCACGCCCCTGTCCGGCGGCTTGACGACACCGTCGCGCTGGACGGATGAACCGTGGCTGAACGAATGGGGTCGCCCACTGGCCGTTCGACGTGGAAGGACTCAGGGGCAGTCTCTCGAGGGGTTCCCGAACCTGAAGGCATGGATGGCCCGGGTCGGCGAGCGGCGCGGCGTGATCGCCGGTCGGGCCCTCAGCGATGAGTGCGGCGCGATCTGGCGGCTTAGGCAGGGCGGCCGGCAGCGGACCCGACAACGTTTCGGAAGCCATTCGGACACGTCTCGTTAGCGGGTGTGAATGAGGGATTTCGGAAGTATTTCAGAGATCTGAACGAGCGGCGAGTATTCGTAAGGTCTGGACTGAAAAGGCCGGGGATCGCCGCCGCTGTTAACTTTACCTTCAAACCACGGGTATTTGATCGTGTCTCGGAAGGCGGGGCCAGAAAGGCGCCGGTTCGGGAGATACGGTGATGATCGCGCAAGCAACGGCGCCCACGGCCAACGAAGAGCAGGGTCTGCCCCTGCCAACCGCCGACATGAGCGGGGATGACCTGTTCCGTCTGGGCATGATGTATTCGAGCGGCCAGGGCGGTTGCCCGATGGACCGCGTTTCGGCCCACATGATTTTCAACCTTGCGGCCATGAAGGGCTCGATCGAGGCGCGCGTCTATCGCCGGGAGATGAGCCAGGAGATGGAGCAGGACGAGATCGCCGAAGCCCAGAAAGCGGCCCGCCGCTGGATTGATGCGGGCGTCGTGCGGCTCGCCGCCTGAAGCAACACCTGGTCTGTTGCCCGTTAATCCTTCGCCGACGGGAAGGGATTAGACCGTCCGAAGGATACGGATGGCCGACCGATGCGAGGAACTGATAACCGAAGACGGGAAAGGCCGCGCATCGCGGTTACGGCCCAGATCGTCCATGGCCCGATGAAGGAAACCCACGCGGTCGTGGTGAGAAACATGCATGAGGGCGGAGCGAAGGTTCGTCTCACCTCCACGCGTGGCGTGATGCTTTCCGGCCCGGTGATCCTGAAACTGACGACGGAAGAGCGCCACTGCACCGTCGTCTGGCAAGCGGGAGATGAAGTGGGGCTTCGGTTCTCCCAGCAGTCGTGAAACTTCGCCGGCTCGAAAGCGGCCTTCGCCCTAGAAATTCTGGTACTGGCCGCCGATGGCGTAGCTGAAGCCGATCGGCAGGGCGTTGCGGAACAGGGTCACGAAGTTCGCCACCTCGCCCAGGTTGGAGCGCGGCACGAAGATGATGTCGCCGCGCCGCAGAGCCACCACTTCGCCGCGGCGGGGCCGCAGGTCGATCGCCCGCATCATCCGCACGCCGCCGGGACCCCGCCGGATCAGCGCCACCTCGTTCTGACGCGCCGTGGGCAGGAAGCCGCCGGCCTGGATCACAGCCTGATAGGCGTCGATGTCGCCGATCATGTCGTAGACGCCCGGCGTGCGGACCTCGCCGTCAACCCAGACCCGGATCGGTCCGGCGGTCTTCAGCGTCACCTCGACGACGGGCCGGCGCAACTGGCTGGCGTAGGCCGCCGCCGCATCGGCCTCCACCTCGGCGATGGTGCGGTCCGCCGCCATGATCTGTCCGACCAGCGGCAGGGAGATGCGGCCGTCGGGGCCGATTTTCTGCGTGCGGGTCAGTTCGACGGCGGTCGGCGTGGCGATCTCGATCTCGTCACCGGGGTAAAGGACGTACTCCGGCTCCATCTCGGTCCAGTCGGCGAAGCCGATCTCGGGGAAGGAGGACCGCCCGACCTCACGGACCCGTTCGCCCCCCGAAGCCATCGGCCGGGGCATGCGCGACCCGTATTCCCCGCCGCCGCAGCCCGCAACCAGCGCTCCGCCGGCCCCGGCGAGGCCCAGAAGCAGCAGGCGGCGGTCGATGGACATGGCGGATTCATTCCCGGAAACGTCGTTTCAAGCCAGCGTCGCCGCTTATACGTAACCGATGGTTAACGCCGGTAGTCCAAGGCTGATCCACGACACTTCAGTCGATGGAATCAGCCCGCCCGTATGCGTACGACGGCTTACACGACAGTCCGCCCGCGCTACGGCTTCGTCGATGTCGTCGGCCTGCTGTTCCGCGAGCTCCTGCTCATGGTGATCGTCTTCCTGCTGGTGTTCGCCCTCGGGACGGCGGCGGTGCTGACCCTGAAGAAGTCCTACACCGCCACAGCCAGCGTCTACGCCGGTGTCGGACAGGAATACGTCTACCAGCCGCGGGTCGGGACGACGGAGCGGGGCCAGCCGCTTGAGGCCGACGCCGTCGCCCAGTCGGAGGCGCAGATTCTCGGCAGTCTCGCGGTCAAGCAGATGACGGTACGGGCTCTCGGCGCCGACGAGATTCTTGGCCCCGGGGCCAGGGGCACGGCCGCCGAGAAGGAGGCCGCGGCCCTGAAGGCGCTGGACAGCGGCCTCGGCGTCGGCGTCACCGCCGGCAGCGCCATCATTTCCGCCTCCTATGCGGCCGACGATCCCTTACGCGCCGCGAAGATACTCAATGCGGTCATCGACCAGTATCTGGTGCAGCGCCGCGCCGTGTTCCGGGACCGGACCACGCCGGCGATCGCCGCCCAGCGCGAGGCCTTTGAATCGGACCTGGCCACGGCCGACGAGGCCTACAACGCCTTTATGACGTCCAACGACATCGGCGATTTCGCCACCGCCAAGGCGACGCTGTCGGCGAGTTACCAGACGACTTACGCCGAGGCGCTGTCGCTTCGGGCCCAGTTGAACCAGGCGAGCCGCCGGCTGTCGACGCTGGAGGCGCAACTGGCGCAGCAGCCGGCCGAAGTCGTGCTGCAGCAGGATCTCAACGTGTCGGCCCAGGATCAAATTCTGCAGCTGCGCACGCAGCGCGAGGCTCTGCTGTCGCGCTATACGCCTGACGCCCAGCCGGTGAAGGACATCGACCAGCAGATCGCCGATCTGCAGGCCTATGTCGCCACCGGCACGACGGTGGGCGCCAAGGAGGTCCGCACCGGGCCCAGCGCCATCTTCACCGAGATCGAGACCGCGCGCATCACCGCCGCCGCCGATCGGGATGGACTGGCCGCGCGCCTGGCCGTGGCCGAGGGCCAGCTGGCCCAGCTGCGCTCGCGCCTGGCGGAACTGACGCGGCTGGAATCGACCAACGCCAACCTGGCCGGCAACCGCGAGGTCCTGACGGCCAACATCCGCGAGTTCCAGCAGCGCGAGGTGCAGGCGCGCGCCGACAACGCCCTGGTCGCGGCCGGGGCCGACAACGTCACCGTCATCGAGCGGGCCGAGGCTCCGACGCGGGGCTCGAGCCTCAAGGCGCCGCTGCTGGCCCTTGTGTTCCTGTTCGCCGCCTTCACCGCCCTGTGTGTCGGCCTGCTGAGGGTGTTCACCCGACGCGGCTATGTCACGCCCGCCTCGACCGGCCGGACGCTGGAGATGCCGGTGCTCGCGGTTGCTCCGATGAAGGCGCGATAATGAATGCCCCCACGCCCATCATGGTAGCGTTGGAACCGGTAACGGGCGCGTAGCGATTCGATGGTCGATCTGACATCCGAAATGGCCGCGCTCTGGGCGGCGCTGGGTCCCGCGCCGGGGCACCGCGGACGCGTGATCCAGATCGCCGCGGCCAATTCCGGCGAGGGAGTCTCGACCGTGGCGCGGGAGTACGCCCGGCTCGCGGCCGTTCGCGCCCGCCGGCCGGTCTGGCTGATCGACGCCGACCTTGCCCAGCAGGGCCAGCTCGAGGCGGTGGCGTCCGCGCCCGACCGCTTCGGCGCGCTTGGCAAGGCGGCGATGGCCACCCCCGACGGCTCGATCTTCTTCGCGGTCACGCCCCGGATCGTCGACCGCGCGGGCAAGCCGGTGCATCCGGCGCGGCTGATGACCGCCCGGCCGTGCCTGGGCGGGCGGCTGTGGGTGACGCGGTTCGCGGCCGAACACCTGCGTTCCGGCCAGCGCGCCGAGGCGCTCGCCGATCCCCGATATTGGGACGCCCTGCGCAAACACGCCGACACGGTGGTGATCGACAGCCCGGCCGCCGACCGCAACGCCATGGCCATCACTCTCGCGCCCTTCGTCGACGCCACCGTGCTGGTGGTCGCCGCCGAGAGCACTGCGGCGGGCGATCCGCTGATCCTGCGCGACGAGATCGAGGCGGCGGGGGGCAAGATCGCTGGCGTGGTGGTCAACCGCTCGACCTACAAGCCGCCCGCCTTCCTGAGGCGGCTGACGGGCTAGGGTCAGGAAGTGTCCGATCGTCCGCGAAATTCGTGGGACACTTTCGGACATTTCGGACGACATTCGCCGCCGCTTTCACATGATGAACCGTTTCAAAGACCGGATCCCGAACAAGTTTCGGGACGCCGAACAGTGAAACACGCGCCTGCGTCAGAAACGGACGTAGCGGGAGACGGCGGCCTCAGATTCCCAGCGCCTCCAGCCGCGCAAGTTCGCGCGCGCCGTAAAAATGCGGCTCGAAGCCCTTCATCCAGAACAGTTTGCCGACGCCGCGCGCCGTCCGGTCATAGAACTCCGCCCGCTTCGGGCTGCGGATCAGGGTCAGGGCGGCGGCGGCGGCGCCCCAGATCACGGCCTGGCCGGCGCCGATGGTCATCCAGCGCAGCACGGCCGGCCAGTCGCGCGCCGCCGCCGCCGTCTGGCTCGGTCCTTGTCCGTAGGCGAAGGCGCGGGCGAGGGCGTATTTCAGCGTCGCGCGGTGAGCGGGTGCGAACTCCTCGACCCGGGCGTCGGCGGCCCAGCCGAACCGGCCGCCGCGGGCCCGCAGGGCCGCGAACAGGGCGTCGTCCTCGCCGCCGGCCTGATCCGAGGCGGCGTCGAACGGCGCGGCGCCGGGCAGGGCCGCGGCGCGGACCATCAACGAATTGCCGCAGCCGTAGGGGGTTTCGATCAGGCTGGTGGTTTCAGGACCTTCACGGCCGAAGAACCGCTCCAGATAGGGCTTCATCCAGGCCCTGGCCTCGGGGGCGCGGCCCGTGATCGGACCGAACACGGCGTCGGCGCCGGTCGCCGCCTGGGCCTTGAGCAGGGCGTTCAGCCAGCCGGGCGAGGCGACCTCGTCGTCGTCGAGAAAGGCGATCAGGGGCGCCCGGGTCGCGGCGAGACCGGCGTTGCGGGCCGTGGCCACGCCCGGGCGCGGTGCGTGCACATAGACCAGCGGCCACGGTGCGAAGGCTCTCAGCGCCTCGACACCGTCCCGGGCTGATCCCGCCGGATCATTATCGACGACGACGATCTCGGAGATCCGGTCGCCGACGGTTGTCTGGGCGAAGAGTGAGCGCAGGGCCCGATCGAGGCTTTCGGGCCGCCGCAGGGTCGGGACGATGATGGCGACGTCGGGCATCAGACGGCCTCCGCGTAGAGGGCCGCGCGGTAGAGGCGCAGCGAGAAGGCCCGCGCCGGGACCGGCAGCCAGCCCGCCTCGGCCGCTGCACGCATCCGGGCGCGCAGCCATGGCAGGCCAGGCAGGCGTTTCAGCAGCTTCGCCGCCTTGTAGCTCGGATAGGCGGCGACGATCTCGGGATGGCGCCTGGCCATGCGCGCGAAATTGGGCGCCGACTGCTCGTACTTGCCGGCCAGCGAGGCCACGGTGTCGAGGCCCATATGGGTGGCGGCGTTGTCGAGGTGCACGACCCGGAACCGGCGCGACACCCGCATCGCCCATTCCACGTCCTCCCAGCCCCAGCCGGTGAAGCCGGCGTCGAACGCCTCGGCCTCGAACACATCGCGGCGGACCAGCAGGTTGGAGGTGTAGACGTATTTCTCGGGCTGCTTCGCCCGCTCGCCGAAAGGCACGCACTCCGACTTCGCCGCCATGGCCCGGTGCACGGCGAAGCGGGCGTCGGTCGGGGCCTGCAGCAGCGAGAATCCGCCGAAGGCGACAGCCGGATCCTCGCGCGCCACCAGGTCGGTCCAGTCGCGCAGGAAGCGCCGATGGTCGGGGCGCATGTCGCTGTCGAGGAACAGCAAACTGCCCCCGCGCGCCGCGGCCGCCAGCCGGTTGCGGCCGACCGAGCGGCCCTCGTTGGCCGGCAGGGTGATCAGCCGGGCGGGCAGGGCCATGGCCCTGATCCGCGCCGTCAGCCGCGCCGTCAGTTCGGGGGCCTGGGTGCCGTCGTCCAGCACGATGACCTCGACCGCGCCGCCAACCGACGCCGCCTCCTCGTCGAGCAGGGCGAGCAATTCGGAGGGGTCGTCGCGCAGGAAGGGAGTCAGCACCGACAGGGCGGGCTTCGCCCCCTTCCAGGCGGCGTTGTCGATGATCTTCGCGCGCGCGCTCATGCCGTCGCCCTTCGTTCGCGCGTCCGCGCCAGCAGCCGCGTGGCGACGTCGCGCACGCCGGCCGCGTTCAGGGTCAGGGCGGCGGCGGCGTAGACGATCCCGCCGACCGAGGCGTCCAGCGTCAGTTCGGCGATCCCGCCGATGGCCGGGAGGCGCGCTACGACCAGCGCCATCACCCCCGTCGCCACGCCGCAGCGGACCAGGCTCTCCCACGGGATCGGCAGGGCCAGAACCCGACGCCCGATCACCTGCGTCGCCAGCAGGCCGAGCGCGAAGCTCGCCGCCGTCGCCCAGGCCGCGCCCATCAGGCCGAAGCGGGGCACGAGGATCAGGTTCAGGACCACGTTCATGCCGGCCGGGACGGCCATGGCGAGCAGCAGCCGCTTCGTCTTCTTGCCGAGGGTGAAGGCCTGGCCGAAATAATAGGCGGTCAGGCCGTACAGCAGGGCCGACAGGGCGATCCACGGGGTCACGCTGGCCGCGGCGAGGCGCAGATCCTCGCCGATCAACACCTCGGCCAGCGGCCGCGCCACCAGCGCCACGCCCGCCGCCGCGGGCAGGCCGATCAGCAGGAAGGTCGACAGCTGTTCGCGAGCGGCGACCTTGAGCCGCTCAAGCCCGCCACGCTCCAGCGCCATCACCAGCGCCGGCTGGCCGGCCGACCCCAGCCACAGGAACAGCACGTCCAGGGTCCGGTTGGCGATCGAATAGCTGGCGTGATAGGCGCCCACCGCCGCCTCGTCCATGAAGGCGGCCAGCAGGAAGCGGTCGGTCGACGACAGCACCACCGTCAGCGCCAGCGACGCCGCGATCGGATAGCCGTACACCGCATAGCCGCGCACACGGGCCGGCTCGAATCCGCCGCCGCGCGCCTGTCTCAGTTCGCCGGGCAGAACGAAGGGCAGGGCGGCCAGGGGCGCGAGCCCGAGGCCCAGCAGCGGCGCCGCTCCGCCCCATCCGGCCAAGGCGAAGGCGACGCCGATGACCAGCCCGCCGATGGCCACCGCGATGTCGAGGCCCGCGGCCCGGGCCACCTCTCCGGCGGCGCGGAATCGTTCCTGTCCCAGCTTGACCAGACAGCGCGCCGGCGCGCCGCCGAGGCCCGCAGCCAGTGCGATCTTGAACAGCGGATCGACCGGCCAGAGCCACACGGCCAGTCCGGCGACGACGACGAAGGCGGCGCTCAACGCGAAGGCGGTCCGGTAGAGGGAGGCGAAATGGCCCTGCGTCGCAGCGCCGGGCTCCTGCGCCGCCCAGAACCGGGCCATCGCCGCCTCCAGCCAGCTGAATACCGCCACATGGGCCAGGGTCATCACCGAGAAAGCCAGGGCGTAGCGGCCGAAATCCTCGGGGCTCAGCAGGCGGGTGAACAGGATGATGGCCAGGAAGCCGACCACGCCCTGGACGATGTTGGCGGGCAGATAGCCCCAGACGCCGCGCCAGAACATCAGCGGCCCCGCGTCATCGAACCGAGGCCCGGTCGCCGAGCAGCACCGGCACGGTGACGGCCATGATCCACAGGTCGAGCCACAGCGACTGGCGCTCGACGTAGTCGATGTCCAGCTGGACCCGGCGGCGCACGTCCTGCGCCGTATGCAGCGGCCCGCGAGAGCCGTTGACGGCGGCCCAGCCGGTCATGCCCGGCTTGATGCGGTGGCGGTGGGCGTATTCGGCGACGAGACGGGCGCTCTCGACATGGCCGGTCTTCATGCCGATGGCGTGCGGCCGCGGTCCGACCAGCGACATCTCGCCGGTGATCACATTGAGCAGCTGCGGCAGTTCGTCGAGGCTGGTCTTGCGGATGAATTTCCCGAGCCGGGTGACCCGGTCGTCGTCATGGGTGACCTGCCGGCTGGCGGTGGCGTCGGCGGCTTCCTGCTTCATGGAGCGGAATTTCCACACCACGATTTCCTCGTGGTTGAAGCCGTGGCGGCGCTGGCGGAAGAAGATCGGGCCCGGACTGTCCAGCCGGATCGCCAGGGCGATCAGCGCCATCACGGGGGCCAGCAGCACCAGGGCGATGAGGCCGATGACCATGTCCTGCAGCCGCTTGTTGAAGGCGCGGCGATCGTGGTCGACCGGGCCCTGCACATCGGCCAGCGGCGCGGCCGCCAGCCGGTCCAGCGCCGACCGCGTCTCGGCCTCGCCGTTCGGTTCGACCAGCAGGGTGACTTCGTTGGGCAGGGTCCGGAGCCGCGCGTTCAGCTCGCGCACCCGCGCCTCCGCCTTCGGATCGATGGCCAGCACCACCCGGTCGACATAGGGCGTCATCTTGTGGGTCAGCAGGTCGTTCGCCGTGCCCAGCACCGGCACGCCCTCGATCGCCTCGGGCGAGCGCGCCAGCCGGTCGTCGAAGATGCCCAGCACATTGAGGTCGCGCCGCTTCAGCGCCTCCCGGATCAGGGTCTCGGCGCGCCGGGTGGCCCCGACCAGCACGATGTTCGGCGTCAGCGCCCCCGAGGCCCGCCAGCGACCGACCATGTCGCTCCAGCCCATGTGCAGGGCGTTCAGGCTGATCAGCACCAGGCCGCTCCACACCAGCCAGGCCGACCATTGCGCTGCAGCCCCCTGCAGGGCCCAGCCGGTTCCCATGGCCACAGCCGCGCCCGTCGCGACGATCCCCGCCACCGAGGCGAGGTGCAGCGAGGTCTTCTGCCCGCGCGCGAACCGGTAGCGGCCCAGCGACCGCATCAACCCCAGCACCGTCAATGCGCCGAGACCGAACGGGGCCAGCAACGACACGTCGGCGCGCAGCAGGGGGCCGGGAACCGAGGCCCAGGCGCACAACAGGGTGACGGCGACGACCGCCAGCACGTCGAAGGCCCGGAAATAGTGCGCCGCCAGCCGCGAGGCGTGCCTTTGCCGCGCGTTCATCCAGACCTCGGGCCGGAAGGGGCCGCGCCGCGCCGCGCCGCTGGCTCTCGTCTCCGCGCGACGGCTCCCGGTCGAGGACGCCGCGGCCAGCGCCTGCAGTCCGGACACGTCGAGACCGCCGGCCGCGGCCGGGTCGGCATCGAACGAAAGGCGGCTGGCGGCGTCGGTCAATCGGGGCTCGTTCTGTCGGGTTCGCGCCACCTTGCACAGCCGCCCTCACTGTCGCGTTAACGGTGGCCTGCTCCAGACGGTTGTCCAAGACCCGTTGCGCCCGCTCGCCGGCTCCGCTATCCACGCCGCCTGCCGGAGACGTGGCCGAGTGGCTGAAGGCAACGGTTTGCTAAATCGTCGTACCCTGTAAGGGGTACCGAGGGTTCGAATCCCTCCGTCTCCGCCACGCCTTCCCGCCAGTGCTGAACCTGCGGGTTAGGCTGGATCGACACCCCTCATTAAGCCCATCTAAGAAACAGGCCTTCTTCCTCAAAATCCTGGAGGGGTGGGGGTCTCGTTGGTCGAGTTGGTCGCCCGCGAAAAATTATTTCAGAGTCAGACGCCTAACGGATGCATCCGCAATGCAAATGCATGCAGGGGACCACTGAATTCGCTCAGATTCCCACTTGAATGCCGACACGCAGCTAGGGCCTAGATCCGCCGCACTCTCCCGCTGCTGCCATGAACCCGCGGCAGATTGGCCCTCGTCCGACGGTGTGGACCCCATTGTTGCAATATCATAATCGACCCAAACGGTGCCAAGTCCTCGATCCAGCAAGCCCATCCGCCTAACATCCAAGGAGCAGGAAGTGCTTACCTGCGTCGCGCGCGACCCGGCAAGGTTACGAGCGTCGTGACCTGCTGGTCGCTACGCGGTTTAAGGACGTCGGGGGTTCCGCTTCTGACTCATAGCGGCGGTTCAAAACGACGGCTTTTGGTACCGTCATTCTTTGTGCCGCCCGCCGGGCCTTCTGGGGCTCAGCCCGCTGACCGAGCGACTGGGTTCAGGATCGAGGCGGATGCCGGTGCGACCCGACTGACAGTGCAGCCTTCCTTGCATGCCGCTGTCGACTTCGATGTGGCTCAGGAAGTCGAAGACCTGTGGCGGACGAACTGAGGGGGCCTCGTTCTTCGTCGTCGACCATGGCAGGCTCGATGACATGGAGACCGATGACGAAGACGCGGCGGAGAAACCGCCCAAGCTTAGCCAAGCTCAGGAGGAGGTCGAGTTCCTTCGTCGGTACGCGCTGGCCGGCGCCTTCTCCGCGCGGGGTCCGGTCGAGATCGATGGCGTCACCTTCGATTTCACTTACGACTTGGACAAGACGCTCTGGCGACCGGACTGCCCGCTCGGCCTCTACGGCGCGCCGACGATCCGCTTCGCGCCCCGGATCGCCTTTCCCTGGACGCCGCCCGAAATCCTCGAAGTCTGGCGCGCAGCGGGCGAGGTCGTCGAGGCGCCGGCCGGCAGCACCGTCCGGATCGCCGTCGTTCGCAGCGTTCCCATAAACCCGACGTATGGCGACCTGGACTTGGAAGAACACCGGGAACGCAAGCTGGTCTATCTGTGGGTGGTCCGGCCCGGGCATGATCTCCGGGTCGCCGACCCGCCGATGATGTTGCTGGCCAAGACCGCGACCGTCGCCCACATCGAGCTGGAGGACTATTCACACGCCTTCAACGGCTTGGTGACCCGGCTGGAGCGGCTCCTCGCGACGGAGGATTTGGAGGACACGTTCCACGGGCCTGCCTCAGACTGGCCGCCCATTCCGCTGGAGCTATCGCCGACACATCGACGCGCCCTTCTGGCTCTGCACAAGGCCTTCGTCGAGGTCGACGAACACGCCTATGCCGCCTTCGGCTATCTGATGGGGCGGGCCGAAGCCGAAGCGCAGCTTTTGCCTCAGGCCTTGCGGGAACATCAGGCGGCCCAGCACCGCGCCAAGGGTGGGCGGCGCAAGAGCGAACTCAGCCGCCTGGAGACCGAACCACTCCGCGCTGCGGCCAAGCGGGTGATCCGGGAGGATTCTCAGACGTCGCTGACCGCCTGCGCTCGCGCCGTGGGAGGGCTGTTCGCCACCGATCCCGACTGGAAGATGAGCACCGAAACCAAATGGATTTCGGACTCCATCAAGGAACTGTTCGAACAGCGCGAAATCGGCGGCAAGCTGGAGTATCGGCCCCGCCCGGAGTGGACTGCATGATCTGAGATCGTCCGGGGACGTTCAGTGATGCTGGGCTGAAAGGTCCTCTATGGTCGCCGACCCTCCTAGTCCTTGAAGAGGAGGGTTCCGATGCACCCCGCTTGGCTGTTCGCCGCCGCGGCGCTTGTCACCGCCTTAGTCAGGGCTCTGCGGTCTTGGTCCTCGTCGGACGAGGAAGCCATCGCTGCAAGGCCTTGAAATTGGAGAACGGAAGCGAGGGTGCTACCTACGGTATAGCTTGGGAACGGCGATGCAGGACACAGGGGTGACTACGATGGCCGAGACGTCCCTGGAGACCGCTCTGGCGGCGCTCCAGAAGGACTGGAGCTTCGTCCAGGCGCGTCTGCGCATCCTCGAGCACGACGTCGTCACGACGCACGGCCGGCTGACCCTGCGCCTACAGTATCCGTCCCTGCGCGACGGCCAGGCCACCATCGGCGATCTGGTCGAAGTGATCTCCACCTGCCTCATTCCGTTCAGCCTGCCGCGCAAACGGATCGAGGCGGTGACCGGGGCCAAGGATGCGCTTGGGGACTTTGACTATATGCGGGCGGTGGAAGGGCTGAGCCGGGAGGCGCGATCCCTGTTCATCCGCGCGCGCAAATCGGCCGATCGCAACGGCGAAGCCGGGGAACTGCTTCTCTATATCCTGACTGAATGGCTCCTGGAGGCACCTCAGATCCTGGCCAAGATGGAGCTGAAGACTTCCGGGCAGATGCCGGTGCACGGGTCCGACGGCGTCCACGTCCGCTATGATCCCAAGGCCAAACAGCTGCTGCTCTATTCCGGCGAAGCCAAGCTCCACGCCAACCTGGGCAAGGCGATCGACGCGGCCGTCGCCTCCATCAAAAGCGGCCTTGCGCCCGAAAAGCTCAAGCACGAGATCGACCTAGTTCAGCGCCATCTTGATCTGTCGGGACTGGACGACGAGGCCCGAGGCGCCCTTCTGGCCTATCTCGATCCGTTCGACGAGACGTCCAACGCCCGGATCGACGTCGTTACCTGTCTAATCGGCTTCAACTTCGCGGGCTATGCGGCCACGGCCGGCGACGAGGTCCCACCGGCCGCCTTCGAAGCGGCGGCGCTGGCGAAACTGGCGCAGGTCGGTCCCGAGCTCGCCCAAGCCTTCCAAGACGCGGACCTCGCCCATCAACGGATCGAACTGTTCCTGATGCCGGTGCCTTCGGTTTCAGATCTCCGGACCCTGTTCCAAAACCGAATCGGCTGGACTACAGGCTGAATGGAGGCGTTGGCGGACAAGGTCTGGGACAACCCCGCCTTCCAGGCCGCCGCGATCGGCCTGCAGCGGGCGTGGCTTTCGCGCGAGATCGGGACCGCCACGGAACCGCCGCCGGTCCAAGAGGCAGTCAGGGTGGTGCAGGCGGCCGCCATCCTTGCCTGCTCCAGACTGGTCGATCACCGGCTGCTCGCCTATCGCTGTGCGACGGCCGCGTTCGATCTCTACGGCGCTGCCGACTATCCCTTGGACCAAGCCGCGCGCGTCGTCTTGGCCCGGCTAGGCAACTTCCCGGCCATGCAGACCCGGACGCCGATCCGCGACGCCGCCGCGGCCTTGCCGTCCAGCCTGATCGCCGAAGAACTTTATGTCGCCGACCGTCGCACTATCCGGCGGGGCACCCGCGATATCCGACTGACCGACTATCAGTTCCGGCTCTGGCACAAGCTCAAGGCCGGCAAGCGGCTGGCCGTGGCGGCCCCGACCTCGGCGGGCAAGTCTTTCGTGCTGCAGACCTTCTTGGCCAGCCTGTTCGAGGACGTCGCCTCGCGAGTGGTTGCCTATGTCGTGCCGACCCGCGCCCTGATTGCCCAAGTCTCGACGGACATCCGTCGGCGATTCGAGGAAGACGCCTCCGGCCGGCCCGAGCCCGTCGAGGTGGTCACGGTGCCGATCGAAGCCGGCGAGGCGATTCCGGAGCGCGCCGTCTACGTGATGACCCAAGAACGGTTGCGGATGATGCTGGGTGCCCATCCGCAGTTCGCTGCGTCCGTGGTGATCGTCGATGAGGCCCACGCCGTTGAGGGCGGTGCCCGCGGTGTGCTTCTGCAATGGGTCGTCGATGACCTGCTGCGGCGTCAGTCCGATGCCCAGCTGCTCTTCGCCAGTCCGGGCATCCGCAATCTCGACGTCTTCGGGCGGATGTTCGGTCTGGCCGACATCGAACCGCTGCGTGGCCGCGAGCCCACCGTCGCCCAGAATTTCCTCACGGTGACCATCACGAACGGGGAGACGGGCGACGTTGCCATCCATCACCTGGAACCCGGCGGTTCACCTCACCTGCTGGCCGAACTTCCGCTGCAGCGCCGCGTCGTTACCCGCGTCGAACGCCTGGTTACGCTCGCCACCCACCTGGGCGAAGGCGCCTCCAACATCGTCTACGCCAACGGGCCGGGCGACGCCGAAGCGATCGCCCTGGCCATCGCGGAGCGCCTGGACCGGCCGCCGACGCTCCGGCGTCAGGCGCTGGCTCAGCTCGCCGCCGAAACCGTCCACCGGTCCTATGCCTTGGTCGCCTGCGCTCGAAAGGGTGTGGCCTTCCACTATTCCAACATGCCCACCCAAGTGCGTCAGGCCGTCGAACAGGCAGTCGCGGACGGGGATGTCGACTATCTGGTCTGCACCACCACCTTGCTCCAGGGCGTCAACCTTCCGGCCAAGAACCTCTTTCTGTGCCGCCCCGAGAAGGGCGACCACGAACCTCTGGAATCGGTCGACTTCTGGAATCTGGCAGGGCGCGCGGGCCGGCTGCTCAAGGAGTTCCAAGGCAACATCTTCCTTGTCGACTATCCGAACTGGAAGAAGAAGCCTCTCGAGCAGCCACGTGACGCGACCGTGACGCCCGCCATCGAGGCCGGCGTCCTGCAAGGGCGAGGGGCCCTGATGCGGTCCATCACGCCGGTTGGCCCCGAGCGCGAGGGTACCGGAGGTGCTGACGCAGTCTTCAATCGCCTGTTCAACGAGCACGCCAACGGAGCCCTTGATGAGTTGCTGGTGCGGATCCCCGGATTCGACGCCGCCGGCGAGGAAGCGAAAGCCATCAAGGCGGCCTTGGACGTGGCGTCCAGATCCATCCGTCTGCCAGCCGCCGTGCTACGCATCAGCCCCAATATCTCGCCGCATCGGCAGCAGGCGCTGTATGACACGCTGAGAGCGAAGGCGGCGGCGTCGCGCGAGGCTACGGCCGCCCTGATCCCGAAACATCCCGGCGAGCGCGACGCCTTCCAGTCCTATGTCAACATCTTGGAACTCTGCCATCGGATGATCCTCGGCCTGCCTGAAACCTCGCGGCTGCACCGGTTCCTTGCGCTGATCTCCGTCTTCTGGATGCGCGGCCAGCCGCTGCCACAGATCATCTACAATCAACTGAGGCGCAATCCGGAGAGCGATCCGCGCAAAGTCGTCCGTGACACGCTGGAGCTGGTGGAGAAGCGGGTCCGCTATCAGTGCCTCCGGCTGTTCAGCTGCTATGGGGCGGTCTTGGTGGAAGTGTTGCGAGACCTCGGTCGGGACGACTTAGCTCAGACCCTGCCGTCGATTCCTCTGTTTCTGGAGGTCGGAGCCTCCGATAGGACCACGCTGAGCCTCATGGGCATGGGCATGATGCGGGCCACCGCCACACGGATTACTCCCTTCGCTCCGCGCCGGGATCTGAACCCGGTCGATACCGCGGCCTGGTTGGCCGAAGCGAAACTGGAAGATCTTCGACTCTCGCCGCTGATGCTGAAGGAGGTGGAGGAGATTCGCGCCACCGTCCTGACTGCTGCGCGGCCGTTGTTGGGTCCGGGCTAAGGTGATGGCTTAGCCTTAGTCGCGCTAGCTCTGGCTGCATTCCCGAGACGCGTCCGACGCAAGCGGTGCCATTAAGCAAGGGCCGCCGTAAGCGGCACCGACCTGTCGACGCAGGGCCGTTTTCGACCTAAGGTGGCGAGAATAAAAAAGACGGTCGGCTTAAGTTGGTTGGTCGGGGGTGGGGGAAGTGGCGAACATCAACACTTGGTGCGACGTGGCAACCAGCGCGGTCGGCGCTCATGCACTGCATCAGATCACAGTAAAGCCCGGGCAGGCGGCTAACGGCGTCGATCTCATCGCCCAGGCGCTGCCTGAACACTATGTTGCCGCCCATCATCTCGCACGCGTGCTGCGTCGACAGGGGAAGCCCCAAGCTGCTGCTCTCGTGGAGGAACGGCTGCCGACCACCAAGCAGATTCGCTCAGGCGATCTGGGTGAGATCCTCGGCGTCGCCTACGTTAATGAGCTCACCGATTATGAGATCGGGGTATTTCGCCTGCAGTGGAAAGATCACCGCAACATGGCGATGCGGGGCGACGACCTGATCGGTATCGCACAGGGCGACGACGGCCGCGCCTACTTCCTGAAAGGCGAGGCCAAGAGCGGGGCCAACATGGCGGCGGCGACTATCACGGCCGCGCGCGCGGCGTTGGCGGGAGCGGAGGAACGGCCAACCCCGCACGCTCTGCTGTTTCTGTCCGAGAAGTATCTGTCCGCGGGCCGCGAGGAAATCTGCGACCTGATCGATGACGCCACGCTCGACCGGACGATCGATCTCGATCAAGTCGAGCATCTGATGTTCACCTTCACCGGAAATGCCGCTGGAGGGTTGCTGACCACGGATCTGCAAAACTACGCCGGAACGGTCAGCCAGATCGCGGTCAACTTCCACGTCCCCACACACCAGAACTTCATCCAGAACGTTTTCGACACGGTCATCGCAAATGCCCGCTAGTCTCGAAGCGATCACAGCCTCCGTTACCCGCGCTACCGAGCAGGGCTTCCGAAACCAACTGCTTGCGCGCGGGCAGGCTCGCGCCATGATCTGGCGCGACGGCGTTATGCCCGACGATGGGCCGCGGTTCGCCAGTGGCCTGAGTTACGATCTTCTCGCCTACGGCTATAGCCTTCTCACTCAGGGCCTGAGGCTCATGGAAGGCGACGGCGACCCGGAGCTGGCGCGCAGCGCTTGCGCTGCGGCGGCAGAAGCGATCGAAGCGGTCATCACCAACGGCAGCGCCGGATCCGATCAAGCTTTCCATCGGCTAATGGCTGCCGCGGCCTATCACATTGGACGCTTTTCAGCCCGAGCTTACTCGCTCCTCTCACCCTTTAATGCTGATGACTGGGAGACAGGCAATCTGGCGCCCGTCGAGCGCGCCATGGCGTTGCTGATGTTGCGAAAACTTGACCGCCTCGAGCTCCTCGTCACCGACTGGGCGACCCGGGCGGATGCATCGGATGCGCATCTCGCCGCGCTGCTGCGGGGTGCCCTGCCAGAACAGGCTTGGGAGGACGGAAGTCCGGAGGCCGCCGACACGGTCGTCGATGTAGCCAACATCGCGCTCACCCAAGCGTTCATGTCAGCTGTGAGCACCGCTTTGCTGGCATTTGAACGCGGTGACCCGGAGTTGTTGGACGGTGCTCTGGTGCAGTTCGATGAAGGACTGCAGGATGCCGAAGCTTTAAACCTTGTCCCCCAGTGGTGGGCGCACCGTCTGGGCCGCCATCTGTTCAGGGAGCTCTGGTCGTGCAGCTTCCATGAGGTGTTGCCCAAGGACAGCCCGCCTGGAATGGGCGACTGGGCAAGCCTGCGAGAAGTGTTCATCGCATCCTTGCACAATCGCTCTAGGGCGGAGATCGACCTGTGGCCGTCGCAGATCGGTGCGGCGTCCCAGGCGATCGAGACCAGCGAAAACCTAGTCGTCTCCCTGCCGACCAGCGCGGGCAAAACACGCATTGGCGAACTGTGCATCCTGGCGTGCCTGGCCGCGGGTAAGCGCGTGATGTTCATTACCCCGCTTCGCACCTTGTCGGCTCAAACCGAGGTGTCGTTGAACCGCACATTCAGGCCGCTCGGCAAGACCGTGTCAGGCCTCTACGGCAGCATAGGGGTCAGCGGCGCCGACAAGGGTTTGCTGTCGGACCGCGACATCGTGGTCGCCACGCCCGAAAAACTCGACTTCGCCCTTCGCAATGATTCGTCGCTTCTGGACAACGTCGGCCTGATCATTCTGGATGAGGGCCACATGATCGGCCTAGGCGAACGGGAGGTTCGTTATGAGGCCCAGATCCAGAGGCTGCTCCGCCGGCCGGACGCCGATCAGCGGCGCATCGTCTGCCTGTCGGCGGTCTTGCCCGACGGCGACAAGCTCCATGATTTCGTCGCTTGGCTATCCAACGACAGCGAAAACGGGCTGATCCAGAAAAACTGGCGTCCGACGCGGCTGCGCTTCGGCGAGGTTGAGTGGAGCGGAGCCGGGGCCAAACTCAACATCTCGCTCGGAGATGAGACGCCCTTCATCCCTCGCTTCCTGTCGCCTCGGGTTCCCCCGCTTGGCCGGCGCAAGTCTCCGTTCCCTAGAGATCAACGCGAGTTGGTTCTCGCAACGACATGGCGTCTGGTCGAAGACGGCCAGACGGTTCTGATCTACTGCCCCCGTCGGGTTTCGGTGGAGCCCTACGCGGCGGCGATCGTCGATCTGCACGCTCGGGGGCTCCTGAGCGCATTGATCGAAGACGACGAGCCGCGGTTGTCCAAGGCTCTCGCCATCGGCGCAGAATGGCTCGGCGAAGACCACGTCCTGCTTCAGTGCCTGCGCCTAGGCGTCGCTGTCCACCACGGAGCCCTGCCCACACCCTATCGGCGGGAGATCGAGGCCTTGCTCCGCGACGGGGTTCTCAAGGTTACGGTGTCGTCCCCGACGCTGGCTCAAGGTCTGAACCTAGCGGCGACGGCTCTGGTGTTCCACAACCTTCACCGGGATCAGAACCTCATCCAAGCCCATGATTTCCGCAACATCATCGGTCGCGCCGGCCGGGCCTTCGTCGATGTTCAGGGGCTGGTTCTCTATCCAATGTTCGACCGTCATGTGGGGCGGCGGGCGGATTGGCTTTCGCTGATCAACTCGACCGCCGGTCAAGAGATGGAAAGCGGGTTGCTGCGGCTGGTGATCGCGCTGCTGCTGCGTATGCAGCGCAAGCTTGGCACCACGGACATGCAAGCCCTGCTCGACTACGTGACAGGCATGCCCCAATGGGAATTCGAGGCCGTCCCGGGCGAGGCACCCGCTGAGACCGCTTTGGAGTCACGGACCTGGGCGTCCCACATGGCGTCCCTCGACACCGCTCTGCTCAGCCTGCTGGGCGAAGAAGAGGTTGCTGACGCCGACCTGGAAGCCGCGCTTGATACGGCGTTAGCCAGCTCGCTTTGGTCCAGGCGCGCCGGCCGGCGGACCGAGCGTCTGCAGGCGATATTCCGCAGCGCCCTGGTGCAACGGGCCCATTTCATCTGGGCCCAAACCACGCCGGCCCAGCGGCGCGGCTACTTCCTTGCCGGTGTAGGCCTTACGACGGGGCAGCTGCTGGATGCGAGGTCCGATGAGCTGATCGAGCTTCTACTGCAGGCGAACGGGGCTATCAGCATCCAGGAGCCGGATCTTGCGATCGAGGCTCTGACGGCGTTTGCGCAGATCGCCTTCGAGATTTCGCCGTTCACGCCGAACAATCTCGCAGACAACTGGCCACAGCTGTTGCGGGCTTGGCTCGAAGGTCGACCGATGAACGAGTTCGTCGCCGGAGACAGCAGTCTTCTGCAATTCATGGAAGACGCCTTCTTATACCGCCTGCCGTGGGCGTTGGAGTCGGTGCGCGTGCATGGACTGGCGCGCGGGTATCAGACGGCCGAAGGGTTGGAACTCGACGACTTCGAACTGGGGCTGGCATCCGGTGCCGCCGAGACCGGCGTGCTGGATCGCAACGTCATCTTCCTGATCCAAGCCGGATTTGCATCCCGCTCGGGGGCGCAGATCGCGGTCGCCCGAGGCGCAGGAAGGTTCGACAATCTGACCGAGTTGCGCGCCTGGACCCGCACGCCCCTCATCACCCAGCTCGGCGCCGATGTGACTTGGCCGACCCCCGAGAGCCATGAACTCTGGCATGAGTTCCTGGATGGCCTACGGCCTGAACGCATCGACACCTGGAGCCGCGAAGACCACCACGGCAGCGTCGTCTGGTCCAATGGGCCGGCGGCGGACGGCACGGCGTTGCGGATCGCCCGGGGTTCGGGAGATGTCATCCTTGATGCGGCTCACCGCAGGGTCGGCACGCTGTTCGGCAACATCAACGACCAGCGCAGCGGCTTGTTGAAGGTCACAGCCGCCAAGGGCGGGGTCGATCTCGCGTATCTGGGGCCAGACGATCTGGACGCCGTGTTGGTATGAGGCTTTCCCGTTGGGGACGAGGGGGCGGAGAGGCCGTAGCTACGCCGCACCTCGAATGTCTGCATGTAGGAGTTGAAGTAAGGTTGGCTTATGGCGCAAGGCCGACCGGCCGACCGGCCGACCGGCTGACCGGCTGACCGTCGCACACTCCGCTTCGGCGCCAGTTTCGCGGGCGGAGCATCGCACAGTTGCGGTAGCTCTGGCGTATGGCGGAAGAGCCTGCCAACGAGGCTTGCGGCACGCTCGCATCGTGACGCACGATGCGCCCATGGAGCGAGAATGATCGAGAGCGAAGACGCTTGTCTCCAGGCGCACCCCGCGTCGCGCGAGGTCAGCTCATGTCGTGGAACCCGCCATGCATCCTGGACCCTATGGCCTCGACCACCTCAGTGATCAGCTGACCGTTCTCGTTGAACCAAGGTTGTAAAGGCTGGAAAGGAAGGGGCGGGGAGAACGCCCTCCACCGATCGTCTCGCCAAGTGGACCATCGCGGAGTCCCTTGCGGGTCATCCAGCTTGAACGTGCGGTAGGCCAAGCCAAGGTCTTCCATGACGTCCGCATCGCGCGTCTCGAAGAAGCCAGTGCTGGCTAGGAACATCATCTGGCCAAGTCTTCCACCATAGTACTTGTCAACTATCGCTTGCAGCGAGAGAGGCTCATCACCGGTTGGCGCGAGAAGTCCTATGTAGATGGTCTCGACTTTCCCCAAGTCGTCGCTCACCACCACTTGGTAGCTAGGTAGGTGGTTGAGCGCAGGCGGGTCCGTCGCCATGAAGTAGAAGCTGAAGACCCCCGATGAGGGGTTGAAGACGTTGATGCTGGCTGATCGGCTTGGCGAGCCGGCGGAGGCTTCGTCGAGCGCCCGGCGGAATTGTTCCTGCCAGGCAGGATTGGTTCGAAGGGCTTCACCAGCGCCCTTCTTCGCTGAAGCGATATGCGCGGGATTATCGAGCCAGATTTCACGTTTGAACGCTTGATTGGAGCTCCCAGTCGAACCCTTGAGCTCCTCGAGGATAGCGTCGTCTGAAAGCAAGGTGTTCCTCGCGAAGGCACCGCGTCTGTCGATCCGTTCAACGACCCAACCTTCGTCGTTGAGTATCTTGTGCGCGAACTTGGCAGCGTAGCCGATCTCCAAGTGGTCCCGATGCGGACTCGGGATGAGATCGTAGACATTCTCGTGGAGCGTACAGAGCTCGGCCTCGGGCTCGTTAGGATCAGTGACGGCGAGAACCTCTTCCAGGATCTCAGGCTCCCGCTCCAGGAGCTTGAGGCAGGACTCTCGTGCAAGAAGCTGCGGTGCGAAGTAGATCATGAACTCGTATCGATCGAGCTCCTTCAAGGAGATAGGCGGAGTGGCTTCGTCCAAGTCACCTCCAAATAAAGCCCGCATGTTCTCCATCGCAGCAGCGACTGAAGCAGCTGCCTTGTCGTTGAAATCGTCGGCAGGACGGAGGACGACCAGCACGTAATCGACTACGCCTTTGTCCTTCAGGGTGGAGTCGTAGCTGGTGTGGCCCCGCTCGAAGCTGGCTTGATCTGTGTAGAGGTTGACCTCGTGCCAAGGCGCAAGATAGCGACCCTGCGACAACGTAAGCGGCTCGACTTCCTCGATCTTGACCAAGGTTGTTCCGGCGGCGTCCAGGACGAGACGCACGCCTCGGACCGCAATGCTCGTCTCGCTCACAAGGTCGGAGAAGGGCACGAGCAGCTCTTTCCATTCGACAGCGGCTACAACGGCGCGGATTTCATCAGGCCGCGCACCGAAATGACGTCGAACCGCTTCAACGTATTTGAATACCTCGTGTGCGGCTTCCCTCGCGGCCGCGTTGGTCTTCTTGACCTCGATGATCACCCAGTGACCTGATTTGTCCTTGGCGAGGATGTCGAGGAAGCTGCGAGTGCCGAGCTCACCGGACGGGATGAACTGTTCGATTTCGAGCAGTCCCAGTCCTTCTTCCAAGACGGACAAATCGCTCGCGAGAAGATCGCGTATTCCTACCTCGTCCATAACCTGTCCGCAAAGTTGGCGTCTGACGCAGGACGACTGTAAACCGCCGGAGCAGTGAAGCGAATGGCAGCTTGCGGGCTGGAAGCCAATGTCCGCTTCTGGCGCTGAACAGAAGCGTCCGGACGACAGTATCAAACTCCCAGCCTATGCCCGGAACGTCTGCTTCCGAGCGATACCGCGCGCTGACGCGTCGATCAGGGCGCGCTCCGGGCCCATCGGCGGGCGGCGGCGCGATGCGCGCGCCTTACGTCCTGGCGGAACCATTACGTCCGAAATTGACGCGTCGCGGTCGTACGCTGGTCTCCTATCAGAAGGGATCCAATGAAACTTCAGCAGGTTAGCCACCCAACTTCCGCGCTCACAAGGCCTGTCGCCGAGACATTCCAGTCATCGAATCGACCCAGCGATTTCACAACCCCCAAGCGACTCGACTCACTGTCAAGTTCGCGCTTAGGTCTCCTCACCGGAGGGCTGCCGATGAAGACGCTGAGCGTGTTGGGTGTGCTGGTGTGGGGCCTCATGGCGACCTCCGCGCTCGCCGGAGAATATCGGTACGACTCCGCCGGACGCCTGATCTGGGAGCGGCACGACGACGGCAAGGTCACGACTTACACCTATGACGCGGCGGGAAACCGCACGGCGGTTACAACGACACCTACGACTCCGGCTCTTCCGCCCTCCGCGATCGACGACGCCAGAGTTTGGAACGAGGGTTCCCCGCCGCTGACGATTGCGGTTCTGTCCAACGATGTCGCGAACGGAGGCACGCTTTCGCTGGCGACGATCTCTCCGCCGACGTTCGGGACCGCTTCGATCTCCGGGAACTCGGTCGTCTACACCGCTCCCGCGAACGGCAATCGGTTGGCCGTGACGGACAGCTTCACCTACGTCGCTTTGGGGGCTGGCGGCCTTTCCGACAGCGCCGTGGTCACGGTCGACCTGACCAATCTTCCACCGGTCGCCAATCCGAACGCCTTCACCGTGCCGCGGAATTTCCCCAGCACGCTCTCACCGCTTCTCAACGATACGGATCCCGGCGGAGATACCCTGTCGATCTCCAGCATAACGGCGCCCGCGCACGGCCAGGCGACCAACCTCGGGACTTCCATTCGATATCAACCGACCCAGGACTACGCCGGCCCGGACGGCCTGAACTACACCGTCAGCGACGGTGAAGGGGGGCAGGCGACCGCGGCGATCACCATAACCGTGACGTCTGTGAACAACCCCCCGGTCGCCGTCAATGACGACGGCGGGGCCTACTGGAATCAGACCGTCGAGATCGAGGTCCTGCTCAACGACAGCGATCCGGACGGAGACACCTTCAGGGTCCTTTCGACCACGCAGGGCACCCACGGCTCCACCGGGCCGACGCTGGACTTCAAGCGTGTGGCCTACACCGCCTCAAGCGGCTTCGTCGGCCAGGATTTCTTCACCTATACGATCCGGGACAGCCAGGGCGCCACGGCGACGGCGACGGTCCAGGTCTCGGTCGACAGCGGGAACTGAGCATGACGATCCAGACTCTCGCCCGCCATGGCCTGTCGTTCGCCTGCGGCCTGATCCTTCTTTGCTCAGGGGCGGGTCTCGCCCAGGCCCAGGACCTGCCTTCGATGCGGTTCGAGCGCGGCGACCTCGTCTCGCCGACCGCGGCGCAAACCTTCTACGGGACCGGAACGACCCGATCCTCATCGTTCACGGGCGTATCCGGTTTCGAGGGAAGGCCCCCGGAGATCGTCGAACAGGCCCGGGCGCTGAACGCCGATCCGGACCAGATTTTCGAGTATGTGCGTAATCATATCGAGGTTGAGTTCGCCTTCGGCCTGCGCAAGGGCGCTCTCGGCGCCCTGATCGACAAGTCTGGAACCCCATTCGATCAGAACGCCCTCTTCGTGGAGCTGGTCCGCCAGGCGGGCTATACGGCGCGTTACCGGGTGGGCAAGGCGACCCTCACGGGTGCGAACTTCGCGACCTGGACCGGGGTCTCCGACATCCAGGCGGCTTGCCGTATGCTCGCTTTCGGCGCCATCCCGGCGACCTTCAACGGCGCCGCGTCCACGCCAGCCGACTGCGCGATCAGCGGCGCCTTCAACACCGTCACGTTCACGCACGTCTGGTCGGAAGTTCAGATCGGCGGGGTCTGGTACACCTTCGATCCCAGCTACAAGGTCCATGCGATCGCACCGCAGAGGAACCTCCCCGCCGGGTCGGGGCTGACGCCGGGCGCGGCCTTGAGCCAGGCGGTTGCCGGCAGCAGCAGCGGGTCCCAGTCCGGCGCCGCTTACGTCCAGGCGCTGAACGACACGCAGCTGGATGCCTACCTGACCGCCCGTTCGAGCCAGCTGACGACCGATCTCGAGACCAACGCCCCCGCGGCCGACATGCGCGAGGTCGTGGGCGGGCCGGAGATCACCGCGGTCTATGAACCCGCAGGCGGCTTTCGCGCGGTCACGACGCCCTATCCCGCCACGCCGGACATCCTGATCACGACGGACATCCCGGATCAGTATCGCACCCGGCTGACAGTCGGGGCCGTGACCGGTTTCGGCAGCTTCTCAAGGCAACTGTTCATCGACGAAGTCTACGGGCGACGGCTTGAGTTCGACTCGAACTTCGACGCGGCCTCGATCGTCAGTCCCGATGACTATTTCAGCCCGGAACTGCGGCTCGAACTCGACGACGTGACGCTGGAGCGGGTGGCGCCGACGGGATGCGTCAATCCCCCGCTGGGGACCGGGTGCGTCCTGCCAGCGTTCACCTTCACCTATACGCTTGGCGTCAACCACCCCTATGCGGCGACCTCCGGCAACTATGTCGACGAGACCCAGACTGGTTCGCTCACGGGCATGGTTCCCGTCGCGATCCTGCACGGCTGGGGGCAGGTCTCGGATCGCCTTGGCGCGAACTGGGGACGGGAAAGAGACGAGGACAAGGCGCTGCCCAATCGGGTCGCAGGCTCCTACTTCTGTGACCCTGAGTGGCTGTGCCAGTCCGAATTCGAGACCCCTTCAGGCGACATGGCGCGACAGCAACTTGGCGCGTCCTGGCTGGCCCAGGCGTCGCGCATGATGGCGCTGCAAGGTGAGATCGGCGCGTCCGAAGTTCAGCACCACCATTCGCTGGGTCTGGTGGCCTGGCTCTATCGCCCCGTCACCTATGATCCGACTCCGGGCTATCCCGGACCGGTCGACTTCGGAATTACGGACCAATATCTGTCAATCAACGTCAGCAGTTCACTCAGCGTTTCCAGCCGGGTGAATGATGCGCCCCGCGAACGCGCAGTATCACGGTCCATCGCTCTGGCGGCCTCGACCTTGGAGGGCTCCGTCGTCGAGCAGGCGCAGGACCTGCCGGACGGCGCTTCCGTCGCCGCCCGCTTCGCTTGGGGCAATCGGCCGGACAATGAGGACCCGTGCTACGGGACGCTCAATCGCCGCCGGTTCTATGACTTCACCGGAACGGCCGAGAGCGCGCGACCGGGTCTGATCCTTGTCGAGGGCACGACGAACGACTCTTGCAACGCAATGCCCTTGGTCGAGCCCGGTGACCGCACCGCCGTCCGCGGGGCGTTCCAGGGCGCGTTGAAGTCCTATCTCGACCTGGGCTTCAGCGTTTCGGCCTCTGCGGAAGCGCTTCTGGGACCGGGCGGTCGGGTCGGGTCCATCGAAACGCCGTCTCGCTGCGGCGTGACGACGTGCCAGACCGCCGAGTACGCGGCGAGCGCCCAGCGAGGCGGCGCCCTCGTCGCCACCCGCCGCAACGCGACCGGAGACGTTCTGGAGGTCGCGCATATCGTGACCAACGCTTTCGGCGCGACCAAGGGCGGGGGCGGAAGTCAGCCCGAGCGCAGCGCCACGACCTACGACCCGCGCCGCGCTGCGGACGTGCTCAAGGACCGCTTTATCGACCGAAGCTCGGCGTTGGGCGTCAATCTGTCGAGCGGCGCGATCGGCTATAGCTCACCGACCCTGTTGTCCGTCGGCGCCGGAGATGCCGCTCCGCACCGTCTCGACTTTGGCGTCTCGTTCCAGGCCGCTCCGGACGGTTGCAGCCCCCAGTTCGGTCCATGTTCGGGACCGGTCCAGGGCGGCTGGAACCACAACTGGGCCATCAGCTTCTCTCTGTCCGGCTCGGGCCTGGAGGCCATGGGACGAACCAGTCCGCTGGCGGCCACAGACGCCCTCGTCGCCTTCATGGCGATGCAGGACACCTTTGCCCAGACCGGCAGCAGCGACCTGCAGCGTGATGTCTCGGCCGCCCTGGTCGCTGACTGGTGGCGTCGCCGCATGGTCGGCAACGTCGCCACGATCAATCGCGGCTTCCAGGCCCAACAGTACATCCGTCAGTCCGACAACAGCTGGCTGCCCCCCGTAAATGCACCGGGAGAACTCACACAGACCGGCCTGCGCGCCAAGGTGCGGGATGTCTGTTCGCCTCCGATCGACGGGGCTGTCCTGTCCATTTCCACCTCGCGCCGCTGGGACGCGGCGAATGTCAGCTTCGGCCTCCGCAACGCGGGCGGCGACGTGTTGAGCTTCGCGCCCTGGAACTACACCTACAGCACCGACGGCTGCGCCAAACTCTATGGCTTCGGCATAACCCAGTGGACCTGGCCGTCGGGCGTGTCGCTCACCTTCAACGACGGCTCGCCTGGCGCCACGGTCAGCAAAGTGACCTCAAGCTTGGGCCGCAGCATGGCGGTAACCTCTACCGGGGCTGTCTCCGGTGGCCGGACCGCGTCGCAGTCGGATGGCGTGGTGATCGACGCAAGCGGCGCGGCCTGGCGTCACACCTACACGGGACCGGTCGCAAGATCGGCGCAGCAGCGGCCCCGCCCGTTCCCGAGCCTGTTCGAGGTCTACGAGCCAGTCGAGCCGACGAAACCCAGCCTGCGGTATGTCTATGACGCCCTCGGTCGGGTGAGGGAGGCCTCTGACGCCACGGCCCTGCAGTGGGGAACGCGCGGAGCCCACCAATTCTTTATCGGCGACGGCGCCCGAGGCCAGCGGTTGGATCCGGCCGGCGGCCGATTCACCGTCTACTACGACACCGATGGCGACGCGGTGCGATTTCTGGACGAACTCGGTCGCGAGACCGGCTCGGCCTACGACGGCCGCCATCGCGTGGTGTCGCGAACCTATCCCGAAGGTGATCGCGATCTGTTCGCCTACGACCGGCGGGACAATGTCACTAGCCTGACCCGTCAAGCCAAGCCGGGCGCGGGTCTGGCCGACCTCGTCATGGAGGCCGCCTGGAATCCGACGTGGAATCGGCCCGACTGGATCGAGGATGCGCTGAATCAGCGGACGGACTTCTTCTACTACGCATCGGGCTTTGGTGCGGGCCAGGTCAGCGAGGTGCGCCAGCCGGCGATCGGTGGCGTGCGGCCGACCTGGCTTTACGCCTATGGTTCCGTCGGGCTTCCTACCACAGAAACTGATCCGACCGGGCGGACCACGACCCACGGATACGACGGGGCCGGAAATCGGACGATCACGATGATAGGCGCGGCTGCGGTTGGCGGACCCGCGCTGAATCTGCCCACCACCTTTACCCCCGACATCTGGGGAAATGTCACTGCGACGACCGATCCAGGCGGCGCCGTTACGGTCATCGAATATGACGCCATGAGGCGGTCCACGAGCCAACGGTCCCACCAAGGCGGGACCAGTAGTGTGGTGCTGGCGCGCTCAGAGCGGCAGTACGACGGCTTGGGAAGGGTGATACGCGAGCGCGGCGCGTCAGCGCTGACAGCCGCGGGCGAGGCCTCGGCCTGGGCCGAAACCTTCACCAACTATACTCCAACGGGCAAGCCTTGGCGGGTCACCGATCCCGATCAGCGCGTCACGACCACCACCTATGATCCTATGGACCGGCCGTTGCGGCTGGCGACGGCCGAAGGGGACGTGATCGGGTTCACGTACGACCTGGCGGGCCAGCAACTCACCGAACGCCGGGCCGTGGGGGCCCCCGGGGAGTTCGTCTACTCGACCGCGGCTTACACCCTGAACGGCCAGCGGGACTGGATTCAGGACGCGAACGCCAACCGTACCGACTACGTCTATGACGGGTTCGATCGGCTGGTGCAGACGATCCTTCCGCATCCGGGCACCGGCGCACCCAACCCGGCTGACTACGAGGCTCAGACTTGGGACGCGAACAGCAATCCGCTGACCCGCCGGACGCGGCGGGGTGTGACGCTCACCAGCACGTTCGACGTGCTGAACCGGTTGTCGACCACCACGGTTCCGGCACACGACGCGATCGCGGCCCGAACGACTACGCGGACCTACGACCTGGCCGGTCGGGCGGTTGGCGTGTCGGATACGGCGGGTCACGCTCTGGTCTACACCCATGACGCCGCGGGACGGCTGTCCAGCACCCAGACCTCGGGGCCGCAATGGAGCGGCGCGCGCACCACCTCATACCTGTACAACGCGAGGAGCAACCGGACCCATCTGATCTGGCCGGACGGGTCGCTGGTCCGCTACGAGTACGACGGCCTCGGCCGAATGGCGGCGGTGTACGACGGGACACAGTTCATAACGGCAGTCCGGTGGGATCCGCTGTCTCGTCAGAACCAGACGATCCATCCCGGAACGGCGAGTATGACCGTGACCTATTCCCTCGCCGGGGATCAAGCTACCCGAGCGTGGAACTGGTCGGGGAGTTCGACGGTCTGGACCAACACCCACGACGCAGCGCACCGGCTGACGGCAGCAACAATCTCGAACGCAGCCTTCCGCCACGTTCGCCCGACGACAGGAACGGAGGCCTATACGCCAGATCGTTTGAACCGCTACGCGACTGCAAGCGGGTCTGCGCTGACCTATGACGGCAACAGCAACCTGACGAGCCATGGTGGTTGGAGCTACGTGTACGACGCCGAGAACCGGTTGCTATCGGCGGCAGGACCGGGGGTTTCGGCGAGCTACGAGTATGATCCCTTGGGCCGGCGAGCGCGCAAGACGGTTGGCGGGGTGTCGACGAGCTGGCTTCTGGACGGTAATGGGGAGATCGCGGAGTACGATAACTCGGGCGCGCTGATCCGGCGATACGTGCCGGGTCCGGCAGTCGACCGACCATTGCTCCAGATCGAGGCGAACGGAACGCGCCGCTATTTCCTGCAGGACCGGATGGGCAGCGTCGTTGGGCTGGTCGCCGACGGCGGCGCCTTGGCCGAGGGACCGTACACCTATGACGCCTATGGCGTTCCCAATGTCACGACCGGTACTCCCATCCGTTACACTGGTCGCCGCCTGGATGCGGAGACGGGCCTCTACTACTACCGGGCCCGTTACTACAGCCCTGCGCTCGGCAGGTTCCTACAGACCGATCCTGTGGGGTACGAGGACAATCTCAACCTTTATGCCTACGTCGCAAACGATCCCGTGAACGGAACGGATCCCACTGGTCTAGCAAAGTGCACCGGCGATTCACGCTGCGAGGAGGTGCACGTCGCTGCGGACGAAGCGCGAGCTAACCTGAAGAACGCACAAGGTCAGCTAAACGCCCTAGCCCAGGCGATCCAGAATGGTGATTCTCTCACCCAGGATCAGCAAACTCTCCGTGATGCATTTTCAGAAAAGTTCGGAAACGCGGACGCAGCGACAATTAGCGGGGTCTCTAGTAGACTTGGAGCGATACACGACCGGATTGGAGCGCGAGGCGAAGGAGCTCAGATCTATTTCGGCGGAAAGGATGGCCCGCCGGCGAGTGCCTCGATAATCGGAAATCAAATTACAATACGAGGTACGTTCTTTGGTGATCTAGGCGGAAGCTCTCAAAGCTTGATCATGATGCACGAGGGTGGGCATCTAGACGGCCTTGATGATCTATTGATGCCCACTGAAGCGCCGTTGTGGTATGGCCGCGCCACTCGCACAGGGCAGCGAGCCTATGGCGATAGTGCCACCAGTTGGCTTGGACAAAACAGGCCCGACTTGGCAGCGGCGAATAACGAGAACTATGTTTGCATTGTCTATCGTCCTTGCGGAGGTCCGTAGTGATTAGTCGAATAGCGGCCCTAGGAGTGACATTGGCGATCTCCCTCCAAGGGGGGTGCGCAACTCTTACGAAGTCCGATCCCAGCGCTACTATCGATGTTCACGCATCAAGTAGCCTTCGAAGCGAGGGGGTGCTCAATGTGCAGGTAAGAAACCTGTCTGACAGAGAGCGCTGCTTGCGTATGGATGTTGTGCAACAGCCACGGTCCGAAGCGGTTATGATGAAGATGCGGAATAGAGGACGAGAAGTACCATTCATGCCCGAAGGGTACGTGCTCCCCCAGGCCGCGGGTTTCTATCGCCTTGATTCCGGAACAGAAATATCATTTGACGTCGATGTACGCGGCCGGTTCCAGATTGATCCGATTCATGCTGGCGATGAGGTCGAAGTGAGTGTTGGTATTCCCTTTTGGGACTGCTCTGACATTTCCACAACAAGTGGCGATACAACTTGGAGTCCGTGGACAAGCATAAAAGCGCCGTCCTAAGTTAGTCGTATGCGGGTGAGATTGATCACAACGATCCGGTGACCTTGATCGATCCGACGGGAATGGCGCAGGCGCAGGCCCGTGATGGTCCCGTGGTGGTATGCGGTAGCCGGGGATGCGTTCGGTCGTAGGAATGCGCCTTCAGGTTCGTTGCCTAGCGAATGTCGTGATCCGCTCGCCCCCTCATCTCGATCACGTCGCTGGCGCCGGTCAGAGAGTAGACATACTCCGCCTGACTGAACCGGAACCGGTTGGCCTGCCCGGCCAGTGTGTAGTGCGCTTCCATAACGACTTCGCGGGAGGTGAAGCTCGGTGACGCAGCCCGCAGGATCTTGCCGCCGGTGCCGACTGCCCGGAAGTTCGCGCCCGCGCCCGAGACCGCGTCCGACACGTATGCGGCGTAAGTTCTTCGCATAACCGGGAACAGCTCGCGTTGTTTCTGGATCAGAATCCGCTTGAGCTGGTCCTTGGCGGCGACGGCCTGGCTGGAAACGGGGATAGCGCCTTCCCGCGCCGCGTCCTCGACGATGCGAATATCCATCGCGGCCTGATCGAAGACGCGGATGGTGCTGGCGGCCGCTTCCATGTCCGAGACATCGCGCGTTGTAATCGACTCCAGATTGGTGATCATTTGCGGCGCTGACGCTGGGAAGGCCGCGATCTGTTCAGCCAACCTTCGCTGCTCCATGGCTTCATAGCGACGTGCAGCGTCCGCCTTTTCCTTGGCTGTCGGCTCACGCGAACCACAACCCGCCGATCCGACGACCGAGGCGCCAGCCAAGACCAGGAATCCGAGCTTGAGACTTTTCAATGTGGCCACTCCCCTTGGTGATCGGGGAGTTGGAAAGCCTCACGAGGTAAAGCCGCACACGCCTTTAGGCTTTCACCCTGGACATACGCGTGTGCCTCCCCGACCGCAGGGTCAGAGAGTGCTTTGACGGCAGCACTGAAGCCGCCTCGTGAGGGGTTTCCACGCCCCAGAACCGCCGACGCGGCTCCGCAACCAACCTAGGCTGGCAGACGCGTGATTGTCGAGCGACGAGAAGCCATTTGTAGGCAGGCGCTGCAAGGACCGGCTCCCGGTCGCCACGCCACCGGAAAGCCGGTTCAAACCAGGCGGGCCGGGACGGAAATTAAAGGTGGGTTCAGACAAGCCCAAAAAACCACAGTCGAGGCCGCAGAAGGGCTTGGGCGGCTTGGGTTTGGTGAGCATCGGCTCAGCGCCCCTGAGCTATACCTTGAGGGCACCCTCGCAGGCTCCCCCGGTGCTTGATTTGCTTTGCGTCTTGAAGCGGCTTTGCCGCTCCTTCGCCGGTTAGTCGGCTGCGCCGCAGCAAGCTGCGACTTGCCTAGGACGCCTGGCTGCGCCAGTCGCACCGCCGCCTTGTTTCTTCTGATCCCAGGAGCGGAATGGAAGCTGAAGCTGAGGGCTCAAGTCGACCATTCCCCGGCGCCGGGCGCCGGGGGCGGACTGAACTCGGAGCTGCCTCAGGATCGTATATGGAGGGCCTACGCTTCGTGCTCCCGACCTGACGACGCGTCGGTCGGGCTGGTGGCTACTATAACGGCGATGCGTCTCGCCGGTGACCGCGCTTCCACCTTAAGTCTGCGCTTCGGTTATGGTCACTTCCCCATGGTGCCGTACGATCAGCGCCCCACCGGTCTTTTATTTCCCGACGACGCTGAAAGCCGCGCTGGCCGCGGATGAGGGGTTGTTACTGCAGGCCGACGGCCGCGAGGGCTCGACGCAGTTCGCCCACATTCCAGACTGTGGTTTGAGGGCCGAGTTTCCTGGGGCGAGGGATGATGCCCCGCTTCACCCAGCGCCAAACGTTCGAGGCCGAGGTCGAGTAGAGTTCCGCCACCACAGGTAAACGGACGAAGGCCTGATCGGAGAGGGTATCGAAATGTGCAGCCGGCCCTTTTGACATGCGTCGCTCCTCGTTGAGAGGGCGAAGACATGAACAGCGATCCCGGATGTGTCAGCAACTTCCCAGCGCAAGTTGTCAAACAGCTATTTGCGCCGCCTCGCCACATGTGACCGGAGAGCGTCGAGCAATGCCTCCCGGGTTTCAAACCCGGGCAATGTGAGGTGCTTTTTGAGAGTGGCCTGGATGGTGCGGCGTTTGTAGCCGGTGGCGGCCTCCGCCTCGACGATCGCCGCCTCCAACGGCCCGCCGTTCACGATCTGCTGCCGAAGCACCCATGTCGCGATCGCAAGGTGATCAGCGATTTTCTGTTCCCGACGGAAAGCTGCCTTGTTGGGCCGGACGGCACCGATCAGGTAGTCCGCGATGAAATCGCGTTCCTCTTGCGATAACTCCGCACCGCTCCGCAGGCGCTCCGCCAATCCGTCCAGGTCGCCGAGCTTCGCCCGAGGGAGAGCCGTGACGGCATCCAAAGCACCGAAGCGAATTCTCCCGGTCATTGCCCGCGCACTTTGAGGAGGGCGATTTTGGAAGGCACAGCGTTTTCGCAGAAGCGCGACCAGTCCTCGGCAAGCCGGCGGCGCTTCTCGAACAGATCCCCGCGGCGATAGGCGGCTTCAACCGTGCTTCCGACGGCATGGGCGAGCGCCATCTCGGCGACCTCGTTGCTGTGATTGGTGCATTCGGCGACCCAGTCGCGGAAGGTCGAACGAAAGCCGTGCGGGACGGCGTTCACCTCCATCCGGCGAAGCACCGCGGAGAGGGTCATGTCAGACAGTTTACCGCCCCTGGGAGCCGGGAAGATAAGATCGGATCCGGCTATCCTCGGCTGAGCCGCCAGAAGCTCCAGGGCGGCCGCAGAGAGCGGAACACGATGCTCGCGCCCGGCCTTCATCCGGTCAGCGGGAACAATCCAGATCGCTTGCGGAAGATCGATCTCCGACCAGCAGGCCCCGCGGACCTCACCCGATCGCGCGGCCGTCAGGATGGCGAAATGCAGCGCCGAAGCGCCCACGCCGCCCTGGATTCTCAACCGCCTCATGAAGGCAGGAATATCTTGATAGGGCAGAGCCCGGTGGTGAACGGATTTGCTGACCTTGCCGGGCTTAGGAAGCACCTTGTCGAGCAGGCCTTTCCAGCGCGCCGGGTTCTGGCCCTCCCGCAAGCCCCGCACCGCGGCCCAGTCCAGCACCTGTTCGATCCGACCCCGGACCCGGCTCGCCGTCTCGGTCTTCTCGCGCCAGATGGGATCGAGCACCTTCATGACGTGGGGCATCTCCACATGGGCTACAGAGAGGTCGCCGATCACAGGGTGAGCGTAGCGCTCCAGAGTGCTTGTCCATTGAGCGCGATGCTTGGCGTTCCTCCATCCTGCTTCGTGAGATGCGACAAAGGCTTGGCAGGCCTGCCGGAAGGTCATTGCTTTCGACGTCTCGGCCTTGAGGGCGCTCTTTGCAGCCTTAGCCTGCTCGACGGGATCATCGCCCTCGCGGATCAGGGCGCGGGCCCTGCGAGCAGCGTCCCGGGCTTCAGCGAGGGGGACGTCGGGATAGCCGCCAAGACCCATGTCTCGCCGACGTCCTCCGATCATGGCGCGAAGGATCCAGGATCGCCCGCCGGTTGGAAGCACCTGCAACGCCAGTCCGGCAACTCCACCGACGAAATGAAGACCGGGACTTTGAAGTCGACCGACCGCGAGGGCGCCTAGTTCTTTGGCCTTGCGAGGCATCTCAACCCATTCATAAACCCATCAACGATGATGCGATGAGGTGAGACGAGTTGCAACGGGTAGTAAGGGCGCGACGCCGATAGATCGAGAATATTCAGAGGGATACGTTGCGGGAGGCGACAGGTCGGTGTTCGATGCAGGCGGACTCCGTCTCCGCCAGAACCTCCCGAGAAATCCGGGGCTCCGCAACGGGTTGGGCCGCGACGGCCGGATTGGCTCGCGATCCGTCCCGGAAGCGGGTCCGCGCGATCAACCGCCGGTACGGCGGGGCCGGGATTTTCGGACAACCTGGTCTCACAGCCGGGGCCATGGCTGACACCTGCCCCGGGGAACCGTCTGCTTTCAGGGCAGGCGCGCCGGGTCGGAGGCGCGCACGGTCACGACGTCGAGAAGACCGGTCGGCCGGCCCCGGACCGCCTGAAGCCGGATCACCAGGGATCGCTCCCCTTCGCGGGGGGGAAGCGGCACGGAGAGCTCGGCGCCGGGCCGGGTGTCGGCGACCTTGACGCCATCCAGCCACACCTCGCCGGCGGAGGTGACGCGGCCAAGGGCTATCACGCCGCCCCGTCTCTGGACCGCTGACCATGGCGTGAGGGTCGTGCGGTAGATGACGAAGCCATCGCTGTCGCCGGGGGGCAGGGTGGATCCGGGCTGCAGCCACTGCCAGCTGTTCTGGTCGCTGTCGGACGCAACCCAGTCCATGCCGGGCAGGGTCGGGCTGACGGGCGACATCCGCCAACCCTCGACCGTCATGACGGGTTCCGCGAGGGGCACGGACAGGGGCGCGGCTCCCGGATCGAGCGCTATCGACAGCCGCGCGGGTTGCAGACCGTCGGCTTCTGCGCGCAGGACCAGCGTCCTGGCGGCGCCCACGGGGCTCCTGACCACGACCTGCGCCAGGCCGTTGAACAGGCTCCGTCGATCGCCGGTCTCGGGCTCGTGGCTGTTCGGATCTCCGTTGCCCAGGCCGAGGATTTCGCCATTCTCGATGGAGAAGCGCACCATGGTGTTCGCCGTGGGCACGGGCCGGCCCCGACTGTCCAGGGCCTCGACGGTCACCGGCGTCACGTCAACGCCGTCGCGGGTCAGCCTCGACCTGTCAGGGGTCAGTCTCAACCGGGCGGGCGCCCCTGTCGTCTCGACCGAAGCGACGCTCACGCGCGCGCCGCGGACGAACCCGACGGCCTCAAGTTTCCCTGGCTCGTACGGCGCCGTCCAGCTGTTCATCAGGTAGGGATCGACGACCTGCCGTCCGAGGCTGCGGCCGTTCAGCGTCAGCTCGACCTCTTCGGCGTTCGAGAAGGCCATGATCTTGATCGGCTCGCCCTCGCGGCCCTGCCAGTTCCAGTGAGGCAGCAGGGCCAGCACGGGCTCAGTCCTGACCCACTGCGCACGGTGCAGATGGAAGGCGCCCTTTGGAAATCCGCAAAGATCCATGGCGCCGAAGAAGCTGGATGCGCTCGGCCAGCCGAATGGCGACGGCTCGCCCCGGTAGTCGAATCCGGTCCAGACGAAGGCGCCGGCGACAAACGGCCGCTCGGCGATCATCTTCCAGGCGTCCCGGTGGGTGGCTCCCCAGTCGGACGCCATGGTGTCGTCCTCGGCCATGACATGGGCGTCCAGATCCGTCTCCCAGGCGCCGCGGGTCTGGAAGGCGCTGGTGTCCTCGGTCGAAATGATCGGCAGGTCGGGGTGGGCGGCGTGGAAGGCGTCGTAGCGATTCTGCTGATAGTTGAACCCCATCACATCGACCGCGTGGGAGACGTTCACCGGCGTGAAGATGCCGTCGTTCATCGCCGCCGTCACCGCGCGGCGGGAGTCCAGCGCCTTGACCGTCGCGACCATGCGCCGGACCATCTCGTAGCCCTGTTCGGTGCCCTGCATCGGTTCTTCATTGAAGACCGACCAGAGAAAGACGCAGGCGCGGTTGCGGTCCCGCCGGACCAGCCACTCGAGTTGGCCGATGAAATCCGGGCTGGGGTTGAAGACCCGGTTTTCGTTGAGAACCAGCATTCCGAGCCGGTCGCACGCGTCGAGCAACTCGGGCGCCGGCGCATGGTGGGAAATGCGTATGGCGTTGCATCCCATCGCCTTGAGCCGCCGGATGCGAAACTCCCACAGGCTGTCCGGCACCGCGACCCCGACCCCGGCGTGGTCCTGGTGGACGCAAACGCCGTGGATCTTCATGTGCCGGTCGTTCAGATAGAACCCCGTATCGGGATCGAAGCGGAAGGTCCTGAGTCCCGTCTGGACGGAGGCCTGGTCACGCTCGGCGCCGTCCACGAACAGCCGGGCCTCGACCGTATAGAGATTTGGGTCGTCGACAGACCAAAGCGCGGCGTCGCCCAGCGACAGCTCGGTTTCCGCCGTCTGCGAGCCAAGGGGCTGCACCGCCGTCCGGGCCTGCCCCCGGGACACGATGCGGCCGCCGCCGTCGCGGATCGTGACGTCCACCACGGCGTCCGCGGCCTGTTCGGCGATGTTGTTGACGGTGACCTGCACGGGCACGGTCCAGCCGCCGTCGGCATTTCGTTGCGGGTCGGCGTAGATGCCGTCGGTCGCGATGTGGACGGGGTCCCGGCTGACCAGCCTGGCGTGGCGATAGAGCCCGCCGCCTTCGTACCACCAACCCTCCATGGCATTGGCGTCGATGCGGATCGCGAGGCTGTTCGTCAGCGTGCCGTAGCGGGCGAACGGGGTCAGGTCGATATTGATGCCGTTGTAGCCGCTGAAGTTGCGGTCGACGACGGTGCCGTTGAACCAGACGGTCGCGTGCGTGGCGGCCGCGCCGAGCTGAAGCTCGAGGTGGCGGCCCCGTTCGCTTTCGTCGAGGCGGATGGTCCGGCGGTACCAGGCCACGCCGCGCCGCCGGTAGCCCTGGGACAGGTTGGCGTCCTGCTCGAACGGCTGGGCGACGACGAAGTCGTGAGGCAGCCTGACCTCGTCCCACTGCGAGTCGTCGAAGTTGGTCGATGCGGCGCCCCAGGCGTTCCCCGCCTTGGCGTTGGCGTAGGTCCAGCCGTGTCCTCGCACCTCGGGCATCGGGATATCGCCCTCGTGAAAACGCCAGCCCTCATCCATGTAGCGACTGTCGCGCGACCGGATGACGGGGTCGGGCGAGAGAGCTGACGCGGCCGCCGCGGGAAAGGCCGCGAGCCCGGCCCCAGCGGCGCTGGAAAGAAGGACGGATCGTCGGGTGAAATTTCCACTCATGAAAAATGTTTCTCATCCGAAATGGAAGTTGTCGAGGCCGTAGCGACGCTATACTCTGACAAAATGGCCGGTGGCGCTCCAGTGGGCGGCGTTGGAGGGAGGTCGAGGCATGTCTGTCGCGTCGAATGCGAGGTCCGGGTCGACGACGGCCGGTGCGTTCGCCGGGGGTGAATCCGCTGTGCCTCCGGACCATCGGCGGGCGACCGCGACCGGCCGGTTCAACGCCCACGCCCGCGCTCTGCTGATGGCGGCGTTCGTCCTGCTGGCGATGGCGGGGGGGCTGCTGGCGCCGTCCCCGACCCTTGCCGACGAGCCGCCCCTGCCGCGCATCGTCGAGCAGGATGGGCGTCATGCCCTGTTCGTCGACGGCGCGCCGTTCCTGATGCTGGGCGCGCAGGTCAACAATTCGAGCAACTACCCGGAGATGCTGCCGGAGGTCTGGCCGGTGATCCGCCGGATTCAGGCCAATACGGTCGAGGTCCCGATCGCCTGGGAGCAGATCGAGCCGCGGGAAGGCCAGTTCGACTTCTCTTTCCTCGACACGCTGCTGGCGCAGGCGCGACAGAATGACGTGCGGCTGGTGCTGCTGTGGTTCGGGACCTGGAAGAACACCTCGCCCAACTACGCCCCCGCCTGGGTCAAGCTGGACAATGAGCGCTTCCCCCGGATGATGACGGCCCAGGGCGGCACCCATTATGCGCTTTCGCCGCACAGCCGCACGACGCTGGAAGCCGACAAACGCGCCTTCGTGAGACTCATGCGGCATCTGGCGGAGGTGGATCGCCAGCACACGGTCATCATGGTCCAGGTCGAGAACGAGCCAGGCTCCTATGGCAGCGTGCGGGACTTCTCTCCCCAGGCCCAGGCGCTGTTCGATGGACCGGTCCCCGCCGCCCTGCTCGAGCGGCTGGGCAAGTCCCCGGGAAACTGGCGGACGGTGTTCGGGACGGACGCCGACGAGTTCTTCAACGCCTGGGCCTTCGCCAGCTACATCGGCGAGATCGCCCAGGCCGGCAAGGCGGTGAAGCCCCTGCCGATGTTCGCCAACGCCGCCCTGGCCGCGCCCTTTGGCCGCCAGCCCGCGACCACCTACGCCAGCGGCGGTCCGGTCCATCATGTGATCGACATCTACAAGGTCGCGGCCCCGGCCCTCGATCTGGTGGCTCCGGACATCTATCGCCGCGACCACGCGAGCTATCTCGCCTATCTCGACCACTACCAGCGGCCCGACAATGCGCTGTTCGTGCCGGAGACCGGCAACGACGCCGAGTTCGCGCGCTACTTCTTTCCGGTCGTCGGGCGAGGCGGGCTCGGCTTCGCGCCCTTCGGCATGGACGACACCGGCTACTATAATTATCCGCTGGGATCCAAGTCGCTCGACGACGAGATTCTCGAGCCCTTCGTGCGCAACTACGGCATGTTCCGGCCCATGGCCCGCGAGTGGGCCGCCTGGGCCTTCGAGGGAAAAACCTGGGGCGCGGCCGAACCCGACGATCCGGCGGCCGAGCATACCCAGGTCATGGAGCTCGGGCCGTACAAGGCCGTTGCGACCTTCGGCCAGTGGCAGTTCGGCATGGACAAGCCCACGGGCAACCCCCAGCCGTCCGGCGGCGTCGCCATCGCCCAGCTCGGACCGGATGAATACCTGGTCGCCGGCTTCCTGACCCGCGTCAGCTTCCAGCTGGCGTCGCCCACGCCTGGCCAGGCGATGCTGTACGAACGCGTGGAAGAGGGCCGCTTCGAGAACGGCCGCTGGATCTTCAGGCGGGTGTGGAACGGGGACCAGACCGACTACGGCCTCAACCTCACCGACCGGCCGCGGCTGCTCCGGGTCAAGCTGGCGAGCTACCAGGGCGCCGCGGTGATCCCGGTCGGCAATCCGAACTGACGGGGCAGGGTGGGCTGCGAGGACGCCAGGGCGACCGGAAGGCCTTCGACCAGGGACGAGCAACATGATCAACCGCCGCAAAGCTCTGACGCTGCTCGGCAGCCTGCCCGCCGCCGCCCTGCCCGCCAGAGTCGCAGCCGGATCGCCGGGGATCGCTCCACCAGATGCGGCCGGGGCCGGCGGCGCGCGCGAGCGCATTGCGCTCGACGCGGGCTGGAAATTCCATCTGGGCGACGCGCATGAGGTGGATCGCGATTTCGGCTTCGGCGCGATGCAGCGCACCTACGCCAAGCAGGGCTTTGGCGTAGCGCATGTCGCGTCGCCGGATTTCACCGACATCCAGTGGGGGAAGGCGAACTTCGACGACAGCGGGTGGCAGGATGTGATCCTGCCCCACGACTGGGCCGTTTCGCTTCCATTCACGCCCAATGAACGGTTCACGGCCACCGGGCCCGGAAGCCAGGATCCGCGCAACGGCCATGGCTTCAAACCGCTGGGCCGTGAGTATCCGGCCACGAGCATCGGCTGGTACCGGTACAAGTTCGACCTGTCGCCAGCCGACGGCGGCAAGCGGCTGACGCTCGAGTTCGACGGGATCTTCCGCGACGCGCTCATCATCGTGAACGGCTATGTGATGGAGCGTAACGAAAGCGGCTATGCGCCCTTCGGCGTCGACTTCACCGATGTCGCCAATCTGGATGGCCACAACCTGATCACGGTCCGCGTGGATGCGACGCTGGGCGAAGGCTGGTTCTATGAAGGCGCCGGCATCTATCGCCGCGTTCACCTGGTGAAGACGGCGTCCGTTCATGTTCCCCAATGGGGCGTGGTGATCCGCGGACGCGCGGACGGGCACGTGGACATCGTCACCCGGCTCCGCCACGCGGACGACAGGGCCACCGACGCGGTGATCGTCTCGACCGTGCTCGATCCGGACGGCGAGGTCGTCGCCGGCGAGCGCTCGCCAGCCACGGGGCTGACCCCGTGGGGCGAAGTGGCGGTGCCGCAGACGCTGAGCATCGCGTCGCCGCGCCTCTGGGATGTGCACCGCCCCGCACTGTACACACTGCGCACCGCGATCGAGGTCGAGGGCGTCGTGGTCGATCAGGTGGAGAACCGCTTCGGCCTGCGCGACATCAGGTTCGATCCCGATCGCGGCTTCTTCATCAACGGCCGTCCGGTCAAGCTGCGGGGCGCCAATATCCATCATGACCATGCGGGCGTCGGCTGCGCGGTCACCAGGGAGCTCAATCGTTTCCGCCTGGAACGCATGGTCGAGATGGGCTGCAACGCCATCCGCTGCTCGCACAATCCGCAGTCGGCGGAATTCATGGACCTGTGCGACGAGATGGGCCTGCTGGTCATGGCGGAAACCCGCCAGATGATCTCGAGCGAGGAGGGGCTGGACCAGCTTGAGCGGCTCGTGCTGCGCGACCGCAACCGGCCGGGCGTCATCCTCTGGTCGATCGGCAATGAGGAGCCGCATGAGGGCAGTGTGCGCGGCGCCCGGATCGCGCGGACGATGATGCGCACCGTGCGCAGGCTCGATCCGACCCGGCTGATCGGCGCGGCGTTCGACAACAGCTTCACCAAGCCGGGAGCGCTCAGCACCGAGCTCGATTTTGTCGGCGTCAACTACAACCCGCCCGAACTGGTGAAGGTGCATGAGACCTTCCCGGACAAGATCGTCATCGCCAGCGAGACGGGATCGAGCATCGGCACGCGCGGCATCTATGTCCGCGACGAAGCGCGCCGCCACCTGCCGGCCTATGACAACGAAAAGGTGCCGTGGGGCCAGTTCGCGCACGAATGGCTGCCCGATGTCGAGGGCAAGCCCTATGTCGCCGGCGGCTATGTGTGGACGGGCCTCGACTATCATGGCGAGCCCTCGCCCTTCTACACCTTCCCCAGCGTCGGCTCGCAGTTCGGCGTTTACGACAGCTGCGGCTTTCCGAAGGACACGGCCTGGTACATCCGGGCCTGGTGGCGGCCGGACGAACCGCTCGTCCACCTGCTCCCGCACTGGAACTGGGCCGGGCGCGAGGGACAGCCGATCGACGTGTGGTGCTACAGCAACCTCGAGGAAGTCGAGCTCAGGCTCAATGGCAGGAGCCTTGGCCGCAGGAAGGTCGAGAAGTTCGGCTACGCCACCTGGCAGGTTCCCTTTGCTCCCGGCAGGCTGGAGGCGCGCGGATTGCGTCAGGGGCGCCAGATCGCCAGCTCAATTCGCGAAACGTCCGGCGCGCCCGCCGCCTTGAGGCTTTCGGCCGTGCGCGGCGACCTCGTGGCGGACGGGCAGGACACCGGGATCGTGCGCGTCTCCGCCGTGGACGCTGCGGGCAGGTCCGTGCCGACCGCGGAGCTGCAGGTGCGGTTCGCGCTCACCGGCCCGCTCTGGTTGGCCGGCACGGGCAATGGCGATCCATCCAGTCTCGAGATCGAAACCGGGCCGACGCGCCGGCTGTTCAGCGGCCTGGCCCAGGTGCTCCTGCGTACCCGTCCCGGCGAAACCGGCAGGGCGCGCCTCGTCGCCGAGGCCGATGGCGTCCGTCCGGCGCAGCTGGATTTCACGCTGGGATAGATGCTCCCGCGCTTCTTCGTCGTGGTCCGAAGTCCGGGTGAGGATCAGATGGCGGCGCCCGTCGCCGGCCGAAATGGGTGGCGTGACGGCGCCGCCCCCAAGCGCCCCGGACATCACCATCCCCGGCGGGCTCCAACGCCGTGGCGCCCGCCACCCACGCGCTCAGGTTTCTGCTGACAGGGCCGTCTCCGCCGACGGGACCTCCACGCTGGCGGGTCGGCTTCCCCGTATGGCGTAGAAGAGGACATAGAGTTCGCAGGCGGCGGTGAGCAGGAAGGACAGTTGCAGGCCGACGGTGTCGGCCAGCCATCCCTGGACGATGACCAGGGCTCCGCCGGCGATCGCCATGAGCCGGAGGCGGGAGCCTTCCTCGGTGAGGGGGCCCAGGCCGCGGATGGCCAGGGTGAAGATCGTCGGGA
>NZ_DASPMQ010000042.1:0-19947 GCF_035626975.1 Brevundimonas sp.
GCCGGAGGCGCTGCGGTAAGGCGTTAAGAGCGCCACCCGACGCAAGCTCCCGGAAAATCTCCGCGCGGAGCGTCTGTCTGCGTCGAAACGGTAAAACCAAACGAACTCCGGGCGCAGGCCCGGCGCTCCGCACGCCTTCCCACTCGACCGGCCGCGCCCCCGCGCGGCGGGGCGAGACCGCATGACGTCGTCATCCCCGGACAACGAGCCCGCAGGGCGAGGCCGGTCCGGGGAGAATGCAGGCGGCGCCCGCGCCTGTCCGCGTCCGCACTTGCCCCATTCCCCCGCCCGCGTTACGGACGGTCAAGGCCGTCGATATTCATCAGACGGTGAAAATATGAGGAAGCGATGCGGAAGATCTTCCCCGACGCGAAATCCGCGCTGGAGGGCCTGACCTTCGACGGCATGACCGTCATGTCCGGCGGCTTCGGCCTGTGCGGCATTCCCGAGCACCTGATCGCGGCCCTGCGCGACAGCGGCGCCCGGGGCCTGACCGTCATCTCCAACAACGCCGGCGTCGACGGCTTCGGCCTCGGCCAGTTGCTGGAGACCCGGCAGATCGCCAAAATGATCTCGTCCTACGTCGGCGAGAACAAGGAGTTCGAGCGCCAGTACCTCGCCGGCGAGCTCCAGCTCGAGTTCAATCCGCAGGGCACCCTGGCCGAGCGCATCCGCGCCGGCGGCGCCGGCATCCCGGCCTTCTTCGTCAAGACGGGCGTCGGCACCCTCGTCGCCGAGGGCAAGGAGGAGCGCACCTTCAACGGCGAGCGCTACATCATGGAGACGGGCCTGCTCGCCGACCTGTCGATCATCAAGGCCTGGAAGGCCGACGAGCGCGGCAACCTCGTCTTCCGCAAGACGGCCCGCAACTTCAATCCGATGATGGCCACGGCCGGGAAGGTCACCGTCGTCGAGGTCGAACAGATCGTCCCCACCGGTTCGCTCGATCCCGACGCCATCCACACCCCGGGCGTCTACGTCGACCGCATCGTCCAGACCGTCCCCGAAAAGCGCATCGAACAGCGCACCGTGCGTCAAAGGGAGGCCGTTTGATGCCCCGCACCCGCGAACAACTGGCCGAACGCGCCGCGAAGGAGCTGCAGGACGGCTTCTACGTCAACCTCGGCATCGGCATCCCGACCCTCGTCGCCAACTATATCCCCCACGGGATGGAAGTGACCCTCCAGTCCGAGAACGGCATGCTCGGCATGGGCCCCTTCCCCTATGAGGACGAGGTCGACCCCGACCTGATCAACGCCGGCAAGCAGACCATCACCGAAATTCCCGAGAGCAGCTACTTCAGCTCCTCGGACAGCTTCGCCATGATCCGCGGCGGGCACATCAACCTGTCCATCCTCGGCGCGATGGAAGTGGCCGAGAACGGCGACATCGCCAACTGGATGATCCCGGGCAAGCTGGTCAAGGGCATGGGCGGGGCCATGGACCTGGTCGCCGGCGTCAAGCGCGTCGTCGTGGTCATGGATCACGCCAACAAGCACGGCCAGTCCAAGGTGCTGAAAGCCTGCACCCTTCCCCTGACCGGCACGGGCGTGGTCAGCCGCATCATCACCGACCTGTGCGTCTTCGACGTCAAGCCGGACGGCGCCGGCCTCGAGCTGATCGAACTGGCCGACGGCGTCACCCTCGAGGAGGTCGCGACCAGGACCGAGGCCAGCTACACCGTTGCCGAAGGCCTCAAGGCGTAGTCATAGTTAACCCGGCCGGCCGCAGAGCCGGGGTGGGAGTACGGGTGATGGCCGACGGAGCCTACCGCTGGCAGGGCCATGCGCCGGAGCCTGACGCCGCTCGCGTCGACGCGATCGACGCGGCGTATGACGAGGCCGGGGCCCATGCCTTCGCCGAGCCGGTCCGCGCTGCCGCCGTCGAGCGCATCGAAGCCGCCCTCGCCGCCGCCCGCGGCGGCGATCTGGCCGAGGCCGAGGCCCAACTCGCCCGCGCCCGTTCGGTGCTCGGGGGCCTGAACCCCGGCGCGCTCGAGCCGCGGCGCGGCCTCGCCGGCCTGTTCGACAGCCGCGGCAAGCGCCTCCGGGCCTTCCGCGAGACCTTCCGCCAGGCGGCCGCCGTCCTCTCCGACGCCGCCGCCGACCTGTCCGGCCGGATCGAGGGCGCCGCCCGCCGCTCCGCCGACCTCGACGGCGTCTGGTCCGGCCTCCGCGACGCCATGGTCGAGCTCGACGCCCACCGTCTCGCCGCCGCCCGCCGCCTCTCCGGCCACGTCCCCGTCGAGGACACGCCCCATCCGCTGGACGCCCGCATGGCCGCGCTCGACGCCTGCCGCGCCGCCGCGCTCGGCGCCCTGCCCCTGATCCGCGGCGCCCAGAACGCCGACGCCCGCGCCGCCGGGGCGCTCAGGGCCTGCGGCGACGGCGTGACTGAATGGCGTCAGGGCTGGAGCGAGGCCCTCGGCCTCGCCGGCAAGCGGCCGAAGAAGGTCCGCCCCGACCGGGACCGCCTGCTCCGCCTGCGCGATGACCTGCTGGGCCGCATCGACCGGGCGGCGCGCGAACTGACAGCCTCGCGCACCCGCCGCGCCGGGATCGAGGCCCGCCTGTCGGACCTGCGGACCCCGCTCTGATCAGCCCGCGCCGGCGTCCGTCCAGGCCACGATCTGCGTGTTCAGATCCCGCGTGGCGATGTCGAACGCCTCGACGATGGCCGAGACCCGGTTGGCCTCCGCCGGCTGCTGCACCGTGAAGGTCCGCTCCGCCGCCACGGTCCGATCCGGCAGGGCCAGCAACCGCGCCCGCGCCGTCACCACCACCGTGGGCGCCGCGCCCGGCGCGTCGTACCGGGCCTCGAAGGCGCGCACGTCAATGTCCAGCGAATGCTCGCCGCGGATCAGTTCGCGCGGCCCGATCAGCCGCACCCGCGTCGCCTGGGCCGAGAACGCATTCTCGAGGCTCTCGATGTACAGGTCGCTCGCCGGCGACACCCACCGCGCGCCCTTGATATAGGCCGTTTCCGTGCCGGTAACGCCGAGCAGCTTGTCGCCCTCGACGGCCTCGGGAAACTGGATGCGGCTCAGATTGACCTGACGCAGGCCGCTCTGGCCTTCGGCGACCGCGCTGGCCGCCGCCGGGCCGCCGAAGCGATAGGTCTGGACCGGCGGGGGCGAAGACAGCAGGGCGCAACCGGTCAGGGCGACGACGCCCGCGACCGCGATGGCGAGCTTGATCGAAGAACGGATCACGGCTGGACCTCCATTTCCTTGGTCGGCGGACGGCCGATGAAGTCGCGCGGGCTGGCCCGCACCTCATCGATCAGGCCTTCCAGCGAGCGTGTGGCGTCGTCCAGGCCCTGGATCGCCTGCTGCATCTGCGGCAGCCCGGTGGTGACGAACTCGTTGACCGGCCCCTCGGCTCCCGTGGCGATGCGGTTGATCGCGGCCACGGCCGCGCGGGCCTCCTCGGCGGCGGCGTTGATGTTGGCCACGGCCTCGCGACCGTCGCCCTCGACGATCTGACGCGAGCTGACCGCCAGCGCCTCGTACTCCGCGACCGCGGAGTTGGCCCGGGTCAGCGCCTGCTCCAGCTGCTCGAGCATGCCCTTGCGGGCTTCCAGCTCCGTGCTCAGGGATTCGATGTTCTTCAGGCTGGTCGAGAAGGACCGCACATTGTCGTCCGACAGGACCCGGTTGATGCGGTTCAACGCGTCGACGGTCTGCGCCAGCACCGTGCCCGAGCCCGACAGCAGTTCCGCGATCGGTGAAGGCTGGCTCTGGATCACCGGCACGACGTTGTCCGGATACTGGGTCTTCAGGATCGCGCTGTTCGGATTGCCGGCGGTGATCTGGATATAGTTCAGGCCGGTGATGCCCTGCGGCTCGAGCTGGGCGCGCGAGGTGACCCGGATCGGCGTGGTGCCGTCCACCCGGATCCGGGCGATGACCTGGTCGCCCTTGTTCGGGTCCAGGTTCAGATCCGTGACCTCGCCGACGCGGATGCCGTTGAAATGCACCTCGCCGCCTTCCGACAGGCCCCGCACCGGTCCATAGAAGACGATGTCATAGACGTCGTAGTCGCTGTTGAATTGCAGCCGGGCCAGCCAGATGGCGAACACGGCCAGCGCCGCCAGAAGGGCGATAGTGGCGATGCCGACGGCGGCGTAGTGGGCGTCTCGTTCCATCTCTCCGCTCTCCTCAGGCGGCCTTCTTGCCGGCGCGACCGCGCGGGCCGAGGAAGTATTCCCGGATCCAGGGGTGGTCCGACTGCTCCAGTTCCTGAACTGTCGCCTTGGCCACGATCCGCTTGTCCGCCACCACCGCCACCTTGTCGGTGATGGCGTAGAGGCTGTCGAGGTCGTGGGTGATCATGAAGACGGTCAGACCCAGATCATCCGACAGGCGCCGGATCAGATCGTCGAACGCCGCCGCCCCGATCGGATCCAGCCCGGCCGTGGGTTCGTCCAGGAACAGCAGTTCGGGATCCAGCGCCAGCGCCCGCGCCAGGCCGACCCGTTTGCGCATGCCGCCGGACAGTTCCGCCGGTTTCTGATGATGCGCCTCCGGCTTCAGCCCGACCATGGCGATCTTCATCTCCGCCAGTTCGCGGATGACGTCCTTGGGCAGGCGGGTGTGCTCCACCAGCGGAGAAGCCACATTGTCGATGACGCTGAGGGACGAGAACAGGGCGCCTTGCTGAAACAGGATGCCGGTGCGGCGCTCGATGTCGGCCGCCTGATCCTCGTTGAGGTCGGTCATGTCGTGGCCGAACACGCGCACGGAACCGCCGTCGGGCTCCTTCAGGCCGATGATGGAGTTGAGCAGGACGGTCTTGCCCGAGCCGGACCCGCCGACCACGCCCAGCACTTCGCCGCGCTCCACATCGAGATCGAGGTTCTCGTGGATGACCCGTTCGTCGAACTGGCTGAGCAGCCCGCGCACCTCGATCAGTGTCTCCGGTTTCGTCGCCTTCCCGGCGGTCACGGCGGTCACCAGTTCAGCTCCAGGAAGATCATGGCGAACACGGCGTCGAGGAAGATGATGGCGAAAATCGCCTGCACCACGGCCGCGGTCACGCGCCGGCCGAGGCTCTCGACGTCTCCCGCCACCGCCATCCCCTGCCGGCAGCCGATGGCCGCGACCACCACGGCGAAGGCGGGCGCCTTGATCAGGCCGACGCCGAGATGGGTGGCCATCTTCGGGTCTTCGGTCATTCTCTGGATAAAGAAGGCCGGGCCGTAAGAAAGCTCGCCCCACGTCACCAGCAGGCCGCCGAACAGACCGGCGATCATGCCGATGAAGGTCAACAGGGGCAGCATCACCACCATGGCCGCCAGGCGGGGAATGACCAGGGCCTGAAAGGGGTTGACGCCCATCACCTGCATGGCGTCGACTTCCTGGTTCATCCGCATCGACCCGATTTCGGCGGCGAACGAGGAGGAGGAGCGTCCCGCCAGCAGCACGGAGGTGATCACCACCGCGAACTCGCGCAACACGGAAACGGCGACCAACTGGACGGTGAACACCGACGCCCCGAACTGGGTCAGCATATTGGCGCCGAGGAAGGCGATCACCGCCCCGATGAAGAAGTTGGTCACCACGATGATCGGGATCGCGTCCAGACCGGCGCGCTCGCCCTGGCTGAACCACGCCGCCCAGCGGATTCGACCGGGATGGCGCAAGGCTGTTCCAACGGCGACGATCAGGCGGCCCAGGAAGGCGAGCGACAGCGTCGCCTCGGCGACGATGTCCTGGATGCCCCGCCCGACCTTGGCGAAACCGCGCACCCAGCCCGGCGAGCGCCGTGGCGGTCCGGCGCTTTCGCGCTCCAGGCGCTCGACCAGGGCGTAGGTGCGCCCCGCCTCCGGCCGCTGCGACCATGCGGCTTCCGGCAGGACGCAGTTGCTGGCCTGGACGATCGCGAGGGCCCCGGCCGTATCGAAACGTCCCAGATTGCTGAGATCGACGGCGTCAACGCAGCGCTGGGCCAGGGTGTCATCCAGCCGGCGCGAAATCCGGCCGAGGCTGGTCGCCGTCCAGTCCCCGATCAGGCGCAAGGTCACGTGACCCTCGCCCTCGTCGATCTGAAAGTCCGCTGCGGCCATGCCCCTACCTAGATTGCGCCGTTCGATTTGCCTACGGTTTGACCACGGCAAAGCTGGGCAGAGCGGAAGAACGCCGCCGGGCTGTATTCGTTCAGATACGCTGGTTCGCCGCTAGAGCAGCGCCTTGGCCCGCTTCAGGTCGGCCACGAACCGATCCCGCTCCGCCGCCTTGGCGGCGGCCTCGGGAATGCGCAGCAGATAGGACGGGTGGACGGTCAGCACCGCCCGGGCTCCATCGGGCAAATCAATGCCGCGACCCCGCTCCCGCGTCACCGCCACCTTGCGACCCAGCACGCCCAGCGCCGCCGTTCCGCCCAGCGTCACGATTACATTCGGCTTCACCAGACGACGCTCTGCGTCCAGCCACCAACGGCACGCGCTCACCTCACTCACCGCCGGTGTCTTGTGGATGCGCCGCTTGCCGCGAGGCTCGTGCTTGAAATGCTTTACCGCATTGGTGACGAAGACGTCGTCGCGATCGACGCCCGCCTCGTCGAGGGCGGCGTCCAGCACGCGCCCCGCCGGGCCCACGAACGGGTGGCCGGCGAGATCTTCCTGATCTCCGGGCTGCTCTCCCACGATCATCAGCTTCGCCTTCTTCGGCCCCTCCCCGCATACGCCCTGGGTGGCGTCGCGCCAGAGCGGGCACCGTCGGCAGGCCTGCACAGCCTGGCCCAGTTCATCCAGAGTGGACGGAACGAATCCGTCCCCGAAGGAATGATCCCGGTTTATCCGCGACAAGGTTTTCGCCAGACGGGCATTGGGTTCGGGAGCGGGTGCGGCGACCATGGCCTCCGTCCGAACCGTCGATCGCGCGACGAGTTCCGGTATCAGCGCCGCCTCGGGCAGGTTCTTCCAGTAGCGCCTTGGCATTTCGCCCTGCATGGACTTCGTCTTCAGCCGCGCCGGGTTGAAGGTCGAAGCGTAGTAGGTCTTCCAGAACTCCTCGACGGGATCTTCCGAAGGCGCCATCTCGCGTGACGCCGGCGGTCCGAAGGCCAGCTCCGCGCCGTCCCACGTCGCCGACCCGTCCGGCGTCAGGATTGCCCAGCGCATGGCCGCGAACCGGCGTATGAAGAAAGGCGCCGTCTTCTCAAGCACCCGATGGGCTGGCTCGAACCATGCGACCCACCGCTCGCCGGTCCCGTCCTCGACCTGCCGGAAGCGTACGAAGGCCTTCATCTTGTGGCTGGCACGACTGACGTTCCTCGCCCGTTCAAGCGCCTCCGCCACGTCGATGTCGGTGACGATCTTCATCAGGTCGGGCTCGGCTCCGAGCCGCCACAGCAGACGATAAAGCAGGTCGAACCGGTCCTCCGACCGGTGCAGGATCACCTCCTCCGCCAGGTCCACGAAGGCTTTCGGCACGCTGAACCGAACCGCATCCGGAGCGGAGGGGGGAGGCCTTTCATCGAACAGGCCTTCTCCAGCCGCCCCGACCCGGAACGCCGCCTGTTCCGGCGCGACGCCCGCCCGCCGGAACGCCCGCGCCGCGCGACGCCATCCGGCGAAATCGATCTCGGCGTCCAGAACCGCGACATGCATCAGAACAGGCTCAGCTGAACCGGAGCGGGATCGGGGGCGATGCGGGCCCGCAGATCGGCGGCCTCCGTCAATCCGCCCGGCGTCCAGTCCAGCGCGGTGACAAAGGGGCGGACCTTGTCGATGCCCCGGCACAGACGGGCGATGTCCTCCAGCCGGAGCGTGCGCCAGCGCCGCACGGCCACGATCCGGTCGACTGATTTCACCCCCAGGCCCGGCACCCGAAGCAGCATCTCCCTCGGGGCTGTGTTCACATCGACCGGAAACTGTTCGCGCCGGTTCAGCGCCCACGCCAGCTTGGGGTCGATAGCGAGGTCGAGCATTCCGTCCGTGGCGGCTTCGCCGATCTCGAATGCGGAAAAGCCGTAGAACCGCATCAACCAGTCCGCCTGATACAACCGATGCTCGCGCATCAGCGGCGGCTTGGCCAATGGCAGGGCGCTCGAGGAATCCGGGATCGGGCTGAACGCGGAATAGTAGACGCGGCGAAGGCCGTAACCTCCGTACAGGGAAGCGCTGCGATCCATGATCTCGGTATCCGGCGCCGCATCCGCCCCGATGATCAACTGGGTCGATTGGCCAGCGGGGGCGAATTTCGGAGGCTTGATCCTGTCCCGCTTCCCCGGTCTCGCAGCCTCGAGCGCCAGCCTGACCTGGCCCATCGCCTTCTTGATGACGGCGACATTCTTCTGTGGCGCGAGGCGCTTCAGCGCCTCGTCACGTGGAAGCTCGATATTGGCCGACAGGCGGTCTGCGTAGAGACCCGCTTCATCAACCAGCCGGGGGTCGGCCTCGGGGATCAGCTTCAGATGGATGTAACCGCGAAAGTCGTGCTCGGTCCGCAGCTTCTTCGCCACGAGCACGAGCTGCTCCATCGTGTAGTCGCCCGAGCGGATGATGCCGGACGACAGGAACAGGCCTTCGATATAGTTCCGCTTGTAGAAATTTAGGGTCAGCTCGACGACCTCATCCACCGAGAAGCGGGCCCGGGGCACGTTCGAACTCGCCCGGTTGATGCAATAGGCGCAGTCGTAGATGCAGAAATTGGTCAGCAGAATCTTGAGTAGCGATACGCACCGACCATCCGGCGTATAGGCGTGACAGATGCCCATGCCCTCGGTCGAGCCGAGGCCCTTGCCGTCCGCGGAATCCCGTTTCGCCGTCCCGGATGACGCGCAACTTGCGTCGTATTTGGCCGCGTCTGCGAGGATGGACAGCTTTCGCCGGAGATCGATCTGGGCCATTTGTTCGCACTATGTTCCGCTCGGAACAGCGCGCCCAGCGTGGCTGGAAGGGCGATTTGTCGCGTCAGCTCAGATAGTTGAGCAGCGAAACCTGTCGCAGTTGCGAGATCACCTGCGCCGATGCCTGGATGGCCACCTGCGAGAGTTGCAGATCGGTGATCGCGACGGCCATGTCGGCGTCCGTCCGGTTGGCGACCAGTTCATCCAGCGAGCCGAGCTGGGCCTCATGGCCCTTGGTCACGCTCTCGACCTGATTGGCCATCGATCCGGTCTTGGCGATCTTGTCGATCACAGCCGTCGCCGCCTGCTCCAGACGGCCGAACTGGGTGGTGAGAAACGCCTTTTGGGCCTCGGTGACCTTGCCGGTCAGCGGGCCGTTGACCCCTGCGTGATAGGTTTGGATGTCCCTCAGAATCTCGAGCACTTCGCTACCCAATTCGTCGGCGAGGAAGCCGGTCTCGAGTGTCGTTCCTTCGGCCACGCGGCTGGCGGTCTTCAGGGTGTCGTTCGCGAACACCGACGCCACGTCCGGCGCGGCGGCCAGTTCGTTGAGATTGGCGACGGTCACCGGCGCCGTCGAGGTGGAAGCCCCGGAGAACAGATAGCCGCCGTGGTGCCGCATGGTCAGCCCGCCGCGGATGGACTGGAAATGGCCCTCCAGCTCCAGCATCAGCGAACCCGCCGAGTCCGTGGCCAGCACGCCGCCGACCGCGTCCCGCAAGCCGGCGATCCCGTCGCTGATTTGGGTCATCGCCAGATCCTGCGTCGTCAGGCGGGCGGTGACCGCCTTCGAGGTGTCGATGAAGCCCTGGATCCGGCTCTGCGCCCCCTTCAGCGCGGTGAGCGTCTCGGCTTGCCGGCCGAAGCCGGTCAGGTCGGTGGCGTTCTTCTGCGTCGAGACGCGCTCCTGCGCATCCGCCGCCCGGGTCTGGGCCTTCATCAGGTCCAGCAGGGCGGACTGGTAGTTTCCGAAGGTCGCGACGCGGGTCATCAGATCATCCCCAGAAGCGTTTCATACATGTCCTTGGCCGCCTGGATCAGCCGCGCCGAGGCGTTAAAGGCCTGCTGATAGGTGGTCATCAGAACCAGTTCCTCGTCCAGATTGACGCCCTCGTAGGCGGTCTGGCGAGCCGAGGCCTCGGCGGCGAGCGCGGCGGCCGTGTCGTTGCGGTTCTTCGCCGCCGCCGCCTTGCCGCCGATTTCCCCGGACAGCTCGGAAGCGTAGCGCGAAACGGAGATGGAGCCTCCCGACGAGTCTCCGGCGGCGGCGAAATTCGCCGCCCTCTCGCCGGCGTCAGCCAGCAGCAGCGCGCCTCGCCCGTCACCGCTGCTCAGCGCGGACGCCCCGACCGCGGCCGACAGATTCAGTTGGGCCAGCGCCAGTTTCGCCGGACTTTGCCGGATGTCCGTGCGCAGCGAGAAGCCGTCCGCCCGCGATGCCCGCACACCCCCGCCGATGCCGAACAGCTCGGTGACCGAGACTCCGGACGGGACCTGGATGGTGGTGTCCTCCAGCACGCTCATCGTCGGAGGCGGGTTGCCGTAACCGGTGAAGGCGAGCGACCCGTCGGCCGCCAATGCGAACGACCCGAACCGACCCACGCCCGTGGCCGGGTCGTTCAAGGCGGTTATCAGGTCACCCACCGTGCCGCCGGGGGGTACGGCCACCTGAATATCCCGCAACTTCGAGCCGCTCTCGCCCGTGAAGCGGAAGCTCAGCGTCTCGCCCGCCGTGAAGCCATGCAGCGACGCCGCGGTCATGCCGGTTTCATAGATGGCCGGACGATCGGTCGAGATCAGGTCGTTCAGCCCGAAATAGTGCGAGAAGCCGCGCCCGGCCTTGGACGAGGGACTGGTCAGGTCATCAGCGACGGCGACGCCGTTGGCGCCGCTCGCCGCGATGGTCAGCTTGCCGTCGGTGAAGCTGGCCGTCGCCGCGCCGCCCATCTGGGCGTTCAGGACGGTCAGGAAGGTGGCCGGCGTCGCGGCGGCGCCGTTGACCGTCATGCTCGCGCCGCTGAAGACGATATCAGCCCGCGCCTGGATGACCCCGGCCGCGTTGGTGACGGCGACGGTCGTCTGGCCGGTGAAGCCGGCGATGGCGGTTTCCAGCGTCTGGCCGACGTTCCGGCCGGTCAGGCTGTTCGGGGCCGGGACCGCACTGTTGGTGTTGTGGGCCCGATTCAGTTCGTCGGCGACATGGGCCACCAGTTCGGCCAACCGTTCGGCTGTCGCCGGCGCCTCGACATCGCGCAGTTCGACCAGACCCTTGATCTCGCCGGAGACGACATTGTCCAGCAGCGAGCGCTTCTGGCCCCCCGGCTCGGTCACCCAGATCTCGTTGAAGGCCGTCTCGCCCGTGACCGTGCCGGCGCGAGTGTAGCTGAGCGTGGCCGCTCCCTCGCCCGCCAGCAGCGTCCCGGCGCCCGTGCGGATGGACACGCCGCCGACCGGGCGCACCGAGACGCGGATATCCAGCAGTTCCGCCAGTTGGCCGATCAGCGCCGACTGCGCCGTCTCGGCGCCGGAGGCGTCGCCGTTGACGACGGTGGCGCGGGCGATCTCGAGGTTCAGCCCCTCGATCTGCTGCAGCAGGCTGTTGGCCTTTTCGGTCGCGCTCTGGATGCGGCCGTCGGCGTCCTCGCGCACCGCCTGGATCTGCTGGCCGATCCGGCCCGCTTCGTCGAACAGCGCCTGGGTTTTGAACAAGGCGTCCTGTCGGCGAGGCGAGGACGTCGGGTCCTCGGCGCTGGCCGCGAAGGCCGAGAAGACGCCATCGACCTGTGAGAAGAAGCCGCTGTCGCCGCCCGGGTCGCCGAACAGGGACTGGATGCGATCGTACAATTCATGGCGCACGCCGTGCCGCGCCGCTTCGGCTCCGGCATTCAGGCTTGCGGCCTGGAGGAAGCGGTCGGTCGCCAGGCGGATACGCGCCACCTCAACGCCCGCACCCATGCCCTGGCTGGTCAGGGTGACCTGGTCGGCGATCTTGCGGACATAGCCGGGCGTGTTGACGTTGGAGACGTTGTCCGAGACGACCCGCAGCTGGGTCTGGGCTGCGGCGAGCCCGGTGGTCGCCGTGTTCATGATGGCGTTCAGCGACATCCGAAGGCCTCCCACGCCACGGCGCCCGGCAAGGCCTGCCAGCCGATGTGCGCTTTTTGCCCGGCGACGCTCGCAAGCGGTCCGGCCAAGTTACTGAAATACCGCGAGTTCGCGTTTCGCGCCTGTGTCATGACCGACAAGGGGCGCAAACGACGGGCCAGACGCCGGCGATCTCGACCGGCTGGCGGCGGAGGCGGCGGCGCCGGGCAAGAAACGTCCCCACGCGGCAATATTCGACTGGGCGGTGGCGAGCAGCAGCGGCGTTGCCGTCAAAATATTCCCTGTCCTTTCAGCGCATTATGCCGCGGCTCTGAACTGGCCCACGACTTGCGCCGTGATCTCCGAATGTCCGGCGCAGCAGGCGCCCCTGTCACCATCGCTCCGGCGACACCCCTCGGGACCATGTCCGCGCAAGCCGTGCTTTCCATGATGGCGCCCGCCCTTCCGGCGACCCCGCGAGGGCCGTCGGACGCCGACACGTCCGGCTTCGTGAGTCTGCTCGCCACCGTGCGCTCCGAGGAAGGCGCGGCCTCCGGCGTTACAGGCGGCAGGGCGCCTTCAACCGTTGGGAAGGCGTCGGGAGACGGCGATGGGTCCACCGACGGCGGGAACGACGCCGCAAATCTCGAGGATCTGACCCAGTCGCCGGTCGCCTTCATGCCGTTCGGCCCGAAAACCATGGTCGAGCCCGGGACCACCGGCCCCGAACTGCAGGTCTTGCCCGACATGGCGACTGCCAGCGGAGGCGAGCCTGTCGTGCCGCCGGGCGCGACCGCCGCGGCGGGCATGGAGCCGCAAGTCCTGCCGGGCGCGGCGACCGCAAAAGGCGCCGAGCCCCGGGTGCTGCCGGGCGCGGCCGCCTCCAGGGCGCCCGAGCCGCCGGTGCTTCCGGGCGAGGCCGCCATGGCCATCGCCCTTCCGGCCTCCCGCGACGACGACGCCATCGAGGAAGCGGTGTCGGAGAGCCCGCCGTCGATTCCCGCGCCGACGAAACCGGACGCCGCTCCGGTTCAGGGCGTCTTGCCCCCATTGCGCGCTCTGGCCGAGCGCACCGCCCGGCCCCTGGATGAAGCCGTGAAGGCCGCCGACGCCGCGCCGGCGGCCGACGGGAAGGAGACCGCTCCGGCCACGACGCCGCCTTCAGCGTCGGCGCCCCAGCCGGCGAAGCCCGCCACGTCGGCGCCGACTCCGGTCATCGACTCCGCGTCCACCCCGGCCGAAGCCGCACCGGCCGGTGAGCCCGTTTCAAGCCAGACCGAAGCCGCCGCTCCGGCCCGGGATCACAGTCTCTCGACCCTGTCCCGCGCGACCATCGACGCCACGGCGCAGATCGCCGCCCAGATCCTGCGCAAGCTGGAAGGCCGCTCGACGCGGTTCGAGATCGCACTGAGGCCTGACGAACTGGGCAGGGTGGATGTGAAACTGGACATCGACTCCGAGGGCCGCCTGGCCGCAAGATTGGCTTTCGACAACCCCGCGGCCGCGACGGACCTGCGCGGCCGGACCGACGAACTGCGCCGACAGCTTGAGGCCGCGGGCTTCCAGCTGGCCGATGACGCCTTCGAATTCGCAGAGCGCGACAGTGGCTCCAGCGCCTTCGATCGCGGGCAGGACGCCCGCCATGGCCAGAACCGCGCCTTCGCGGCGGCCGCGCGCCTGAATGCAGAAATCGACTTGGCCCAGCCGCCGCAGTGGCTGGCGCTCTCCCTCTCGCCTTCGGGCGTGGACATGAAGGTTTGACGATGGTCGACGCCGTCACCACCACCAACAATGCAACGAGCCGGATCAACGCCGGCGCGGGCATGCTGGCCTCGAATTTCGAGACCTTCCTGACGCTGCTGACCTCGCAGCTGAAGAATCAGGACCCCCTGTCGCCGGTCGACTCCAATCAGTTCACCGCCCAGCTGACCCAGATGGCGGGCGTCGAGCAGCAACTGCTCACCAACGAACTGCTCAAGAGCCTGGTCTCCGCCCAGGGGGGCGGAGGGCTGGCCGACGCCGCCACCTATATCGGCAAGGACGCCACGGCGGCCTGGTCGGCGACGAAATTCACGGATGGCGAGGCTGAGTGGAGCTACGAGATCGCCTCGAACGCAGCCTCGGTGAAGCTCGAGGTGCTGGACGGCTCCGGCAACGTGGTCTGGTCCGGCGATGCGCCGGACAAGACCACCGGCGTCCACGAGTTCTCGTGGGACGGCGAAGCCATCACCGGCAACGACGGCCAGGAAGGTCAGGTCTACACACTGAAGGTCGTGGCCAAGGACGCCGCCGGAGGCGCCATCGACGCCCAGGTCCTGACCCACGGTCGCATCACCGGCGTCGAGATGTACGACGGAGAGGCCTACCTGACCGTCGGCAACTCCATCCTGCCGCTATCCAGCGTGATCGCGCTGGAAGAAGCCCGCACCGCCGAAACGCCGCCTCCCGCCGACGAAGAGGACGAGAGCCTGCTGGCCTCGCTCGCCTCGTCACTCGATCCTCTGAAACTGTTCTCGTAAGGAGCCCCGCGCCATGAGCATCAACAGCGCACTACTGGCCGGCGTGTCCGGCCTGACCGCCAACTCCGCCGCCCTCGCGGCCATCTCCCAGAACATCGCGAACGTGAACACGGTCGGCTACAAGCGGTCGGCCGCCGAGTTCCAGACCGTGATCAACAGCCAGGTCTCCGGCGCCGGCTACTCGGCGGGCGGGGTGCTCTCGAGCGCCCGCCACTACACCAGCCAGGCCGGGCAGCTGCAGCGGACCACCTCCAACACCGATCTCGGCATCGCCGGCCAGGGCTTCTTCGTCGTCACCGAGAAGGCCGAGAACCTGCAGGTCACGGACGCCCGCCTGTTCACCCGCGCCGGCGCTTTCCGCGTCGACAACCTGGGCTATCTGAAGAACAGCGCCGGTCTGTATCTGCAGGGCTGGCCGGTCGACGCGGACGGAAACATCGCCGCCGATCCGTCCGACCTGAACCGCCTGCGCACCATCAACGTCGGTTCGGTCGGCGGCACCGCGGAGCCGACAACCCGCGTGCAGCTGAACGCCAACATCAAGTCCAGCCAGGCCGTCTCGGCGGAGGCGACCGACGCCGCCGCAGTCCCGGTCGGCGCCAACGCCTACGACTCCACAACCAACTCCATGGCCATGTGGGATCCCGAAACCGGCGCCGGCGTGAAGCCCGATTTCGAACTGACCATCCCGGTGTCCGACTCGAAAGGCGGCCAGCGCACCATCGCCCTTTCGTTCCTGAAGAGCACGGTGCCCAACCAGTGGTACGCTGAAATCCGGGCCATCCCGGCGTCCGACGTGGTCACGGGCGCCGGCCTGACCAACGGCCAGCTCAAGTCCGGTCTGGTCGCTTTCACCCAGGACGGGCGCCTCGACGTTGACGCCATGGCGGCCCTGGGCGCCGCGGCCCTGTTCCCCGACCCCACGGTCGCCACCCTGAATTTCGGATCGTCCGACAGCGCCGCTCCGGGAGCTGGTGAGGTCAACTGGGCCGCCGGCCTCGGCATCGACGACCAACTGCTGACCTTCGACCTGAGCGCCTCGGCGGGCGGCCTGACCCAGTACGACAGCGCCTCCGTCGTGCAGGCCGTCCTGACCAATGGCACCGCGTTCGGGAACCTGTCCGAGGTCAAGATCGACGACACGGGCTTCGTCACCGCCATCTTCGACAACGGCGTAACCCGCCGTATCGCCCAGATCGCTCTGGCCACCTTCCCCAGCCCCGACGCGCTGCTGGAGTCGACCGGCAATGCGTTCCGGGTCAGCCAGGGATCGGGCACCTATAATCTGAAGGCCGCCGGCACGGGCGGGGCGGGCACCATCGGTTCGTCGCAGCTGGAGGCGTCTACCGTGGACCTGTCGGCGGAGTTCACCGGCCTGATCACGACCCAGCGCGCCTACTCCGCCTCCTCGAAAATCATCACCACCGCGGACGAGATGCTCGCCGAGCTGATCAGCATAAAACGTTGATCTCCAGGTAACGGGTCGTAACCTCAGTGAAATCTTTGTTGAATATTGAACGGGTGCACGGAGGTCATTTTAGGTTTTCCTTCACCACGACGCTTAAACGGCCCTTAGCCGCCGACCGCTACGGTTCAGTCACAGTGATGGTGGTCAATGAGGCATAAGCCCATGTTGCAAGAGCGACGCCTTAATAATCAAGGCGAACAGTATGTGGTCGGCCCGACGGGCACGCCCCTGACCCTGCACGATCTTCCGCCGGCCAATACGGACCGCTGGGTGATCCGCCGCAAGGCCGAGGTCGTGGCCGCCGTTCGCGGCGGGCTGATCAGCCTTGACGATGCGCTGGCGCGCTACCGCCTGACCGCCGAGGAATTCCTCGCCTGGCAGAAGGCGATCGACAAATGGGGCATGCAGGGTCTGCGCACCACCCGCATCCAGCACTACGGCCGCGGCAGCTAGAACACTCTCCCCGAAGACAGACGGCCGCTCCCGGCGACGGGGGCGGCCGTTGTCGTTTGAGGACCCGATTTTCTGTCGGCCTCGAAATCGCGCGCCTTTCGCACTAGATAGCGCGCCATGACGCCAGACACGTCCATGTTGACCGAGGACATCTGCCCGGTTCCGACCATCGCCCGCGCCGACATGGACGCGGCGATCGAGGCTGCGCGGGCGGCGGTCGGCCTGCCGCCCGGCTCCCGGGTCGTCGCGGCCATGTCCGGCGGCGTGGACTCCACCGTGGTCGCCGCCCTGCTGCACAAGGCGGGCTATGATGTCGTCGGCGTGACGCTGCAACTGTACGACCACGGCGCGGCGCTTAAGAAGAAGGGCGCCTGCTGCGCGGGGCAGGACATCCATGACGCCAGGCTGGCGGCCGAGATGCTGGGCATCCCCCACTACGTGCTCGACTACGAGAGCCGCTTCCGCGACGCGGTCATCGACCAGTTCGCCGACTCCTATCTGGCTGGTCAGACGCCGGTGCCGTGCATCCGCTGCAACCAGACGGTCAAATTTCGCGACCTCCTCGACGTCGCCCGCGACCTGGGCGCCGAAGCGATGGCGACCGGCCACTATGTACGCCGCGCGGTCGATGGCCGGCGTCCGCAGATGCGCAAGGCGATCGACCATTCGCGCGACCAGTCCTACTTTCTGTTCGCCACGACGGCCGAACAGCTCGACTACCTGCGGTTCCCGCTGGCTGATCTTGAGAAGCCGCAGGTGCGCGGCGTGGCGGCCGAGCTGGGCCTGCGCATCGCCGCCAAGCCGGACAGCCAGGACATCTGTTTCGTGCCCAACGGCGACTACCGCACCCTGATCGACAAATTGCGCCCGCAGGGCCGGGAAGCGGGCGAGATCGTGCACATGGACGGTCGGGTGCTGGGGTCGCACGCGGGGATCACCGACTACACCATCGGACAACGCCGGGGCCTCAACGTCGCCGTGGGCGAGCCGCTGTTCGTAACGAGGCTGGATCCGGTCCGGCGGCATGTCATCGTCGGTCCGCGGGAGGCCCTCCTGACGGCGTCCCTGACGCTGGACGAGACCAACTGGCTGGGCGATGAGCCTTCGATCGAGGCGGCAGCGGCGATCGGAGCGCCGGTGCTCGCCCGCGTGCGCTCGACCCGCCCGCCCTCTCCTGCCCGGCTGTCGATGGTCGACAGCGCGGTGTCCGTGACCTTCGAGACCGGCGAGGAAGGCGTGGCCCCGGGGCAGGCGTGCGCGCTCTATGACCCGGCCGATCCCGACCGCCTGCTGGGCGGGGGCTTCATCAAGACGACCACGGCCGTTGTCTGACACGGCGAACGATCCGCAGGCGCTCGCGTCACGCACCGGCCTGCCCACCGCGTTCCTGTATCTGCGCGAGGCCTTCCCGCGCGAGCGCTGGAGCGCGGGCGGGCTGCATCCGACAGCCCGGCGCTGGCTGCACATGCACAGCGGCTTTCGCGCTCATCAGGCGGAGATGGGCGCGATGATCGAGGCGTGGCGCGCCGACGCGATCGACGTGCGCGCGCTTCACCGGTCCCTGATTCCGGCCCTTCAGCAGTTTCTGCAGCACCTCGATGGCCACCACCGGATCGAGAGCGGCCACTATTTTCCGGCCCTGCAACAGCTTGAGCCGCGCATCGCGGCGGGCATCGACCTGCTCGACCGCGACCACGACGCCATCCACCTCCACATCGAGGCCATGGTCGAGACCGGCCGCGCCCTGCATCAGGCGGTGTCGGCCGGGGCCGCCGACGCCGGAGATCGCGCGCAGCGGCTGGCCGAAGTGCTCGATCTCGCCGGCCCGCAGCTGGCCCGGCATCTGGATGACGAGGAGGAGATCGTCATTCCCCTGATCGCCTTGCGGGGCGATCCGCTCGGCTGAAACCGGGCGACGGCCAAGGTTAATTCGACGACAGGTCGCATCTGAAATGGCAGCCTGCCCCCTCTGAGGGTGACCACCATCGATCAACAGGGGCTTCCGATGAAATTCACCACCGCCTGTATGGCGTCCGTTCTGGCGCTCGTCATCGCGGCACCGCTGGCCGCGGCTCCGGCCCGGGCCGAACCGGGAGTCGTCCGGACGCCTGACGCGCCCCGGACCTACAGCGCTGCGGAATTCTTCCAGACGCGCAGCTATGGCATGTCCAGCCCCGCCGGCCTCGGCTTCTCCCCCGACGGTCGCTCGGTTCTGATCTCCAGCGACCAGACCGGGGTGTTCAACGCCTTCGCCGTGCCGATTGACGGGGGCGAGCCGGTCCCGCTCAGCACCTCGACGACGGTGGCGACGCGCGGTGTCAGCTATTTCCCCCGAGACAACCGCGTTCTGCTCACCGCCGACAGCGGCGGCGGCGGAAGCGAACTGACCCACGTCTATGTCCGCGAGCTGGACGGGACGGTCCGCGACCTCACCCCGGGCGCGGCCGTCAAGGCCGACCTTCTGGGCTGGAACGCCACACGGGACACCTTCTGGGTCACCTCCAACGCCCGCGACCCGGAAGTCTTCGACCTCTACGCCTACGACGCCGACACCTATGAAAGCCGGATGGTGTTCGAGAACCCGGGCATGTTCATCGCGGACGTCTCGCCCGACGGCCGTTGGGTGGCCATCGACAAGCCTGTCACCAGCGCCGACAGCGACGTCTATCTGGTTGACCTCCAGGGCGACCGCGAACCGCGTCTGATCACCGCCCACGAGGGCGATGTGGCGCACGGGACCTACGGCTTCACTCCGGACAGCCAGAAGCTCGTCTACGGCACGAACGCGCATGGCGAGTTCCACCAGGCCTGGACCCACGACCTCGCCAGCGGCGCCAAGGCCCCGCTGATCCAGGCCGACTGGGACGTGGAGTTCGTCAGCTATTCGCCGTCCGGCCGGTATCGCGTCTCGGCGCTGAACGCCGACGCCTCGACCCAGCTGACCCTGCTCGACACCACGACCGGCCAGCCGGTGCGCCTGACCGGCATGCCCGGAGGCGACATCGGCCAGATCCGCTACAACGCCGATGAGACGCGGATCGCCTTCACAGTCTCGTCCGACACCTCGCCCAACGACGTCTGGACCGCCGACCTCGCCACGGGGCAGGCGCGGCGGCTGCTGACCGCCCTCAGCCCGGCCATCGACGAGGCCGACCTGGTCGAGTCCAGCATCGTCCGCTACGCCGCCTCCGACGGGACGATCATCCCCGGCGTGCTTTATCGTCCCAAGGGCGCCTCGGCCGCCAACCCCGCGCCGGCCATCGTGCTGGTCCATGGCGGCCCCGGCGGCCAGAGCACCCGCGGCTATTCGGCCATGGTCCAGCACCTGGTCAACCACGGCTACGCGGTGCTGGCGGCCAACAACCGCGGCTCGTCCGGCTACGGCAAGACCTTCTACCACATGGACGACCGCCGCCACGGCGAGGTCGACCTGCGCGACGTCGTCGCCTCGCGCGACTGGCTCGCCTCGCAGGACTGGATCTCGGATCGGATCGCGGTGATGGGCGGCTCCTACGGCGGCTTCATCACCGCCGCCGCGCTCGCCTTCCACCCGGAGACGTTCGACGCCGGC
>NZ_DASPMQ010000043.1:0-35453 GCF_035626975.1 Brevundimonas sp.
GTCGTCACGGGTGCGGTCGTCGGTCGGACGGGCGCCGGCGCCGGCGTGGGCGCCGTTGTCGCTCGGACGGGCGCCGGGCGGGGCGTCGCGGGGGCGGGGGTCGGGGCGGGCGCGGGCGTCGTCGCCGGGGCGGGCTCCGGCGTCACCGGCCGGGCCAGGTATTCGGCGATGGTCGGCGGGCCGCTGTTCAGGTCCCGGGTCAGATCGGTGGCGGGACGCGTGGACGCCGGCGGAGTCTGCGGCGCCGCCCGGGCGGGGGCCGGGACGGAGGCGGTCCCGGCAAGCAGGACGGCGGCGGCGGTGAGGACGGTTCTTTTCATGGCGTCGACCTTCTCCCTTCAGCCCGCGAACGGCAAGGCCCTGAGCCCCCAGGCGACGACCGCCGTCACCGTCGCGGCCGCGGCGGCGAGGCCAAAGAACCAGGCCAGCCGCCTCCACAGCGGCCCCGGCTCGGCGCCCGGCCCGGGCGGAGGGACGGGTCTAATGATGATAGCCGGTCTCCTCGCTGATCTTGCCGCGGAAAACCCAGTAGACCCAGCCGGTGTAGGCCAGGATCAGCGGCAGGATGACCGACGTGCCGACCAGCATCAGGCCCAGGGCGTTGTCCGGCGCCGCCGCCTGCCGGAAGTCGATGTCGTAGGGGACGATGGTCGGCATGAAGCTGGCCGCCAGGCCCATGTAGCCGGACAGGAAGACCGCCAAGGCGCCGGCGAAGGGCCAGCGGTGCGAGCCGCGCCGGGCCATGACGGCCACGAGCGCCAGACCCGCCAGGCCGAGCGCGGGAATGAGCAGCAGGGGCGTCAGCACGCTCCAGTCGACGGTCAGGCTCCCGCCGGCGCCGAACCCCCACCGCTCCGCGATGCGCGGGTGGACGAACAGGGTGGCGACGCTGACGGCCGCCAGAAGCGCGCCGACCGCGGCGGCGGCGGCCAGGGTCCAGCGCCTGGCGTCGCCGTGAAGATTGTCGGTCGTCTTCATCATCAGCCAGGCGCCGCCGAGCAGGGCGTAGCCGGCCACGACGCCGGCCGCGACCAGCAGGGTGTAGGGCGTCAGCCAGTCGAAGGTCCCGCCGGCGAAGCGCTGGTTCTCGACCGTGACGCCCTGGATGAAGCCGCCGAGGATCAGGCCCTGGGCCACCGCCGTCAGGATCGAGCCGCCGGCGAACATCTGGGTCCAGAATTTGCGGCCCCGGTTGCGGGCCCGGAAGCGGAACTCGAAGGCCACGCCCCGGAGGATCAGACCGGCCAGCATCAGCAGGACCGGCAGGTAGAGGGCGGGCATCAGCACGGAATAGGCCAGCGGGAAGGCGGCGAGCAGCCCGCCGCCGCCCAGCACCAGCCAGGTCTCGTTGCCGTCCCAGACCGGGGCGATGGTGTTCATCATCACATCGCGCTCCTCCTTCGACCGCGCGAAGGGAAACAGGATGCCGACGCCGAGATCGAAGCCGTCGAGGGTGACGTAGAGCAGGACCGCCACGGCGATCAGGCCGGCCCAGATCAGCTGCAGGTCGAGCATCATCCGCCCTCCCCCGGCGTGGTGTTTTCCGGCGCCCTGGCCAGAGGCGAGCCCGGCGCGCGGTCCTGGGGCGGCGCGGGCTCGGCCAGGGCGGCCACGGGTCCCTCGGCCATCAGCCGCAGGATGAAGATCGCCCCGGCGCTGAAGACGATGGCGTAGACGATCATGTAGGCGATCAGGCTGGTGGCCACCTCGCCGGCGGTGACCGGCGAGAGGGCGTCGCGGGTGCGCAGGACGCCGTAGACGACCCAGGGCTGGCGCCCGACCTCGGTGACCATCCAGCCGGCGAGGACGGCGATGAAGCCGGCCGGCCCCATGGCGACGCAGAAGCGCAGGAACCAGCGGCTCTCGAACAGACGCCGGCGCCAGAGCAGCACGGCGCCGACCCCGCCGAGCAGGATCATCAGCAGGCCGAGGCCCACCATGACGCGGAAGCCGAAGAAGGGGATGAAGGGCGGCGGCTGGTCCTCGCGCGGGACCGCGTCGAGGCCCTGGATGACCTCGTCCCTCGGCACGTTCTGGATCCAGTTGCCGACGCCGGGAAGGGCCACCTCCAGATGGTTCGTCTGCGCCTCGCGGTCGGGAATGCCGAACAGCACCAGCGGCTGGTCGGCGCGGCTCTCCCAGTAGCCCTCGATGGCGGCCAGTTTCGACGGCTGATATTCGTGCGCCACCTCGCCCGACCAGTGGCCGGCAAGGAGCTGCAGCGGGGCGAGGACCGCGATCAGGCCGAGGGCCATGACCAGAGAGATGCGGCTTTCGGTCCAGCCCGCGACGGGCGGTCCGGCGCGTTCCTTCAGCACCCGGTACGCCGAGGCGGCGCCGACCACCAGGCCGGTGGTCAGGAAGGCCGCCAGCAGCATGTGCGTGAGCCGGGACGGGAAGCTGGGATTGAAGATGACCTGCCAGTAGTCGGTCGCCTGGAACCGGCCGTCAGCCATGATCTCGAAGCCCTGCGGCGTCTGCATCCAGCTGTTGGCGGACAGGATCCAGAAGGCCGAGATGGTGGTGCCGACGGCGACGAGCACGGTGGCGAGGAAGTGCAGGCGCGGCCCGACCTTCTTCCAGCCGAACAGCATGACCCCGAGGAAGGACGCCTCGAGGAAGAAGGCGGTCAGCACCTCATAGGCCAGCAGCGGCCCGATGACGCCGCCGGTCAGGCGGATGAACTCGGACCAGTTGGTGCCGAACTGGTAGCTGAGCACCACGCCGGAGACGACGCCCATGCCGAAGCTGAGGGCGAAGATCTTGACCCAGAACAGGTAGAGCACCTTGAAGGCGTCCCGCTTCGTCCAGAGCCACAGGCCCTCGAGCACGGCGAGGAAGGCCGCCAGGCCGATGGTGAAGGCCGGGAACAGGATGTGGAAGGCGATGGTGAAGGCGAACTGCAGTCGCGACAGCAGCAGCGCATCGAATTCCACGGCGGACCCCTGTGAATGCCCTTGGCTGACCGCGGGCTACACCCACGGCAGCGCCCGGTCGACGCGCCTTCCGTCGCGCGTCGGAACGCCGCAAACCGGGAAAGGGTCCGTCAGGCGGTTCTGTCAGGCGGCGGGGAGTTCGACCCAGAAGGCGGCGCCCTCGCCGGGGGTGGAGACCACCCCGATCGTACCGCCCTGCAATTCGACCAGCCGTTTGGCCAGGGCCAGGCCGATGCCGTGGCCCTCGACCGTGGACCGCTCGAGGCCAAGCCGGTTGAACGGCTCGAACAGCTGGGCCTGCTTCTCGGGCGACAGGCCGGGACCGCGATCGATGACCTCGATGCGGACGCCGTCGTAGATCCTGCTGGCGCGGAAGACGACCAGCCCGCCGGCCCCGCCGTATTTGACGGCGTTCGACGCCAGATTGGAAATCACCTGGGTGAGCCGCTGGGAATCGGCCAGGGCGATCAGGCCGTCGCCCTCGCTGACCACATGCATGCGGATGCTGGCGGCCTCCGGCCGAAGGGCGGTGGCGCGGCGCACGTCCTCGAGCACGCCGGGGACGTCCGTCGGGCGCAGCTCGACCTTGACCGCCCCGGACTCCGCGCGCGCGACGTCCAGCAGGTCATGGGCGAGGGCCTCCACCTGACGGGCCGTCTTGACCAGCATCTCGGCCATCTCGGCCTGGGTCGGGTTGACCGGTCCCAGTTGTCCGGTCTTCCACAGCTCGCCGATGCCGATGACGCCGCCGATGGGGCTCTTGATCTCATGGGCGACGTTGGCGAGCAGGCGCGACTTCGCCTCGGAGGCCTGTTCGGCCCGCAGCTGACCGGCCTTGGCCCGGTCGGACAGCCGGTCCCGCTCCTCCAGCAGCGAGGCGACCAGCAGGATCGGCATGCAGCCGAGCAGAACCATCAGCTGGGCCAGAAGCGCCTGATCGGCGAGGGCCGGACCGGCCGTGATGAACGGACCCCGTCCCATCATGGCGCCTCCGACGGCGGTGATCGCGACGATCACCAGCGCCGCGGCGACGCCGAGCACGCGGAACCGCGCCGCGAACAGGATCAGCATCGGAACGACGACGAAACCGGCCTGAACCTGCGACTGGAAGAAGACGCCGGCGCAGACCACCGCCAGCAGGGCCAGCAGCGCGACGGCTTCGGCCGCCCGGAAGGGATTGCGCAGCATGACCAGGTGGCGCCGGGTCAGGGAGAGGCCGAAGGAGCCGATCACGGCGATGCCGAGGGCGTGCCCGAACCACCAGGTCTGGAAGGAGTGCAGGACGTCGGCGCCGTTGATCATGTACAGGGCGCCCGCGGTGATCGCGGCGGCGGGGATGGGGGCGATCACGGCCGCGCTGAGCAGGAATCGGCAGGCGCCCTCGACCGTCGCCAGGTTGAGGGTCGGCGCGAATCGTCGGGCCAGCCAGACGGCCCCACCGATCTCGATCATGTTGATGACGGTGAACATCGCGCTGAGCGTGTAGGAGTTGCCCGCCAGCAGCTCGCCGGCGGCGATGCCGGTCGCCAGCAGTCCGCCGAAACAGAGGTCGTAGGACGGCCCGCGCGCGTTCCTGAGCCAGACCGCGACGGCGAGGCCGCCCGCGCCCCAGAGGGCGGCGACGAGGCCGGCGGTGCGGGCGAAATGGATGCACAGCACGACCAGGACCAGCACGGCCATGGCGGTGAAGATCGGGGCCAGCGGCTCCCGGAAGAAGGCCGCGGCGCCGTTGATGACGATCGGCGCATCCGGGCGCGGCTTCGGTGCGGCCTCGGGGGCCGCAACCGGTTCGGATGGATCGAGCGCGCGGCTCATGAGCATTTCGATTCCGGGGCAAGGCGGCCTTGTCTTCCGGTGTCCTTAGCCCACGGCTTACTAATATCCCCTGAAGGTCAGCCGCTCGCGGCGAGCGCCTGGTTGAACGCCCGCACCGCCGCCGCGGGCCCTTCGGGGCGGTTCCAGACGGCGGAACTGACGGCGACGAAATCCGCCCCCGCCCGCGCCAGATCGCCGGCGTTGGCGGGCGTGATTCCGCCGATGGCGACGCAGGGAATCTCGACCGTCTCCTGCCAGATGGTCAGGATCTCGGGGTCGGGCCGATGGTGGGTTTCCTTGGTCGTGGTGGGGAAGAAGGCCCCGAAGGCGACGTAGTCGGCCCCCGCCTCGGCCGCATCCATGGCCAGTTCGCGGCTGTCATGGCAGGTCACGCCGATCATCGCCTCCGGACCCATCAGCCGCCGCGCCTCGGCCAGGGAGGCGTCGGACTGGCCCAGATGCACCCCGTCGCACCCGGATCGCGCGGCCAGGTCGGGCCGGTCGTTGAGAATCACCGCGACCCCGCGGGCGCGGGCGATCGGGGCCAGGGCTTCGACCGCGGCCAGGATGGCGGCGTCATCGGCCGGCTTGAGACGGATCTGCAGGGCGGCCACGTCGCCGGCGGCCAGGGCAGCCTCCAGATCGGCCGCGAAGACGGTCAGGTCCGCGATCCGCGGCGGGGTGATCAGATACAGCCGGCAGGGCGGGCGCGGCGGGACGACGGGTTCTTTGGCCATGCCGGGGAAGTGCGGCGGCGGCGACCGTGCGTCAATCCCCGGGTCTCGGCGCCGGGGCGAAGTTCACGCGGCCGATTTCGCGCACGCCGCCCGCCTCGAGCCGGCCCTCGACCAATTCGTAGCCCAGCAAGGCGAAGACGCGGCCACGCAGGAAGATGGGCCGGGCGTTGCCGTACCAGTCGGCGCAGGAGGCCACGCAGGCGTCGTCCACCGCGCCGTCCGCCTGCGACACGAGGCGGCCGAGGGGCGACAGCCGACGCGCCTCGCGGCGCAGGAACAGCATGTCGGCGGCGCTGCTGAACAGATAGTCGTGGCGACCGGAGACCGCGCGGTTGACAGGCAGGCCCAGCGTGCCGGAGGCGCCGTCGCGGCTGCCCGGATCGGGGCGATAGAAGAAGCCGTGGCTGCGGCTCTCGGACTCGCCCGCGGCCTGGGCGACGTAGCGGTCGGCGAGACGAGGTCTGCCCGACAGGTCGACGGTGGTGAAGGCCACCTCGTCGTCGCCGGACACGATGAGCGCGTCGGCGCCGATGGCTTCCAGACGGGTCACCGGCTCGGCGAAGGGGAAGGTCTCGATCCGTCCGCCCGCCACCGGCACGACCATGACGGAGCTGGTGCTGGTCCCGGCCTCATAGCTCCACGCATCGCTGCTGAGCAGCAGATGGTCGCCGACGAAGCGGTTGTGGCTTTCGCCGTCTCCGGGAAGGTCGGGCAGGAAGCGGTAGTCGCGGGCCGGCGCCTCGCGCGAACCGTTTCCGAACCGGCCAAGAGGCAGACGCAGCAAGGCGGGAGCGCCGTCGGTGAACTCCGGCCGCCACATCTCGTCGCCGCCGCCTTCCGAGAACACCACGACCTCGATCAGGTCGTGCTCGAGGTCCTCGCGGAATGAGAACTGATCCATCGGTGCGCCGCGCGTGAGCACCGCCTGCGGACGCGAGCCGTTCAGCGGGATCCGGTAGAGCGAGGACTCCGCCACGCCGTCGCGGGCGTTCTCCTGCCACGACCGCCAAGCGTCGGCGGTCCACAGATAAACGGCCTCTGACGAGACGTAGAAGGTCCGCCCCTCGGGGCCCAGGACCACCGTCGCCTCGCAGGTCAGCTCCGGCGCGGTCAGATCGCAGCGGCTGACCGTGTGCAGGGCCTCGATCTCGCCGTCCTCGGAACGCCGGAGCTGCGGCGCGATGAAGACCTCTCGCGGACCCGCGATCCGTTTGAACGGCGCGCCCGCGTCACCCGTCCAGCGGCGCACGCCCGGCAGCATGTCGAGGGGATCGTCATGCCAGGCGATGTCCAGCGGCGCATAGAGGACCAGCTGGTCGCCGATCAGGCGCGAGGCGTAGTTGCGCGAGGAATAATAGTCGTTGGAGCGCATGTGGTACGCGTCGCGGAAGGTTCAGGCGACCGTCCATCGAAATGCGGAAACGGCTGACCTCGGTCCCGCCGCGGCCGTAGCTGTAGCCGATGACGACCACCTGATCGCCGGAGACGAGCATCTCGTCGTACCAGTCGCCGCTGGCGTCGGCTTCGGGTGGGTAGGCGTTGATCGCATCCACCGGCCGCAGGCCGCCGCCGGCGGTTGAGACGGTGAACAGCCGGCCGCGGCGCAGAATGACGAGATGATCGCCGTGCACCTTGACGATGCCGCCCTCGTCGACGCCGACCACCTGGGTGTTGGTGATGGAAGGTTCGGCGGCGCGGCTGCCGGTGAGGACGATCTCCTCGACCTGCAACGACGCCCCGTCATTCATCGCGGCCGCGGGCGCGGGCAGCGCCATCATCGGCGCCGGCGGCGGCGGCGGGACGACCAGGGGAGGCGGTGAGGGCTCATATGGATAAGCCAACTCGCGGCCGTCATGGACGCGGGATTGCAGAAAGCTGCGGAGTTGCGCCTCGGAGCGGAACGGGCTCAGGCCCTCGTCAGGTGTCTGGGCCGCCGCACCGGCGTTCGCGCCCCACAGGCCGACGGCGGCGATGACCGCCCCGAACGCCGCCCTTCCCCACGCCTTGTTCCCGGACATCGCGCGCTCCCTGCTTGGAAACAAGCTGAGCAGACGCGGTTAGGGTCCACAACCATCGAAACCTGACGGCCACGCTGCGAACGACTTGCATTCGCCGCGGCTCTGCTGCTATAGCGAACCATTCGCAATCTCTCGCGGGTTCGCCCCTTGTACGTCTGCAACTGCAACGGCCTTCGCAAGCGTGACGTCGCCTCGGCCATCGAGGCGGGCGCGACGCGTCCGCGCGACGTCTTCGTGCGCCACCAGTGCACGGCCCAGTGCGCCAAATGCGTCTGCGAGATGCGCGAGATGATCCAGCAGAACCGCCAGGCCTTCGCCCTCGCGGCGGAATAGGCCCCTCCCCGCCAAGGGGAGATTCATTCGCATTTTCAATGTACTGAGAAGTGTTCGCAGGTGAACACAAGGCCTGATTCCGTGTTAATTGACGGCTGACAGGCGCGCGTGATTCAGACCGTCAGGCCGACGGACGCACCCGCGGACGGAAGAACGACGATGAAGGGCGATCCCGCGATCATCCGCACCCTCAATGCGGTGCTGACCAACGAGCTGACGGCGGTCAACCAGTACTTCCTGCACGCCCGGATGTTCGAGAGCTGGGGCCTGAAGCACCTCGGCCAGATCATCTACGACGAGTCGATCGGCGAGATGAAACACGCCGACAAGCTGATCAAGCGGGTGCTGTTCCTCGACGGCCTGCCCAACCTGCAGGACCTGCACAAGCTGAAGATCGGCGAGAGCGCGGTCGAATGCCTGGGCGCGGACCTGTCGCTGGAACTGGGCGGACGCGACACCCTGCTGGCCGGCATCGCCCAGTGCGAGGCGGGTTCGGACTTCATCAGCCGCCAGATCCTGACCGAGATCCTCGCCGACACCGAGGAGCACATCGACTTCCTCGAGGCGCAGCACAAGCTGATCGAACAACTGGGCGAGCAGAACTACCTGCAGTCGGCCATGACCGAGATCGCGCCGGACAAGAGCGCCACCGGGAACTGAGCCCCCTCCCCGCCCATTCCGGTCCCGACAGGAGGGTTCGGCATGGCCAGCATCGACAACGCCCTGGAAGACGCGCGCGAGGCGGCGACGGACTTCCTCAACGCCGGGGACCGGCATCCCGGCCATGTGCTGATCGGCGTGGCGCTGACAGTCGGCTTCGCCCTGGCGGCGACGGCCTTCGCCACCCGGGCCGTGCGGCCCCGGCCGCAATACCTGGCCGACGACGACGCGCCCATCACCGAGCGGCCGCGCGGGCCGCTGAGCCTGATCCTGCCCGCGGTGTTCTCGGTCACCACCCTGTCGGCGGTGCGGGTGTGGAACGCCCCGCCCGCCCGCGAACGGACCGTGGCCATGACCCTGTGGGCCGGGGCGCAGGCGCTGAACGCGGTGTGGATTGCGCTGCGCCCGGCCAGCCGCACCATGCAGATCGCGGCGGCCATGTCGTCGGCGGGACTGGCGGCCGCCTTCGCCCACGAGGCGCGCAAGCTGGACGCCCGGGCCGGCAAGCTGGCCGCGCCGAGCGGCGGCAGCGTGCATCTGGCGAACATGGTGCAGAAGAGGGCCGACGGCCGGCCGACGGTGCACTGAAGGGCGGCCGCCGCCCTCTTTCTGCTATCGTCATCCTCCGCCGACCTGCAAAGGTCGCCTTCGGCGCCGCTGGGTCCCCCGGTCGCGGCGCTTAAGCGCCTTGCCGGAGGATGACGATAGCGGTGGCATGGTCGCCGCGCCTTGCCGGATGCCCCTTCATCCTCTAGGGACTGCGCCCGTTCGCGCGCCATCGCAGGCTGCGCCCACTCCCTTCCGAGACAGCGATGAAGATCAACGGCAACACCATCAAGCCCGGCATGGTCCTGCAAGTGAACGGCGGCCTCTGGGTCGTCACCAAGGCCAGCCACGTCAAGCCGGGCAAGGGCGGCGCCTTCGCCAACGTCGAGGCCAAGAACCTCGAGACCGGCAACAAGCTGAACGAACGCTTCCGGTCCGAGGACAAGGTCGAGCGCGTGACGCTGGAGCAGAAGGACTTCTCGTACCTCTATGACGGCGGCGACAGCCTGGTGTTCATGGACGACAGCAACTACGAGCAGATCGAACTGCAGAAGGACTGGGTCGGCGAAGACCGCATCCCCTATCTGCAGGAGGGCATGAAGGTCGTCATCGAGATGCACGACGACCGCCCGATCGGCCTGACCCTGCCGGACCAGGTCAACCTGGAAGTCGTCGAGACCGAGCCCACGGTGAAGGGCCAGACGGCCTCGTCGTCCTACAAGCCGGCGATCGCCAACAACGGCGTGCGCATCATGATCCCGCCCTACATGGGCGTCGGCGAGAAGATCGTCGTCGACACCACCACCGGCGAATACGTCCGCCGCGCCGAATAGGCCGACCGACGGCACCACCGGAGGCGCGATCCTGCGCCTCCATGACCTTCTCCGACTGTCCGGGGCGCTCCAGAAATGGGGGCCCTTGAAGGACTTTCGGACCAGGAGATCCCCATGGCCCTCGCCTCCGCCCTCGTTTCCGTCATGATCGACGCGGTCCGCAAGACCGCCCGGCCGATGCTGCGCGACTTCGGCGAGGTCGCCCAGCTGCAGGTGTCGCGCAAGGGACCGGGCGACTTCGTCACCGCGGCCGACATCCGGGCCGAGGACACCCTGTACGAACTGCTGATGAAGTCCCGCCCCGGCTACGGCTTCCTCGGCGAGGAGCGCGGGCTGATCGAAGGCACCGACAAGTCGCACATGTGGATCGTCGACCCGATCGACGGCACCACCAACTTCATGCACGCCATGCCGCACTTCGCCATCACCGTGGGGCTGCAGCGGACCGCGCCGGACGGCCATTCCGAGATCGTCGCGGGGGTGACCTACAACCCGGTCATGAACGAGCTGTTCTGGGCCGAGAAGGGCAAGGGCTGCTACCTCAACGACCAGCGCATCCGCGTCGCGGGGCGCAAGAATCTGTCGGAGAGCCTGATCGCCACCGGCCTGCCGTTCATCGGCAAACCGGGGCACGCGCAGGCCATCAAGGACATCCACGCCATCGGCCAGCGGGTGGCGGGCATCCGCCGTCTGGGCTCGGCGGCGCTGGACTTCGCCTGGGTCGCGGCGGGGCGGTACGACGCCTATTACGAACGCAATCTGCAGCCGTGGGACGTGGCGGCGGGCATCCTGTTCGTCACCGAGGCGGGCGGCGTGGTCACCACCATCGACGAGGACGGCGACCCGATGACGGGCGGCCAGATCCTGGCCTCGAACAGCGACCTGCACCCGCAACTGCGCAAGGTGCTGCGCGGGTAGTCCGTCCGGGCCCTGTCGCCGGGGCGTGATCCGGATCATGCTGGCGGCATGACGCGTCGGACGGCTCCGCTGATCATCGCCCATCGCGGCGCCTCCGGCGAACGCCCCGAGCACACGCGCGCGGCCTATGAGCTGGCCGTCGACCAGGGCGCGGACTTGATCGAGCCCGATCTGGTCATGACCCGCGACGGCGCGCTGGTGGTCCGGCATGAGAACGAGATCGGCGGGACCACTGACGTGGCGGACCATCCGGAGTTCGCGGACCGGCGCGCCGCGAAAACCATCGACGGCTGGACCACCGAGGGCTGGTTCACCGAGGACTTCACCCTCGCCGAGCTGAAGACCCTGCGCGCCCGCGAGCGCCTGCCGGCGCTGCGCCCCGCCAACACGGCCTTCGACGGGCGGGAGCCGGTGCTGACCTTCGACGAGGTGCTGGAGATCGCGCGTGCGGGCTCGGCGCGGACGGGCCGGGTCATCGGGGTGGCGCCGGAGCTGAAGCATCCCTCGTATTTCGCCGCGGCGGGCCTGCCGATGGAGGACGCCTTCGTGGCGGCGCTGGAACGGCGGGGGCTGACCGGGACGGAGGCGGCAGTGCTGGTGCAGTGTTTCGAGGTCGGGACGCTGCGGCGGCTGCGGGCGCGGATCGATGCGCCCCTGCTGCAACTGGTCGCGGCGGGCGGCGGGCCGGCGGACCGGCCCGACCTGACCTGGGCGGCGATGTGCACGCCGGAAGGGCTGGCGGAGGTGGCGGTCTATGCGGACTGGATCGGCGCCGACACGGCCCTGATCGAGCCCCGCCCGGGGAAGGCCTCGGCCCTGATCGCCGACGCCCATGCGGCGGGGCTGAAGGTCGCCGGCTGGACCTTCCGGGCCGAAAACCTGTTCCTGCCGGAGATCGACCGGATCGGCGGGGATCCGGCGGCGCACGGGCGGCTGCGCGAGCGGTTGGCCCGGTTCGCGGGGCACGGGCTGGACGCGGCGTTTATGGATCAGCCGGGGCTGGCGAGGGAATAGCTCCCTGCTTTCGTCATTCCGGGCGAAGCGCAGCGGAGACCCGGAACCCGGCGGCGCGCGCGAGCGCGAACCTGTCGGGAGCACTACTGCGCGCCTTCCGAACCCGGTGTTTCGCCGCCGTCGCGGCGCCGCCGGGTTCCGGGTCTGCGGCTCGCTGCGCGAGCCTTCGCCCGGAATGACGAAAGCAGAAAGAGCGACGTCGGCCGCCTACCCCGCGATCTGGCCGAAGTCCGCCACCCGACCCATGACCGCGCGGACTTGTCCCAGCAATTTCAAACGGTTGTCGCGTTCCGCCGGCACGTCGGAATTGACCAGCACGGCGGTGAAGAAGGCGTCGACCGGGGCGCGCAGGGCGGCGAGCGCCTGCATGGCGGCGGCGAAGTCCTCGGCCTCCAGCGCCGCGTCAACGGCGGTGGCGGCGGCGGCGGCGGCGAAGGCCAGGGCGGTCTCCTCGGCCGGCTGGCCGGGCAGGCCGGTCTCGACCATGCCCTCGGGCACGGGGCCCTTCTTCTCCTCGGCCTTGAGGATGTTTGAGGCGCGCTTGTAGCCGGCCAGCAGATTGGCTCCGTCGTCGGTGGCGAGGAAGGCGTCGAGCGCCTCGACCCGCCGCACGATGCGGACGAGGTCGTCGTCGCCGAGCGCGAACACGGCGTCGACGAGGTCGTGACGCTTGCCCTGGTCGCGGAGGAGGACCTTCAGGCGGTCGGCGAAGAAGGCGAGGAGGTCCGAGACGATCGATTGCGGGGCCGGGAGGTCGCCCCCGCCCGCGACGAGTTGAAGGCCCGTGACCTGATCCGCTTCCAGTTCCTTCGCGGTGGCGACACCTGAAGTCGACACGCCGCCGTCTTCGAACCGATGCAGCACATCCAGTGTCCGGCTGACGTTGGTAAGACCGAACAAGCCACCGAACGCCACCAGACCAAGCGGTGCCCGCACCTCATTCTCCAGCACCAGCCGGATCACGCCCAGCGCCGCCCGCCGCAACGCGAACGGGTCCTTCGAGCCGGTCGGCTTCTCGTCGATGGCGAAGAAGCCGACGAGGGTGTCGAGCTTGTCGGCCAGCGCGACGGCGACGGTCAGGGGCGCGGTCGGGACGGTGTCGGCGGGGCCCTGCGGCTTGTAGTGGTCGCGGATTGCGGCGGCCAACGCCTCTCGATAGCCCTCCCCTCGAGGGGGAGGGTTGGGTGGGGTGGAGGCAGACTGCTGGTCGGCGGGCGCGGATGGGCTCGGGCGGTCGGGCGACGACGCCTCCTGCGCCATGTCCTGAGGCGATGTGCCTCCACCCCATCCCAACCCTTCCCCCTCGAGGGGAAGGGCTTTCGCGTAATAGCCGCCCATCACGCCCTGTAGCTCGGGAAATTCCCCGACCATGGCGCTGGCCAGATCCGCTTTCGAAAGCCGCGCTGCCTGCTCGGCCTGATCCGGGTCGGCGCCGACCAGGGGGGCGATCTCGCGGGCCAGGGCGGCGATGCGGTCGACGCGTTCGGCCATCGTGCCCAGTTTGGCGTGGAAGGTGACGCCCTCGAGCTTCTTCAGCCAGGCGTCGAAGCCGGTCTTGAGGTCCTCATCCCAGAAGAAGCGGGCGTCGTTCAGGCGGGCGGAGAGGACGCGGCTGTTGCCGGCGGCCAGGGCCGCGCCGCCGTCCGAGGCCTCGACGTTGGCGACGACCACGAAATGCGGGGCGAGGCCGTGCTTCGCGGGGTCGCGCACGGCGAAATATTTCTGGTGCACCTTCATCGACAGCCGGACCACCTCGGGCGGCAGGTCGAGGAACTGCGGGTCCATGTCGCCGAGGATGGGAGTCGGCCATTCGGCGAGACCGGCGACCTCGTCGAGCAGGCCGTCATCGTCGACGAGGGCCAGGCCCCGGTCGTGGCAGACGGCGCGGGCCGCCTCGAGGATGCGCAGCTTGCGGTCGGCGACGTCGAGGAGGACGAACTCGCGCTCCAGCCGATGGCGATAGTCGGCGAAGTCCTTCACCGCGAAAGGCTTGCCGGAGCCGAGGAAGCGGTGGCCCTCGGTCGTGTCGCCACTGCGGATCCCGTCGATGTCGAACGGAACCACATGGCCGTCGAACAGGGCGACGATCCGCTTGAGCGGGCGCACCCAGCGCAGCGCGCCTGAGCCCCAGCGCATCGACTTGGGCCACGGGAAGGTCCGCACGATCTGGTCGACCATGTCGGGAATCAGTTCGGCGGTCGCCCGGCCCTTGCTGCTGATCACGGCGAACAGGACGCCGTCGCGCTCGGTGAGCTGGTCGCGGGTCAGGCCGGTCTTGCGCAGGAAGCCGTCCAGCGCCTGTTCGGGCGCGTTGGCGCGGGGGCCCTTGAGCTCCTCCTCGCGGTCGGGCGTGGCGGCGGGCAGGCCCTCGACGACGAGGGTCAGACGGCGTGGGCCCGCGTAGGCGGTCAGGGCGTCGTACGTCAGGCCGGCCGCCTTGAGGCGGTCCGTGGCCATGCGCTCGAGGTCGCGCGCCGCGCCCTGCTGCATGCGGGCGGGGATCTCTTCCGAGAACAGTTCGAGGAGGAGTTGGGGCATTATCGGACGTCGTACCGTGGAGCTCCCTTCCCCCTGGAGGGGGGAAGGGTTGGGGATGGGGGTGGCGCCGTCGCCGCTACGATCTGTTCGACCACGGCCATGAGGTCGTCGCGGACCTGCTTCTCGGGGAAGCGGACGACACGGTAGCCGTTTTCATTGAGCCAGCGGGTGCGGGCGGCATCAGCGATCTGGCGTTCCGGCAGGTCGTGGAAGTAGCCGTCGATCTCGATGACCAGGCTGGAAGCGAAATGAACGAAGTCGGCGACGAACCGACCGATGGGCGCCTGACGACGAAAGTTCATCTTCCTCTTGCGCAGGGCCTCCCACAGGAGGCGTTCAGCGAAAGTCTGGTCGCGGCGCAGACGGCGGGCCCGGTCGATGCCGCCGGGCGCCACACGCCGGCGATCGCGCGGCGCGGACAGGCCGCCACCCCCATCCCCGGCCCTTCCCCCCTCCAGGGGGAAGGGGGCGATGTGGCGATCGTCTGTGGTCATGCTCTTTGGCGTTCCTGTTCGACCCACTCCGTCGCGCAGGCCTTGCACAGGTCGCGGATCCGCCCGATGTAGCTCTGGCGCTCGGCCACGGCGATGGCCCCGCGGGCGTCCATCAGGTTGAACAGATGGGAGGCCTTGAGGACCTGGTCGTAGGCGGGCAGGACCAGCGCCTGGTCCTGCGGGCCCTTCATGGCCAGCAGGCGCGAGACCTCGGCGACCATGTCCTCGAACCGGCGCTTCAGCCCGTCGACGTCGTAGCCGTGGAAGTTGGCCTCGGATTGCTGGCGCTCGTTCTCGAGGAAGACCTCGCCGTAGGTCAGGCCCTCTTTGGTGAACTTGAGATCATAGACGTTGTCGACGCCCTGGACATACATGGCCAGACGCTCCAGGCCGTAGGTCAGCTCGCCCGAGACGACGTCGACCTCGATGCCGCCGACGCCCTGGAAATAGGTGAACTGGGTCACCTCCATGCCGTCGCACCAGACCTCCCAGCCGAGCCCCCAGGCGCCGACCGTGGGGTTCTCCCAGTCGTCCTCGACGAAGCGGATGTCATGCAGCTTCGGATCGATCCCGATCGCCGCCAGCGACCCCAGATACAGCGCCTGCAGGTCATCCGGGTTTGGTTTTAAAATCACTTGGTACTGGTAATAGTGTTGTAATCTATTGGGATTTTCGCCGTAGCGGCCATCGCCGGGGCGGCGGCTGGGCTGGACGTAGGCGGCCTTCCACGGGCGCGGGCCGAGGGCGCGCAGCACGGTGGCGGGGTGCAGGGTGCCGGCGCCGACCTCGATGTCATAGGGCTGGAGGATCGCGCAGCCCTGATCGCCCCAGTATTTGTGAAGCGTCAGGATCAGGTCCTGGAAGGCGAGCGGTTCGGTGGTCACGGCGGGCTTTTTCGTCCGGGGAAGAAGGCCGCGGACCCTAGACGGCGAAGGTCCCACGGAAAAGCCCTCCCCTCGATGGGGAGGGTTGGGTGGGGTGGAGGCAGGATGGCGGCGGTTGGAGGGCGCGGATGGGCTCGGACGTAAGACGCCTCATGCGCCAGCTCTCCACACATCCTGCCCCCACCCCATCCCCCAACCCCTTCCCCCTCGAGGGGAAGGGGAGTCTTAAGGCAAGGCTGGTAAAGCCTGCCCCATGAAGCAGATCGACCAGATGCGCCGGCGGGCCGCGCGCTATCTCGACGTGGAGGCCGTGACGATTGCGCCGTCCACGGGCGTGTTCTCGTTGAGCTTCGACGACATCCCGGTCACCGCCTGGACCGAGGCCGGACCGGTGCTGGCGGAGCATGGGGTGAAAGCCACCTATTACGTCTGCGGCGGTCTGGCCGGCGGCGTGAACATGGACCGCGACCAGTTCCGGGTGGAGCATTTGCAGGCGCTGCACGCGGCGGGGCACGAGGTCGGCTGCCATACCTTCGGACACACCAGCGCGCTGAGGATGGACGCAGAGGCGCTGCGGCTGAGCCTCGACGCCAACGCGGCCTGGGTGGCGGAGCGGCTGGACGGGTACCGGATGACGACCTTCGCCTGGCCGTTCGGGGACGCGACCGTGGGGGCGAAGCGGGTGGTGCGCGAGCGGTTCGCGCTGGGCCGGGGCGTGCGCGACGGGATCAACGCCGGGCGAGAGGACCGGGCCCTGATCCGGTCGATCGGACTGGAGAGCCGGCGGTTGCCCGGGTACGACCTGGAGGGGCTGATGGCCGAGGCGGCGGCGGCGAAGGGCTGGCTGACCGCCTACGGCCACGACGTGTCCGACCGGCCGACGGACTACGGCTGCACGCCGGACGACCTCGACCGGGTGCTGCGGCTGGCGAAGGCGGCGGGGCTGGATGTGTTGCCGGTGAGCGCGGCGTGGGCGGTGGTGACCCACCCCTGATCGCTATCGTCATTCCGGGCGCACCCGGAACCCGGCGGCGCGCGTGAGCGCGAACCTGTCGGGAGCGCCGCTTCATCCATCTTTTCGCCTTCGCTGCGCTACGGCGCCGCTGGGTCCCGGATCGCGCCGCTGCGCGGCTTGTCCGGGATGACGAAAGCAGGAAGGGGTTACGCCGCCTCCCTCATCTCCGCCGCCTTGCGCGCATCCGCCCACCGGATCAGCGCGGCGCGCGGCCATGCGACGATCCACGAGCGGGCGGTGTATTCGCCCTTTTCGATCAGGGCGGCGCGGGTCGGGGAGCTGGTCGCGGCGCGCTGGGTGTGGATGTCGCCGGGGCCCTGGTGGATCATGAAGGCGCCGTGCCTGAGCGGATTGACCCGCAGGTAGGCCAGGCGCGGACTGATCTGCTCGAGCGGCGGGTCGTAGAACCACGACGACCCCAGCATGCCGGCCATCTCGGGGCGGCGTTTGAGGATTTCGGCGGCGGTGGCCCAGGCGCGGTCCCAGCCGGCCTCGTTGAAATCGGACAGTTCGCGGCTCTCGGTATGCACCTCCAGCCACGGCTTCCAGGCCTGGGCGGCGGCGTAGGCGGGGATCACCGACCAGCCCCAGCCCTCGCGGGCGTGGCGCAGCACCTGGCCCGGGCCCATCGGCGATGACAGGTCGATCATCTGGGTGCGGGCCCCGGGGACGCTGAGGACCAGCGAGATGCGCACGTCCTTGGCCCAGAAGTCGCGGTCGTAGGGATCGGCGGCGGCGCTCAGGAAGTCGGCGAGACGGCCGATCCACTCCGGATACAACTCCATCACCGCCGGCGGAAGGTCGGCGGCGGGAACGCGGGCCGGCATCTCCAGCGCCCAGAGGGCGACGAGGGCGCGGCGGTGGTCGTCGGTGAGGGCGGGGCCGAAGGCCGCCTGCAGCGCCTCTTCCGCCCGGTGACCCGGCTGGTCGAAATCCCAGTGTGGCGCGGAGGCGGCCGCCGCGTCGGCGGCGGCGTCCTTGAGCGCGTGCAGACGGACGCGATCGTCCGGAGAAACCCGGGCCAGAACGGCCTCGAAGGCGGCGATATGGGCGGGCGAGAGCGTTTCCATGCCGCCAGCGTACACAACAGCGGTTGGCCGACCGTTAAAGGCCCGGACGATGAAAGACGGCGGACCGGAGCCGCCGCCTCGTCAACGCATCGGGCCGATCAGTTCGGTCGCGGCGTCGCGGCCGGGTTGCCCGGGTCCTCGAAGTCGTCGATCTGGCCGTCGGTCGGATTGCGGACCGGCGGCGACGAGATGATGATCACCGTCGCGGGCTGCTGTCCGTTCGGGGCGGTATCACCCGGCCGGGCGGGACGGGTGACCGCGCCGGGCGGAACCGCGGAGGCCGGAGCGGCCGATTGGGCCGAAGCGGTCGGCGGGGCCGGAGGCGCCGGAGGAGGCATCGGGGCCTCGTCCTCCGCGGGGGGTGGAGTCTGGGGCGGGGTCTGGGCGATGGCGGCCGGGGCGGCCAGCACGGCCGTCACAGCCACGGCCATGAGAAGTTGTACCCGAAGCATGACAGTATCCCTTTTCCTCTTGCGATCGACCGCAACGTAAGATCGGGCGCGGTCATGAAGTGGGAATCCGCAACAATGAAACCGTGACGCCGTTCAGAGTTCCATGTTCGCCGAATGTCTCCGGGACACCACCCAGAAGCTTTTGAATGTCCCAAACCCACGACGCCCGAGCTTCACAATACATGGAGGAAGGGCGCGAAGCCTGAAGGGTCCCTAACCCAGGCTCGTGGCCCTGATCCACCAGCCCGGGCGGGCGGCCGACAGCGCGGCCTCGGCGGCGGCGGCTTCGGCGGCGGTTTCGAACAGGGCGAAGACGGTGGCGCCCGAGCCCGACATACGGACCAGTCGCACCCCCGGCAGGGCCGTCGCGGCGGCGATGACATCGGCGATCCGGGAGGCGCGGGCGATCGCGGGCGCCTGCAGATCGTTGCGCCGCCCGGCCAGCCAGTCGATCACCGCCGGAACCTCCCAGGAGGGCGGCGGCGGCGGGCGGTCAGCGGCGGCGACCGGCCCCGCGTCATAGGCGCGATAGACCTCGCCCGTCGGGGAGGCGACGCCCGGATTGATCAGCAGGGCGGCGAGGCGGGGCAGGCGGGGCTCGAACGTCAGACGATCGCCACGGCCTCCGGCCCAGGCGGTGCGCGCGTGCAGGCACATGGGTCCGTCGGCGCCGACGGTCGCGGCGACCCCGGCCAGGGCGTCGTCGTCGAGGTCGAGCCCGAGACCGTCCCGGGCGAGCTTGAGCGCCGCGCCCGCGTCGGACGAGCCGCCGCCGAGACCGGCCGCGATCGGCAGGCGTTTGTCGAGGGTGACGGCCAGCGGCGGATCGCCGATCCCGGCCGTCTCGCCGAGGGCGCGCAGGGCCTTCAGAACCAGATTGTCCCCCGGTCCCGTCAGACCGTCGGCGAAATCGCCTCCGACGGTCAGCGACAGGCGGTCCGAGGTCTCAACCGTGATCCGGTCGCCGACGTCGGCGAAGGCGACGAGGCTGGAAAGTGGATGGTAGCCGGCGCCGTCGACCGGTCCGACATGGAGGAACAGGTTGATCTTGGCCGGGGCGAGGGCCGAGCGCGCGGCCATGCCTCAGGGCTGGCTGCCGGACACGGTCGGGCCCGGCAATCCCGTGGCCAGCTTCTGTTCGACCTCGGCCCGGCGTTCCGGTTCCGGCTCCAGCGTCAGCACGCGGTTCCACTGCCAGCCAGCCTCGCGGCGGCGGCCGACCTGCCAGTAGGCGTCGCCCAGATGATCGTTGATCTCGGCGTTGGCGGGCTGTTTGGCGACGGCCTGTTCGAGCGTCTCGACGGCGATCTCGTACTGCCCCCGGCGGTACTGGGCCCATCCCAGGGAGTCCTGGACATTGGCGTTGCGCGGATCGGCGGCGAAGGCGCGGGCGATCATCTCTGCGCCCTGTTCGACGCGGCGGCCGCTGTCGACCCACAGATAGCCGAGATGGTTCAGAAGCACCGGATTGTCCGGCGCCATCTGAAGGGCGGTCCAGAGTTCAGCCTCGGCCTCCTCGATCCGGCCAAGGCGCTCCAGGGTCCGGCCGCGGTCGAAGCGGACCTCGACCGACTGCCGCGCCGTGTTCACGGTCGGGCGGTTGAGGACGGCGAGCGCCTCCTCGTAGCGTTCGAGGTTGAAATACTGGTTGGCCAGCAGACGCGAGACGACCACCTGGTCCGGCGCGGCGGCGTCGGCGCGGAGGAAGGCCTGGAGCGCCTCATCATGGAGGCTCTCGCCCGCCAGGCTGGCGCCGAGACCCAGCTGGGCGCTGGCGTAGATGATCGGATTGGCCGCCCCGACCCGGGCGAAGGCCGCGCGCGCGGCCGCGGACTGTTTCGCCGCGGCGAGGCTCTCGGCCAGCCGCAGGGTGATGGAGTCCTCGGGATTCAGGCTTTCGGCGAGACGCAGGTAGATGGCCGAGAGCTCATGCACGTCGACCTGGCTGGTCTCCATGGCGGCGAAAGAGAGGGCGTCCGAGGCGATCTCGCGCGGCGTCGGCGCGGCCGGCGGCCGACCTCCGTCATGCATGCGGCGACCGGCGGCGAGGGCGCGGGGATCCGGGGCGTCGCCCGAGAGCGCCGCCGCATACATCGCCACCGCCTCGTCACGCCGGCCCTGCCGTTCGAGGAAGGCGCCGTAGTGGACGCGGAACAGCCGCGCGCCGTCCGGGATCGCCAGCAACGCCTGGTATTCGGCGTCGGCCTCGGCGAACCGGCGGCGGATCTCCAGGAGCTGGGCTCGCTGGTCGCGCAGCACCAGCCCGGCGGTCTCGGTCGTGGGCGCACGGACCGGCTGGAGCGCCGTGTCCCAGTCGCCGCCGGCGGCGGCCACCGAAGGCAGCAGGTAGGTGGTGACCGGGCCGTAGGGATCGGGGAACGGTTCGCCCCGCATCAGGGCCAGGGCCGCCCGGCCGTCGCCGTCGCGCAGGGTCTGGACGACGGCGGCCAGGCGTCCGGCCCCGGCATACAGGGGGGTGTCCGCGACGAAGGGGGCGAGCCGCACCACGGCGTCGATATCGCCGGAGAACAGGCTGGCCAGAAAGGCCTCGCTGCCGAGCCGCGGCTGTTCAGGAGTCAGGGCCTGGCTGCGGGCCAGGAGTTCGGCGCCGGTCGCCTGTTCTCCCCTCAGGCTCGCGACCCGGCCGGACAGGTACAGGCCGTAGGCGGACTGGCCGTCGGCCGTGACGGGGGCGGGGGCCCAGATCGCCGGAATGGCGGGCTCCGCCGGCTCGACCGGCGGGGCCGCGACCTCCGGTTCCGGCTCGATGACGATCGTCGGCGGGGCCTCCTGCGCCGGTCCGGCGGGCAGCGGCGGGTCGGCGGGCGGAACATCCTGGGCCGCGGCGGGCGCAGCGAGGGCCAGCAGGGCGCAACCGGTCAGGAGCAGGCGAAGGGATATGAGGCGCATGACCCGAACCCTTCCCGGATTATGCGGCCTCGGCAAGGCCTCTCGCTTACGACGCTGTCACATATTCGGGTAGTTGGGTCCGCCGCCGCCTTCGGGCGTGGTCCAGATGATATTCTGCGACGGATCCTTGATGTCGCAGGTTTTGCAGTGGACGCAGTTCTGGGCGTTGATCACGAAGCGTGGATCCGTTTTGGCCGCCTCGTCGCCATAGACGACCTCGTACACGCCGGCGGGGCAGTAGAGGCGGGCCGGTTCGCCGTATTTCGGCAGGTTGACGCGGATCGGGATCGACGGGTCCAGCAGCTTCAGATGGGCCGGCTGATCCTCGGCGTGGTTGGTGTTGGAGATGAAGACCGAAGACAGTTTGTCGAACGACAGCACGCCGTCCGGCTTCGGATAGACGATCGGCCTGTGCTTCGCGGCGGGCTCGGTCGAGGCGGCGTCGGTCTTCTTGTGCTTCAGGGTCCCGAACAGGGAGAAGCCGCCGAACAGGGTCTGGAACCACATGTCGAACAGGCCGAGCGCGCCGCCGAAGGTGGTGCCGCAGCGGGTCAGCAGCGGCTTGGCGTTCCGGACCCGCTTTAGGTCCTGGTAGACCCAGCTGTTCTCGTAGGCGCTCTGGTATTCGACCAGCTGGTCCCCTGCCCGTCCGGCCATCACCGCGTCAAAGGCCGCATCCGCGGCCAGCATGCCGGTCTTCATGGCGTTGTGGCTGCCCTTGATGCGCGGGACGTTCACGAAGCCGGCCGAACAGCCGATCAGCACCCCGCCGGGGAAGCTGAGTTTCGGCACCGACTGGAACCCGCCTTCGGTGATGGCCCGGGCGCCGTAGGAAATGCGGGTTCCGCCCTCGAGATGTTCGGCGATCGAGGGGTGATGCTTGAAGCGCTGGAACTCGTCGAAGGGCGACAGCCACGGGTTCCTGTAGTTCAGGTGCACGACGTAGCCGATCGACACGTAGCGGTCGCCGAAATGGTACATGAAGCTGCCGCCGCCGGTGAATTCGTCGAGCGGCCAGCCGGTGCTGTGCTGGACCAGGCCGGGCTCGTGCCTGTCGGCGGGGACCTGCCACAGCTCCTTGATCCCGATGCCGAATTTCTGCGGTTCGGCCGCGTCGCACAGGTTGTGGCGGGCCATGATGGTCTTGGCCAGCGAGCCGCGGACGCCCTCGGCGATAAAGACGTATTTGCCGTGCAGCTCTATGCCGGGCTGGAAGTCGCCGGTCGGCTTGCCGTGACGGTCGATGCCGAAGACGCCGGCGACGACGCCCTTCACGCGTCCGGTGGGTTCATCCCAGACCACGTGGCTGGCGGCCATGCCGGGGTAGATCTCGACGCCCAGCGCCTCGGCCTGCTCGCCGAGCCAGCGGCACAGGTTGCCGAGAGAGCCGATGTAGCAGCCGTCGTTGTGCATCAGCGGCGGCAGCAGGAACATGGGCAGCGAGGCCACGCCCTGCGGGCCGAGGATGAGGAAGCGGTCCTTCGTCACCGGCGTCTCCAGCGGGGCGCCCCGTTCCTTCCAGTCGGGAAACAGCTCGGTCAGGGCGCGGGGGTCGATCACCGCGCCCGACAGGATGTGGCCGCCGATCTCGGCGCTCTTTTCCAGCACGGCGACGGAGACGTCCTTGCCGTCCTTTTCCGCCCGCTGCTTGAGGCGAATGGCGGCGGCGAGGCCGGCCGGGCCGCCGCCGACGATGACGACGTCGTACTCCATGACCTCGCGCTCGACTCCGGCGAGGGCCTCGGCGGGCGGCAGCTTGTCGATCACGGCTTCCTGCCAGGCGTTCGTCGCGCCGCCTTCGATAGCGTCTTCGGCCATGGCTGAAATCCTCGTCGTCCGCAGGGTCTTGTGGGTGACGCCTTATCCGAAGGTGACGCCGGGGCGGTCAAGGACTATCCCTGTGCCGGCCCGCCCATGACTTCGCACAGCCCGACCACCGCCGCGACCGAAAGCCTGCTCGCCTTCTGGCGCGACGCGGGGGTCGACGCCTGTTACGGCGACGCGCCGGTCGACCGGACGCACGTGGAGCCGCCCCCGGCGCTGAAGGCCGTGGTCAAGGCGACCGCGGCCGTGACGCCGGTGGTCGACGCGGCCGACGCGCTGTCCCAGGCGCGACGGCTCGCCGCCGGGGCCGAAACGCTGGAGGCGCTGGGTCAGGCCATCGCGGCGTTCGAGGGCTGCCCGCTGCGGGGGCTGGGGGCGCGTCAGTCGGTGTTCGCGCGCGGCAATCCCGAGGCCGAGGTGCTGATCGTCGGCGAGGGCCCGGGCGCGGAGGAGGACGAGCGCGGACAGCCCTTCGTCGGCAAGGCCGGCAAGCTGCTGGACCGGATGCTGGCCGAGGCGGGGCTGGAAGGACGCGTATTCATCACCAACACCGTGTTCTGGCGGCCGCCCGGCAATCGCACTCCGACGCCGGCAGAGCAGGCGGTGTGCGCGCCCTTCGTGGAACGGGCCTTCGCCCTCCTGAAGCCCCGGGCGGTGCTGCTGGTCGGGGCGGCGGCGTCCAAGGCGGTGCTGGGCGTCGACGAGGGCATCATGAAGCTGAGGGGTCAGTGGCGCGAATGGCGGCTGGCCGAGGGCGGCGTTTCCGCGCCGGCCCTGCCGACCCTGCATCCCGCCTTCCTGCTGCGCCAACCGATGGCCAAGCGGCAGGCCTGGGCCGACATGCTGTCGCTGGCCGCGCGGCTCGACGGCGAAGCTCGTTAACGAGACTGACTCAAAACTGCCCCAAAAAGACGTCACTTCTTGACATGGGTCGGGGCGGTGGCGCCTTTCTGGCCTGACGACCGAACGAACAGCGCCTGGTGGATCGAGTCGAGACGATCCGTATGACGCTTCAAGGGGGGCCGCCTCAGTGCCGATCAGTTTCCGCCGCGCGTTTTCTGCGTCGACGACCGCTCTGGCGTTCGCCCTCGCCCTGGGCGCCGCCCAGGCCCTGGTCGCGGCGCCCTCGCACGCGGAAGAAGGCGGCCGTCGCGTTCTGTCGACCCTGAGCCCGGCGGATCGCCTCAGCTACACCACCGCCTTCGACGCCCTGCGCCGCGGAGACCTTGAGGCGGCCCGCGCCTCGGCCCGCCAGGCGAACGACCGCGTGCTGCTGGGCCAGGTCGAGTTCGAACGCCTGTTCCACGCCGACTATTCGGCCACCTATGAAGAGCTCGCGGCCTGGCTGGAGGAGTATTCCGACCTGCCGTGCGCGCCCCGCGCCTACAATCTGGCCCTGCGCCGGCGCCCGGACGGCGCGCCCGAGCCGAAACGGCCCTCCAGCGTCAGCGGCCGGACCTGGTCCAGCGTCGTCCAGGCCGGCGGCGGAGCCTCGGAAGACGATCCGACCAAGGCGGCGCGCATCGCCCTGAACCACGACGATCTGACCGGCGCGGTCACCCTGGGCGAGCAGATCGGCGACTGGTGGGTGGTCGGGCTGGCCCAGTACCGCCTGGGCGACTTCGGCAAGGCGTCGACCGCCTTCGAGCGGGTGCTGGACGATCCAACCGAAGACGGCTGGGTGCGTTCGGGGGCCGCTTTCTGGGCCGCCCGCGCGGCGGGTCGTTCGGGCCAGCAGGACCGGGTGCAGCCGCTGCTGCGCCGCGCGGGGGCCTGGCCGGCGACCTTCTATGGCCAGATCGCCCTGCGCCAGCTCGGCGAGGAGCCGACGATCGAGAACCTGGGGCCGACGCCGTACCAGCCCGCCGGTGGGTTCCAGCGCGCCGTGTACCAGCCGGACGAGCCGCTCGGGGTCGAGGCCGACGACCTGGACGCCTTCATCCGCTCCGACGACCGCGCCCGCCGCACCGTGGCCTATTACGAGGTCGGACGGCGGACGGACGCCCGCGACGAACTCCGCACCGGCCTGCGCTCGGCGCTGACGGATCGGGGCCGGCAGCTCTGGGCGGCGCTGGGCCGCGCGCTCGGGCCGCGCGTCATGGGCGTCAGCGACGACGGGCGGCGAATCGACGCCGACCGCTATCCGCAGCCGGAGATCGCGCCGGAGGGCGGCTTCACCATCGAACGCTCGCTGGTCTACGCCATCGCGCGCAAGGAGACCGACTTCAACCCCCGCGCGCGCTCGGCCGTCGGCGCCTACGGCCTGATGCAGGTGATGCCGACCACGGCGGCGGAATTGGCCAACGACCGCGTCTTCGTATCCGATCCCGACCGGCTGTTCGATCCGGCCGTCAACGCCCGGCTGGGCCAGGCCTATGTGACGAAGGTGATGGCCATGCCGGCCATCAACGGCGACCTGCTGAGGGTGGCGGCGTCCTACAACGCCGGGCCCGGACCAATGGTCACGGCGGTGCGCAAGCTGGGGCACGACGCCGATCCGCTGCTGCTGATCGAGACCATCGATGTGCCGCAGGCGCGGGATTATGTGGAGAAGGTCGTGGCGGCCTACTGGATCTACCAGCGCCTCAACGGCCGACCGCTGAACACGCTGGACGCCGTGGCGTCGGGCGCGACCCTGGTGCCGCTGGCGCTGGACTATGTGCCGCCCCCGCCGATCCAGCCGATGGAAGTGGCCTCGGCGCCGGCGACCAGCGGCGCGCCCTGACCTAAAGCCCGGCGATCAGCAGGGCCGGAAGGCAGCAGGCGATCACGATCAGCAGCCCATAGACCATCAGGCTGGGCCGGCGGGTTTGGGGCTGGTGGGCGTGCATCGACATGGCTGACCCTCAACGCCTGTGCGCTTTGGAGGGTTCAGACATACCCGCGTTGTCTTAAGGCCGGGTTCCGGCGCGCGGTTAACGCAGCGCTTCCGCCGACCACTCGAGAAAGTCGGGTTGGGCCAGCAGGGCGTCGCGGTAGGCCGCGGCCGAGCCGTCGTCGCCGTGCGCCGCCAGATCGATCTGGAAATGCCGGAACCGCGTGGCCACCGGGGTGAAGAAGGCGTCCGGGACCGTCCATTCGCCGAACAGATACGGCCCGCCGGCGCCGAAGCGGCCGCGCATCTCCATCCACAGGCTGACGATCCGGCGGATGTCGCGCGCCACGGCCTCGCCCTTGGGCGGCGGGGAGCGGTCGGGGCCGACCATGGTGTGGTCCGGCCCCATGCCGCACTCGGTGCGCAGGGCCATGAAGCCGCCGTGCATCTCGCAGGCGGCGGAGCGCGCCAGCCAGCGGGCGTGGGCGTCGGCCGGCCACAGCCGGATCTCCGGATAGCGTTCGGCGCACCAGACGGAAATGGCCATGGAATCCCAGACCGTCTCGCCCTCGACCCTGAGCAGGGGCACGAGGCGGGAGGGGGAGATGCGCTCCAGCTCGGCCTGACCCGCGGGCGAATAGATGTCGATCTCGCGCACGGTGAAGTCGGCCTTGCAGCGCTTCAGCACCAGCCAAGGGCGCAGCGACCAGGTCGAATACAGGCGCGGCCCGATGATCAGTTCCATGCGACTCCCTCCGTTCCGGGGGAGCCCGTACGATAGCCGTCGCACGCCGTCGAGTCAGGTCAGAGCCCAGACGCCGTTGCAAACTTCTTCCAATAGATGCGGCCGTCCATGCCTTGGGCGAAACAAGTCGGCTCCTCGTTGTTGGCGATGCAGGATATGCCTGAGCCGGCGCGGGTGTAGCCGCCCTCATCGATCCAGGGCCCGACCGGGTTGAGGTATCCGGGCCTGATCCTGACCTGCCAGATGTGACCGTCCTCGCCCCGCACGGTCACCACCAAGTGGCCCGAGCCCAGACGTATGAGCGAGGGAGCTATGTTGATGCTGAGACCGTTCGGAACTGCCGAGGTGACAAAGCGCTGGACCGGCGCCGCCGACACATATTCTCCGGCGTCAGCCTCCTGGAGCGCGATAACCCTGATCTGGCCGGTCAGCGTGCCAACCGCGCACAGTATCTCGGCATTGTCCTCGATGCAGTCCAGGGGCGTTGGATAGGCGCCGTGCATTTGCGTCCACTGGTCAGGGACTCCGGGCTGGGTCGACACCGCGGGTCCCCAAGGCGACTGACCGAGGCCGGCCCCTTCCATGTACTTCTGTGTAAACCGGGCTGAAAGCCGCCAGCCGCTGACTCCCCCATCCCACGCCAGGGCCTCATACCCCGTCGTCATGAGCTCGGAATCGACGAAAGGAGCGTCGCCCCACCAGGCCACCCGCGGCAGGAGCGTTGGCCGAAAACCGGGGTTGTGCCCGCCGAGCTCGTACGAGGGGCTCGCGTAGTGGCCCGACGGATCAAGAAAGTAGAGGTTTACCGACTTGCTTGTCCTGTTCACGAACAGGCACGCCATGTCACCCAGACTTTCGGAATCCAGCAGCGCCTGGCAGTGCGGTTCCGAACCGGCGTGCAGGCCGGTGTCCACCCACGCAGCACCGCTCAGCGGGCCGCCGGGATTGAGCAGATCGATGGTCGCGAGATTCAGTGAGTCATCCTGCGCCCGGACGACGATCCGCCCCTGCCCGTCACGCAGGCGCACGATGACGGCGCCGCCCTTAGTCGTCCCATTCGTGAGTGCAGACCAGCCGGTCATGCCGAAGGCCTCCGAGATCGCGCCGTACGGCAGGACGTAGGGTTCATCGGGAACCTCGGTGACGGTCAGGCCGCCCAGGATCACGAAGTCATCAGGTTCATCGTCCGGCGGGGGCGGCGGAGGTGGAGGGGGCGGGGGCGGGGGCGTAGGGGCTCGCCGAGGAATCTGGGGAGAGGTCCGGCGCAATGGGATGGCCGGCGCCGTAGACGGCGCCCTGACCGCCGGCGCGACTTGCTCCGTCGCGGCGGGCGCTGGCCGATCGGGCGCGGTCTGCCGGGCGTCTCCCAGCGCCAGTGCCAACCCGAGCACGAGCTGTGCGATCTGCGACATCGGTCCCCCTCCCGAACAGAGAGACAGGCCGCCCCTCTCGCGCGGAGCCTATTCGCGCTCTCCAACCGATAACAGCGTTATTCTTTCCCCCGGGTCTGACGCTTCGCCATACTTGACCTTCCGGGCCCAACACGGCCTAAAGCGCGCCCATGATCACGCGCTATTCCCGCCCCGACGCCGTCGCCCTCTGGTCGCAAGAGACCAAATACCGGATCTGGTTCGAGATCGAGGCGCACGCCGCCACCAAAATGGCCGAACTGGGCGTGATTCCGACCGGGGCCGCCGAGGCGATCTGGGCCAAGGGCAAGGACGCGGTGTTCGACGCCGACCGCATCGACGAAATCGAGCGCACCACGAAGCACGACGTCATCGCCTTCCTGACCCATGTGGCCGAGATCGTCGGCGAGGAAGCCCGCTTCCTGCACCAGGGCATGACCTCGTCGGACGTGCTGGACACCTGTTTCGCCGTGCAGTTGGCGCGTTCGGCCGACCTGCTGGTCGAGGGCGTCGACCGGGTGCTGGCGGCGCTGGAGAAGCGGGCGCAGGAGCACAAGTTCACGCCGTGCGTCGGCCGCAGCCACGGCATCCACGCCGAGCCGGTCACCTTCGGTCTCAAGCTCGCCGGCTATCACGCCGAGTTCCAGCGGGCGAAGCGGCGGCTGCTGACGGCGCGGGAAGAGATCGCCACCTGCGCCATTTCCGGGGCGGTGGGCACCTTCGCCAACGTCGATCCGGCGGTGGAAGCCTATGTCGCCGACCAGATGGGTCTGACGGTCGAGCCGGTCTCGACCCAGGTGATCCCGCGCGACCGGCACGCGGCCTTCTTCGCGGCGCTGGGCGTGGTGGCCTCGTCGGTCGAGCGGCTGGCGGTCGAGATCCGCCACCTGCAGCGCACCGAGGTGCTGGAGGCCGAAGAGCCGTTCGACCCGGGCCAGAAGGGCTCGAGCGCCATGCCGCACAAGCGCAATCCGATCCTGACCGAGAACCTGACCGGCCTGGCGCGGCTGGTGCGGTCCGCCGTGGTGCCGGCGATGGAGAACGTCGCCCTGTGGCACGAGCGGGATATCAGCCATTCCTCGGTCGAGCGCGGCATCGGGCCGGACGCGACGATCCATCTGGACTTCGCCCTGCACCGGCTGGCGGGCGTGGTCGAGCGGCTGAACATCTATCCGGCCAATATGGAGAAGAACCTCAACCTGCTGGGCGGGCTGGTGCATTCGCAGCGCGTCATGCTGGCGCTGACCCAGGCGGGCGTGTCGCGCGAGAGCGCCTATGCCGCCGTGCAGGAGAACGCCATGAAGGTGTGGCGCGGCGAAGGGGCCTTCCTCGACTTCCTCAAGGCCGACGAGCGGGTGACCCTGCCGGCGGCGCAGCTCGAGGCGCTGTTCGACATCGGCTATCACACCAAGCACGTGGACACGGTGTTCGCGCGGGTGTTCGGGGCCCGGTAGCCGGGCGATGACGGACCGCAAGCGCGCCTTCGACCCCGTCGTCGACGCGCATACGCGGCTGCTGATCCTCGGCAGCCTGCCGGGCGACGCCTCGCTGAAGGCTGGCCAGTACTACGGCCATCCGCAGAACGCCTTCTGGCGGCTGATCGGCGGCGTGATCGGGCGCGACCTGGCCGCCCTGCCCTATGACGAGCGGCTGGCGGCGCTGAAGGCGGCGGGCGTCGGCCTGTGGGACGTCATCGCCAGCGCCGAGCGGCCCGGCAGCCTCGATGCGGCCATCCGGCAGCCGGAGGCGGCGGACCTGCGGGGGCTCGTGGCGGGCCTGCCGGAACTGCGGGCCGTGGCGTTCAACGGCGGCACGGCCGCGAAACTGGGGCGGGCGTTGCTGGCGAACGCATCGGAGCAGGTGGTGCTGATCGATTTGCCGTCCTCCAGCCCGGCCCATGCCCGGCGGCACGAGGTGAAGGCGGCGGCCTGGGCCGCGCTCGGCCCCTACGTCGGCTGACAGCGCCGGCGGCGCGAAATAATGTCGCGCCGACGCATCCTTTTTCCGGCTGAGCCATATCCACTGTAGCGCTGCCGGGAGGGCGGCGCCGACGAGGGGCTGAGCGATGAGACCGACCCGTCCTGTGCCTGGTGCGTTATGGGTCGCGGCGCTGGTGCTGGCGCTGGCGGCCTGCGACCGCGAGGCGTCTCCCGTGAAGCCGGCCGCCGAGCCGGCGACGGCTCCAGCCGGGACGCGGGCGGCGACGGGCACCGTCCTGACGGTGGCGCAGCGCGATCCGGACTTCACCACCCTGGTCAGCGCCATCCAGACGGCCGGCATGGAGGGCACGCTCAACGGCGCCGGGCCGTTCACGGTTTTCGCTCCGACCAATGCGGCGTTCGAGAAGGTTCCGGCGGAGAGGCGCGACGCCCTGGCCCTGCCCGAGGGCGCGGCGGACCTGCGGCGGCTGCTGACCTATCACGTGGTCCCCGGCCGGCTGGACGGCGCCGTGCTGAGCCAGCGGATACAGGCGGGCGGGGGATCGATGAGCCTGACCACCATGCAGGGCGGAACCCTGACGGCGCGGATCAGCGCGGACGGCGCGATCGCCCTGACCGATGCGGCGGGGGATGTCTCGCGGGTGGTCGAGGCCGACATCACCGCCTCAAACGGCGTGATTCACGGGGTCGATACCGTCATGTCGCCGGGATAGCGCCCGGTCTTTGAATACCGGCCCCGCGTTCCCCCCCGCGGCGCCGGCGACGGATCGCCCCCAATCGATCCGTCCTGAAAGGCCGCAGCCGAAAGGCCGCGGCCTTTCCTCGGTTTCGGGGCGGAAAGCGGCCTATTCGCCGTTGCGAATCTGTTCGCGGGCGACGGAGGACAACTCGTCCATCTTGCGGCGGATTTCACCTTCCGAGACGGTCAGGCCGGCGCCTTCCAGATCCTGGGCGATCTTGCGGTAGACGTCTTCCTCGCCCGGCTGCTCGAAGTCGGCCTTGACGATGGCGCGGCCGTATTCCTCGGCGCTGTCGGCGGACAGGCCCATTTTTTCCGCGGCCCACAGGCCCAGCATCTTGTTGCGCCGGGCGATCGCCTTGAATTCCTGTTCCTGATCGAGGGCGAACTTGGACTCAAAGCCCTTTTCCCGATCGTCGAAGGTCGTCATGCGCGTCTTCAGGCTCCGTCAGGCGGCCAAAGCGGCCGCGGATCGGGGTGGTCTATAGCCCCCCGGGAGCCGAACGCAACGGAAACCCTGACGGTTCAATGTGGGCCGCCGTTTGTGTCGCAGCGCGGCTTCCGGTAAGGGAGGGCCGACAAATTCTCCCGCTCGCCCGATTCCGGATCGCGCCGTCCAGACCAACGTGCTGGCCGCGCGATTTTCGTTTCTGGCGACGCCCCGCCCGGATCCACGATGATGAACGTCAAGCGCAAGAAGCTCTATGAGGGCAAGGCCAAGATTCTGTACGAGGGACCGGAGCCCGGCACCCTGATCCAGTACTTCAAGGACGACGCCACCGCCTTCAACGGCGAGAAGAAGGCCCAGCTCGAGGGCAAGGGCGTCATCAACAACCGGATCAGTGAATTCGTCATGGCCCGCCTGAACGGCATCGGCGTGACCAACCACTTCATCAAGCGGCTTAACCTGCGCGAGCAGCTGATCCGCGAGGTCGAGATCATCCCGCTCGAGGTGGTGTGCCGCAACATCGTGGCCGGCTCGATGAGCCAGCGTCTCGGCATCGACGAGGGCACGCCCCTGCCCCGCTCGATCATCGAATTCTACCTCAAGAAGGACGAGCTCAACGACCCGATGGTCACCGAGGAGCACATCACGGCCTTTAACTGGGCCTCGACCCAGGAGCTGGACGACATTCTGGCGATGACGGTGCGGGTCAATGACTATCTTTCGGGCATGTTCGGCGCCGTCGGCATCACCCTGGTGGACTTCAAGATCGAGTTCGGGCGGATCTGGGAGAACGATTTCTCGCGGGTCATCCTGGCTGACGAGATCAGCCCCGATTCGTGCCGGCTGTGGGACAGCACCACGGGCGAGAAGCTGGACAAGGACCGCTTCCGCCGCGATCTCGGCAACGTCATCGAGAGCTACACCGAAGTGGCGCGCCGGCTGGGCATCATGAAGGACATGCCGACCGTGATTCAGGGGGGACTGCACTGATGGCGAGGATCAAGGTTCACGTGTTCCTGAAGCCGGGCGTGCTGGACGTGCAGGGCAAGGCCGTCGAGGGCGCCTTGCACGGGCTGGGCTGGGCCGGCGTCGGCAACGCCCGCGTCGGCAAGCTGATCGAGTTCGATCTGGACGGCGCCGCCGATCCCGCAGCCGAAGCGAAGAAAATGTGCGAGACCCTGCTCGCCAACACCGTGATCGAAAGCTACCGCATCGAGGTCGCGTGAAGCGGCTGATCCAGTTCTCGATCGCGGCCTTCGTGCTGGTCTGCGTGCTGATCTTCGCCGCGGCCGTGGGCGGCGGGCTGATGGACGATTCGGCCTTCACGCCGGCGGCGAAGCAACAGGGACATTGAGCCGCCTCGTGCGTTAGGATCGTTCGGCGATCACAGACGAGGCTGCGCAATGACCTTCACCCTCAGCTCCAACGACATCACCGACGGCGGCGTGCTGCCGGACGCGCAGGTGTATGCGAAGGGCAACACCTCGCCGCATCTGAGGTGGTCGGGCGCACCCGAGGGGACGAAGAGCTTCGCGGTCACCTGTTTCGATCCGGACGCCCCGACCGGTTCCGGCTTCTGGCACTGGACCGTGGCCAACATCCCCGCCGATGTGACGGAGCTGGCCGCCGGCGCGTCGCCTTCCGGCCTGCCGAAGGCCGCCGTCGAGGGCCGCACGGATTTCGGCGAGACCGGCTTCGGCGGGGCCGCGCCGCCGCCGGGGCATGGGCCGCACCGCTACATCTTCACCGTCTTCGCCGTGGACACGGACCGGCTGGACCTGACGCCGGAGAATTCCGGCGCAGTGTTCGGCTTCAACCTGCATTTCCACACATTGGCCAGGGCCTCGATCACCGCGACTTACGAGAACAAGGGGCAAGGCTGATCCGGCGCCCTGACATCGCCTCCGAACGATGCTAGAGGCGCGCCCATGAGCGCAGCCGTCATCGTCTTCCCGGGGTCCAACTGCGACCGCGACTGCAAGGTCGCGATCGAACGCTCGACGGGCGAAACCGTCGACATGGTCTGGCATCAGGAGACGGAACTGCCGTCCGGACTGGACCTGATCGTGCTGCCGGGCGGCTTTTCCTACGGCGACTACCTGCGCTGCGGGGCCATGGCGGCGCAGTCGCCGGTGATGCAGGCCGTGAAGAAGGCGGCCGACAACGGCGTCGCGGTGGTCGGCATCTGCAACGGCTTCCAGATCCTGTGCGAGGCCGGGATGCTGCCGGGCGCGCTGCTGAGAAACGCCGGGCTGAAATACGTCTGCAAGCCGATCAGCCTGACCGTCGCCAACGGCCAGACCCGCTTCACCGCCGGCTATCAGGGCCAGCGCGAGGTGGTGATGACCCAGGGCAACGGCGACGGAAACTACTTCGCCGACGCCGAGACCCTGGCCCGCCTCGAGGGCGAGGGTCAGGTCGTGTTTCGCTATGTCGACAATCCGAACGGCTCGGTCGCCGACATCGCCGGCATCCAGAACGCGCGCGGCAATGTGCTGGGGATGATGCCCCACCCGGATCGCGCCTTCGAGGACGAGCTGGGATCCGCCGACGGCGCCATCCTGTTCCGCAGCGTGTTCGCGGCGGCCTGATACGCCGGGCTTGACCCGGGCGGCCAATGCAGCCGAACTCGCCGGAGTGCGCGCCGGGGACGCGCGTGGGGGCCGGCCATGTTCATGAGTGAACGCCAGAAGATGATCTCGGGCCTGCCGTACGATCCCGGCGACCCGGAGCTTCAGGCCGACCAGACCGCCGCCAAACACTGGATGGCGCGCTACAATGCGGCGCTCGCCGCCACGCCGGCCGAACGGCGCGACCTGCTGCGGCAAAGGCTGGGCGAGGTCGGCGAGGGCGCGGTGATCCGCCCGCCGTTCCACTGCGACTACGGCTACAATATCCGGCTGGGCCGGGGCGTGTTCCTGAACTTCAACTGCATCGTCCTGGACGTCTGCGAAGTCGATATCGGCGACGGGACGCAGATCGGACCGGGCGTGCAGATCCTGACCGCGGATCATCCGCGGGATGCGGCCCAGCGGGCCGCCGGGACGGAGTTCGGGCGACCCATCGTCATCGGCGTCAACGTCTGGATCGGCGGCGGGGCGCTGGTCCTGCCCGGCGTGACCATCGGCGACGACGCCGTGATCGGAGCCGGGGCCGTGGTGACGCGCGACGTGCCGGCGGGCGCGACCGCCATGGGCAATCCGGCCCGGATCAGGCCCTAGACGTCGTCCGCGCGGCGGCGGTCGCCGTCTGCCGATCCCTGAACGGCGATCGACTGGTCCAGCGCGTCGTCATCGTCGGCGTTGAGAGAGGCGCCGTTCTCCATCGTGGGATCCTCGTCGGCGGTGCGGACGCCGCCCGGATCGCGCTGGGCCTTCAGTTCGCGCTCGCCGAATCCGAGGCCCTGCTCGCGGGCGCGATCGGCCTGGACGGTGTCGGTCTCGAACCTGGGGCTCTCTTCGGGACGTTCGGGTTCGTCGGTCATGGCGGTCTCCTTCGTGGAGTGAACCCCACGCGGATGAGGGGGTTCCGGGGCCCGTGAACCTGACGCCGGCGCTAGCCGCCCGCAGGGTCGTCGCGCGGGTCCCGGTCCGGGTCCCCGACGTCGAAGGCGCCGTCCTCGTCGAAGCCGACGCTGCCGACGCCGACGGCCGATCCGGTCAGGCGCTGCCGCCGGCTGACCATGGCCAGTTCCGGGGCGGCCTCATCCATGGCCCGGGTAATCTCGGGGTCATTCGAGCGATCCATCTGCTGGTGGTCCGGGTGGGTCGGAGTGGCGTCGGAGGGCGTGCGCGCCATCACCGCCCCTCCCCGTCCTTGTCGTCGTCGTTGGCGGCCTGTTTGGCGGCGCGCTCGGCGGCGGCGCTGGCCCCGGCGTCATCGGCGGCGATCCCGGGCGAATTGGGATCTTCGGGCGTGGCGGCGGGGTCGATCGGCTGGTCCGTCATGGCGGCCTCCGTTGGCTTCGTCTGACAGAATGGCGGGCCGCCGACGATGTTCCGCCGCGGACGGCTGACAGGCGCCCCTTCTGCCGCTAGAAGGCGCGGCCATGAGCGCTCCGCAGAAGACCATGGCCGAACTGGCCGCCGAATACGGCCTCGCCCCCAATGAGTATCAGGTCGTCCTCGACCGGCTGGGGCGCGAACCCAACAACGTCGAACTGGGCGTGTTCTCGGTGATGTGGTCCGAGCACTGCTCGTACAAGTCGTCGAAGATCCACCTCGGCAAATTCCCGACCAAGGGGCCGCGGGTGATCTGCGGGCCGGGCGAGAACGCCGGGGTCATCGACATCGACGACGGCGACGCCTGCATCTTCAAGATGGAGAGCCACAACCACCCCTCCTACATCGAGCCCTACCAG
>NZ_DASPMQ010000044.1:0-185596 GCF_035626975.1 Brevundimonas sp.
CGGGCCGGCGAGTCGAGGAGGTCCGAGAAGGGCCGGCAATCGACGGGCGGGTGGAAAACGGCCACGCGGGGCGGCCTGTCTCGTCGAAACGGTAAAACAAACTCATAGCCGGGCGAGGCCCGGCCGCCCCGCACCCTCCCCAACTTGCGTCGGTTCGCCGGCGGAGGACGATGAGACACGCATGGCCTCGACCTCACCCCCGGAACCGGTCCCCTTCCATGAATGCCCGCTCCTCCGCCGTCGTCTCCCGGCCCAGCGCCGGTTCCGATGCGGAAAGCGGCCGAAGCGTTCGATGATGGCGTGGTGATGCTCGGCCCAGCGGTCGTCGGCGGGCCGCTCCATGGTCTGGAACAGGGCCAGCTGCCGATCCTGCAGGGCGCGGTCCTCGGCGTGCTGCAGCGGCAGGTAGAAGAAACGCCTGAGGTCGTTCTCCACCGCCCGGTCGAAGCCGGCGTCCAGCGCCCTGACCGCGAACATCCGCGCCAGCGGATCGGTGGCGAAGGCGTGCGCCGTGCCCCGGAAACAGTTTCTCGGGAACTGGTCGAGCAGGATCAGCAGCGCCAGCGCCCCCTCCGGCGTCTCCGCCCAGTGGTCCAGCTCGCGTCGCGCCGCCGCGAAATGCGCCGCCGCGAACCGCTCGTGAAACGCCGCGTCGAAGGCGTCCTCCTTGGCGAACCACTTTTCCGGCCCGGCCTCTTTCCAGAAGGCGACGACGTTGGAAGGCGTTATGTCTGTGCTCATGACCGATAACCTAGGCGCCCCGCTCCCCGTCTTCCATGACCGCGACTGCGATCTGTCGATCATCCGCGGCCGGCGCGTCGCCGTGATCGGCTACGGCAGCCAGGGCCGGACCCACGCCCTGAACCTGCGCGACTCCGGCGTCGCCGACATCGTGGTCGGGCTCAAGGCCGGCTCGGCCACCCGGGCGAAGGCTCTGGCCGACGGCTTCCCGGTCCTCACCGCCGGCGAGGCCGCCGCCTTCGCCGACGTCGTCGCCGTCATGGTCTCGGACGAGGCCCACCGCGATCTTTGGCGCGACGAACTGGCCCCGGCCATGAAGCCGGGCGCCGCCCTGGTCTTCGCCCACGGCCTGTCGGTGCGCTTCGGCCTGGTCGAGCCGCGCCCCGACCTCGACGTCATCCTCGCCTCGCCCAAGGGCATCGGGCCGCGCATCCGCGACCTCTACGTCGAAGGGGAGGGGGTGTTCGCCCTGTTCGGCGTGCATCAGGACGCCAGCGGCGGGGCCCACGCGCTGGGCCTGTCCTATGCGGCGGCGCTGGGCTGCGGCCGCAAGGGCATTCTGGAGACGTGCTTCGCCGCCGAGTGCGAAAGCGACCTGTTCGGCGAGCAGGTCGTGCTGTGCGGCGGGGTCGGCCAGCTGATCGACGCCGCCTTCACCCGGCTGGTCGAGGCCGGCTATCCGCCCGAGGTGGCGTGGTTCGAATGCTTCTACGAGGTCAAGCTGGTCACCGACCTGATGTTCGAGCGCGGCATCGCCGGGGCCTTCGCCAAAATCTCCAACACCGCCGAATACGGCGCCTATCTGACCGGCCCGCGCGTCATCGGCGAGGCTTCGACGGCGGCCATGGACACGGTCCTGGCCGAGGTCCGCTCCGGCGCCTTCGTGCGTACGCTGATGGCCGACTACGACGCCGGCTCCCCCGATCTGCTGGCCCGCCGCAAGGCCCTGGGCCAGCGCCCCATCGAGGCGGTCGGCGCGCATCTGGCGAACGTCGCGGCAAAGGCGAGGGACTGAAGAGGAGGGGAGGAGGCCGGGAACCTCGATCGGCGCTCAGGTAGTGAGCCGCCGCGCGGCGAGCGATAGCGCCACGAAAGATGATGGTCGGAGTGATAGGATTCGAACCTACGACCCCTGCGTCCCGAACGCAGTGCTCTACCAGACTGAGCCACACTCCGACTTGAGGAGCGGGCTTATAACGACGGGGTTCGACCCCCGCAAGCGGGGAAACGACGCGCCGCGAAATAGTCTGGAATCCGCGTCTTGCATCGCCCGCGGCCTTGTCGTATCTCGCACGCCTCCCGGCGCTACCGCTCCGGAAACGCCGGACCTGCTGGGGAATGGTGTAATGGTAACACTCCGGTTTTTGGTACCGTCATTCTAGGTTCGAGTCCTAGTTCCCCAGCCATCCGCCTCCCGTTGACATTCCGCCCGGCGGACGACGCCGCGCCGCGCTGACCGGGGTCCGCGCGGCGCGACGCCTGCATCAGCCGATCTTCAGACGCACGAAGACCATGCCCCCGTCCGGATCTCCGCCATAGGCCGGCTCCAGCGCCTCGGGGACGCGGTTCAGGCTGTACAGCGCCCCGACGCCGAAGCGGACATGCTCCGCCAGTCGCCAGTCGTGCACCGCTCCGAACGAGGCTTTCGACACGGTATGGAGATCGCCGTGTCCGCCTCCGGGGCCCGGCAGCAGCTCGTCCGTCTCGATCCGCTCGGCCCGCGCGAACACGGTCCAGCGGTCGTCGGGGCTGACCGCCGTCTCCAGCAGCCACGCATCCTTCGACTCGCCGTGGTCGTTGATCTTGCGGCCCCAGGCCAGGGTCGAGGACCACCAGCCTTCCGCGCCGAGGCGGCGGGCGTGGATGGCGCTGGCCGACCATCGGGTCTCGTCCTCGTCCGGCTCGAGCTGTTCCGGCGCGGTCACGTCGGCGTAGGACGCCTGCAGCGACCACTCCGGCGAAGGGTTCCACGACGCCCGCGCCGACCAGCTGTCCAGCTCGGGGCTCTCGATGTCGTAGCGGTCCTCGTCCGGCTCGCGGCCGCGGAAGGACGAGGCCTCCAGCTTGAAGCCGTCGTGCACCCAGCCCAGCGTCGCCACCCCGAACACGATGTGCGTCGAGTCCAGCCAGTGGTGGGTGATCGGCGCCTCCGGGCTGTCCATGGCGCTCATGCGGTGCATGAAGGCGGGCGGTCCGAAGGCCGGCTCTCCCGGCAGGCCGATGTAGGCGAAGACGCTGTCGTGGTCGGTCAGCCGCCGCGCGTAGCTGGCTGACAGCTCCATCACCAGCTCATGCGGATGCTGGCGGTCGATCAGGGGGGTGGCGCCGTCCGCCGTCTCTCCGGCCGCCAGCAGCAAGGGAAAGCCGTCCTTGCCCATGAAGGGCTCGGGGCTGAGCATGCCGCGGAAGTTCAGCGTCGAGCCGTCGGCGAAGTCACGCCGCGCCGACCCCATGAGCATGCCGCCGACAAAGGTCTTCTCGTCCCCGCGCGGACCATCCTGCCAGTCATGGGTCAGGTTCAGCGTGGCGTGGCCCATGAAGGCCCAGTCGCCGCGCGTCGCGTGGACGCCGCCGTGCTCCGACAGGTCTGGTTGCCAGCTGGTGCCGGACGCGTCGCGGGTCATGGGCCAATGGCCGAGCGGGCTGGTCATGGCGTGGTCTTCGCTCTCCGCCATCGCCGACATGTCGTGAGCCTGAGGGCCGCCATCGGGTGTCTGGCGATCGGGGGAGGCGGCGGGCATGTCGTGGCCCGCGTGAGGATCGGCCGGAGGCGTGGCGGGGACCGGGGTTGGAGCCGGGGCGGGCGGGGCAGGGTGGTGCGAATGATCCTGGGCCGACGCCGGGAGGGCGAGGGCGAGCAGGGACGCGCCGGCGAAGGGCGCGAAAAGGCGGGCAGCCATGATGGCCTCCTGAAAGAGCTTGGAAGGCGCGCGGACACATCGCCGCGCGCGGGCTGTCTTCAGAGGAAAGGCGATCGGGGCGGATGCGGTTCAGGGGCCGGCCGTTCGCCGGACGGCAAGGCCGCAGGACGGGAAGCCGTCGCGGGCCGCAGCGAGGTCATCCGGGGGCGGTCGGGCGATCGAAGGGCCGCCGCGGTCACGCAGGCGACGCAGCAGTCCATGGTCTTCACGGCCTTGCCCGACGCGGGCGAGGGCGTCTCGGCGCCGGCATGGTGCATCGTCGTTTCATGACACGGCGGAGCCGAAGCGGCGTCGGTCAGCGCGCTCGCCGGTACGGCGCCCGTCATCAGCACCGCGAGGGCGCCGAGCAGCATCATCATGGCGTGAAGCGCGCGCATCCCGCCCAACTAGACGCTGTGGTTCATCGCTTCAAGCGAGACCGCCGGTCAGGTCGAGCCCCGGCGTCTTCGGCGGCTCGCCGTCGGGGGCGAGATCGAGCTGCATCAGGGTCACGTCCAGCCAGCGGTCGAACTTCCAGCCCACCTGCCGGTAGACCCCCGCGTCGCGGAATCCGAGCGACCGGTGCAGGGCGATCGAGGCGGCGCTGGTGTCGCTGTCGCTGATCGCGCCGATGACGTGCCTCAGACCCATGGCCCGCACCCGCTCGACCAGGGCCCCCAGCAGAGCGCGGCCGACGCCGTGTCCGCGGGCCGTCTCCTCGACATAGATCGAACCCTCGACCCCGTAGCGATAGGCCGGACGTGGGCGGAACGGCGAGGCGTAGGCGTAGCCCGCGAAGGCCCCGTCCAGCTGCGCGACCAGCCACGGCAGGTCGTGCCGCTTCACAGCGGCGAACCGGCCGGCCATCTCGTCCGGTGTCGGCGGGGCCAGTTCGAATGTGGCCGTGCCGTTCAGCACCTCTCGCCCGTACAGGGCGGTGATCCGCGGCAGGTCCGCCCCGGTCGCGTCGCGGATGGTCCGGTTCATCGGGTCAGCCATGGCACTGGTGTCAGCATCCGTCACTGGATTCGTCAGAGACCTTTGATATCCTGACGGCTGCTGTCGGGGGAGGCGAGAGCCGTGAAATCAACCTTCGTCGCGGCGTTCGTCGCCGCCTCCGTACTGGGGCTCACGCCGGGCCTGGCCGTCGCCCAGGTCAAGCCGAACAAGCTGGCCCCGGCTACGGTCGACATCCAGGTCTGCAATGAGAGCGGTCGCAACGGCACGGTCGCCGTCTCCTATGTGGAAGTGGGTACGGGTCAGTTCATCAATCGCGGCTGGTACGAGGTCGCGGACGGAACCTGCCAGAGCATCGTCAGCACCGACAACGCCAACTTCTACATGTACGGCGACACCCTGGACGGCTCGGGCCGGTCATGGTCGGGCGATCATGCCCTGTGTGTCCAGTACCCCGGTCCCTATACCTTCTGGTCCGATGGGGGCGACACCTGCCCGGCCGGCTATGAGGTCCGCGACTTCGTGGCCATGCACGCCGACGCAACCGGGACCTATACCTGGACCCTCGAACCCTGAAACAGGACGCCGGGCGCGGTCAGGCTCCCAGCCCCTGTCGATGGCCCAGACCGCGAAGGCGTAGTCGTGGGCGACCTCCTTCAGATAGTCGAACCGGCCCGAGGCGCCGCCGTGGCCGGCCTCCATGTTGATCTTCAGCAGCACCGGCTTGCCCGAGGTCGTGGCTGGCCGCAGCTTCGCCACCCATTTCTCGGGCTCCCAGTAGGTCACGCGCGGGTCCGACAGGCCGCCGGTGGCCAGCACTGCCGGATAGGCCTTCGCCTCCACCTGGTCGTAGGGGCTGTAGCTCATCATGTAGTCGTAGGCTTCGGCGTCCTCGATCGGATTGCCCCACTCGGGCCACTCCGGCGGCGTCAGCGGCAGCGAGGTGTCGCTCATGGTGTTGATCACGTCGACGAACGGCACCTGGCCGATCACGCCGGCCCAAAGGTCCGGGCGCATGTTGTTGACCGCCCCCATCAGGAGGCCGCCGGCCGAACCGCCCTGGGCGACGATGTTCCCCGCCTTGGCATAGTTCCGCGCGATCAGGTGCTCGGCCGAGGCGATGAAGTCCGTGAAGGTGTTCTTCTTGGTCATCTTCCGGGCGTTGAGGAACCAGTTCCAGCCCTTGTCCGAGCCGCCGCGGATATGCGCGATGGCGAAGATCCAGCCCCGGTCGACGAGCGACAGCCGGTTGGTCGAGAAGCTCGCCGCCATCGGGATGCCGTACGAGCCGTAGCCGTACAGCAGCAGCGGCGCGGAACCGTCCACCGGAGTCGACTTGCGGCGCAGCACGGTCACCGGCACCAGTTCGCCATCGGCGGCCGGGGCGTTCAGCCGCTCGACAACATAGTCCGCCGGGTCGTGGCCGGACGGCACCTCCTGCACCTTGCGCAGGGTCCGCTCGCGGGACTTCAGGTCGTAGTCATAGGTCGAGGTCGGCGTCGAGGGCGAGTTGTAGCCGTAGCGCATGACCGTGGTGTCGAACTCCGACGCGCCGGCCAGCGACAGCGAATACGCGGGCTCGTCCACGGCGATCTCATGCTCGGCGCCGGCGCGGTCACGGATGATGATGCGGGTGTTGGCGTCGGCCCGCTCCTGGCGGCCGATGTAGTCCTTCACCAGCGCCACGCCCTCGATGTAGCGGCCGGGCGTGTGCGGAACGAGGTCCTTCCAGTTCGCCTTGCCGGGCGTGGTGGTCGGCGCCTCGACGATCTTGAAGTCCACCGAGTCGTCGGCGTTGGTGCGGATCACCCAGCGGTCGCCCCAATGGTCGGCCTCGTACAGCCGGGCCACCTGCCGGGGCTCGAGCACCATTGGCGTGGCCGTCGGGTCCGAGGCCGGGATGACCCGGCCTTCCGAGGTCTCCTGGTTGGCGATCGAGATGACCACGAAGGCGTCGTCGGCGGTGCGGCTGACGCTGATGAACATGCCCTCGTCGGCTTCCTCGTACACGAGGGTGGCCTCGCCGCCGCGCACCGGGCGCCGGAAGATCTTGTCGGGCCGGCCGTTGTCGTCGCGGTTGGTCCAGAAGATCCACTGGCTGTCGGGCGAGAAGGTGAAGTTGCCGGTTGCCGAGCCGATCGGATCGGGCAACACCTCGCCCGTGGCCAGGTCCTTGACGAAGATCTGGTGCACCTCGGACCCCTGCGCGTCCTCGGCGTAGGCGAACAGGGCATGGTCAGGGCTGTGCTCCGCGGCGCTGACCTCGGAATAGGCCTTGCCGGCGGCCAGGACGTTGGCGTCGAGCAACAGCTGGGGATCGCCCGCGCCGGCGCGGGGCCTGCGCATGTAGCGGGGGTGCTGGTCCCCGGTCTTGTACTCGGTGAAGTATTCCCACGGCCCGTCGGCGCGCGGCACCGAGCTGTCGTCCTCCTTGATCCGCCCCTTCATCTCCTCGAACATCGCGGCCTGCAGCGGCAGGGTCGAGGCCATCATCGCCTCGCGGTAGGCGTTTTCGGCGGTCAGGTGCTCCTTGACGTCGGCCTTGATCAGGGTCGGGTCGCGCAGCACCGCCTGCCAGTTGTCGTCCTTCATCCACTGGTAGTCGTCGACCCGGACGCGGCCCAGCTGTTCGATCCGCACCGGGATCTTCTTCGCGACGGGCGGGACGGGGGCGGTTTTCGGCATCGGGGCTCCGGGAGTGCGGGCCTGGGCGGGCAGGGCGGTCGCCGCCAGGGCGGCGGCGGAGGTGGCGAGCAGGTCGCGGCGGTTCATGGTCTTGGCCCCCAGGCGGATTTGGTCGCGGGACCTTGTGCGAGCGACGCCGCCGCCGTCAAATGAACAAACGGACAAGGCCCGATCGATCCTCATGTTCGACCTCCAGACCCCGCCCGTTCCGATGCAGGAGCCACCGGTCGCCGCCCTGTCGGCGCCGGCATGGGATCTGACCGTCGGGCTGATCGCGGCCACGGTGCAACTGGACCAGCGCAACGGCGAGGAGGCCACGCGTCGGGTCGGAACCGGCTTCCTGATCGATGCGCCCCGACCGGATGGCCAGCCACGCACCGTGCTGGTGACCGCCCACCATGTGCTGAACGGCATGACCGCGCCCGACGCGCGCATCGGCTGGCGGGTCGAGGCGCCCGGAGGCGGATGGCGATTCGCGCCCGAGCCCCTGCGCATCCGCGATGAGGCCGGCGATCCGGTCTGGACCCGGCACCCGGTGCGGGACATCGCGGTGATGGAGGTGTCCGCTCCGCCGGCCTTCGCCCGCGCCGCCATTCCGCTGGGCTGGCTGGCCGACGCCAATGCGCTGGACGCCTGGCAGGTCGGGCCCGGAGATGAACTGCTCACTCTCGGCTATCCGCGCGGCTACTCGTCCAACACCGCCGGCTTCCCGATCCTGCGCGTCGGCCGGGTGGCGTCGTGGCCGCTGACCCCGATCGAGACCTTCCCGGTCTTCCTGCTCGACTTCCCGGTCTTCCCCGGCAACTCCGGCGGACCGGTGTTCTGGACCCCGTCGGCGCGCAAACTGCCGGGCACGGTCCAGCCCGAACATCCCTTCATCGCCGGGGTGCTGGTCTCGGAAGTCCGTCCCGGCGACGAGCCGCTCGGCATCGGCATCGTCGCCCATGCCGCCTGGGTCCGCGAGGCCATCGCCCTGCTGGACGCCCCGGCCGGACCCTGATCAACCGGCCAGCACCGCCGGGCTCATCCGTTCCAGCAGGTCGCCGCCCTGTTCCACGGCGCCGAGCCGGCTCGAGGCCTGTTCCAACACATTGGCCGCGTAGATCTCGTACAGGGTGATCCGTCCCTCCAGCCACGCCGGGTCACCCTCGCCGGCGTCGAGGATGGCCCGGGCCGCCAGCGCGCCTTTGGCCAGCATCCAGCCGCCGACCACGTCGCCCATCAGCTTGAGATAGGCGTCGGCCCCCGCCAGGACGTCAGCGGCGCCATCGGCCGCGGCCTTGCGGTCCAGCAGCCACTGGGTGGCGTCCCCGGCCGCCTCGACGGCGTTGGCGAAGCGCTCGACCGGCTTGCCCGACCAGAGCCGCGGCAGGATCGCCAAGGTCTCCTTCATGTCCAGGATCAGGTCACGGGCCGACTGGCCGCCGTCCTGCCCCAGCTTGCGCCCGACCAGGTCCATGGCCTGGATGCCGTTGGTGCCCTCGTAGATCGGGGCGATGCGGGCGTCGCGATAGTATTGGGCCGCGCCGGTCTCCTCGATGAACCCCATGCCGCCGTGCACCTGCACGCCCATCGAGGCGACGTCGACGCCGACATCGGTCGACCACGCCTTGGCGATCGGAGTGAACAGGTCCTCCCGGCCCTTCCAGCGGCGGTGGTCCTCTTCCGTCGCTGCGTGTCTGGCCAGATCGGCGGCGACGCCGGTCGACAGGCAGATGGCGCGGGCGGCGGCGATCCTGGCCTTCATCACCGACAGGGTCCGGCGCACGTCCGGATGGTCGAGGATCGGCGCGTTGGCCTCTCCGGTCCATGCCGAGCGGCCCTGCCGCCGCTCCCGCGCATACTCCAGCGCCTGCTGGTAGGCCCGCTCGGCGATCCCGACGCCCTCGACGCCGACCGCCAGCCGGGCCGCGTTCATCATCACGAACATATGGGCCAGGCCCTGGTTCGGTTCGCCGACCAGCTCCGCCGTCGCGCCCTCATAGGCCATGACGCAGGTGGGCGAGGCGTGGATGCCCAGCTTGTGCTCGACCCCGACCGGGCGGAAGGCGTTGCGCTCGCCCAGCGTCCCGTCCGGATTGACCACATACTTGGACGCCAGGAACAGGCTGATGCCCTTCGGCCCCGGCGGCGCGTCCGGCATACGGGCCAGCACCATGTGAACGATGTTGTCGGTGGCGTCGTGATCGCCCCAGGTGATGAAGATCTTCTGGCCGGTCAGGCTGTAGGTCCCGTCGCCATTCGGTATCGCCGTCGCCGTCAGGGCGCCGAGGTCCGACCCCGCCTGCGGCTCGGTCAGCACCATGGCCCCGGTCCACTCGCCGGACACGAGCTTCGTCAGATAGGTCGCCTTCTGCGCTTCCGTCCCGACCGCCTCCAGCGCCTCGATCGCCGCCAGCGACAGCATCGGGCACAGGCCGAACGCCATATTGGCGGCGTGCACCGTCTCATAGGCGGCCAGCTCCAGCGCCTTGGGCAGTTGCTGCCCCCCGGCGTGGGCGGGCGCGGACAGGCCGGTCCAGCCGCCCTCGGCGAACTGGCGGTAGGCGTCGGCGAAGCCGGGCGCGGCCGTCACCGCGCCGTCGGCCCAGGTCGAGCCCTTCTGGTCACCGATACGGTTCAGCGGCGCCAGCACGCCCTCCGAGAACTGGCCCGCCGCCTCAAGCACCGCCGCCATCACCTCCGGGTCGTAGTCGGGGAAGGCCCCGGTCGCGGCCACGGCGTCGATGCCCGCGACCTCGGTCAGGGTGAAGATCAGATCGCGGACGGGCGCGCGGTAGGACATGGGCTGGCTCTCGACACTTTGCGGACGTTCATGCCGCCTTGCCGCCGGGTCAGGCAAGACGCGGCTTGGCGAACCACGTCGTTCGGGCCACGTTGCGGCTCCAACGCGCTGGAGAGGGAGAAGGCCGTGGCCGAACCACGCAACCGCTATTCGACCGTATCGCTGGTCCTGCACTGGCTGATCGCCGCCCTGGTGGTCACCCAGATCGCACTGATCGCGGCCCATGAAGCGACGGAAGGGCCGATCTCGCGCGAGTTCGTCACCCTCCACAAATCCGTCGGCCTGAGCATCCTGATGCTGACCCTGGTCCGTCTGGGGTGGCGCATCGCCAACCCGGCCATCCCGCTGCCGGTGGCCATGCCGCGCTGGCAGAAGCTGCTGGCCCGGACCAACCACGTCCTGTTCTACGTCCTGCTCCTCGCCATGCCGCTGGTCGGCTGGGCGGCGTCCTCGGCGGCCGGGCGCGACATCGTCTGGTTCGGCCTGTTCGAATGGCCGCTGCTGCCGATCAGCGGCGGACGGGAGACGGCCGGTCAGCTGATGGACCTCCACGAAGCCGCGGCCAAACTGCTGATCTTCCTGGTGGTCCTGCATATCGCCGGGGCGCTGAAGCACCAGTTCCTCGACCGGGACAACGTCCTGCACCGGATGATCCCGCTGATCCCGCGCCGGCCGTGAGACGGCGCGCGGTCATCGTCGGACTGGCGGCCCTCGTTCTGATCGCCGCCGCCCCGCCTCCGGACTGGGTCGTCGTGCGCGAGGCCTCGACCATCGACCTGACGGTCCGGGCCCTGGGCGGCTCCCACCATGGCCGGTTCGAGGACTGGCGCGGCGACATCGCCTTCGACCCCGAGGCGCCGGAAGGCACACGGGCGACGGTGGTGGTTCAGGCGGCGTCGCTCAGGATGCGGTCGTCGGCCCTGACCCGCCGCGCCACAGGCCCGGCCATGCTCGATACGGCGCGGCATCCGGTGATCCGTTTTCAACTCAGGTCCCTCGAGCCTCTCGGCGGCGAGCGCTATTCGGCGCGGGCCGAGATCACAATGAAGGGCCGCACCCGGCCGGTGACCTTCCCGCTGGACTTGCGCGTCACCGGCGACCGGGCGCATCTGACGGGCGCGTTCACATTGGACCGCACCCAGTTCGGCATAGGAACCACAGGCGCGTGGAACAGGATCGTCGGTCGCGAAGTGACGGTGCGGGTGGCGCTGCAGGCGCGCCGCGCCTAGGCGCGACCGACGCCCAGGGGGCCGAGGCGCTGGCCGCCGGCGGCCTGGTCATCCTGCCGACCGAAACCGTCTACGGGCTGGCGGCTGACGCGAGCAACGCGGTCGCGGTCGCCGCCATCTTTGAGGCCAAGGGCCGGCCCCGCTTCAACCCGCTGATCGCCCACGTCGCCGACGCCGTCGAGGCCGAGGCGATCGCCGTCTTCGACGACCGGGCCCGCGCCCTCGCCGAGGCCTTCTGGCCGGGTCCGCTGACCATCGTGGCGCCGGTGCGGGACCGCGTCCGGATCTGCGACCTCGCCCGCGCGGGGCTGAACAGCGTCGCCGTCCGCGTGCCCGGCCATGTCCGCGCCCGTGCCGTGATTTCGGCCTTCGGCGGTCCCGTCGTCGCCCCTTCGGCCAACCGCTCCGGCCGCCCAAGCCCCACCACCTTCGCCGACGCCATGGAGGAGACCGGCTTCGCCGCCGCCGACGCCGTGGACGGCGGCCCCTGCGCCGTCGGGGTCGAGAGCACGGTGGTGTCGGTGCTGGACGGCCGCGTCGCCCTGCTGCGCCCCGGCTCCGTCACGCGAGAGGAAATCGAGGCCATCGTCGGGCCGCTGGAGCGCAACGGGGAGGGACATCGTTCTCCGGGCCGCGCGGCCGTGCACTACGCGCCGGACGCGCCGGTCCGCATCAACGCGACGGGGGTGGAGAACGGCGAGATACTGCTCGGTTTCGGCCCAGGCGTCGGCGACCCGCGCTGGAGCCTCAGCCCCTCGGGCGACCTGCGCGAGGCCGCCGCCAACCTGTTCCGCCGCCTGCGCGAAGCGGACCGTGAACGGCCGGCGGGAATCGCCGTCTCGCCCATCCCGGCGCATGGCCTGGGCGAGGCGATCAACGACCGGCTGAAGCGCGCGACGGGGTTCGTGGGCTGATCACAGGAACCGGGCGCCGATGTCGACGCTCGACCGGTCCCCCACTGCCCCGAAGCAGCTGTCCAGCCATCCCTCCGCCGCCTCCCGCCCATACCCCTTGAGCCGGTTCAGGAAGGTCCACTCCGTGTCGAACTTCGATCCCAGCGACAACGATCCCAGCCAAGGGTCGGCCTCGACGGCGTGCAGGCGCAGCTTGCGGTACTTGTCCGGTCCGTTCGGCTTCAGCCGCCCCTCCGCGATCAGGTCCTGAACGAAGGCCACCGCCCGCAGCTCGGCGACGAGGGGGGCGTTGAAGACGATCTCGTTCAGCCGGTCCATGATCTCGCCAGCCTGACGCGGGGTCTCGTCCCGCCGGAACGGGTTCAACGGCAGCAGCAGGATGTCGTCCGGGGTGTCGGCCTGGAACAGCGGCCACAGCGGCGGGTTGGCCAGAAAACCGCCGTCCCAGTAGGGCTCGCCGTCGATCTCCACCGCCTGGAACAGGTGCGGCAGGCAGGCCGAGGCCAGCAGCACCTGATCGGTGATCTCCGTCGTCCCGAACACCCGCGACCGTCCTTCGCGCACTGCCGTCGCCGCCACGAACAGCTTCATCTCCGAGGCCCGCACGGCCTCAAAGTCGATGGCCGTGTCCAGCACCCGTTTCAGTGGATTCAGGTTGAAGGGGTTGAACTTGTAAGGGCTCATCGACAGGGCCGCGGTCTCGGCCTGGCGCCACATCTCCGTGCCCTTGAGCCAGCCGGGGCTGAAGGCGGCGCTCCAGACGGCGCTGTCGCCGAAGACGTTGCGGCCGCCGGACTGGTTCACTTCCCGCCACAGCAGGTCCAGCCGCCTGCGCGCGCCCCCGGTTCCGCCCTCTGTCAGACCACAGACCAAGGCGGCGGCGTTCATGGCCCCGGCCGAGGCGGCGGTCACCGCCCGGATGTCGAGCCGGTCGTCTTCCAGCAACCGGTCCAGCACGCCCCACTGGAAGGCGCCGTGCGAGCCGCCACCCTGGAGCGCCAGGCTGATCGGGCGGCGTTTCGGGGCGGGGCGGCTTCGCTTCAGCATGCCTGTCCCGTGGCGGCTACTGCGCCGTCCAGCCGCCGTCGATCGAGAAGCTGGCGCCGTTGGCCGAAGCCCCCAGGTCGCTGACCAGATACAACATCATCCCGGTCAGCTCGTCCGTGGTGACGAACCGCTTGGTCGGCTGCGAGCCCAGAATGACGTCCCTGAGCACCTGCTCCTTCGACAGGCCGCGCGTGCGGGCCTGATCGGCGATCTGTTTCTCGACGATCGGCGTCTCGACGAATCCGGGGCACAGGGCGTTGCAGGTGATGTTGTCCTGCGCCAGTTCCAGCGCCACCGTCTTGGTGAAGCCGATCACCCCGTGCTTGGCCGCGACATAGGCCGACTTGAACGGACTGGCGACCAGGCCGTGGGCCGAGGCCACGTTGATGATCCGCCCGCGGCCCTGGGCCTTCATGATCGGAATCGCCGCCCGCGTCGCGTAGAAGGTCGACGACAGGTTGATGGCGATGATCTGCTCCCACTTGTCGGCGGGGAACTTCTCGACCGCCTCGACGTGCTGGATGCTGGCGTTGTTGATCAGGATGTCGACCCGGCCCAGCTGGTGCTTGCCGTAGGCGACCATGTCCGCGACCTCGTCGCCGCGCCGCATGTCGGCCCCGTGATAGCGCACCCGCACGCCGCAGCTGGCCTCCATCTCGGCCCGGGTGCGCTCGATCTCCGACGGATCGCCGAGGCCGTTCAGCACCACCTCGCCGCCGCGCGAGGCGATGGCGCGCGCGAAGGCGAGACCGATCCCGGAGGTCGATCCCGAGATGACGGCCACCTGACCCTTCAGGTCGCCGATATCGCGGAAAGGCGCGCTCCCGGCGTCCGAGCCGTCACCGCGTTTGGGCCATTGGAACATTGAGTCTCGTCCGTCTGTGTCTCGGGATCAGCCTAACCGTTCGCGTCTGCGAAGGCGACAGGCCGTCACGAATTTCCTGTTCTGGTGAATATCCAGTCCGTCTCCGTCGATCCAGCCTTGTCGAAGCGGTAGCCGTCGCGATCGAAGGCTTTCAGGTCCCCGGCACGCTCGATCCGCTCGTCGATGGCGAAGCGGGCCATGCCCCCGCGCGCCTTCTTGGCGAAGAACGAGATGATACGGCTCTCGCCATCCTTCGATTCGCGGAAATGCGGCGTCACCACCGGCAGGTTCAGCGCCTTGGCGTCGACGGCGCCGAAATATTCCTGACTGGCCAGGTTCACCACGGTCGGATCGATCATACCCGCGGCGTCGGCGTTCAGGCATTTCGAGATCCGGTCGCCCCAGAAGTCGTAGAGGCTGGAGCCGCGCCGCGTCTTCAGCCGGGTCCCCATCTCCAATCGGTAGGGCTGGATGCGGTCGAGCGGACGCAGCAGGCCGTAAAGACCCGACAGGATGCGGATGTGACGCTGGGCGAAGGCCAGGCCGGCGGAATCCAGCTCGCGGGCCCTCAGCCCTTCATAGACATCGCCGGCGAAGGCGAAGGCCGCCTGGACCCCGTCCGTCGATTCGGCGTCGAACGCCTGGAACCGCTCGCGGTTCAGCCGCGCCAGATCATCGGAGATGCCCATCAGCCGGCGCAGTTCGGCCACGGTGCGGGCGCGGGCGGTCCGGGCCAGCGACGCGGTGTCCTCCAGGAAACGCCGCTCCGAGGCGGGCAGGGCGGGGTCGGCTTCAGTGAAATCCAGCCGCTTGGCCGGAGACAGGACGATCAGCAAGGCGGCGCTCCGGCGATGGGGAGGCCCGGAATAGGCCGCTTCGGCGACGAATTGAACCGGCCAGCGTCGTGGCTCACCCCGCCCGGTCGTACAGCGCCGCCAGCACGGCCGGCAGCCTCTCCGGCAGGTCCTCGGCGATCAGCCCTGGCCCGAAGCCCCGCGCCGCCTCGGCGTGGAGCCAGACGGCCGCCCGGGCCGCATCGAAACTGTCCATCCGCTGGGCGATCAGGCCGCCGATCATTCCGGCCAGCACGTCGCCCGCGCCCGCCGTCGCCAGCCACGGCGTGCCATTTCCGTTGACGGTCAGCCGCCCGTCCGGCGCGGCGATAACCGTCGCGGGCCCCTTCAGCACCACCACCGCGCCGGCCCGCCGCGCCGCCTCGGCCGCGGCATTCTCACGCCCCGTGTCGAGCAGGCCCGGGAACAGCCGTTTGAACTCGCCCTCGTGCGGCGTGAGCACGTCGTCGCGGTCCAGCGCCTCGAACAGATCGTCCGGCCACCCCTCGAAAACCGTCAGCCCGTCGGCGTCCACCACCAGGGCCGCGCCCGTGACGGCCAGCGCCCGGACGTGGGCCTGGGTGGCGTCGGTCACGCCGGCGGCGGGGCCTATGACTACCGCGTCCATCCCCTCGGCGGCCTCGACCAGGGCCTCGGGCGAACCGAAGGGCGTCAGCATGATCGCTTCGATGGCCGGTGCGATGACCGACGCGGCGTCCGGCGGACACAGGATTTTGACCAGCCCCGCCCCGATGCGCAGCCCGCCCCGCGCCGCCAGCCGCGCCGCGCCCGTCTGGGTCGCCTTGCCGGAGACCACGGCCAGGCGCCCGCGCGCATGTTTGTGCGTTTCCGGGCCCGGCCACGGCAAGGCGTCACGCCAGTCTGGCAGGGCGGATCCGGTCATTGCGCGGGTTCTCCGTTCACGGATGGCGACGGGCGCCGAAAAACACTTGCCTTATTGTGCAATGCAATGTCCCTTTGCTGCCCGAGCGCGAGGCCTATTTCGCCCGCCTGGGATTGCCGATGAAAAAGATCGAAGCCGTCATCAAGCCGTTCAAGCTGGATGAAGTGAAAGAAGCGCTCCAGGACGCCGGGGTGCAAGGCATGACCGTACTGGAGGCCAAGGGATATGGCCGCCAGAAGGGCCACTCCGAACTCTATCGGGGAGCCGAGTACGTCATCGACTTCCTGCCCAAGATCAAGATCGAGGTCGTGGTTCCCGACGATATGGTCTCGTCGGTCATCGACGCGATCCAGACCGCCGCCCGCACCGGCAAGATCGGCGACGGCAAGATTTTCGTGTCCGACGTCCTGGACGTCATCCGCATCCGCACCGGCGAAACGGGGGCCCAGGCCGTCTGACCGCCAAGACTGCCGGCCGCCCTTCGGGGCGGCCGTTTCATTATCCTCCCCCAAGAAACGGACCCTCGAGAATGAGCGCCAAGAAAATCCTTTCGGAGATCAAGGACAAGGACGTCAAATACGTCGACCTCCGCTTCACCGACACCAAGGGGCGTCTGCAGCACGTCACCTTCGACATCGATCTGGTCGACGAAGAGTTCCTGGAAGAGGGAACCATGTTCGACGGCTCCTCGATCGCCGGCTGGAAGGCGATCAACGAGTCCGACATGCTGCTCAAGCCGGACCTGACCAGCTCGTACATCGACCCGTTCTACCAGCAGACCACGCTGTTCCTGTTCTGCGACGTGCTGAACCCGGACACCGGCGAGCCCTACAACCGCGACAGCCGCTCGATGGCCAAGAAGGCCCTGGCCTATGTCCAGTCCTCGGGCGTGGGCGACACCGTCTTCTTCGGTCCGGAAGCCGAGTTCTTCATCTTCGACGACGTGCGCTGGAGCACCGCCCCGCACGACACCGGCTACGCCTATGATTCGATCGAGTTGCCGGCCAACACCGGCGCCGAATACTCGGAAGGCAACATGGGCCACCGCCCGGGGCCCAAGGGCGGCTATTTCCCGGTCAACCCGGTGGACAGCGCCCAGGACCTGCGCGGCGAGATGCTGGGCGTGATGCGCGACCTGGGCATGCAGCCCGAGAAGCACCACCACGAGGTCGCCCCGGCCCAGCACGAACTGGGCCTGAAGTTCAGCGACCTGCTGACCATGGCCGACCGCCTGCAGCTCTACAAATACGTCATCCACAACGTCGCCGCCGCCTATGGCAAGTCGGCCACCTTCATGGCCAAGCCGACCTTCGGCGACAACGGCTCGGGCATGCACGTGCACCAGTCGATCTGGCGCGACGGCAAGCCGCTGTTCGCGGGCGACAAATACGCCGGCCTGTCGGACCTGTGCCTCTGGTACATCGGCGGCATCATCAAGCACGCCAAGGCCATCAACGCCTTCTCCAACTCGACCACCAACTCCTACAAGCGGCTGGTGCCCGGCTACGAAGCGCCGGTGAAACTGGCCTATTCGTCGCGCAACCGCTCGGCGTCGATCCGCATTCCGTGGGTCAACTCGCCCAAGGCCAAGCGCATCGAGGCCCGTTTCCCGGATCCGATGGGCAACCCCTACCTGACCTTCGTCGCCCTGCTGATGGCCGGCCTCGACGGCATCGAGAACCGCATCGATCCGGGCGCGGCCGCCGACAAGAACCTCTACGACCTGCCGCCGGAAGAGCGTAGCAACATTCCCGAGGTGTGCGGCTCGCTGAAGGAAGCGCTGGAGAACCTCGACAAGGACCGCGCCTTCCTCAAGAAGGGCGGCGTCATGGACGATGACTTCATCGACAGCTATATTGAGCTCAAGATGGAAGAGGTGATGCGTCTGCAATTGCATCCGCACCCGGTCGAATTCGACATGTACTACAGCTGCTGATCGACAGCCGGGGCTGACGATCGAAGGGGCCGGGCGGGAAACTGTCCGGCCCCTTCTTCATCTGGCGGCCGGATCAGCGGTTGGTGGTTTCGACTTCGAGGCCGTCCCTGCCGGCGCGAACGGTGGTGCTGTCGCCATCGCGGCGGTCTTCGACCACCACCGGCGGCGTCGGGACGGGCACTTCACGCTCGACCACGACAGGGTTGGCTGGAACCTCGCGGGTTTCCACGATCGTCGTATCGGTGTCGCCGTCGGCGGTGTCGGCGTCGTTGTCCGCAGGCGTGCAGGCCGCCGCGATAAGAGCGAAAGCGCCGATCGAGGCGGCGAGGGTCAGACGGTTGAGGCTGGACATGGCGGACTCCTGAAACGGGAACCCTGCCCAAACGGCCACGCTCCGGTCCGGTTCCGGTCGGCGCTCCTCAGGCCGCGGCCCGGTCGACCAACGGCTGCAAGGCCGGATCGACGCCTGGCGCGATCTCCCGCAGGAAACCGATCAGGGCGCGCTCGTTGACGTCGAACTCGCCGTCGCGGCCGATGCGATCCAGCAGCCAGCAGGCCTCCTCACGATCAACAGGTGCGGCGCTGGCGATCTCCCTCTCGTGTCTCGCGACGTGCTCAGCCTGATAGGCATGGTCGCTGCCGAACAGGGCGTCGCGAATGCGGGCGGGCGTCAGTCGGCCGGTTTCCGCCAGGGTTTCGCCCACCAGGCCGACCGGGTCTCCCTCGGGAGCCTCCAGCCAGGCCTGTCGGCGCAGGGCCTCGGCCCGCTCCGGCGGAGCCCAGCCCGCCGCCGCAGTTACCGCATTGGCCACCGCGCGCTTGAAGAAATCGGTCCAGCCGGGATCGTTGTCGCGGCCGCGGGTGGCGTCGTTCAGGTCGAACAGCGCGCCGGCCTCCTCGCGCGTCACGGCCATCCGGCCGGGCCCGGCGAGGGCGAAGACCAGACGCCGCATACGCTCGACCTCGTCGGCCGAAATGATCCCGTCGTTCTCGACCACCGCCCGCGTGACCAGCGACAGGCCGAAGGCGGACAGGGAGGCCGGGGCCTCGTCCGCCAGTTCCAGCGCGCGCACGACCAGTTCCAGTTCAGTGCCGTTGCGAACCCGCCGGTCCGCCTCGATCCGCGCGACCAGCCAGTCGGCCTGCTCCTGGGTGATGTAGCCCGACGGCTCCTGCTGCCGCACCAGCCAGTCGGTCATGGCCTCCAGGAAGAAGGCCCGCCATTCCGGGACCCGGCGTTCCGTGCCCTCATCGACGCGAAACAACGCCTCGACCTCTTCGGGCGTGACGGTGATCTCCCCGAACACCTCGCGACGCAGAGCCAGCACGTCGTTGGCGGTCACTTCGCCGCGCGCCACGATATCGGTGCAAAGGTCCGTCAGGCCCATGGCCGTTCTCCCGTTCGCCGGGAGGTTAGCAATCCAGCGTTACGCTTCGCCTAACGCTCAGGCGGCGACGCCCTCTGCCGCGTCCGCCTTCTTGCGCCGCAGTTCGATCAGCCGCACGCACCAGATCGACACCTCGTAGAGCAGCACCAGCGGCACGGCCAACATGACCTGGCTAATCGGGTCGGGTGGAGTGACCACAGCTGCGACCACCACGACGGCCATGATCGCGTAGCGACGGCCTTCGGCCATAACCTTCGAGCTGATGATACCGGCGAGGCCCAGCAGGGTCATCACCACCGGCAGCTGGAAGCACAGGCCGAACGCTAGCAGCAGGGCCGTGACCAGGTTCAGGTAGTCCGAGACCTTGGGCAGCAGTTCCGCCGAGACGCCGCCGCCCGCGATCTGCTGGCTCAGCGAGAACCACATGACGAACGGCAGCATGACGAAATAGACCAGCGCCGCGCCGAGCAAGAACAGCAGAGGCGCCGCGATCAGGAAGGGCAGGAAAGCGCCCTTCTCGTTGCGGTACAAGCCCGGCGCCACGAACCGGTACAGCTGCCACGCTAGAATGGGGAACGTCACGACAATAGCCCCGAAACCGGCCAGCTTCATCTTGGTGAAGAGGATTTCGAGCGGCGCCGTGTAGATCAAGTTGACCATCTGGCCATCGACGACCGGCAGCGGCTTCAAGCCGGCCGTGCCGAGGATCAGATCCAGCGGCGAGACATGCCCCCCCGGGCCGACCGCTGAGTGGAAGGCCGCGGCGGCCGCGAACGGCTTGACCAGGAAGATGTACAGAGGCTCCGAGAAGGCGAAGCACAGGATGAAGCCAAGCGCGAATGCGATTACGCAGATCACCAGCCGGCCCCGCAGTTCGATCAGGTGATCCATCAGCGGCGCGCGCGACGCCTCGATCTCATCCTCGTCCCGTTCGGCCCGGCTCACAGGTCCACCTTCTTCGCGCGGATCGGCCGGGACTTGCCGCTGGCCAGTTTGACCGAGGCTTCTCGCGCGGCCTTGGGTGTCGCGGCCGTTTTCGGCGCAGCCGTCTTCGTTACGCGCGTCTTCGTCGACGCCGTGCCGGCGCGTGGCTTCGGCTTCGGTTTGGGTTCAGCCAAGATCTCCAGCGGCTCCATGACCGGCGCGCCGTCCGGCCATTCGTCCGGCCCGGTCAGGGTCGGTGGGTCGGCGGGCGTGTAGAGCGGCTTGTTCAGGTCATTGCGGATATCGCGGAAGGCGGAGTCAGCCTCGGCTCCAAGCGGCACCATCCCTTGACCCGTGCGCAGCGCCTCGACTTCTTTGCGCAACTCATCGAGTTCCGATTGCCGCGCCATCTCGTCGAAGCTGGAGCGGAACTCGTTGGCCATAGCGCGCGCCTTGGCCATGGCCTTGCCGAGCTTGCGCATCAGCAACGGCAAATCTTTCGGCCCCACCACCAGCAGGGCCGCTATGCCGATGACAAGAATTTCAAGCCCGCCGATGCCGGGACCAAGTCCACCCATCCGTCAGGGTCTCCGACGTGAGTAGGGAACTACGACTTCAGGTCTTCTTTTTCGGCGTCCGTACGAGGCAGCGCGCCGGCGCGCTCGTCCTTCGGCTTGTCGGCGTCGGTATCCTTCAGGCCCTCGCGAAAGGCCTTGATGCCTTTGGCGGCGTCGCCCATCAGGCCGGAAATCTTGCCGCGCCCGCCAAACAAGACGAGCAGGACTAGAACGATCGGAATCCAATGCCAGGGATTGCCGAGACCCATCAGAAACTCTCCTCGTCCGGCCGATGTCCGACCCGCTCAAACTCTTCCGCCGCATATAGGCCGTTCAGTGGCGCGACGCCAAGCGATTGCCGCGTCAGGTCGCCGCGCTGTTTTCACGAATCCAGACGGCGAGGGCGTCGATGTCGATCCTGCCCTCGGCCACGCCATAGATGGTGGCCGTGGCGTCGTCCTGGGTCGCCCTGAGACGAAGGCCGTTGCGGGCCAGAAACACGACCATGCCGACGAAGGCCGCGCGCTTGTTGCCATCGATGAAGGGATGGTTCTTGGCGATGGCCACCGCATAGGTCGCGCCCAGCACGGCGATGTCGTCCTGACCCTCGTAGCCATAGGCGTTCAATGGCCGGCTCAGCGCGGACAGCAGCAGACCCTCGTCCCGCAAGCCCGCTGCGCCGCCGGTCAGGGCGATGACTTCGTCATGGGCCTGCATCATGGCGGACTGGTCCAGCCAGATCGGTTCGGTCATGATTCAGCGGGCGAGTGCGTCGAGCGTTTCGCGATAGTCGACCATGACCTCACGCACGACGGCCAACTGACGTTCCGTTTCGGACTCGCTGCTCAGAATCTCGATGGCGCTCTCATCGAGCTTCACGGTGTCGCCGATCGCCCCGCCCAGTTTGGCGAGGTCCGCCTCATTGAGCTCAATGACCGTTTTTCCGCCGAGCTCGGATATCTTCAGGTGGATCATGACGTCTCTCCTGCCTAGGAACATACGCCAAACCGGATTCGCCTCCAACCAATCGGAGGTAGGAGCCGCTGACTGAAGGTTCGCTCTTGTCCCATGTGATCATCCACACCGACGGCGCCTGCAAGGGCAATCCCGGTCCCGGCGGCTGGGGCGCGATCCTGCAGACCGGCGGCGGTCACGAGAAGGAGCTGTGGGGCGGCGAGCCGCTGACCACCAATAACCGCATGGAGCTGATGGGCGCCATCATGGCGCTCGAGGCCCTGACCCGGCCCTGCCGCGTCGACCTGCACACTGACAGCAAATACGTCATGACCGGAATCACCGAATGGATCCGGGGCTGGAAGGCGCGCGGCTGGAAGACGGCCGACAAGAAGCCGGTCAAGAACGAGGACCTGTGGAAGCGGCTCGACGTCGCCCGCGCCCGGCACGACGTCAAATGGCACTGGGTCAAGGGGCACGCCGGCCACGTCCTCAACGAACGCGCCGACGGTCTCGCCAATCGCGGGATCGAGGATATGAGGAGCTAGGCTCACAACTCTCCGCTCATCCCGGCGAAAGCCCGGATGAGCGGATGGTGATCAGACGGCCCGAACCTTCAGCTTCGGTCCGTCCATCGCCTCGACGATCACGCTCTCGCCCGCCAGCGGCGCCGCGCCCTCGATCTCGGCGACCCATTCGGCCCCCGAGACGAACACCCGGCCGCGGCCGTCGACGAAGGCCTGCACCACCTGCGCCCGCTGGCCGATAAGGCGGCTGTCGCGGGCGTTGATATCGGGGCTGTCGGACGGGTTGACCCGCTGGATAAGCCGCCGCGACAGCAGGGTGGCCGCGACGGTCAGCACCGCGAACAGCAGTATCTCGCCCAGCGGTCCCAACGGCAGGCCGAGGGCGGTGGCGACCGCCACGACCCCCGCCGCCACCGCCGGCCACAGCAGCCATTCGGTCGAGAAGGCGGCTTCCACCGCCAGCAGCATCACGCCCAGCGCCAGCCAGATCCAGTAGGGCTGTGCGGCGTGCAGGTCGATCAGCGCGTTCATGGCCTAGGTTCCCGGAACGGAGCCGCCGCCGCGAGGCGGGCGGGGCGGGGCGGGGCGCGGCGGGGCGGGCGGCGCATCCCGGCGCACGTCGCTGCGGCCCTGCTGCTGTTCCCGGGCCAGGCCGACCAGCTCGCCCAGGCCGGCGATGGTGCCGACCAGTCCGGACATCTCGGCCGGCACGATGACCGTCTTGGCCGTCGGATTGCGGGCCAGTTCGGCGAAGGCCTCGACGTATTTCTGGGCCACGAAGTAGTTGATGGCGTTGACGTCGCCGCGGGCGATGGCCTCGGACACCATGGCGGTCGCCTTGGCCTCGGCCTCGGCTTCGCGCTCGCGGGCTTCGGCGTCGCGGAAGGCGGCCTCGCGCCGGCCCTCGGCCTCGAGGATGGCGGCCTGTTTGGCGCCCTCGGCGCGGGCGATCGCGGCCTGTTTCTCGCCGTCGGCCTCGGTGATGACGGCGCGGCGCTCGCGCTCGGCCTTCATCTGGCGGGCCATGGCGTTGGTGATGTCCGCCGGCGGGGTCAGGTCCTTGATCTCGATCCGATTGACCTTGACGCCCCACGGTTCGGTCGCCGCGTCGATCACGGTCAGCAGTCGCGAGTTGATCGAGTCGCGCTGGAACAGCACCTCGTCCAGCTCCATCGAGCCGACCACAGTACGCAGATTGGTCGAGCACAGCTGGGTGATGGCGTAGGGCAGGTTTTCGATCCGGTAGGCGGCGGCCGAGGCCTCCATCACCTGGATGAAGACGATGGCGTCGACCTTCACCATGGCGTTGTCCTTGGTGATGACCTCCTGCTGGGGCACGTCGAGGACCTGCTCCATCATGTTCATGCGCCGCCCGACCCGCTCGACGAAGGGCGTCAGAATGCTGATGCCGGGGGCCAGGGTGCGGGTGTATTTGCCGAATCGTTCGACCGTGAATTCACGCCCTTGCGGCACGATCTTTACCACGCTGAATAGCAGAACGAAGGCCAGCGCGACCAGGGCGAGAGTGAAAAGAACCGAGGTGTCCATGATGTCTCCTGTCCGGCTCAGGTTAGCACCCTGTGGCCCCCACGCCACAGAAACCGGACGGCTGAAGATGACATCCGTGTAATCTTTGCCGACTAGAGCGCCGCCGCCATCCCGATCACCCGCCGCGTCTCGGCCCAGTCGACCAACGCCTCCACCTGGTCCAAGGCCACGAATCGCGCCTCCAGCGCGTCGTCGCCGGCGACCGGCTCGCCCGACACCCAGCGGGCGGCGTAGTCGATCAGCACATAGTGCCGGCCTGCGTCCGGGAAGAGACCGTCCACCACATCCACCAGTCCGATGATCTCGGCCTCCACTCCGGTCTCCTCGCGCAGTTCCCGCAGGGCCGCGTCCACCGCCCGCTCGCCCGGCTCGATCCGACCGCCCGGCAGACTCCACTCGCCCTGTCGCGGTGGCCGCCCGCGCCGGATCAGCAACACCTCTCCGCCACGCAGGCAGACCACGCCGACGCATGGGACAGGAGTGGTCAGGACGATGGACATGACCAACCCTAGCTTGGGCCTTTCGCTGCGCCCACGACTTTGACACAACGGGCGCCATGACTCCGCCGTCTCCCACCGCCATCGCCGCCCTCAAGTCCGCCCTCGGCGACGGAGGCTGGACCGATGATCCTGCCGAGATCGCCCCGTGGCTCACGGAGTGGCGCAATCGCTGGCAGGGGCATTCGCCGCTGATGCTGACGCCCCGCTCGACGGAGCAGGTGGCCGCCGCGGTCCGGCTCTGCGCCGAACACCGCGTCGCCCTCGTCCCGCAGGGCGGCGATACCGGCCTCGTCGGCGGCCAGATTCCCTATGGCGAGGTGCTGCTCTCGACCCGCAAGCTGCGCGCTGTCCGCGACGTGACCCCGCTGGACGACGCCATGACCGTCGAGGCCGGGATCACCCTTCTGGAGGCCCAGCAGGCCGCCGCCGCCGTCGACCGGATGTTCCCGCTCAGCCTCGCCGCCGAGGGCACCGCCACCATCGGCGGCGTCATCTCGACCAACGCCGGCGGCACCGCCGTGCTCCGCTACGGCGTCATGCGCGACCTGGTGCTCGGGATCGAGGCCGTGCTGCCCGACGGCGAGGTCTTCCACGGCCTCAAGCGGTTGCGCAAGGACAACACCGGCTACGACCTGAAACAGCTGCTGATCGGCGCCGAGGGCACCCTGGGCGTGGTCACCGCCGCCACCCTGAAGCTGTTCCCGGTCATGCGTTCCCGCGCCACCGCCATGGTCGGCCTCGACAGCCCCGCCGCCGCCATCGATCTGCTGGCCCGGGCCAAGGCCGAGACCGGCGGCGGCGTCGAAGCCTTCGAGCTGATGAAGCGCATCGGCATGGCGTTCGTCCTCGCCAACATCCCCGACACGCGCGAGCCGCTGGACTCGACCCCGCCCTGGTACGTCCTGATCGAGCTGGTCTCCGGCGAGCCCGGCGCCGCCGACGCGGCCATGGAGCGGCTGCTGACCCACGCTTTCGAGACCGGCCTGGTCACCGACGCCGCCATCGCCCAGAACGACAGCCAGCGCGCCGCCTTCTGGAAGGTCCGCGAGGAGCAGTCCGCCGCCCAGAAGCCCGAGGGCGGCGGCTGGAAGCACGACGTCTCTGTGCCGATCTCGCGCATCGCCGACTTCCTCGAGGAGGCCACCGCCGCCGTCGAACGCTTCCACCCCGGCGCCCGGGTCAGCGCCTTCGGCCACGTCGGCGACGGCAACCTCCACTACGACGTCCTGTGCCCGCCCGGCGGCGACCTGAAGGCCTTTCTCGCCCGCTGGGCCGAGGGCTCCCAGGTCGTCCACGACGTCGTCGCCCGCTACGAAGGCTCCATCTCGGCCGAGCACGGTCTCGGACGCCTCAAGACCGACGAGGCCCGCCGCTACAAGTCCCGGCTGGAGATCCGCACCATGCAGGCGGTCCGCGTGGCGCTGGACCCGCACCGGATCATGAACCCGGCCGTGCTGTTCTGAGGGTGACAACATAATCCGCTCATCCCGGCGAAAGCCGGGACCCAGTCCTGTCCAGTTTGACGCCGGCGCTTCAGGACGAACGGTCGGGGGATCGAACCTCGGTTCCATCACCCAAAGCACTGGGTCCCGGCTTTCGCCGGGATGAGCGGAAGGGGGAGATGCGCCCGCGCTTGCTCCCCGGGCGAGCCCGGCTTATCGCTGCCGCCACGATTCACCACCCCGGAGCGCCCCCATGACCCTCGCCCTGCTGTTCCCCGGACAAGGCAGCCAGTCGGTCGGCATGGGCGCGGCGCTGGCCGACGCCTTCGTCTCGGCCCGCGAGGTCTTCGCCGAGGTCGACGAGGCGCTGGGCTTCAAGCTCAGCCAGATGATGCGGGAAGGCCCCGAGGAACAGCTCACCCTGACCGAGAATGCCCAGCCGGCCCTTATGGCCGTGTCGCTGGCCGCCGTCCGAGTTCTCAAGGTCGAGTTCGGGGTCGACGTCACGCGCGCCGCCTTCGTCGCCGGCCACTCGCTCGGCGAATACTCCGCCCTGTGCGCCGTCGGCGCGATCTCGCTGTCCGACACCGCCCGCCTGCTCAAGTTGCGCGGACAGGCCATGCAGCGAGCCGTCCCCGTCGGCCGGGGCGCCATGGCTTCGCTGATCGGCCCGAAGACCGACCTCGCCTTGGCCGAGGCGGCCGCGAAAGCCGGCTCCGAGGTCGGCGTCTGCGTCGTCGCCAACGACAACAACGCCGGCAACATCGTCATCTCGGGTGAGAAGGCCGCCGTCGACCGCGCCATCGAGAAGGCCAAGGAACTCGGGGCCCGCGCCATCCCGCTGAACGTCTCCGCCCCCTTCCACTGCCCGCTGATGCAGCCCGCCGCCGACGAGATGGCCACCGCCCTGGCTGGGGCGACCATCGTCGCGCCCGCCGTACCCGTGGTCGCCAACGTCACCGCCCGCCCGGAGACCGATCCGGAGGTCATCCGCCGCCTGCTGGTCGAACAGGTCACCGGCCGCGTCCGCTGGCGCGAGAGCATGGAGTGGATGGCGACCGAAGGCGGCGTGACCCGCTTCGCCGAGATCGGCTCTGGCAAGGTCCTGACGGGCATGGCCAAACGCATCGCCCCCGACGCCGAAAGCCTGCCGCTGAACACGCCGGAAGAGCTGGAAGCCTTCGCCCGGTCGCTCTGACGGCGCGTCAGGTCATCACGATCCCCAGATCCGCCCGGATCGCCCCACGCACCTCCTCCGCGATCGGCACGGCGCCCCAGGGGAAGAACTGCACCATCATCACGGCGGCGTAGTTGCGGACCGGGTCCAGCCACGCCTTGGTCCCTGCTGCGCCGTCCCAGCCGAACTCGCCGGCGTTCCAGGCGCCCGGCCGCGCCACATAGCCGCCGAAACCGAAGCCGTTTCCATATGAATCCAGTTCCGGCGGCATGATGTCGGTGCGCACCAGCCGGGCGGTTTCGGGCCGCATCACCCCGCACCCGGCCCGCCCGGCCGTCCTCCAGCAGCATCGTCAGGAAGGCCAGATAGTCCTCCGTCGTCGACACCAGTCCGGCCCCGCCCGCGAACAGGGTCACCGGTCGGGAATAGGCCTCGATGGAGGAGCCGCGGTCCGGCCGGCGTCCGGGGGGCGAGTAGTCGTACAGGGCCGCCATCCGGCGCCCCTGTTCGGGCGACACGCCGAACCGCGTGTCATCCATGCCGATCGGATCGAACAGCCGCCGGCGCAGGAAGTCGGGGAAGCTCATGCCCGAGGCCCGCTGGATAACCAGGCCGAGCACGTCCAGGGAGGCGCTGTAGCTGTAGGCCGTCCCCGGCTCGGACGTCAGGGGAAGCTCGCCCAGCCGCCGGACCATCTCGTCCAGATCATGCACCCGGGGCGCTTCCCCGGGGTCCAGATCGCCCGTGTAGGGAAATATCCCGGCCCGGCGATAGGCCGTCGGCACCGGGCCATCGCCCGCGATGTTGTAGCTCAGGCCGCTGGTGTGGGTCAGCAGATGCCGCACCGTCATCACCCGGGTCGCCGGCCGGGCGTCCAGCCCCTTCTCCGGATCGATCGCCACCGTCAGGCGCGAGAACTCCGGCACGAAATCCGTCACGGGCTGATCCAGCGACAGTTTGCCGTCCTCGATCAGCAGGGCCGCCGCCGTCCCGGTGACCGGCTTGCTCATGGAATAGATGCGAAAGACGGTGTCCCGGTTCATGGCCGGGGAGGGGCCGAAGTCCTGGGTTCCCGCCTGCAGGTAGACGTCCTCGTCGTTGGGGAGCCTCAGGCCCACTGTCGCGCCCGGCAGCCGCCCGTCCGCGACATAGCGGTCCAGAACCGCCTGCACCTGCGGAAAGCGCGTGGCGTTCGCGACGCGGGGCGTTCCGGCGCACCCGGTCAGCCCGAGGACGCCCGCGCCCAGCAGCAGCGTCCGGCGGTCCGTCAGGAACCCGCTCGCGGGTGTGGGGCGTTCCGGCATGGCGTTCCTCTGGCGGTGCGGCGCGGCCTCGGATAGGACCGGGTGCAGGACAATGGCGGAGCTTTCGATATGTTCAACCTCTCAGGCAAGACCGCGCTCGTGACCGGCGCCACCGGCGGCATCGGCGGGGCCATCGCCCGCGCCCTGCATGCCCAGGGGGCCGCCGTCGTCCTGTCCGGCACCCGCGAGGCCGTGCTTCAGGACCTGGCGAAGGAGCTCGGTGATCGCGCCTTCGCCGCCGCCGCCAACCTGTCCGACCCCGAATCGGTCGACGGCCTCGTCGCCCGGGCCGAGGAAGCCGCTGGCGCGCCGCTGGACATCCTCGTCGCCAACGCCGGCATCACCAAGGACGGTCTGCTGATGCGGATGAAGGACGAGGACTTCTCCGACGTCATCAAGGTCAACCTTGAGAGCTATTTCCGCCTCTCGCGCGCCGCCATGAAGGGGATGATGAAGCGCCGTTCGGGCCGGATCATCGGCGTCACCTCGGTGGTCGGCGTCACCGGCAACCCCGGCCAGACCAACTACGCCGCCTCCAAGGCCGGAATGATCGGCTTCTCCAAGTCGCTGGCCCAGGAAGTGGGCTCCAGGGGCATCACCGTGAACTGCATCGCTCCGGGCTTCATCGCCTCGCCAATGACTGACGTGCTCAACGACCAGCAGCGCGAGACCATCCTCAAGACCATCCCGCTCGGTCGTCTCGGCGCCGGCGAGGAGATCGCCGCCGCCGCCGTCTATCTGTCCTCCGACGAGGCCGCCTACGTCACCGGCCAGACCCTGCACGTCAACGGCGGCATGGCGATGATCTGATGACCCTCCAGATCAGCCGTCTGACTTTCATGAGCGAAGACTGACCGACCGCTATGACCTTTGCGTCGATCTTTGGCGATGATGAGCACACTGCGGCCGACGATCCGTACGCCCGCGTGCTCAAAGCTCGGAAGTGGGTGCTACTCGCGGCCGGTCTCGTTTGGCTATTCGGAGCAGGTTATTTTGAAGCCAAGCCCTTCGGCGTTCTGCTGGGAACTGCGAACATTCCTGGGTGGGTCTGGTTTCAAGCGTCTCTTTCGGCGATTGCCTATTCGGGGCTGCAGTACATGCTCTTGATAGCGCAACTCGGAAGTCGGTATCGACGGATTCTGGACGGGCGGGTGAATGACCATCTCCACGAGCGAGCGGATCGTTTATTCGGGGAAATGGACACCGTAGCCGATGAAATAGAGACGCTTACGGCGAGACGCTCAAGCAACAGTGCAATCCTGGATCCCGAGGCACTAGAAACGCGTCTCAGGGCAGCGACCAGAAGACGCAAACTGCTGGACGTGAGGATACAGGCCCTCCGAGACGATATGCAGCACCCCAAGTGGTATGTAGCGCTAGAGGGCATCATTGACCTTATTCGCATTGGTGCGCCGATCCTCGCTGCGGCCTTGGCAATAATTTTAGTGAGCCGAGCGAGCTAGACATGGCGAGGATCTGAGGACGTCACGGATAGCTACACCCTATTTCCAGCCGTCCCGCCTGTGCTAAAGCCTCCGCAACCGGTTCGCGTGAGTCTTCGTTGAAGGCTTGCGCAGCCGTCGCCGTCGTCATACGGCAAGGACTGAGACAACAGCCGCTTCGGCGGCCTAACGAGCAGAGACACACATGTCCGATACCCTGGAACGCGTCCGCAAGATCGTCATCGACCACCTGGACGCCGATCCGGAAAAGGTCGTTGAAAAGGCCAGCTTCATCGACGACCTGGGCGCTGACTCGCTCGACAACGTCGAACTGGTCATGGCCTTCGAGGAAGAATTCGACATCGAGATTCCGGATGACGCCGCCGAACACATCCAGACCGTCGGCGACGCCGTGAAGTTCATCGACGAGAAGCTGGCCGGCTGATCGCCTCCAGCCCGATACGGCTCTGATGGCCGCCGTGGCGTCCCCTGGCGGGGCCGCCCGGCGGCCATTACTGTTTAAGGTCAAGATTTTGAGTGAAGGAGCGCGCATGCGCCGCGTCGTCGTCACGGGCCTCGGTCTTCTCACCCCCCTCGGCTGGGGGGTGGAGCACAACTGGAAGGGCATCGTCGAAGGTCGCTCGGGCATCGGCCCGATCACCAATTTCGACGCCACCGGCTGGGGCTGCACCATCGCGGGCGAGATTCCGTCCGTGGACGGTCGCGGCGGCGGCGTCCCCGGCGAGCCGGGCGTGTTCGACCACGAGAAGGTCATGTCGCCCAAGGACCGCAAGCGGGTCGACGACTTCATCGTCTACGCCATCGCGGCCGCCGACGAGGCCCTGGCCGATGCGAACTGGAAGCCCGAGAGCGACGAGGACCGGGAGCGCACCGGCGTCATGGTCGGCTCGGGCATCGGCGGCCTCGGACCCATCGCCGACACGGCCATCATCCTCAAGGAGCAAGGCCCGCGCCGGGTCAGCCCCTTCTTCATCCCGTCGGCCCTGATCAACCTGACCTCGGGCCAGATCTCTATCCGTCACGGGCTCAAGGGGCCGAACCATTCGGTGGTCACCGCCTGCGCCACCGGCGCCCACGCCATCGGCGATGCGGCCCGGATGATCGCCCTGGACGACGCCGACGTCATGGTCGCGGGTGGGGCCGAGAGTTCCATCGTGCCGATCGGCATCGCCGGCTTCCTTGCCTGCAAGGCGCTGTGCACCGCCTTCAACGACGCGCCCGAAAAGGCCAGCCGTCCCTACGACAAGGACCACGCCGGCTTCGTCATGGGCGAGGGCGCCGGCATCATGGTGCTGGAGGAATACGAGCACGCCAGGGCACGCGGCGCGAAGATCTACGCCGAGGTCGTCGGCTATGGCATGTCCGGCGACGCCTACCACATCACCGCCCCGTCCGAGGACGGGGAGGGCGGCCTGCGCGCCATGAAGGCGGCGCTGAAGCGGGCCGGGATGCAGCCGTCGGATCTCGACTACGTCAATGCCCACGGCACCTCGACCATGGCCGACTGGATCGAGCTGCGCGCCATCGAGCGGCTGGTCGGCGATCATGCGAAGGATCTGGCCGTCTCCTCGACCAAGTCGATGACCGGCCATCTGCTCGGCGCGGCCGGCGCCATCGAATCGATCTTCAGCGTCCTCGCCATCCGCGACCAGATCGCCCCGCCGACCATCAACCTCGACAATCCCGAGCAAGAGACCGCCATCGACCTGGTCCCGCACAAGGGCAAGCCGATGAAGATCGATGTCGCCATGTCCAACAGCTTCGGCTTCGGCGGCACCAACGCCAGCGTCATCTTCAAAAAGGTGGGCTGATGTCCGGACGTTTTCGGGGAGCGGGGGCTCCGAAGGCCGGTCGATCCAGATCCGGCGGGGTTACGGCGATGCTGGCCGCCTCGGCCACCTTCAGCGTCTTCCTGATCGTCGCCATCGTCGCCGCCTGGAGCGTCTTCTACGCCCCGGGACCGGCGGCGCGCGAGGGGGACTCCACCATCGTCACCCTGCCCAGCGGGGCGGGGGTGAGCGCCATCGCCGCCAATCTGAAGGCCGCCGGGGTGATCCGGTCGACCGACATGTTCAAGGCCGCCGCCACCCTGACCGGCGCCGACCGCAAGCTGCGCGCGGGAGAGTATGAGGTGCCGGACAAGGCGTCCTTGCGATCGGTGCTCGTGTTGCTGGTCGAGGGCAAGGTGGTCCGCCACTACGTCACCCTGCCGGAAGGCTGGTCCTCCGCCCAGGCCGTCGACATCCTGATGAACCAGCCGCTCCTGACCGGCGAGATCCCCACCGTGCCCGAAGAGGGCTCCCTGTGGCCCGACACCTATGAAATCAGCCGGGGAGAGACCCGCGCCTCGGTCATCGCCCGCATGACCACGGCCCAGGCCGACAACCTCGCCCGCCTGTGGGCCGGGCGCTCGCCGCGCACCGTGGTCCGCAGCCCCGAGGACGCCGTCATCCTCGCCTCGATCGTCGAGAAGGAGACCGGGGTGGCCGCCGAGCGGCCGCGCGTCGCCGCCGTCTTCTCCAACCGCCTGCGCATCGGCATGCGGCTGGAGAGCGATCCGACCATCGTCTACGGCATCACCCGGGGCCGGCCGCTCGGCCGCGGCATCCGCCGCTCCGAGCTGGACCGCCAGACCGCCTGGAACACCTACCAGATCGACGGACTGCCCCCGACGCCCATCGCCAATCCGGGCCGCGAGGCCCTGGCCGCCGTGTTGAACCCGCCGCCCTCGGACGAGCTGTTCTTCGTCGCCGACGGCACCGGCGGCCACGTCTTCGCCCGCACCTTCGACGAGCACCTCGCCAACGTCGCCCGCTGGCGCGAGATCGAGCGGCGCAAGGCCGGCCTGCCTCCCGGCAGCCCACCGCCCGCCGTGCCCGGAACCGTCCCCACCGTGCCCAACGCCGATCCCGACGCCGCCGGAGCGCCCCAAGGGGTCGTCGTGCCCGCCGGCGCGCGGGTCATCCGCGTTCCCCAAACCTCCACCCGACAGACGGCGCCGGCGCAATGACCACGATCAGCGGCATGACAGGCTTCGGCCGGGCCGAGGGCGCGGAGGGCGGCTGGACGTGGTCGGTCGAGGCCCGCTCGGTCAACGGCCGCAACCTCGAGGTCCGCTTCCGCGGCCCGCCCGGCTTCGACAGCCTCGAACGCGCCGCCAGGGCCTCGGCCCAGAAGCATTTCAGCCGCGGCCAGGTCACCGTCGGCGTCCAGGCCAAACGCGCCGACCCCGGCGCCGCCGCGCTCAGGGTCAACGAGGACATCCTCGCCCGCTACCTGACCCTCGCCAACCAGCTGGCGGAGGAGGGGGCGACGCCGCCCTCCGCCGACGGCCTGCTGGCCCTGCGCGGCGTGCTGGAAGCGCCCGAGGAGGACGAGGATCCCGAGGCCCGCGCCGCCGTCGAAACCGCTATGGCCGCCTCGATCGACGCCGCCTTCGACGCGCTGCAGCTGTCCCGCGACCGGGAGGGCTCCCAGCTCCTTCCGCTGGTCACGGCCTTCATTGACTCGGTCGAGCGCCTGATCGCCGGCGCGGAGGTCGGGGCCGCCGCCCAGGTCGAGGCCATCCGCGACCGCTTCACCCGCCGCATGACCGAGCTGGCCCCCAACCTGGTGGAGACGGGCGCCCCCGCCCTGCAGGAGCGTATTTTTCTCGAGGCCGCCGCCCTCGCCACCCGGGCCGACGTGCGAGAGGAGCTCGACCGCCTGACCGCCCACGTCGCCTCGGCCCGCGAACTGTTGCGGCAACCCCCCGCCGGGCGGAAACTCGACTTCCTGATGCAGGAATTCATGAGGGAGGCGAACACCCTCTGCTCGAAATCGGCTACCACGGCGCTCACCGGAATCGGCCTCGAGCTGAAGGCCGTCATCGAGCAGCTGCGCGAACAGGTCCAGAATGTCGAATGAACGCACGCCCCGTCGCGGCGTCCTCCTGATCGTCGCCAGCCCGTCCGGCGCCGGCAAGACCAGCCTGTGCCGCCGCCTGATGGCCGACCACGGCGGCCTCGAACTGTCCATCTCCATGACCACCCGCGGCATCCGCCCCGGCGAGGTCGCCGACCGCGACTACCATTTTGTCGACGACGCCGAATTCCAGCGCATGGTCGAGGCCGACGCCTTCCTCGAATGGGCCGACGTGCACGGCAGCCGCTACGGCAGCCCCCGCGCCCCGATCGACAAGGCCCTGTCCGAGGGCCGCGATGTGCTGTTCGACATCGACTGGCAGGGGGCCCGCGACATCGCCCGCAAATGTCCCGAGGACGCCGTCCGCGTCTTCATCCTGCCGCCCAGCCTCGAGGAACTGCGCCGCCGCCTGGTCACCCGCTCGCAGGACGCCGAGGAGGTCATCGACCGCCGCATCGCCAACGCCAAGGGCGAGATCGAGCACTGCGGCGAGTTCGACTACGTCTTCGTCAACGACGACTTCGACCGCTCCTACGCCGAACTGGCCCACATCTACCACGCCGAACGCTCGAAGCGTTTCCGCAACGTCTGGGTCGACGCCTACAAGACCGCCCTGCTCAACGAGGCGGTCTGATCCGGCATCTCCGGAATGGCGCCTCGACAGCCGGGGCGGGTGCATAGCTTTGCGATTTCAATCGACCTGCGCCGCGTAAGCGGAGTCCGCCGGGTGTCGGAAGCGAAAGTCCAGCAACACAACTGCAAGTCGAAAACTCCCATGCTTAAAAGCAAAGCTATTGGGATTTATTGGGTTTTTTTGCAGTAGCGCTGAACCGAATTCCCGCCAAACACGGTTACGCCCCTCGGCGAACAGTCGCCGGAGTGAGGATGGCGATCGCCGTCCGAGAGGGAGATTCAACCATGCCTACCACTAGAGTGACGTTCACGACTTCGGAAGTCGGGAACGGGAGCAACAACGATTCAGGGACGCTGGCCAACCAGGATGGCGGCGCGGCTGTCCGCCTGCAGAATACAGACGGCTCCGGCGTTCCCACAGGCAGTGAGATACGGGTCGGCGACGAGGATTTGCATCTGGTCGCCGGTGATGGGTCGTTCTTCGACGTACGCGACCTCGTCTCCGGGGCCGCGCGCGGGGCTCTGTTCTCCACTGTCCGTCTCGGAACCAGTGGTGTCGACAACGTCCTGGGCGGCGACCTGAACGACTTCATGGCCGGCGGGCTAGGCGACGACCTGCTCCAGGGCGGGCTCGGCGACGACTTCCTCGTCGGCGGCTGGGGCGCCGATGTCCTGACCGGTGCTGGAGGCGATGACACATTCATCGGCGGTGCGGGCAACGACCGGATCGACGGCGGCGTGGGCATCGACACGGTGACCTTCGAAGACTCGACCGCGGGCGTCACGGTTCGTCTGAACGGCGGGGCCACGACGGACGGCCTCGGTGGAACGGACACCCTGTTCGGCATCGAGAATGCAATCGGCACCGCCTTCAACGATACCCTGGTCGGCAACGGCGTCGACAACGTCCTGAACGGCGGGGCCGGCGCCGACTATCTGCTCGGGCTCAATGGCGACGACGTGCTGATCGGCGGTTCGGGCTCGGCCAACACCCTGCAGGGCGGTGGCGGCAGCGACCGCTACGTCGTGACCGCCAACGACACGATCATTGAAGCCGCGGGCGAAGGGCTCGACACCGTCGAAACGACCATGGCCCGCATGCGCCTGACAGCGAACGTCGAGAATCTGACCTTCACCGGCACGGGCGGATTCACCGGCATTGGCAACAGCGGCCACAATACGATCCGGGGCGGCGAAGGCCGCGACGTCCTGATCGGTCTCGGCGGCAACGACACCCTTGTCGGTGGCTCGGGCGAGGCCAACGAGCTCTACGGCGGCCTGGGGGACGATGTCTACGTCGTCTCCGCCAATGACACGATCGTCGAACGGGACGGCGAGGGTGTGGATGCGGTGCTGACCACCAACAGCACCTTCATACTGGCGGCGAATATCGAGAACCTCGACTTCACCGGCGAAGGCGCCTTCACCGGTCAAGGTAACGCCAGCGCCAACGTGATCCAGGGCGGCGCCGGCGACGACACCCTCACCGGCCTCGGCGGCAACGACACCCTGATCGGCGACGCCGGCGACGACGTCGCGGTGTATCTCGGGAATCGCGCCGACTACACCATCGAGCTTACGCTCGACGGCTATCGGGTCACCGACAACACGGCCGGTCGGGACGGCGTCGACCTGCTGATGGAGATCGAGCGGGTGCGCTTTGCGGATGGCGAGACCGTGATCCTGGCCGACCTGTTCCCGCCCACCGCGCCCGCCGTCCCTGCCAGTTCGCTTGGGATGGAAGGATCGTCGACCTGGGCCGACGACATCCTCTCAGGCGGCTAGGCGGTTTTTGGCGTCGAGGACCGGACCGATCAGGATTTCAGTCCCGGCGCCTGACCGTCAGTTGGCATGCGGGGGAGGACGCCCCTTGACCCCGCCCCAACCCTCCCCATCTCCGCCCCCTGTTCCAACAATGAAAGGAGGTGGTCGAATGTCTCATTGTCTCACGCCGCGCGCGGCCCGTCGGATGAGCCCGGCCTCCCCTCTGGCGGGGTCTGTCGCCTGACGAAGCCGTTCGCCGGCTGACAATGGAAGGGCCGCTCCCCCGGGGGGCGGCCCTTTTTCTGGTCTATTCCGGAACAACCTTGGCCGCGTGGACCGGCCCTGCTTCCGGCCGCCGCGCCTCATCCCTTCGGTTCCGCCGGGTCGCCGTGATCCATTCCGCTCTCGCCCAGGCGGCCTGGCCCGCCGGCGGCGCCCCCGCCAACTGGCGCTCCCAGACGCCGAGCAGCAGGGCCAGATCGATCAGATATCCCAGACCAATCCTGGCGGAGGCCGCCGCATATTGCGAGAACGCCGGATCCAGCAGTTTGACGATATGCGTCAGAACCGTCAGCGCCAAGGCCGCGGTTGCGACGATGGGCCACCAGCGGTCCGATCGGAAACATAGCCAGCCGAGGATCAGCAGGCAGACGCAGTCTTCGATCGTGGCGGCCAGATGGAAGCCGCCGACCTGCCATTGGTAGGTCAGGCTGGAGAGCAGGAAGTTGAGGAGCAAGACGCCCGCGGCGAGCCGTTCCGGGCTCCCGCCCCGGAGCCAGGCGACGGTGTAGGCCCCCAGGCTGAGCCACAATCCGCCGATCTGCCAGGGCGTCATGGGATGCAGATCTCCGCCATTTTGCCCGGGCGGGTCTCATCCCTTCGGTTCCGCCGGGTCGCCGTGAGCCAATCCGCTCTCGCCCACGCGGCCGCCCCCGCCGGCGGCTCCCCCGCCAGCCCGCGCTCGAAAACGCTGAGCAGCAGGGTCAGATCGATCAGATACCCCAGACCGACGTGGGCGGAGGCCACCGCGTACTGGGTGACGGTCGAATCCAGCAGCCGGGCGAAATACATGAAGACCATCAGGGCCAGCGCCGCGGTTATGCCGAAGGGCCACCAGCGGTCCAGCCGGATGCACAACCAGCCGAAGATCAGAAGACGCACACAGTCCCCGGCCATGTGCAGATAGAACCCGTCCGCCCCCCACCTGTAGGTCGCGCCCCAGAACAGACAGGCGAAGAGCAATACGGCCGCGGCGAGCCGCTCCGGCCGGCCGCCCCAGACCCAGGCGACGGCATAGGCCACCAGGCCAAGCACCAGTCCGGCGACCTGCCAGGGTGTCGGTGTCACGTGATGCCATCTCCGCCGGCTCGCCCCGGACGCCGCGCCGATGTCATACCGCGCCCGACCTGTTGTGGCGGATCATCGACGGGCGGAGAGGGCGCCGCAACCCCTCAACGGCCTTGATCCAGCGCCTTCGCCAAACGCAGGAATCCTGCCCCGTCGATCACCTCCGCCCGCGCGTCCGGTTCGATCCCGGCCGCCTCGCACAGGGCCGCGCCGCCCAGCGTCTTCAAACTGGACCGCAGCATCTTCCGCCTCTGTCCGAACGCCGCCGCCGTGACCCGCTCCAGACGCTTCAGCGTCTCGCGGTCGGGCCGGTCCGCCTTCGGGACCAGATGCACCACCGCGCTCGCCACCTTGGGCGGGGGGGTGAAGGCGGCGGCGGGCAGGTGCATGACCAGCCGCGCCTCGCACACCGCCTGGGCGATCACCGCCAGCCGGCCGTAGGCGTCGTCCCCCGGCGCGGCGACGATGCGTTCGGCCACCTCCTTCTGGAACATCAGCGTCAGGGCGTACGGCAGCCACGGCCCGGTCAGCCATTTGATCAGCAGGGCCGTGCCGACATTGTAGGGCAGGTTCGACACCACATGCGCCGGGGCGGGTTCGACCAGTTCAGCCTCGCGCACCTTCAGCGCGTCGCCCTCGACGACCACCAGCCGCCCGGAGCCGTCGTCAAGCTCGGCCAGCAGGGGCAGGAAGCGCGGATCCTTCTCGACCAGCACCACGTTGCCGGCGTCGCTCTCCAGCAGCGCCCGCGTCAGCCCGCCGGGCCCGGGCCCGACCTCGATCACCGCCCGCCCCTCGAACGGCCCCGCCAGCCGGGCGATCTTGCGCGTCACATTGAGGTCCAGCAGGAAATGCTGCCCGAAGCTCTTCTTCGCCAGCAGGCCATGGGCGTCGAGGGTTTGGCGCAAGGAGGGGAGGTCGGTCACAGGGGTGCCTTACCGCGCCGCGCGCGCCGCCGCCATCTCCCCGGCCAGCTTCACCGCCGCGATCAGGCTGTCCGCCCGCGCCACGCCCCGGCCGGCGATGTCGAACCCGGTTCCGTGGTCCGGCGAGGTGCGCACGACCGGCAGGCCCAGCGTGGCGTTGACGCCGCCCCAGAAGTCCAGCGTCTTGACCGGGATGAGCGCCTGGTCGTGGTACAGGCACAGCACGGCGTCATAGCCGGCGCGGGCCTCGTCGTGGAACAGGGTGTCGGCGGGCAGGGGGTCGGTGATCGCGACGCCCTCGCCGCGCAGCGCCGCCGCCGCGGGGGCCAACACCTCGATCTCCTCCAGCCCCAGGGCGCCGCTCTCGCCGGCGTGCGGGTTCAGCGCCGCCAGCGCCAGTCGGGGCCGGGCGATGCCGAAGTCGCGCCGCATCGCCTCGTGCACGACGCGGGCGGTGCGGATCACCCGCTCGGCGGTGACCAGCTCAGGGACCTCGGCCAGCGCCACATGGATGGTCACCAGACAGGCGCGCAGGTCCTTGGCCGTCAGCATCATGACCGGGCCGCGCGTGCCGCTGAACGGTGCGTCGGCGGTCAGTTCGGCGATGAACTCGGTGTGACCGGGAAAGCGGAAGCCGGCCGCGTACAGCGGGGCCTTGGCGATCGGGGCGGTGACCATGCCCGAGACTTCGCCGCCCATGGCCAGGTTGACGGCCTGCTCGATCCAGTCGGCGACGGTTCCGGCGTTGGCGGGGTCCGGCCGGCCCGGCTGGACCGGCGCCGGCAGGGGGGTGTCGAGCACCGGCACGGCGCGGGAGAACGCGCCGGCGACGTCGGACGGCGCGGCCACCGTCTGCACGGGGATTCCCTGCGCCCGCATCAGGGCGGCGTCGCCGATGACGACGAAGGTCCGGTCCCCGTCCCTGAGCGCGGCCCAGGCGCGGGCGATGATCTCGGGTCCAACGCCCGCCGGCTCGCCCATGGTCAGGGCCAGCGGCGGGCCGGCGGTCACTGCTTGAACTCGATCAGGGCGTCATCGCGCAGGTCGCGCATGTAGCGGCGCGCCAGGGTGGCCAGGTTCTGGCGGAACAGCTGGTTCTCGACCGCGCGCTGGTCCGGCGCCTGGGCGCCGCCCGCGCGGCGCCCGCAGACGCCCAGCAGGTGCAGGCCCAGCGGGGTGCGCACCGGGGTGCTGACGGTTCCGACGGCGGCCGATCTGGCCACCTGCTGGAACTGCGGGGCCAGGTTCTGCACATCGGCCTCGCCCAGGTCGGCGCCGAGCAGGCCCTGCTCCGAGGTCGCCCGCTGCAGCATCGTATCGCAGGTCAGCTGCGGCCTCAGGGCCTCCAGCCGCTGCGCCGCCGCCGCCACCTCGGCCTCGCTCGCCGTTTCCGGCAGCTCGATCATCACCTGTTTCAGCTGCACCAGGCTCGCCGCCGCCCCATCCCGCTTGTCCCGCATGTAAATGATATACACGCCCCCCTCGACCGGAATCGGACGAGAAAGCTGACCAGTTTCAAGCTGTTCCATCGCAGCCTGCAGGGTCGGATTGATTGTGCCCGCGACCACCCAGCCGGCGTCGCCGCCGCGCGTCGCGGAGGGCGCTGACGAGAACTGCTGGGCCACCGCCTGGAAAGGCGCGCCCTGGACCATCTGCTGGACCAGCTGGTTGGCGCCGTTCATTGCGGCCTGTTGTCCGCCGACACGCGCGGCCTCGATGAAGATTTCACCGATCAGGTACTGCTTCTTGGACGCCGCTTCGGACGCCTGCCGCATGGCCGCGTCGATCGCGCTCTTGCTCACGCGGGCCCGGCTCTGGAAGCGGCCGCCGACCAGTTGCTGCCAGCCGATCTGGGTGCGCAGTTGCTCGCGAAGGGTCTGCGGACGAATACCGCCGGATTCCAGGAAGGACAGATAGGCTTGCGGAGTCGCGCCGACCTCCTGGGCCATCGCCGCGATTTCCTGCTCGACCTCTTCGTCGGTGACCCTGAGGTCCTCGTAGTTCGCCAGTTCCTGCGTCTGCAGGCGCTCATCGATCAGGGCGTTCAGCGCCTCCTGCTGGATGGCGGGAATATTCTCGGGCGTCGGCTGGACCTGGGTCATCGCGATCAGCAGCAGCATGCGTTGACGCAGATCATAGCCGGTGATGATGCTGTCGTTGACGGTCGCCAGGACCCCCTCAGCCATCTGGAACTGCGGAGCCGCCGGCGGCGCGGCAGGCGGCGCCTGTTCGGCTGCGGGATTCAGCGTGCCCGCCGCGGCGGGCTGCTGCGGCGCCGTCTGGGCCACGGCCGCTCCGGCCAGGAGGGCGGCGATCGCCACGCCCGTCAAGTAACGCTGAAAACGCATGTCAGTCCTGGTTCCTCAAGCGGCGCAGTCGGTTCGAGCCCGGTTCTGGCGACTTGCGCGCAACCGAAATCGCACGCCGGCCGGCGCCCGTCGCCCCGTCAATATCCTGTACCGCCGAAAGTGGCGAGGGTTAGGCGCACATAAGGACCTTCAGAGGGGCCCGACGGCCTGACGCTCGTATTGTCACGCCGCCAACCCAGCTCGAAACGGAAGCAATCATCGTCGAACAGCAGGCCGATTTCCGATTGGACGAGATAGCCGGGATCGGGCTGTCCAGGCCGCGGCGTACGTTCCAGGTCGGCGATGCCGGAGAAGGCGACGCCCCAGTTCCCGTAAACGAACTGCTGCCCCGCCAGCTGCAGGAATTCGTAGTTGCGGTTGTTCGGCCCGGCCAGCGGGTTGGAACGGTCCAGGATGTAGCTGACCGTGGCCAGGTTCCGCCGCCCCCACCGTCCGTCCACCGCGATCTCGGCGCGCCTCACATTACCGCCCGAGTCGATGGTCGCGTGGCCCCATCCGCGGATTCCGTCGGACGGCGAGAAGTCACCCTGGACAACCCAGTCCGAGGTGTCGGACGCCAGCCCGGAGGGGTCGTAAAGCTGGGCCGGAGCATCCGGGATCGGGACCAGGAACGCCGGCTCCTCATCGGCCCGCAGGCTGCGGCCGATGAACAGGCTGGCCTGTCGGCCTTCGTCCCAGCGCAGGGTGGTCCTTACGCCCGTCGTGAGGCGAAGGCCGCCCTCGTAAAGGTCGTATCCCGGGAAGCGGTCGACGCGGAACAGCGAACTCTCGTCCAGCTCGATCGTCTGGCTGTCCTCATTCGGGATACGTGGATCAAGATCGGGATCTGTCGAGATCGACAACTGGGCCATTGGCTCGAGGATCATGTCCGCCGCGCCGAAGCGCCGGATCAGCGGGTAGCTGACGTCGACGCCGGCAGTGGCGCGGCCCCGGCCGATCGCCTCTTCCTCCAGCCCCATGGCGGGCGGCAGGTCGGCGACCGAGTAGAGGTCGGCGCGCACGTCGACGAACGGCTCCCAGCGTACGCCCGACGAGGAGATCATGGTTCGACGCCAGTCGGCCTGGGCGGACACCCGACGGCTGTCCACTCCGGGCAGGCCGAGGGTCGGGCCCGGCGGGATGATGCCGGGGCGCAGCACCGGGCTGCCGACATAGTCATCGCGATAGAGCGAAACCGCAGACCCTCGCAGGCGCAGACGCCCCCCGAGGATGGGCCCGTCGGGCTCCCATCGCGCCTCGATCAAGGGGGCGACGATCGGCAGCGCCCCGTCGCGTTCGAACTCGTTCAGGGCCGGCGTGACCGGATCGAACCGCACCACGCGGAGGCTCTGCAGTGCAAAGGCCGCGACCGAGACGTAGGACCGGTCGGTCTGGTGCTCGGCGTAGATCTGGCTGATCAGCCGGCGCTGGTCGCCATAATAGAGCCCGTTGTCCTGATAGGGATCGCGCACGTCGTAACGGTCGAACAACGTCTTGTCCGAAGTCCGTTCGGCCGTGAATCCCCAGCGCCATGGGCCCTCGGGGTCGAAGCGTCCATGACCGAGGAAATAGCTGCGGCTGGTGCGGTCGCCGAATTTGACGTTGCTCTCGGCGTCGTCGTCCCCGTCCAGATCGAAGTCCCCGAAGCTGCGCTCATAGGTGTAGCCGCCGCGCAGAACCACCGTCCCGTCCTCGAACCGGCGCCGCCATTGCAGGTTCAGCAGCGGTGCGACCCGGCTGTTGATCTGCGGGCTGATCAGCCAGTCCTCTGACGGCGAGATCACCTGCAGGTACGGCGCCTCGAGGCTGAAGCCGCGTCCCTCGTCGTAGCTGGGGATGGGCACGAGGAAACCCGAGGCGCGTTCGACCGTCGGGTCCGGGTGGGCGAACCAGGGCAGGTAGAAGACCGGAACGCCACCGACCCTGAACACGGCGTTGCGGTACAGCACTGCGCGCAGCTCTTCATTCTGGACGACCTTTTCCGCCTGGATGGCGATGCTCGGTTCCTTCGGATTTCCTTCGGCGTCGCAGATCGGGCAGGGGGTGAAGAGGGCGTAATTCAGTTCGTTGACGTTCTCGCTGCGCCGCACCGCGGTGGCCGCCATCAGGCTGGCGCCATTGCGGAAGCGGGTGGCGAAGTCGACGGCCACGCCGGCCTTGAGGTCGGAATCGAGCTCCAGGTGGCTCGCGAAGATGACATTGCCTTCGGGGTCGACGAACTCCACCCGGTCATCGGCCGTCGCGACCCCGGCGTTGAGGTCGTAGCTCAGCCGGCCGGCGCGGAGCGTCGTGTTCCGGAAGCGGGCCAGAACCCGTTCGGTCCCACCCGCCGCGGTGATCAGATCGCCATCGCGCGAGGCTGTATCGGCCTCCAGATAGAGGGCTTCCGGCGTCAGACCGTCCGGGCCGACGGTCTCTGGAGCCGTGGCCGCGGATCCCTCCTGGGCCTGGACCGCGCCGGTCCACGACGCCAGCGCCATGGCTGCGGCGCCGGCCAGAAGCCGGAGGCGCAGGGCTCCTGTTTCGACGCGGCGGTCACGCGGCATTCAGGCTCACTCGGTGGACGGCGGGAGACGACGGGCGGCTTCGCTTAGCCGTCTTCGGTATAGAACAGCAAGGTGAAGGCGGCGAGCGCCGTCAGCAACGGCGGAAGCCACGCCGCCAGCCACGGCGGGATCACCTCGGCCGAGCCGAAGGCGGACGCGGCCTGGTTCACGAAAAAGAAGCCGAAGCCCAACACCACCGCCGCCAGGCTCATCCGCGCCAGGTCGCCCAGCCGCATCAGGCGCAGGGAGAAGGCGGCGGCGAGGATCGACATGGCGGCGAACATCAGAGGCGTGGCCAGTAGTTGCTGCAGCCGCAGCCGGTAGGCGGTGCTCGAGAAGCCCGCCGCCTCGACCCGTGCGACCTGGGCCGGAAGCGACCAGAACGGCGTCGACTGGGGCCGGGCGAATCGTTCGAATGCCTCGTCGTCGGCGAGGCTGGAGAGCAGGTCGAGGGTCTCGTAACGGACCGCCCGCTGCCCGATCTGTGCGCCTACGGCGTCGACCAGTCGCCAGCGCCCCGCGCTCAGAGAGGCCGAAGCGGCGTCGATCCGTTCGCGGAAGGTGCGGCGCCCGTCGCCGTCGTTGGCGTAGATGAAGAAGGTCACGCCCAGCAGGCGGGCGTTGGCCCGGTCCTGCCGCTCGGCCCGAATGACCATCTGTCGTGTGTCGTCGCCTTCCCGAATCCAGACGGCTTCCGTCGCACTGGTCGAGCCCGACAACCGGGTCCGTTCGCGCTGAAAAATGCCATCCGCCGACGCCGCCAGCGGCCCGAGGGCTGTGACGGTAAGGACGCCGAACAGGAAGGCCGCGCCCGCCGCGGGCAGAACGAACCTCCAGGCCGAAAGACCCGCGGCGCGCATCGCGATCAATTCGCTGCGGCGGTTCAATCCGACGAAGGCGGCGAGGGTGCCGAACAGGAAGACGAACGGCAGGAGCTGGATAATGACCTGAGGCGACTTCAACAGCATCAGGAGGAGAATGCGTACGCCGGAGAGGTCGACATCCGAGCCAATCCCGCGCGAGATCTCGACGAAGTCGATCAGCATGATCAGGGCGGCGATAACCCCCAGCGCAAGGGCCAGCGACCGCGCCTGCTGGACCAGCACATAGCGCTCGATCCGCCCCAGCCGGAGCCATGACGGCGCCCGGTCGGCGGCGCTCATGCGAACCTCGCCTTCAGCCGTTCGAAGGCGGGCCAGGCCCGCCGCCGCCGCGGCTTGAGCGCCCGGAACAGCAGGCGCAAGGCGATCACCGTCCCGACGATCGGCAGCAAGTACTGGAACACATTGAGCCAGCCGTTCCAGGCGCTCGCGGCCACCACGCCGTAGCCGACGATGCGGATGATCAGAAAGGCGCCCGCGACCCGGGCGATGCGCAGGCTGTAGCCGGTCCGGCTGAACTGGCCGCCGAGGATGGCCGACAGCGCCATCGCCATCGCCAACAGGGCGTAGAGCGGCGCCGACAGCCGCGAGTGCGCTTCGGCCATCAGTTCACCTGCCGATCCGACCCGCTCCAGGTCCTGCGGCGAGGGATTGAGAAGCTGGGTCAGATAGAGGTCCGACGGCTTGTAGCGGATCGTGTCCGTCACCTCCGAGTACTGGCCGAGCGGCACATCCTGTCGGCCGAAGGACAGGTGCTCCAGCACGCCCCGGCTGGAGTAGCGCTGCCAGGAACCGTCTATCAGGGTCAGGATCGGCTCGCCGTCGATGCGCGAGAAGCGGGCTTCGGCCGCATCCCAGGTGGTCACCCGGTCGTCCTCGGCCTGGTAGATGAAGATGTTCTTGAGCAGGCCGTTCTGCTCGATCTGCTGGACGTAGACGGTCAGACCCTCGGGACCCTGGACGAACCGGCCCTCCTCGACCAGCAGGGCCGCCAGGTCCGTGCGCACCGCGAAGGCTTCGGCGCGTGCCTGCCGCTGCGCCCACGGTTGCAGCACGGTGGTGACGATCAGGGTAAGGACGGCGGCGATGGCCGCGATGCGCACGGCGGGCCGAATCGCCGACCAGCGGGTGACCCCCGACGCGAAAACGGCGGTCAGTTCCTGTTCCCGCTGCAGGCGGGTGAGGGCGATAAGGGCGCCGACGAACAGGCCGATCGGCACGATCACCGCCAGAAGTTGAGGAACGGCGAGCAGGGTCAGCTTGACCATGACCCAGACGCTCTGGCCACGCTCGACAATAACCTCGAGTTGATCGAGGCTCTGGCTCAGGATGCCGATTCCGGCCAGCGCCGCGCACGCTCCGACGACGGGGCGGGCGATCTGGCGAAAAAGATAGCCTTGAATCAGCGTCATAAACGGAGGAAATCGCCCGTTGCAGGCGGCGGCTGGAACGCCTCTAATACACATCCACGCGCGTCGGCGACAGGCGCCGCGCGCGACCCTTGTAAGCATGTCCGGAACGCGCAATTCCGGCTGGAGTAGCCCATGAAGATCGAGTTCGTTGCGTCCGCCAGCGGAGCCGAGGTGCTGGCCGTCCTGGTTCACGAGGGCCGGGTCCTGCACGGGACGGGTGGAACGCTCGACACGGCGGCCTCGGGCGCTCTGACCCGGGCGATGAACGCCAGCCGCTTCACCGGTGGTTCGAACAGCACCCTGGTGGTCGCGGCTCCGACCGGCGTCGATGCGGGCACGATCGTGCTGACGGGCGGCGGCGAGGCGGGCAAGTTCGACGATCTGGCGCTGGAGGCCGCCGCCGGCGCCGCCTATCACGCCGTCAAGCTGTCGGGTGCGAAGTCGCTGACCATCGACGCCTACGCGCTGTCGGCCGGCCAGGCCGCGCGCGCCGCCTTCGCGGCCCGGCTGGCCAGCTATCGCTTCCTGAAGTACCGCACCACGTTGAAGCCCGAGAAGACACCTTCGATCGAGACGATCAAGGTCGTCGCAGCGGACGTGAAGGCCGCCCGGGCGGCTTATGACAAGATTTCGCCCGTGGCCGACGCCGTCGAATTCTCGCGCGATCTGGTCAGCGAGCCCGCCAACGTCCTCTACCCCGAAGAGTTCGCCAAACGCGTCAAGGCGCTGGAGAAGCTCGGCCTCGAGGTCGAAATCCTCGGCGAGAAGGAGCTGACCAGGCTCGGCTTCCGCACCCTGCTGGCCGTCGGCCAGGGCAGTGTGCGCGAAAGCCAGGTCGCCATCATGAAATGGAACGGCGGCAAGAAGGGCGACCAGCCGATCGCCTTCGTCGGCAAGGGAGTTTGTTTCGACACCGGCGGCATCTCCATCAAGCCGGCCGACGGCATGGAGGACATGAAGTGGGACATGGGCGGCGCCGCCGCCGTGGCCGGCCTCATGCATGCGCTGGCCGGCCGCAAGGCGAAGGTCAACGCCATCGGCGTGCTCGGCCTGGTCGAGAACATGCCCGACGGCGCGGCCCAGCGCCCCGGCGACGTGGTCATGTCACTGTCCGGCCAGTCGGTCGAGGTGCTGAACACCGACGCCGAGGGCCGGCTCGTGCTTGCCGACTGCCTCTGGTACACCCAGGAGCGGTTCAAGCCGAAATTCATGCTGGATCTCGCGACCCTGACAGGGGCCATGATCGTCGCCCTCGGCCTCGAATACGCGGGCGTGTTCTCGAACTCGGACGAGCTGGCGAACAACTTCCTCGCCGCCGCGCCAAAGGTCGGCGAGAACGCCTGGCGGATGCCGATTCCGGCGGCCTACGAGCGTCACATCGACAGCCCGATCGCCGACGTCAAGAACACCGGCAACGGCCGCGCCGGGGGCTCGATCACCGCCGCCCTGTTCTTGCAGCGCTTCACCAACGGCGTGCCGTGGGCCCACATCGACATCGCCCCGACCGCCTGGATCAAGGACAGCAAGAGCCCGACCGTCCCCGACGGCGCCGTCGGCTGGGGCGTCCGCACGCTCGACCGTATGGTGGCGGACAGCTACGAGGCGTGACGTTCAGGCGAGTATGAAGTTTCGACCAGTTCCGAACCATTTTGAACACGCCGGAGCGACGATTTTGGCCACTGGCGGCTGAAGATTGCTGCACATTTCGACCGCGTCCATGCTTCGGCGCGCTGCCAACCAGGACGCCGATTCCAACGGGGAAAGAACGTGAGCGCGAGCCCCGGACCCGAAATCTGGTTCTACCACCTTGAGCGGTCGACGCTCGACCAGGTGCTGCCCGGTCTCCTGGAGAAGACGCGCGAGCGGGGCTGGCGGGCGCTGGTTCGCGCCGCCGGCGGAGGCCTGCTCGACGACATGGACGAGCGGCTGTGGACGTATCGGGACGACAGCTTCCTGGCGCACGGCCTCGCGTCGGAGCCTGAGGCCGCGCGTCAGCCGATCCTGCTCACCGACTCCACGGAGAACCCTAACGGCGCTCAGGCGCTGTTCATCCTCGACGACGCAGAGCTTGGCGATACGAAAGGGTTCGATCGATGCTTCATCATCTTCGACGGCAGGAACGACACGGCGCTCGCCGCCGCGCGGGTGCGCTGGAAGACGCTGAAGGACGCCGGAGCCAATCTCGCCTACTGGAAACAGTCGCCCGAGGGACGCTGGGAAAAGGCGGCCTGATCGCCCCGTCCTTGATGGCCATGGCCGCGCTCGCCGCGTGTTCGACACCGGCCTCGGACGCCCCGGCGCCCCGCGCCGTCGAGAAGGCCCAGATGAGTCAGCCGGTCGGCTCCCGCCCGGACAATCCGACGGCCGACCTGTGCCGCGCCGGCGAGATGCAATGGCTGGTTGGGAAACCTAAGACCGACATCCCCGTTCCGGTCGATGTGGTCAACCGCAGGGTGACCTGCACCACCTGCCCCGTCACCGAGGACTATTCGCCCCACCGCCTGAACATCTTCTTCAACGAACAGACCGGGATCGTCGAACAGGTCCGCTGCGGCTGAAGTCACCCACGGAGACGCGCATGAAAATCCCGTTGCTCAGCCTCGCCGCCGCCGGTCTGCTGGCCGCTGCCTGCGCGCCGATCGAGCCCGTTCCGCCGGACGGGGGTCCGTCGCAGTGCAGGGCCGATCAGTACCAGCGGTTCATAGGGCGCAACCGTTCGGAACTGCCCGCGAAGCCGGCCAATGAGACCTGGCGCGTGACCTGCACCACCTGTCCGGTGACGATGGACTACAGCCCCAGCCGGTTGAACATCCTCTACGCACAGTCCACGGGGATCATTCGCGAGGTCAAATGCGGATGAGGAGCGTCTTCCTCGGAATCGGCGGAGTGGCGCTGGCCGCGTGCGCGCCCGTGGCCGGGACGCCGCCGCACGCCGTACCGCAACAGTGCGGCGCAGCGGAGGCCCGCTCGCTGATCGGCTCTCATGTGGGCGCCGTCAGCTTTCCCGCCGGCGCCAACGTGCGCATCGTCTGCACCACCTGCCCGATCACCAAGGACCTGCGTCCTGACCGGCTCAATATCCGTTTCGATCAGGCCACAGGCATTATCAGGAGCGTAGAATGCGGTTGATCGTCATATCCCTCGCCACCGTGGTGGCGCTCGCCGCCTGCACCGAGCAGGCCCCCCCGGCCAAGCCGGCCGGGGACACCCCCCCGCCCGCGTCGTCAGCTTCGACCCCGACCCCTCCGCCGGTGACCAAGGAGCCGACACCGACCCCTCCGGCCGATGCGTGCGGCGCCGCCGAGCGTCAGAACTGGGTCGGCCGCGCACGGTCATCCCTGCCGTCGGCGCCCGCGGGCGCGGTCTGGCGCATCTATGAGACCGGCCAGCCCGTGACCATGGACTTCAGCGCCAGCCGGTTGAACATCGAGATCAACCCCGACACCCAGACTGTGGTCCGTCTCAGCTGCGGCTGATCCTCAGCGCAGTTCGGTCTGGCGCTGCAGCCCATAGAGCGCTTCGTCCATGTCTTCAGCCTTTGCAGCGATGACGGCGCGGGCGTCGCCCAGGGCGCGGTTGTAGAACACCGGGCCAAGGTCGCGCGCGATCTGGTCGAGGATCAGTTCGGCCTGGAGGGATCCGATCTCGACCTCCAGCTCCTCGTGGAGCAGGGCGCGCAGGCGCTCGGCGGCGGCCTGCCGGGCTTCGCGCGACAGTTCAACGGGATTGCTCATGCGACCTCCGCCAGAGCCTCTTCGGCCTGCACCCACGCAGCCTCGGCCGCCTCCAGATCCGACTGGGTCCTGGCCCGCGCCCGCGTCAGGCCCTCCAGCGCCTTGGGATTGCTGACGGCGGCGTTGGCCAGATCGTCGTCTATGCGGGCGATCTCGGCGGTCAGCTGGGCTATCCGCTCCTCGGCCTTCTTCACCGCGTGACGCAGGGTCGAGGGCGAAGGGCCTGATTTCTTGTCGTTCTTCTTCTTGCCCTGTTGAGGCGCGGCGACGGCGGCCGTCTCATCCTTGATCTGGCTCGGCTTCACCGCCGCCTGTTTGGCGCGGTCCAGAACGAACCGGGCGTAGTCGTCCATGTCGCCCTCATACGGCTTCACCGTTCCATCGGCGGCCAGCCACAACCGGTCGGCGACCATCTCCATCAGCGAGCGGTCGTGGGTGATCAGGATCACGGCGCCCGAATATTCGTTCAGGGCATCCAGCAGGGCCCGGCGGCTGTCGATGTCGAGGTGGTTGGTCGGTTCATCGAGGATCAGGATATGCGGCGCGTCCATCGCCACCTGGTTCAGCAGCAGCCGTGCCCGCTCGCCGCCCGACAGGCTGGCGACCGTGGTCTCCTGCTTCTCGTAGCCAAGCCCCCACTGCGCCAGCTTCGAACGGCGGCTGCTTTCGCTCGCTTCGGGCATGGCGCGGCGGATGATCTCCAGCGGCGTATCGGTCGGGTCCATCGCCTCGATCTGGTGCTGGTGGAACCAGCCCACCCGCATCTTGCGATCCCGGTGCAGTTCGCCCTCGGACACGTTCAGGGCGCCGGCGATCATCTTGGCGAAGGTCGACTTGCCGGCGCCATTGACGCCCAGCAGGCCGATGCGATCATCCAGGTCCATGCGCAGGTTCAGATTGCGCAGGATCGGCTTGCCGGGCTCATAGCCGACATTGGCCCGCTCCAGCCGGATCAGCGGCGGCGCCAGCGGGCGCGGTGGCGACGGCAGGATGAAGGGCGCGACGCGCTCCTCGATGGTCGTCGCGACCGGCTGCATCTTGGCCAGCCGCTTCATGCGCGACTGGGCCTGGGCGGCCTTGGAGGCCTTGGCCTTGAAGCGGTCAACGAAGGCCTGGAGATGCGCCCGCTCGGCATCCTGCTTGGCCTTGGCCGACAGCTGCAGCCGGGCCTTCTCGGCGCGGGCCTTTTCGAACTGGTCGTAGTTGCCCGTGTAGAGCGTCAGATTGCGGTTCGCGAGGTGCAGGATGTGGGTGCAGACCTCGTTCAGCATCTCCCGGTCGTGGGAGATGATCAGGGCCGTGTGCGGGTATTTCTTCAACCGCGCCTCAAGCCACAGCGCGCCTTCCAGATCCAGGTAGTTGGTCGGTTCGTCGAGCAACAGCATGTCCGGCTCGGCGAACAGGGCCGCGGCCAGGGCCACGCGCATGCGCCAGCCGCCGGAGAACTCCGACATCGGCCGTTGCTGGTTCTCATGGTCGAAGCCGAGGCCGACGAGGATTTCAGCGGCGCGTGCGGGGGCGGCGTCGGCCTCGATCTCGATCAGCCGGGTCCAGATCTCGCCCATCTCCTCTGGCTCGGCGGTCTCCAGCCGGCCCAGCAGGCTGTGGCGCTCCTCGTCGGCCTCGAGGATGGTCTCGAGCACGCTGACGGGCGTGGCCGGATGTTCCTGGTCCACCGACCCGATGCGCGCCGTCTTCGGCAGGCTGATCTCGTCGCCGCCGGCGGCCAGTTCGCCGAGGATCAGCTTGAACAGGGTGGATTTGCCGATGCCGTTGCGACCGACCAACCCGACCTTGGCGCCGGGCGGCAGGCTGACGGAGGCGTCCTCAAGGAATTTGCGGCCCCAGGCGTTGAAGGTCAGGTCGGTGATCTGGAGCATGGAAACTTCGAGGCCAGCGCGCGTCCCCCAAGCAGCGAGGCGCCGCGCGCCGAGCGATAGGGACACATGAAAAATGGGGCGGTTGGAAACCGGGGAGGGCGCGTCTATAAGCCCGCGACCCTCAATCTCCCAACAAGAAGTCACTCCCATGACCGAACGTACGTTCTCGATCATCAAGCCTGACGCCACGCGCCGCAACCTGACCGGCGCGATCAACGCCGTGATCGAGGCCGCCGGCCTGCGCATCGTCGCCCAGCGCCGCGTCAAGCTGACCGAGGCCCAGGCGAAGAAATTTTACGAAGTCCACGCCGAACGTCCCTTCTACGGCGAACTGGTCGGTCAGATGACGGCCGAGCCGGTCGTCGTGCAGGTGCTGGAAGGCGAAAACGCCGTCGCCCGCTACCGCGAAGTCATGGGCGCCACCAACCCGAAGGACGCCGCCGAAGGCACCATCCGCAAGCAGTTCGCCCTGTCGATCGGCGAAAACTCGGTGCACGGTTCGGACTCGATCGAGAACGCCGGCATCGAGATTGCCCAGTTCTTCACGGAAGATCAGATCGTCGGCTGATCGCGGCTCCAGGACGACCCGAGCGGCCGGCTTACCCGCGGGAAAGCCGGCCGTTTTCGTTCGGGCGGGATGTTCACGGAGTCGGCGGGACGATCTTTGACCGGAACAGCTTTCCGGGCCCGCACGTTCTCGGAAGGCCCTTCTCCCCAAGGAGCTTCACGATGAACAGCACCCTTAAACTCGCCCCGGCCGTCGCCGCGCTGACCCTGCTCGGGGCCTGCGGCACGACCATAGAACAACGCGCCGCGAGCGGCGGCCTGATCGGCGCCGCCGCCGGTCAGGTCATAGGCGGCAACACCAAGTCGACGGTCGCCGGCGCCGCGGTCGGCGCCGTGGCCGGCGCGGTCACCGCGCCCAGTCGTCGGCCCCGCTGACCCCGCGCGTGAAACAGCCCCGGCGGTTTCGCCGGGGCCGCCTCCAGACTCCTAACCTCTCATCCGGGCGCGGCAGAAGTCAGCCAGCGCCTGCGGGTACAACTGGTGCTCGGCCGTCAGCACGCGCTGGCCAAGCGAGGCGGGCGTGTCGCCGGCCAGCATCGGAACGGCGGCCTGGGCCAGGACCGGCCCCTCGTCGACGCCCTCGGTGACCAGATGCACGGTGCAGCCGGCCTCCAGGTCGCCCGCCGCCAGCGCGCGGGCGTGGGTGTCCAGGCCCGGATACTTCGGCAGCAGGCTGGGGTGGATGTTCAACATCCGCCCCGCCCACCGTTTCACCAGCCACGGGGTCAGCAGGCGCATATAGCCGGCCAGGGCGACGACCTCGACCCGGTGCTCGGCCAGCGCCGCGTCGACGGCGCGTTCGTGCGCCTCGCGATCCTTGCCGAACGGGCGGTGGTCGACCACGGCGACGGCGACGCCCTTGGCGCGCGCCACCGCCAGCCCGCCGGCGTCAGGCCGGTTCGACAGCACCAGGACCACCCCGAACGGGCAGTCCTCGGCGCGCGCGGCGTCGACCAGCGCCGCCATGTTGGAGCCGGAACCTGAAATCAGGACGGCGGCGCGGACGCGGCCGGAGCGCGGCTGCGACATCAGCGGGCGGGCGGGGCCGGGTCGCCGACCGAGACGAACGATCCGGCCGGGCCGGGAAACACCACCGGGCTCTCGTAGCCGTCGTCCGATACGGCCGAGACGCCGAAGAACCAGTCGTCGATGACCACGCCGGGCAGCACCATCTCGGTCGCCGATCCCGCCCAGCGGCTGTGGGTCCACTGCGGCGCGGTCGTCGATCGCCACCACACGCGATAGCCCGCGGCGCCGGAGACCGGCTGCCATTTCACCGTCGTATCCGGCTTGACCGCGCCCTCGATGGTGACGCCCAGCGGCGTGGCGGGGGCGTTGGCCAGCGCCGCCATCGAGACGATGTTCAGGCGGGCCACCTGTCCGAGGTAGTCGAAGTCCACGCCGTCGATGGTGTCGCCATAGTGGACGCCGTTCTCGACGCGCAGGTCCTGGTGCTGACGGTCATAGTTCTCGGCGCCCTCGCTGATGCGGACGGCCGGGAAGCCGTGGCGCAGCATCTCGACCTGGTCGCCGCCCCGGCCGTAGCGGTCCGTCCGGTAGATCAGATCCACGTCGAAATTGGTCAGGTAGCGGTCGGCGATGGCGTCGATGAACCGCGCGAGGTTGCGCGACGAGGAGTCGACCTCGCCACCATTGTAGCGACGGCGTTCCTCCTGGGCCTCGGTCTCCACCGTCTTGGTGCCTTCGGAGAAAACCCGCACCCGGGTGGTGTCGCGGACCCCCGACTGGCCCTCCGAGTTGCCGACGATGTCGTTGTTCAGATTGGCCTCGACCCGCCAGCCCTGCGCCTGGGCGTAGTCCGCCAGAATTTTGCCGCCCAGCAGGCCCTGCTCCTCGCCGGAGAGGGCGGCGTAGACGAGGGTGGCGTCGAAGCGGTGCTTTGTCAGCACCCGCGCCGCTTCCAGCACCGCCGCGACGCCCGAGGCGTCGTCGTTGGCGCCAGGCGCGTCGTCGGTGAAATTCATCACGTCGCTGACGCGCGAGTCGATGTGGCCGGAGATGATGATGACGCGGTTCGGGTCGCCCGTGCCGCGCTGGATGGCGACGATGTCGACCACCTCGGTCGGGGTCGGGACGCGGGCGCCGGTGACCGTGTCCGAGGGCGTCACGACGGTCAGGCAGCCGCCGCAGTCGGCGCCGATCGCCTCGAACCGACGCTGGGCCCAGCGGCGGGCCGCGCCGATGCCGCGCGTTTCCGACTGCGTTTCCGACAGGGTGTGGCGGGTGCCGAAGCCGACCATGGCCTCGATGTCCGCGCGCATCCGCTCCGGACGCACCTCGCCCGCGACCTGATGGAGCAGCGCGTGCTCGGACGACGCGGGAGCCTGCGCCGCCGCGGGCCCGGATACCAGCATCAGCCCGGCCAGGGCGATCGACAGCGCGCGCATATCGGCGACCTCTTGGTGTGGAAGGCGCGGACCTTGCCGGGGCGAAGGGCGGCGGTCAATGCGCCGCGCCGGCCCCTCCGGCCTCTAGTCCGCGGCGAGCTGGCCGCAGACGAAAGCGACCTCGCCGGCGTTGAGCAGGGCCGCCAGCACCGGTTCGGCGTTCTCCGGCGCGACCAGGAGAATGAAGCCGACGCCGCAGTTGAAGGTCCGGCGCATTTCGTGATCGGAAACGCCGCCGGTTTCAGCCAGCCACTGGAACACCTGCGGCAGCGCCAGCGTGTCCCAGTCGAACACGGCGTGCAGGCCTTCGGCGATGCAACGCGGCGGGTTCTCGATCAGGCCGCCGCCGGTGATGTGAGCCGCGCCCTTGACCAGCCCGGCCTTCATCAACGGCAGCACCGGCTTCACATAGATCCGGGTCGGCTCCATCAGCGCCTGGGCCAGGGTGCGGTCCTTGGCGAACGGCGCGTCGTCGCCCCACGACAGGCCCGACTTCTCGACCACCTTGCGGATCAGGGAATAGCCGTTCGAGTGCGGCCCCGACGAGGCCAGCCCGATGATGACGTCCCCGGCGGCCTGCCGGTCGAGATACGGCAGGGCGTGGCCCCGCTCGACCGCGCCAAGCGAGAAGCCGGCCAGGTCGTAGTCGCCGCCGGCATACATGCCCGGCATCTCGGCCGTCTCGCCCCCGACCAGTGCGCAGCCGGCCTGACGGCAGCCCTCGGCGATGCCGGTCACGACCCGCTTCGCGGCGTCGATCTCAAGCTTGCCGGTGGCGTAGTAGTCGAGGAACAGCAGCGGCTCGGCCCCCTGGGCAAGCAGGTCGTTGACGCACATGGCGACCAGGTCGATGCCGACGCCGTCATGACGCCCGGTCTCGATGGCGATCTTCAGCTTGGTGCCGACGCCGTCCGTGGTGGCGACGATCAACGGGTCCTCGAACCCCGCCGCCTTCAGGTCGAACAGGGCCCCGAAACCGCCCAGGGAGGCCTCGGCGCCGGGCCGGCGGGTGGATTTCGCCAGCGGCTTGATGGCGTCGACCAGCATCTCCCCGGCGTCGATATCCACGCCCGCATCGGCGTAGGTCAGGCCGTTGCGCAGGCTTTCGGGGGTGTCGCTCATCGGTCACGGGCCTGAATCAGTGGGCGGATTTGTGCGGCGGCTCTTGCCACAACCGCATTGCGCGGGGCTATAGCATCCGAATGACGCCGATCACCACCACCGAGGCACTCCGCGAGTTCTGCGCCCGCCTCGCCGCCGCCCCCTTCGTCACGGTCGACACCGAGTTCATGCGGGAGACGACCTACTGGCCCCGGCTGTGCCTGATCCAGGCCGCGTCGGCCACAGACGCCGCGATCATCGACCCGATGGCCGAAGGCCTCGACCTGTCGCCCTTCCTCGACCTGATGCGGGACGAATCGATCCTGAAGGTGTTCCACGCCGCCCGGCAGGACGTGGAGATATTCGTCAAGCTGGGCGCCATGCCCAAACCGATGTTCGACACCCAGGTCGCCGCCATGGCCGCGGGCTTCGGCGATCAGGTCTCCTACGAGGCGCTGGTCCGGCAGATGGTGCGCCAGGAGGTCGACAAGGGCAGCCGCTTCACCGACTGGGCCCGCCGCCCGCTGTCGGACGCCCAGCTGATCTACGCCCTCGGCGACGTCACCCATCTCGCGGCCCTCTATCCGAAGCTGCGCGATCGCCTGCAGAAGGAGGGGCGGCTCGACTGGGTGATGGCCGAGATGGAGGATTTGACCGATCCGGCCCTCTACGACACCGATCCGGAAAAGGCGTGGAAGCGTCTGAAACCCAAGAAGTATTCGGCGAAATACCTCGCGGCCTTCGTGGCCACCGCGGTGTGGCGCGAACGGGCGGCGCAGGAGCGCGACCAGCCGCGCGGCCGCATCCTCAAGGATGAGGCCATCGACGAGATCGCGGCCCAGGGGCCGATCGACGCCGACGCCTTCAACCGGCTGCGCTCGGTGCCGAAGGGGTTCGGCGCCTCTCGCCTTGGCCTTGAGCTGACGGCGGAACTCAAGCGCGTGCTCGAGGATCCCGAGGCCCACGCGCCCAAGCTGGAGCGGCCGGCCCACAACCAGCCGGCGCCGCCTTCGGTCGTCGAGCTGCTCAAGGTGCTTCTGAAGGCCAAGAGCGACAACGCCGGCGTCGCCACCAAGCTGATCGCCAACGTCGCCGACCTCGAGAAGATCGCCCTGGACGACGAGGCCGACATCGACGCCCTGCGCGGCTGGCGCCGCCAGCTGTTCGGCGAGGACGCGCTGAAGCTCAAGCGCGGCGAGATCGCCCTGGTGCTGAACGGCGCCCGGGTCGAGGTGGTCGAGATCGAGTAGGTGGCAGCCACCCCACCGCCGTCATCCTCGGGCTCGACCCGAGGATGACGGAGGGGAGGGCTGTTCCAGATACGAAAAAGGGCCGCTCGATCGAGCGGCCCTTTCCGTTTCTAGCCCACCGTCGCCTTGACGATCTTGCCCGGGTTGCGGGGCGGTTCGCCCTTGGGCAGGGCGTCGACGTTGTCCATGCCTTCGATCACCTGGCCCCACACCGTGTACTGGCGGTCGAGGAAGGTCGCGTCATCCAGGCAGATGAAGAACTGGCTGTTGGCGCTGTTGGGATCGCTGGTCCGGGCCATCGAGCACACGCCGCGCACGTGCGGCTCGGACGAGAACTCGGCCTTCAGGTTCGGCTTGCTCGAGCCCGAGGTGCCGGTGCCGGTCGGATCGCCGCCCTGGGCCATGAAGCCGGCGATGACGCGGTGGAAGACGACGCCGTCGTAGAAGCCCTCTTTCGCCAGCTCGGTGATACGGGCCACGTGGCCAGGGGCCAGGTCGGGGCGCAGCTTGATCACCACGTCGCGGGCTTCGCCGTCGCCGGTGTCGAGAGTGAAGGTCAGGGTTTCGTCGGCCATCGGCGCGCTCCTTTGAAATGTCGCGGGGTCATAGCCCGCAATCCCGGTCGGGGCTATGGGAGAGGCATGAGTGACGACGAAAAGCCTGCCGGTCCGCCTGCCGGCCCGCCTTCTGGCCAGCCTCCCGAACGCCGCCGCATGGTCCGTCCGCCCTCCGGCGGGACCGCGGCCGGCCGCGGCATGGGCACGAAGATGAAGACGGCGGACACCAAGTCGATGTCCAGCCAGCAGTGGATCAAGCGCCAGCTGTCCGACAAATGGTCCGAAAAGGCCCGCGCCGAGGGCTGGCGTTCCCGCGCCGCCTTCAAACTGCTTGAGATCGACGACCGCTTCCATCTGATCAGACAGGGCAGCCGGGTCATCGACCTCGGCGCCGCGCCGGGCGGCTGGATCCAGGTGGCGGTGAAGCGCGGCGCGACCGCGGTCGTCGGCGTCGACCTGCTGCCGATCGCACCGATTCCCGGCGCGACCCTTATCCAGGCCGATTTCACCCATCCCGGCGTAGACCAGCAGATGATGGACCTGCTGGGTGGAGCGCCCGACCTGGTCCTGTCCGACATGGCCCACAACACGGTCGGCCACCGCCAGACCGATCACCTCAAGATCATCGCCCTGATCGAGATCGCCGCTGACTTCGCCATCCGCACCCTCAAGCCCGGCGGGCATTTCGTGTCGAAGAATTTCCAGGGCGGGGACGCCGGCGGGGTGCTGGCGCGGCTGCGGGCCGAGTTCGAGACGGTCAAATACGTCAAGCCGGAGTCGAGCCGGAAGGACAGCGCCGAGGTGTTCCTGGTGGCGATGAACCGGCGCTAGGCCGAGGCCAGTTCCGCCGCCCGCGCCTTCCGCGCCTCGATCCGCGTCCAGATACGGTCGTGGGCGGTGAAGAACACCGTCTGCACCAGGGGCTCGATGATGCCGATGGCCAGCGCCGTGCGCCAGTTCTGGGTCAGGGCGTAGGCTACGGTGACGGCCACGCTGAAATGCATCAGGCAATAGGTGACGGTCTTCAGCGCGACCTGTTTGAAAGAGCCGGGCAGGGCGTGGCTGTGGCCGTGGTGGCCATCCCCGTGGCCATGGGCCCGCGTCTGTTCCTCGGGTCGCATGACCTCGAGGCGAGCGGTGACCGCCTCGGCCGCCTCCTCGACGCCCGACAGCATGCCGCGATGCTCGATGCGGTGCCAGACACGGTCGTGGATCGAATAGGCGATGGTCTGGAAGAACGGCTCGACGACGCCGACCGCCAGAGCCAGCCGCCAGTCGCGGGTGATGGCGAAGGCGACCAGGATGGCGACCACCAGGTGCATCACGCCATAGCTCGCGATCTTGAGCGCGAGACGGCGGGCGGTGCTGATCAACAGTCGAACCATTCGTCTTTCAGATGTGGGGCCGGCGCCGCAGCCCGCAAGGCAATTGTTCTTATCGTCATCATAGGCCCGGGCGGCCCTTGCGGTTCCCCGCCTTCCACCGCTATACGCGGCCCGCAAAACGGAGACTCCTCATGGAGATACGCGAAGGGCTCACCTTCGACGATGTTTTGCTGGAACCCGGCCCGTCAGAGATCATGCCCGCCGACGCGGACGTCTCGACGAAGCTCACCCGCGACATCAGGCTGAACATCCCGCTGACCTCGTCCGCCATGGACACGGTCACCGAAAGCCGGCTCGCCATCGCCATGGCCCAGGCCGGCGGTCTGGGCGTGCTTCATCGCAATATGACGGTCGACGAACAGGCCGACATGGTGCGCGAGGTGAAGCGCTATGAAAGCGGCATGGTCATCAATCCGGTGACCATCACGCCGCAGACCACGCTGGGCGAAATCCGCGAGATTCGCGCCAGGAGGAAGATCAGCGGCTTCCCCGTCGTGGATCCGGCCACCGGCAGGCTGGTCGGCATCCTGACCAACCGCGACATGCGCTTCGACACCGATCCGAACCGCAAGGCCGCCGAGCTGATGACCACGGGCGACCTGATCACGGTGCGCGAGGGCGCCGGCCGCGACGAGGCCCGGGCCCTGCTGCGCGACCGCAAGATCGAGCGGGTGATCGTCGTCGACGAGGACTATCGCGCCGTCGGCCTGATCACGATGAAGGACATCGAGAAGGCCCAGGCTCACCCGCACGCCGCCAAGGACGATCAGGGCCGGCTGCTGGTCGGCGCCGCCTCGACCGTCGGCGACGCCGGTTACGAGCGCTCCATGGCCCTGGCCGAGGCCGGGGTGGACGTGGTCGTCATTGACACCGCCCACGGTCATTCGATCCAGGTCTCGCGCGCCGTTGAGCGCATCAAGCGCGAATCCAACCGCATCCAGATCATCGCCGGCAATGTGGCCACCTATGACGCCGCCCGGGCCCTGATCGACGCGGGCGCGGACGCGGTGAAGGTCGGCATCGGCCCCGGCTCGATCTGCACCACCCGTATCGTCGCCGGCGTCGGCGTGCCCCAGCTCACCGCCATCATGGAGGCAGTCCGGGCCGCCCGCGAGAGCGGCGCGCCGGTCATCGCCGACGGCGGCATCAAATATTCGGGCGATCTGGCCAAGGCCATCGCGGCGGGGGCGTCCTGCGCCATGATGGGTTCGATGTTCGCCGGGACCGACGAGAGTCCGGGCGAGGTCTTCCTGTACCAGGGCCGGTCCTACAAGTCGTACCGCGGCATGGGCTCGGTCGGGGCCATGGGCGCCGGCTCGGCCGACCGCTATTTCCAGAAGGAAGTGGAAGACACGCAGAAGCTGGTGCCCGAGGGCATCGAGGGCCAGACGCCCTACAAGGGGCCGATCGCGCCGGTGCTGCACCAGATGGTCGGAGGCCTGCGCGCCGCCATGGGCTATGTCGGCGCCGCCACCATCGCCGACTTCCAGGACCGCGCCCGGTTCGTGCGCATCACCGGCGCCGGCCTGCGGGAAAGCCACGTCCACGACGTGATGATCACGCGCGAGGCGCCGAACTACCGGCAGGGCTGAGGAGGGGAGGGCAGGCCATGGATATGACGCCGGAATTCATTCTGCTGGCCTTCACCCTGATCCTGGCGGTGGTCCAGATCATGGCCGCCGCCATGGCGCGGACGGCGGAGCTCGGCGTCAAATGGAACGCAAGCCCGCGCGACGCCGTCTCTCCGCCGCCCGGCAAGGTCGCCGGCCGTCTGATGCGCGCCCAGGCCAATCTGTTCGAGACCCTGCCGATCTTCGCCGCCGCCGTGATCATGGCGCATATCGCCGGTAAGGACGGGACGCTGACCGCCCTCGGGGCGCAGCTCTATTTCTTCGGGCGGCTGATCTATCTGCCGCTGTACGCCTTCGGCGTGCCCTACATCCGCTCGCTGGTCTGGCTCGCCGCCGCCGCCGGGCTGGTGATGGTCCTCGCCGCCCTGTTCGTTTGAAAGCCTGAATTGACCCCAGCCGCCCGCCTCGCCGCCGCCGCCTCCGTCCTCGACAGCATCGCCCAGGGGCGAGCCCCGGCCGAGGTCGTGCTCAAGGCCTGGGGCGCCGCCAACCGTTACGCGGGCTCCGGGGACCGTCGCGCCGTCGCCGACCGCGTCTACCGCGTGCTGCGCGCCCGCGGCCGGCTGGTCTGGGCCATGGGCGGGCGCGAGGACGGCCGCGCGCTGGTGATCGGCTCGCTGGCCCTGATCGACGGCCTGTCGCTGGAGGAGATCGAGGCCCTGCACTCCGGCGAGGGCTATGGTCCGCGACCGCTGTCGAAACAGGAACGCGCCCGCATCACGGCCCGGGAGGGGGACCTGCCCGGCTGGGTCGCCGCCGGCCTGCCGGAGTTCGTGGTCGAGGACTTCAAGACGACCTTCGGCGAGCGCTGGAGCGAGGAGGCCCGGGAACTGATGGCGCCGCGCGCGCCGATCGACCTGCGGGTCAATACGGCCAAGGCCCCGGTGGACATGGTCGCCGCCGAACTGACCGCCGCCGGCCTGTCGGCCGAACCGACGCCGTGGTCGGCCCGGGGCCTGCGTCTGTCGGCGGAGCCGCCACCCAATGTGCAGGCGCTCGAAGCCTTCAAGGCGGGCCGGATCGAGATCCAGGACGAGGGCAGCCAGATCGTCACCTGGCTGGCCGGTTCGGGGCTGACCTTCACGCCCGACAGCGTCGTCATCGACTATTGCGCAGGCGGCGGCGGCAAGACGCTGGCCCTGGCCCAGCAAGGCCTGCCGGACGCCGATCCGGCCAGGGCCGCCGCGCCGAAGCCGGCCGGATGGTCGCCGACGGGGGCCGACGAAGCCGCGGCCGCCCGCGCCGCGCCGCCGGCCGCCGGCCTGCGGCTGATCGCCTGCGACGTGGTGCAGAAGCGGCTCGACAACATCCGCCCGCGCCTGCAGCGCGCCGGCGTGGCTGCCGACCTGCGCCTGATCGGCCAGAACGGCGGCGGGGTCGAGGAGTTCAACGGCAAGGCCGACCTGGTCTTCGTCGACGCGCCGTGCAGCGGCTCGGGCACCTGGCGCCGCCGGCCCGAGGACGCCTGGCGGCTGAAGGCCGACGAGGTCGAGCGTCTGCACGCCCTGCAACTGCGCATCCTCGCCCAGGCGGTGGCGCTGGTGAAACCCGGCGGCCGGCTGGCCTATGTCACCTGCTCGATGCTGACGCTCGAGAACGAGGCCACGGCCGACGCCTTCGAGGCGGCCCATCCGGACTTCCGACCCCTGCTGGTCGCCGGTTTGCTGGACGCCCCGACGCTGACCCGCGCCGCCCGGGAGCGCCTCGTCGCCAACACCAGCGGCCATCGCCTGCGTCTGTCGCCGGCCGCGACCAACACCGACGGCTTCTTCCTCGCCCTCTATGAGCGGCGGGCGTGAGCCCGGACTGGACCCTCTCCCGCTTCGGTCCGAAGACCGTCCTGTGCGTCATGGCCGCCGAGCCTGAATACGGTCCGGCCCTGAAGGCGCGCATCCGGCCCCTGATCACCGGCGTGGGCCCGGTGGAGGCCGCCGCCGCCGTCGGCCATGCCCTCGCTGACCTGCGGGCCGGAGCCGGCCTGCCGGACCTCGTCGTGTCGCTCGGCTCGGCGGGTTCGCGCACGCTGGATCACGCCCGCGTCTACCGCGTGTCTCACGTCAGCTACCGCGACATGGACGCCAGCGCGCTCGGCTTCCCGAAGGGCGAGACGCCGTATCCACAGGTGGCCGCCATCCTGCCGCTCGCGGACGGCCCGGCCTCCCTGCCGTCAGCCCGGCTGGCGACCGGCGGCAGCGTCGTCTCCGGTGGAGCTTATGACGCCATCGACGCCGACATGGTCGACATGGAGACCTTCGCCGTCGTCCGCGCCGCCGCCCGATTCGACGTGCCGGTTCTCGGCCTGCGCGGCGTCAGTGACGGCCGCACGGACCTGAGCGAGCTTCGCCACTGGACCGACGCCCTGGCGGAGATCGATCTCCGTCTGTCCGAGGCGCTCGACCTGTTGCATGACCATTTCACGCCTGCCGCCACGGAGCCCGCATGACCGCCCCCGCCGATCACCAGAAGGTCCTCATCGTCGATTTCGGCAGCCAGGTGACCCAGTTGATCGCTCGCCGCCTGCGCGAGGCGAGCGTCTATTGCGAGATCCATCCCTATGCCAGGGCGGAGGCGGCGCTGGCCGCGCTGAAACCGGCGGCGATCATCCTGTCGGGCGGTCCCGAGAGCGTCCACGAAGAGGGCAGCCCCCGGGCGCCGCAGGCGGTGTTCGAGGCCGGCGTGCCCGTGCTCGGCATCTGCTACGGCGAGATGACCCTGTGCGAACAGCTGGGCGGCAAGGTTGAGGGCGGCCACACCCGCGAGTTCGGCCGCGCCGAAATCACGGTCGAGAAGGCGTCGCCCCTGCTCGCCGGACTGGCCCCGGTCGGCGAGGATGAGACCGTCTGGATGAGCCATGGCGACAAGATCGTCGCCATCCCGCGAGGCTTCGACGTCGTCGCCTCCTCGCCCGGCTCCCCCTACGCCGTGATCGCCGACGAGACCCGCCGCTTCTACGGCGTCCAGTTCCACCCCGAGGTGATGCACACCCCGCGCGGCGCCACCATGCTGAAGAACTTCACCCACGGCATCGCCGGGCTGAAGGGCGACTGGACCATGGCGGCCTATCGCGACGAGAAGATCGCCCAGATCCGCGAACAGGTCGGTTCGGCCAGGGTGATCTGCGGCCTGTCCGGCGGCGTCGACAGTTCGGTCGCCGCCGTCCTGATCCACGAGGCGATCGGCGACCAGCTGACCTGCGTCTTCGTCGACACCGGCCTGCTCAGGAAGGATGAGGCGGCCCAGGTCACCAAGCTCTTCCGCGAGCACTACAACATCCCGCTGATCCACGTTGATGCGTCGAAGGAATTCCTCGGCGCGCTTGCCGGCCAGTCTGACCCCGAGACGAAGCGCAAGACCATCGGTCGCGTCTTTATCGAGATCTTCGACCGCGAGGCCGGCAAGATCGAGGGCGCCGAATTCCTCGCCCAGGGCACCCTCTATCCCGACGTCATCGAGAGCGTCTCGTCTTCCAGCGGCAAGGCCCACGTCATCAAGAGCCATCACAACGTCGGCGGCCTGCCGGATTTCATGAAGCTGAAGCTGGTCGAGCCGCTGCGCGAACTGTTCAAGGACGAGGTGAGGGCGCTGGGCCGCGAACTGGGCCTGACCGACGCCTTCGTCGGCCGCCATCCGTTCCCCGGGCCGGGTCTGGCCATCCGCATCCCGGGGGAGATCACTCCCGAGGCGGTGGAGACCCTGCAACAGGCCGACGCCATCTATCTGGAAGAGATCCGCAAGGCTGGACTTTACGACCAGATCTGGCAGGCCTTCGCCGTCCTGCTGCCGGTGAAGACCGTCGGCGTGATGGGCGATGCCCGTACCTACGAGAAGGTGCTGGCCCTGCGCGCCGTCACCTCCACCGACGGCATGACCGCCGACTTCTTCGAATTCCCGTGGGACGTCCTGGGCCGGACGGCCACGCGGATCGTCAATGAGGTCAGGGGCGTCAACCGCGTCGTCTACGACGTCACGTCCAAGCCGCCGGGAACGATCGAGTGGGAGTGAGGGGCGACGGGCATGCGGGTGCTGCCTCGCGAAAGGGGCTTGATTGAAGAGGCGACGATAGCGGTCAGGGCCCAACCGCGCGATCCCGCGACTTCACGGTGGGAGATTTAAGGTACCGAGGCCCGGCTCTTGGTTCCGGCGGAGCTTCGGCAGGCTCGTTCACCGGGTCGCGGAGCCCGCCCCTCGGCCGCCAGGGAACTCGCTTTCACAGCCATTTCGAGCGTTTGAACCGGATGTGGAGGAACACACAGACGGTCAGGATGGGTGTCCACGACAGCTCCGGCCTGGCTTGGGCGAAGCGCCAGTGCCGCCCATAACTAATTACTCCTACAAAAGGGTTCTCATTTGACGAAATTTGTTTTATTTGTGAAGTGCGAGCGGGCCGGCGCGCCGGCAAAGACCGTTCCATTGGGAGAGGGCGTCACCCCAAGACCGTCTGAGAGCGGCCGCGGCGACAAAGGGGAGGATGGTTTGATGTTCCGGATTCACCGTGCCGGCAGGTTGGCGCTCATGTGTGGCGCATCTGTTCTTTCACTCGCAGCGATGACAGTCCCGTCGCTGGCGTTCGCGCAGGATGCGCCGGCGCCTCAAAACACTGAAGATGACGAGGCCGTCGAGGTCGAAGAGGTCGTCGTCTCCGGCATCCGGGCCCAGTCTCGCCTCCGCCCAGGCGATCAAGCAGAATTCCGATCAGTTCAGATCGTCGAGCCCCATCGTGACTACCAGGTCAACGATCGCAGGTTCAGCGTGAGGCTCCTTATCCGATACTGACGCGGGCGTCGCCGCCCGTGTCTCCTTCTGATCTCGACATCCCCCCCGGGATTGGACAGGCTTCCCAAAGGCTACTGTCCATACTTGGAGCGCCGCTTGAAACAAGCGGCGCTCCATTTTTGTGAGCGAACGCCTGCTGACCGCGATCGGCCGAGAGTATCATGGATCACAGGGGAACCTTCGCGCTGCGAATTCTACGGGGAGCGTGAACAGCCAGGCGCGCTCGGCGTGCATCAGGAGCGAAAGTCAGCTTTCAGGCGACGAGGCAAGGTCCGCTCATGGCGCTTCTGAGACCTTGGAGGGTCGACGTGATTCATTGCGGCCGTTCCCTGAGTCCGCTCACACGGCGACCTCCCAGAGGCGCCCCGGCGCGGCGGCCCGGCGTTTCCACTCATGAAAAATCGTTCCTATCCAAAAAGGTAGTTGCCCGACCTTAACCAGAGCGATACTCTGACAAATCTGCGCTGACGCTGACAGATGAGCGGCGTTGGAGGGGTTTGGGGCAGATCCATCGTGTCGCGCGCGACACCCATGGAAGGGGCGAACATGCGTCTGGTCGGACCCCGGGTCCTGAGAGCGGTCGTGCTCTGCTGCGCCGTAATCCTGACCGCCTGGCCTGCGTCCGCGATCGCGGACCCGGTCGTTCGGGCCGTCCGTCAGACGCCGCATGGGCTGGCGCTGGACCTGCCGGGGGGTGTTCTTCGCCTGGAGCCCTGGTCCGACCGGATCATACGCGTCCGCTTTTCCGCCGCCGGGGACTGGGTCGGTAACTACAACCCCGCCGTCATCAGCGAGCCCGTGCCGGTCACGTGGACCGTCCAGGACGATCCCGGTCACGTCGTCCTGGCGACAGGCGTGATCCGGGTCAGCATCGACAAGGCGACCGGTGAGATGCAGTTTCTCGATGAGCGCGGAGAGCGAATTCTGCGTGATCCGCCCTGGGGGCGCAATCCCACCGCCGGAGCACCGGCCCAGTTGTTCGACCTGCCGCCGACCGAGGCGATCTATGGCCTGGGCCAGCACCAGGGCGGACAACTCGACTATCGGGGAGCCAGCGTCCGGCTGCAGCAGATCAACACCGATGTCGGCGTCCCCCTGCTGGTTTCGTCGAGGGGCTACGGCGTGCTGTGGAACAATGCGGCCGTCACGCACGTCGAGGTCGCGACCCCGCATAACGCAGGCAACGTCAAGTTCCGGTCCGAGGCCGGCGAGGGCATCGACTATCACTTCATCTACGGGCCCGAGATCGACGATGTTGTCGCCGGATACCGCACGCTGACCGGTCAGGCGCCGATGATGGCGCGCTGGACATGGGGCCTCTGGCAGTCAAGGGAGCGATATCAGACCCAGGCAGAAACCCTTGACGTCGTTCGTCGCTACCGCGATCTCGGCATACCCTTCGATGCGGTGGTGCAGGATTGGCAGTACTGGGCCGGCGGCCAGTGGGGGAGCCACCAGTTCGACTCCAGCCGTTTTCCTGATCCCGCGGGACTGGTCGAGGCTGTCCATGCGCAAAACGCCCACATCATTATATCAGTCTGGCCGCGCTTCGACGTATCGACGACCCATCACGACGAACTGAGGGCCGCGGGCGCGCTGTTCGATCCTGTCTATCCGAATGTCTACCCCGCCGGCCAGGGCAGATGGTACGACGCCTGGTCGGAGGAAGGCCGCAGGATCTACTGGGCGCAGATCATGCGGGAACTGGGCCAATACGGTTTCGACGGATGGTGGCTGGACGGATCAGAGGCGGAGCTGGGCGGTCAAGCGGGGCAGATGGCCCAGCTGACGACGGCCGCGGGTCCGGGCTCCGAAACCTACAATTCCTATCCGTTGATGCACACGACGGCTGTCCATGACGGCATGCGCCGGGACATGCCGGCCAAGCGGGCCTTCATCCTGACGCGCTCGGCCTACGCCGGTCAGCAGCGAAACGCCGCGATCACCTGGTCTGGCGACGTCGCGGGCACCTGGGACACCTTCGCCAAGCAGATTCCCGCGGCGCTCAACTTCTCGGTCAGCGGAATTCCGTACTGGTCGGCCGACATCGGCGGATTCTTCGGCGGCGACCCCAAAGACCCCGCCTACGCCGAGCTCTTCACCCGTTGGTACCAGTTCGCTGTCTTCAACCCGATGTTCCGCATCCACGGCACCGGGCAGGGCAAGGAGATCTGGGAGTTTGACGAGCAGACCCGGCAGCGGCTCATCCGATATGATGGTCTGAGGTATCGCCTTCTGCCGTACATCTACTCCATGTCCTGGCGCGTGACCGATCGGGCGGACAGCCTGATGCGTCCGCTGGTCATGGATTTCCGCACCGATCCAGCGGTCCTCACGATCCGGGATCAGTATATGTTCGGGCGGGGCCTGATGGTCAGCCCCGTGACCCAGCCGCACGCTGACCTGAGAACGATCTACCTCCCGGCGGGCGACTGGTACGACTTCTGGACCGGAGCCAGGATCCAGGGCGGAAAAGTGGTGGCCGTCGCGGCCGATATAGACACGATCCCTGTCCACGTGCCCGCGGGGACATTGTTGCCGCTTGGGCCGGTCATCCAGTACGCCGATCAACCCTCTGACGATCCGCTAGAGATCCGGGTCTACCCCGGGCGGGACGCCGCCTTTCAGCTCTATGACGACGCCGGCGACGGGTATGGCTATCTCGACGGCGAGCGTGCGACGGTCGACCTGAATTGGGACAACGGCGCCCAGACGCTCCGGCTGGATGCGCGCCGGGGCAGCTACCCGGGCATGAGGCCGTCGTTCGCCCTCAAAGTGGTGTGCGTTTCGACGGGTGAAACCCGGCTTGAGACCTATGAGGGGCGTTCCAAGGTGGTGCGCCTTCCGGGGTGCGCATAGGCGGGCGATCGAGACTCTCGCCATTGCGCCACAGGGCCACAGGCTTCAGTCTGGCAGACCCTCCGGGCGGCTCAAGATCGGAGCGAAGGCTTGCTGGTCGCTGCGCCCGGGCAGGCGCACGACTAGCATCAGCGCGCTATCCCCCACCGGCCTCACACCCTCCTCGTCAACCTCCGACTGGAACATCCGATGCGGCTTCTCTCAATGATTTCGGGCGTCCTGCTGCCGACTTTTATTGCCCGGGTGAGAAACACAATCTCAACTAAACAAACAAATTTTCCTGACGTGCGAAGTTGATGAACAGTGGCAACCACAGGCCGTCCGGACGGCCTGGCAGGGCGCGCACGCCGAAGCCGTGACCGCCCCGAGCGAACAGGTGAGTCTCGACCGTGACCTTGGCCGCGACCATCGCCTCACGAAGCCGCACCGTATTGGCCACGGGCACCGTGTTGTCGTCCTCGGCGTGCACCAGGAATGTCGGGGCTGCCGCCGGGGTGACGTTGAGATCGGGCGACCACTCACGGATCTGAGCCGCCGTCGGCTGGGCGCCAAACAGCGACGGCGCCACACCCCCGTAGGCGTAGGCGGGATCGACGCTTTGCACCGGATAGATTGGCGCCGTCAGCAGAGGTCTGGCGCTTAGCTGATCCGCGGCGTCGACCGGCCTGTAGAACGGCGTCGAATGCCGCGTCGCGAGTGTCGCCGTCAGGAAACCGCCGGCGCTGAAGCCCATGACGCCAACCCGTTCCGGGTCAAGATGGAAGCGGGGAGCATTCGCGCGAATGAGCCGCATCGCCCGCTGGGCGTCGGCGGGCCCGACAGCGGCCGGGTCGGCCCAGCCGTCCCTGGCCAGGCGATAGATCAGCACGAAGCAGGTGATGCCCGCGCGATTGAGGACGTCGGCGATGTGGTAGCCCTCATGGTCGAAATAGTTCCATTCGAAGCCGCCGCCCGGAATGATCAGCATGGCCGAACCATTGGGCTGAGCCGCCGGTAACGCGATCAGGTACGGCTTCGAGACGCCCTTGGTGCGCCGGCTGCTATAGCCCGGACTCGACGATGTCTGCTCGATCACCTCGGCCATGCCGGGATGCATGGCGCCCGTCGGCGGCTGCGGCCACAGTCCAATGACCTCGCCCGCGCCCGCCGTACCTGACTGGACGAACACCTTGGTCGCCGTGCCCACGCCGATCGCTGACGCGCCGGCCACTACCAAAGGCGATTTTACAAGATCGCGTCGTGAAAGGCTCATGGAGACTCCTGTATTGTGTCCAAACCAGCCACATGTCCCGGGGCAGGGCCGGCCGTCCCGACGACAACGCCGTCAGGACATGCTCTTGGTCGCCGACCAACGCCGCGTTGCCTATGGGCGAAACCTGGGTCGTCGGATCGAGCACCTCCTGCCTGAACCGCCCTCGGAGCGGTGAGCTGTTCGTTCGTGACGCCCCGCTATTGTTGTGGGTTCGGGTGCGCCTGGGCCCAGTCCAACGCACCCTGCAGGGTGGTCACCCAAATCTCGCTGCGGTGGGCATCCAGCCAGGCGATCAGTTCGCGGTGCGCGGAGTCTGAGACCTGCAGATAGTCGCCGCCAACGCCGTGGAACAGATAGACCGCCATGCCTCCGCCGGCGGCCGCTTCCTCCGCGAACTCGATCAGCTGCGCTCCCGTGACCCCCTCGGGGAAACCGCGCGAGGGGATATGCATCGGATCCATGCGGCCGACGTCGGCGCGGAGATCGCCGGGCGAGGTGTAGACCCCGCGCGCATAGGTCACCAGATTCGCCGCCCTGAGCGCCTCAAGATAGTCGCGGCCACCTGCCAGGGTCTGGCCGCATGGCGCGGCAAATCCGTGGGCCGGCCTGCCGTCCAGCGAGGTCAGAAAAACATTCTGCTCCTCGATCTCCTCCAGCATTCTGTCGGTCGTATAAGCGTCGGAAGAGTGGCTGCGGTCGGCGGAAGGACCGGAGGCGGGGCAGGCGTGCAACACGGTGTGATTACCGAGTTCGTGGCCCCCGGCGGCCAGGGCGCGCCAACGTGGAACGGCCGCCGGCCTCAGGCGGGTGAGGAAGAAGGTCCCTTTGAATCCGGCGGCGTCCAGCACCGGCACGGCATGGTCGAGCTGCGAGTCCAGCGCGTCGTCATAGGTTAACACTACGGCCGCCTTGGCCCCGCCCGGCCACTCCGTCGCCGATGCGGCCGACACGCCGCAGACCACGCTCAGCGCGACCGCCAGAAGCATCTTCATCGTATCCCCCTCACGTCGAACACCGCCTGATTTTAATGCTGCTACCCCTCGCGGGCCGCGGACCTCGCCTATCGCGCAGGCCCGCGCCTCAGCCGGCCCGGGGCCGGACCCGGGACCGTCAATTCGTGAAGACATGTCCGTAAATCCGGATATCCGATATGCCTCGGCTTCCGGCCGGGGGAGACCGCAAGGTCAAGCGGAACTGTCGGCCCGTAAGGGGCGCCGTGTCGAGATCGACAACGCCGTCCGGCGTGGTTTCGCCAGACCACTCCGCCAAGCTCCGCCAGCCTCCCCCGACCTCCCTCGTCTCGACGACGAACGCAATCCTGCCTATGTGGGCGAAGGCGATCCTGAGGCGACGGTATCTGATGACGCGTTCAGGGTCGATCATGATCCAGGGCGTTTGTTCGTTCGGGCAGGCGATCCAGCTTGTCGAAGGGTCGCCGTCGTTAACGTGCCCGGGCATGTGACCAGGAGTGGTGCAGCTTGCGCTGGCCGGAGTGTCCATGCCGAACACTTCGTCGACGGCGACAGCCTCCACGGGCCGCGCCTCGTCATGGGGATAGGGCCGGTCCGGCGAAAGGGGCGTCACGCCGGGAAGGAAGGACGGACCCGTCAGGGTGCGAATTTCCAGCAGCGCGTCCTCGAGCCCAGGAGATGACGCCCGCAGACGGCTGACGCCAGCTTGCCAGCTTCGCATCGCGATGGCCGCCTGACCATCGCGAATGGGAATGTCGCCCGATGGCGTAAATTCGATCGCCCGGCCGGTCGGCAATTCGCCCGGACCAGATTCGATAACCAGGCGGACCGGAGGACTGTTACTGATCGCTTTCCCATTCTCGTCGACGACGGTGACCACCAACTGCACGTCGTCCGTTCCATCCGCGCGGCCTATGGACGGCGCGCTGCTGCTCAGGCGAAGCGCGGCGGCTCGACCCGGTTCCGGCCATCTCGGCGGAGCGATGCCGAGATAGGCGTTGCGGTACCAATACCAGGACCGTTTCGGCAGGCGGGAATAGTCGACGATGCCCATGGAGCCGAACTGCCGGCCGGCGATGGATCCGTGATCGAAACCGGCCCATATCGCCTCGCCGGAACGCCAGGGAAGTCGCCACGAGTAGGGCGTGTCGGGTGATGCTCCCGGCGTCCGTTCCAGATCGCCCCACCCCGGAGCATATTCCCCCGGTCGGTCGGCGATGGTCGAGCCGTATTCGGCCACGAAATTCGGGATGCCTGGATCGGGAAACAGGAAAGCACCGTCGCCATTATAGCCGGCGACATCGCCGATACGGTCGATTTCTCCGCGTTGCGCGCCGCTCACCGAAGCCAGCCGGGTCGGATCGAGTTCGTGGGCCAGAGCGACCATGTCCTGCAGGAGGCGACGCACATGCGGCATGGTTTCCGGCGCGGTAAAGAAGACCTCGTTGTCCATGCTCCAGGCGATGATGGACGGGCGATTGCGGTTAATGCGGATCATCTCCGCGAGTTGCTGCATGACGCTGGCGTCGAAGGCGGCGATATGCGCCGGGTCCGTTGGATAGGCCGAGGAACTCCACAGGTTATTGAACCCGGCCGTCCCCCAGAACGGAGCTTCGGACATGTACAGCATCCCGATACGGTCGGTGGCCTCGGCGAAGTGGGGGTCGTGCGGATAGTGTGAGCCGCGAATGAAATCGAAGCCCGCGTCCTTCATCATCTGGACGTCGCGTTCGATGGCCGCGTTCGTTACGGCGTCGCCCCAACCGGCCTGGTCCTGGTGCACGTTGGCGCCGCGGAAATATCGGTGCTGGCCGTTCAGGAAAAATCCCTTGTCGGCGGTCCACGAGACCCAGCGAAACCCGAATTCGGTTTCGTACCGGTCGCGTTCGACGCCGTTGGAAACCACACGGGTCCTTACGCGATAGAGGCTCGGCGTCTCGGGGCTCCACAGCTGGGGCCGAGACATCCGTTCGGACAGCTGAGTCACTGTGACGGTCTGCGACGGCGGCAGCTCCACGCGCCTTTCCGGAAGGATAGCGACGACGCGATCGCGGGGATCGATGACTTCGCCGCGCACGACCGCGGACACTGCCATGGCGCCATCATTGCGCACCTCGGTTTCTACTTGCACGCGGCTGGATGCGGCGGAAACCTCTGGCGTCGTGACGCGCGTTCCCATCCAGGCCACATGCACCGCGTCGGTCGTCACCAGCCAGACATCGCGGTAAAGTCCGCCGCTGAAGACATGCTCACCGGCGCGCGGCGCCAGGGTCGGATCCCAGTTGTTGTTGACGCGAACGGCGATCGTGTTGGCGCCTGCCTTCAGGGCGCTGGAGATGTCGATGGAGAAGCCGGTATAGCCGCCTCGATGTTGACCGGCGCGCGTACCGTTGACGAACACCTCGGCGGTCTGAAAGGCGCCCTCGAACTCCAGCACATGGCGCCGACCGGCCGGAACATCCGGCAACTGAAGCGTCTTACGATACCACCCATAGCCAACATAGAAGCTGGGCGCCTGGAAATAGGGCAGGCTGAAACTGTGCGGCAGTCCGGTAGGCTCCCAATCGCTGTCGTCGAGCGCCGGATCGGCTCCCGCCGCGACATCGCCGAGCTTGAAGCGCCAGTCGCCATTGAAATTCCGCCGCACCCGGGGGCTGGGATGCATCCCGTTCGCCGGGGCCGCGACCACCGTCGTCTGGGCGACGGCGGCCGAAGTCCCGCCCGACATAGCGAACGCCCCGAGGATGGCGACGATCATGTGCACCCAGACCAGGTCGACGCCGGATCGCCTTTTTCCTGCCGCGGCATCAATCCCAGGCTGGTTGTGCCTCGCCAGGGACCAGCGCCCTTCGCCGCGAGGTCTGTTTGCTGGCTCGAAGCCGCCTTCCCCGGTTGATCCGCCTGACGCCGGGCTCATGGCCGCGGCACGGCGGACGATACGACCCGAACTCCCCATACGGCCCCCCTTCGCACTTTGTCGGGTCTTAGGGTTCATTCGAAAATTTCGCCAATAAAAATTTATTCAAACCTTGCAACGCCCGTCAGAATAATTGAGGTTACCGCTATCAGTGTTTTTGTCAGAGTGATCCAGGTTCGACAACGAGCCGTGTCAAGCGGCCGAAAATGGGAGGCTACCGCTCCGCCCCGCCAGTTGGGCAGCGGCCATATTTCGACATGTAGGCGGCATGGCCGAGCTCGGCCCGTGCTGTGGGGAAGATAACAATCGTCGCCATACCGGCCCTCACAAGAAGGGGCGTCGTGAGCGACTTGGGGAGAGGCAATGAAACATCAATCGCGCATCCGTCACGCCCTGCTCGGCAGCGCTTCCGCCGCTGTCTTGTCGGCTCTGGCTTTCACAACCTCGGCCGTGGCTCAGGAACAAACGCCTGACCCGACTGCCGAGGCGACTGTCCTTGACGAAGTCATTGTCACGGCGCGTCGTCAGGCCATCCAGGCGGCAACGGAGTTGAAAAGGAACTCCGACACCATGATCGACTCGGTTGTGGCCGAGGACGCGGGTAAACTGCCCGACAATTCAATCACTGAAGTTCTCCAGCGGGTCTCCGGGGTGACCATGGTTCGTTTCGCCGCGCTCGGCGATCCGGACCACTTCTCTGTCGAGGGCTCCGGCGTTCAGGTTCGTGGCCTGTCGGGCATCACCGGCCTGCTGAACGGCCGTGAAGTGTTCGGCGCGAACGGCGGCGGCGGCCTGAGCTGGGGCGAAGTCACGCCCGAACTGATGGCGGGCGTCGATGTTTATAAGGCCAACCGGGCCGACATGATCGAGGGCGGCCTTGGCGGCGCGATCGATCTGCGAACCAAGATGCCTTTCGACTACCGGGAAGGCGCGGTGGAAGGGTCTCTCGGCGTGAGCTACGGCGACATGGTCGAAGAGGCCTCGCCGAGTGGGTCCATCCTGCTGACCGACCGCTGGGATACCTCCGTCGGCGAAGTCGGCCTGCTCGTCGATGTCGCCTATTCAGACTTCTATTCCCAGTCCAGCTTCCTGCGTGCCGAGCCGTACTACCGTCGGACGATCGGAGGCGAAGATCGTTATATTCCAGGCGGCTTCACCTATGGGGACGAGCACTTCCGCCGGACCCGCCGAGGCATTTACGAAGCCTTCCAATGGCGTCCGAACGACACTCTGACCGTCTTCCAGACCTTCTTCCAGTCGGAGTACGCGAGCGACAATGACGAGTCGGGCGTGTTCGTCGCCAACAATGATCTGCTGCTGCCAGACCCGACGACGTCTTCGGAGTTCGACGCAAACGGCTTCCTGATCCGGGCGGACCGGATCTACCGCGCGTCAGAAAACACGCCTGCGGACAATGTCGGCGGCGGGTGGGGCGGTCCTAACTGTCAGACGCCATACGGCACCCAGGCCCAACAGATCGATTGGGGCACCGGCGCCTGCGCGCTCCAGAGGATCCCCGTTGGCAGCACTCGCGGCGTTTCGGGCGGCGAGAACATGACCCGCGACTTCAGCCAGGGCTTCACCTGGGACGTAACGGACAGACTGAGGGTGGCGGGAACGCTTCAGTTCGTGGAGTCGTCGGTCCGCTCGAGAATGTTTGGCATGGGGCTGGGCAACTCGGTGAACTCCATCAGCATGGATTTCACCGGCGATCTGCCGGTGTTTACTGTCGAGGACAACGGCTACCTTTCAAACACCGCCAGCTATACCTGGGACAGCATCCGGTATCGCGAAGTTCGTAACCGCGCCAACATGAGTGCGGCCACTCTGGATGTCGATTACGACCTGGGCGACGGCTTCTTCAAGGAGATCAGCGCGGGCGTCCGTTACGCGGACAGGTCGGAACGCGACACCTTTGACGGCACCTATTGGGCGCCGACCGGCCGCGGCTGGAACGCGTCTAACCAACGAACGCTGGCCGACGGCTCGCCAGAGGACTCATCGCTTTACACGTTCGAGAACTTCTTCAGCGGCGACGCCACCCTGCCGGCGACCTTCTATCTGCCGACGACGGCTCTGCTGTCGAGCTTTGACACCGTCTATGCCCAGACGACCTATGGCTACACCAACGAGAACAACGGGGCGCCGGTCAATCCGACGGTCTTCACCGATCCATTCGGCACCTCTGACACCGACGTCACGACCAGCGCCGCCTATATCCAGGGTCGGTTCGCCAGCGACACGGGCCTGTTCGGCGTTCCGTTCACCGGCAACATCGGTGTCCGGGTCGTGGAGACCGAGACCATCAGCCGCGGGTTCTTCCAGTATTCCGAAAGCGACTTCTACCTGACCCAGGCAGAGGCCGACGCGGATTTACTGGCGACGGGCGGCAACAACCCGAACCACCTGAGCGCCACGGGATTCGAGCGTAGCGGCGGCGTGAAGTACACGAAAGTCTTGCCGTCGTTCAACATCAACTTCAAGCCGACTGAAGAGCTTTACTTCAGGATGGCGGTGAACCGGACGATGAGCCCCGCCGGCTATAACGACATCCGCGCCACGGGCTCGGCCGGCATCAACCGTGACGACAACGCCAACAACGTGCCCGGGCCGGGTGGCGTCACCTACGCCGGCATCTTCCGCAGCGTGAGCGGCAGCACCGGCAACCCGTTCCTCAAGCCCACGATGTCGACCAACTTCGACGCCACGGCTGAATGGTATCCCTCGAGAAGCACGTCGGCCCACCTGTCGGTGTTCCACAAGGATATCGATGATCTGATCATCTATGGCGACACCGTGAAGCCGATCACCATCAACTACACCAATGGTGCAGGTCAGGCCGCCACTCTCGATACGACGATTTCGTCTTCAGAGGTCTTCAACTCGCCTGAGAAGTCCACGATCAACGGATTCGAAGTCGGGCTGCGGACCTTCTTCGACAATCTGCCTGGGGCCTGGAAAGGTTTCGGCGTCGAAGCCAACTATACCTATATCGACAGCGACAACCCAGGCGCCAAGGCCCTCGACATCCATGGTCAGGTCATCACCACGCCCTTGCCGATCGTTGGCCTGTCGAAGGATACCTACAACGTCGTTTTGATGTATGAGTACAACAAGCTATCGGCCCGCCTCGCCTACAACTGGCGTAGTCGCTACCTTCAGTCGACGAACTCCAACGGCACCAATGGCGACTATCTGAACTATGCCAGCAGCGTCCAGAACACGAGCAGCAACCTCGTTGACATTTCTCTTCCCGTGTACGGCGAGGAATACGGGTCCCTGGACTTCGGCATCAACTATGAGCTGCCGAACAGGGTCAAGATCTGGTTCCAGGCGGCCAACGTCAACAACGAGATCGCCAAGACCGTGATGGGCGGCTACCCGGATGGGGTGACCCCCATTCGAAGCTGGTTCCAAAGCGATCGTCGGTACAGCGCCGGTCTCAATTTCCGGTTCTAGGCGTAAGAGTTGGCACAGGCCTCTCGACAACTGTCGGGAGGCCTGTTTCGTCTGTCAAAGCGCGTCAGTTTATACGTTCATATCGGGAACCGAGTGGTGTCAAAGACCGTCCTGGTGGTCGGTGGCGGTACGGCCGGCTGGATAACGGCTGCATACCTCGCCAAAGTGCTTGCGCCGAAGTCGGCGGACGGAATCCGCGTCACCCTCGTGGAATCCCGCGACATTGGCATCATCGGCGTCGGGGAGGGGACCTTCCCCAGCATCCGCAAGGTGCTGAAGCGAATCGGCGTCGATGAGGCGGATCTGATCCGCGAGTGCAGCGCCACCTTCAAACAGGGCATCAGGTTCGTCGACTGGCGTTACACGCCCGGTCAGGGCAAGCCGGATCACTATGTCCATCCGTTCGATGTCGCCAGGGCAGGCGGAGGGCTCGATCTACTGCCCTATTGGCTTCTGGGCTGCGCCGGCGACGTCGGCTGGGACGCGGTGAGCACGGTCCAAAGGCGGGTCGCAGACGACGACCGTGCGCCGAAACTGATCTCGCACGAAGATTACGGCGCGCCGCTGAACTACGCCTACCACTTCGATGCGGCGAAGCTCGCGGCACTGTTGCGCAAGACGGCCATAGGGCTTGGGGTGCATCACGTCGTCGACACGATTGACGCCGTCCATCTGACCCCCGATGGCGCGATCGACAGCCTCACGGCTCGAGACGGCGGGAAGATGACCGCAGACCTTTATATCGATTGCACCGGGTTCCGCGCCCAGTTGATCGGCGAGGCGATGAAGATCCCGTTCGGATCGAGGCGGTCCGAGCTGTTCACCGATCGGGCGGTCGCGATCCAGGTGCCTTACGACCGGCCGGATGCGCCCATCCCTTCCTACACCATCTCAAGCGGTCAGGAGGCGGGCTGGACCTGGGACATCGGGCTCGATGAGCGGCGCGGTGTGGGTTATGTCTATTCCAGCGATCATACGACCGATGAGCGGGCGGAAGCGGTCTTGCGCGCGTATATCGGGCCTGCGGCCGATGGGCTTGCGGCTCGCGTCCTGAAGTTCGAGCCTGGCTATCGACAGACCCAGTGGCGCAAAAACTGTGTCGCTATCGGACTGTCGGCGGGCTTTATCGAGCCTCTGGAGGCGACCGGGATAGGTTTTGCGGAAATAGCCGCGCTTAATCTCTCAAACCTTTTCCCATGGGCGGGCCCCATGGAGACGCCAGCCAAGCAGTTCAACGAGATGATGGCCAAGCGGTACGATCACGTGGTGGATTTCATCAAGCTGCACTATTGTCTGAGCGAGCGTCGGGACAGTGACTTCTGGCGAGACAACGTCGCGGCAAGCTCCATGTCCGACAGCCTGAAGGAGCGCCTCGAGCGGTGGCGCTACCGGCCGCCTTTGTTCATGGATGTGGATCTGAACCACGACATCTTCACCGAGGCGAACTGGCAGTATGTGCTGTACGGTATGGGCTACAAGACCGACCTTACCGCCCAGGCAGGCGTCTATCGCTACCATGACGAAGCCAGGGCGGAGTTCGCCGCGATCCAGCGCCGGGGGGACTATGCGCTCACCATCATGCCCAAGCACCGCGATCTGATTGCACAGGTTCGCCAGACCGGCTTCGCAAAACAGACCGCTCGACATGTCTGACGCCGCCCGGACGAACGCGGGCCCCGGCCGCGCCGAGCCTATTCGCCGCATCGTCATCGTCGGCGGCGGTACGGCGGGCTGGATGGCCGCGGCGGCGTTCAGCAAGCAGCTTGCCGATCTTCCCACGACCATAACATTGGTCGAGTCCGATGACATCGGCACGGTCGGCGTGGGCGAGGCGACGATCCCCGCCATCCACGCCTTCAACGCGATGCTGGGGATCGACCAGGCCGAGTTCATGCGGTTCTGCAACGGAACCTTCAAGCTCGGCATCGAGTTCGTCGACTGGGGCCGCCTCGGTTCGAGTTACATCCACCCGTTCACCAGCTTCGGGCGCGATTTTCGGCACCTTTCCTTCTATCAGATGTGGCTGAAATACAGCCGCCTGATGGCCGTTCACGGCGGGACCGCGCTGCCGTTCGACAACTACAACGTCTGCGCCGTCGCCGCCTACAAGCGGCGTTTCGCGCACCCCGAGGCCGGCGCCGGAGGTCCGGTGGCCCCGCTGAGATACGCCTTCCACTTCGACGCCAGCCGTTATGCGAAGTATCTTCGGGGCTTTGCCGAAAAGCGCGGCGTCACGCGCGTCGAAGGAAAGATCACGGACGTCCAGCAGGACAGCAGAACGGGGTTCATAACTTCTGTTCAACTGCAGGACGGGCAGGTCGTCCCGGGCGACCTCTTCATCGACTGTTCCGGCTTCAGGGGGCTGCTGATCGAGCAGACCCTGCACAGCGGCTATGAGGAATGGACGCACTGGTTGCCCTGCAACCGCGCGGTCGCCGTGCCCAGCGAGACTGTGGAGCCTCCGGTGCCCTATACCCGCTCGACCGCCGACGCCGCCGGGTGGCGATGGCGTATCCCGCTCCAGAACCGGGTCGGCAACGGCTATGTCTATTCGAGCGACTTCATCACCGACGACCAGGCGCAAGAGCAGATCCTGAGAACGATCGATGGCGAACCGCTCGCGGAGCCACGGCGGCTAAGCTTCGTCACGGGAAAACGCCGCCAGTTCTGGAACAGGAACTGTGTCGCCATCGGCCTGGCGTCGGGTTTTCTGGAGCCTCTTGAATCGACGAGCATCCATCTGATCCAGACGGCGATCCTCAAGCTGCTGGCCTTTTTCCCCGACAGTGACTTCTCGCCGGCGGATCGCGACGCCTACAACCGTCACACGTCCGATGAGTACGACTTCATCCGCGACTTCATCATCCTGCACTACAAGGCCACGGAAAGGGGCGACACGCCCTTCTGGCGCCAGTGTCGCGACATGGACGTCCCCGATACACTGGCGGCCAAGATGGATCTGTTCAGATCCCGGGGCCGCATGCTCATCTCAAACGACGATCTCTTCAAGACGCCGAGTTGGGAGGTGGTCATGGACGGGCAGGGGTTAAGCCCTCGCAGCTACGATCCAATCGTCGATACAATCCCCGACGACGATCTGGTGGCCGAGGTCGAGACAGCCTATCGCGATATTCAGAGCGCCGTGCAGCGCCTGCCGTCACATCAGGATTATATTGCCAGGTTCTGCCGGGCCGAAGTGCAACCGTGAGCCTTTCTCCCTCTGATCCTGTGCGCAAGGTCGTGATCGTGGGCGGGGGGACGACCGGCTGGATGTGCGCGGCCGCCATGGGGCGGTTTTTCGCAAGCGGCGGCCCTCGGGTGGTTCTGATTGAATCGGACGACATCGGGACGGTGGGGGTGGGCGAAGCGACCATTCCGCCGCTAAGGGATTTCAACGCGATCCTTGGCCTCGACGAAGACGAGTTTGTCCGCGAAACCCAGGGGACGTTCAAGCTCGGCATCGAGTTCGTCGACTGGAATCGCCTTGGAGGGCGCTACCTTCACCCGTTCGGGTTCCATGGCCGCGACACCGTTGATCACAGGTTCCACCAACTATGGCTGAGGCTGCGCAATGAGTTTGGTGACGAGGCGTCTGGCCCTCTAGGCGACTACAATATCAACGCGGTGGCGGCTCGGAGCGGCCGTTTTAGTCGCCCCAGCGGCGGGCCAAAAGCGATTCTATCGTCTCTGCAGTACGCCTTTCATTTCGATGCTGGGCTATACGGTAAATTCCTGCGCCGGTACGCTGAAGCGCGCAAGGTGCTGCGCATTGAAGGCCGCGTCACGAAGGTCAACCAGCGCGCCACGGACGGCTTTCTGACCTCCGTGACCCTGAGGGACGGCAGGGAGATTGCAGGTGATCTCTTCATCGACTGCTCCGGGTTTCGTGGCTTGTTGATCGAGCAGACCCTGAGGGCAGGATTCCGGGACTGGGGACACTGGCTGCCTTGCAATCGCGCCATTGCGGTCCCCACGAAAAATGTCGGGCCCGCTACGCCCTACACGCGTTCAACCGCGCGAGAGGCGGGTTGGCAGTGGCGCATCCCGCTGCAGCATCGGACCGGTAACGGCTACGTTTACAGTAACAATCACATTACGGATGAAGAAGCCCAGACCACGCTGCTCGAGAATCTCGGTGGCGATGCGTTAGCGGAGCCGCGCAGGCTCGCTTTCAACGCTGGCCATCGTGAGAGGTTGTGGGACCGGAATGTTGTCGCGCTTGGGCTCGCTGGTGGGTTCCTGGAACCGCTGGAATCGACCAGCATCCATCTTGTGCAGACGGGCATCACCAGATTGCTGACGCTTTTTCCGGACAAAGGCTTCACGCAGGTCGATATTGACGAGTTCAATCGACGAAGCACGCTGGAATACGAGCAGGTACGCGACTTTATAGTTTTGCACTACAAGGCGACGGCGCGCGCAGACACAGCTTTCTGGCGGGAGGTGCAGGCCATGGAAATCCCCGACAGCCTGGGCCATCGAGTCGAGTTGTTTCGGTCAAAGGGTCGAATCTTCTGCTCAAGCGACGAACTCTTCACGCTCGATAGCTGGTTAGCGGTCTTGCTAGGCCAGGACGTCACGCCGAGCGGCCACGATCCGCTCGTCGATGCTATTCCTGAGCTGGACTTGAAGCGAAATATGCAGATCTTGCGAGACAAAATCCGCGATGCGGCTGCTAGCCTGCCTAGGCACGAGGACTATATTGCGGCGCATTGTGCAGCATCGCCGATCATAAACCAAACTAATCATTAAGGCCGGACGGCTGAACTCTTCGGTATTTCGACCTGACGGTGAATACGCGCACAGAAAACCTGGAGATGTGGCGATGAGGTATGACGCCTGGATCAGCTCGTTCCAGATGTCAGTGCCAGCCCAGGGGGTAGGGATGGCTCAGTTGGGCACGGTCCAGGCAGCGAGGTCGGGCCACGACCAGTCGTCTCTCGGCTTGCCATTGCGCATTTTTGTTCAGGCGCATTCCGAGGCGCTTGCTGCTCGCTGGCACACCCGCTACGCCTGTTTTCAATAGTCAGAGCAATACGGGCAGGCGATGCAATCCTTGGCGAGACTTCTGGCGGCAGCGTCATGCGCCTTGGCGCTGGCTGCTCCGGCGGCGGCACAAACTGTCTCTCGCGCCCCCACCCGCGTCGTCACCGCCGACCAGTCCGCGCCCACCACCCCGCGCGACCGGATGGCCGACTTCTCGATCGGGTCGGACTATCCCGGCACCCTGATCCGCGACGACAGCCTGGCCCAGTTGCGGACCCTCCAGGACGAGCTGGCGTTCCGCTACATCCGCTTCCACGACATCTTCCACGACGACCTGGGGACGTACCGCGAGGTCGACGGCCGGCCGGTCTATGACTGGACCCGAATCGACTATCTCTACGACCGGCTGCTGGCGATGGGGCTGAAGCCCTTCATCGAGGTGGGCTGGTCGCCCGACGCCATGCGCACGACCGACCAGACCATCTTCTACTGGCAGGGCAACGTCTCACACCCCGACCCGGTGAAGTGGGACGGTCTGGTCGACGCCTTCGTGCGCCACCTGATCGAGCGCTACGGGATCGAGGAGGTCCGTACCTGGTATTTCGAGTTCTGGAACGAGCCGAACCTGGACGGCTTCTGGGGCGGCGCGGACCAGGCGGCCTATTTCGCCTATTACGGCCGCACGGCCAGGATCATCAAGGCGATCGACCCGGCCCTGCGCGTCGGCGGGCCGGCCACGGCGGGCGCGGCCTGGGTGCCCGAGTTCATCGCCTATGCCGACCAGCACGACCTGCCGATCGACTTCATCGCCACCCACACCTACGGCGTCGAGGGCGGCTTCCTGGATGAGTTCGGCGAGGGTGACAACAAGATGTCGCGCGACTTCAACGCCGTGGTCTCGGACGTCCAGAAGGTGCGCGCCGAGATAGAGGCCTCCAGCCGTCCGGGCCTGCCGCTGTTCTTCACCGAGTGGAGCACCAGCTACAATCCGCGCGACCCGATCCATGACGACTACATCGGCGCCGCCTACATCGTGGACCGGATGCGGCGGGTCGAGGGCATCGTCCAGGGCATGAGCTACTGGACCTATTCGGACCTGTTCGAGGAGCCCGGCCCCCAGACCCGCGCCTTCGACGGCGGCTTCGGCCTGATGACCCCCGACGGCATCCGCAAGGCCACCTGGTTCGCCTATAAATACCTCAACAGCCTGGGCGACGCCGAGCTGCCGGCCGGCGACGAACAGGCCATCGTGGCCCTCGACGGCGACACGCTGCAGGTGCTGGCCTGGACCTATTCCGGTCCGCCCGCGCAGGACGTCAGCAACCGTCCCTTCTTCCGCCGCGTCCGCCCGGCGGCCGAAGCCGCCCCGGTCCGCATCGACTTCGCCGGCCTGGCGCCGGGCGCCCATGAGGTGAAGGTCCGCCGCGTCGGTTTCCGCAACAACGACGCCTACACCGCCTATCTGGAGATGGGCCGCCCGGAGAAGCTGACGGCCGAGCAGATCGCCACGCTCAACGCCCTGTCCGAAGACGAACCGGTCATGCAGACCGTCCAGATCGGCGCCGATGGCCGGGGCAGCCTGACCCTGCCGATGCTGGAAGGCGACGTGGTGCTGGTGGAGGTGACGGCGAGTTAGCGGCCGTGCACCGCGGCGCTTGGCTTCCAGCGCGCACTTTAGCAGGAGAATGTCGGTCAGGTGCTGGACGCGCAGCGCCGCCAAGACGACGTGCAGGCGTCTACCCCCTGAGAGAGGCGCTGGAGCACGAACGATATTTGTCCGGCCACTGTACTGACATCATCCCACAACTCGTTTCATTGTGGCGCGCTGCACCGAACGGGGTGTCAGGCGAGTAGAAAATGCAATGAAGTTATTCAACAACCCCGGAATCACGGAGGCTCTCCCTTGTGCCAGGGCCCGGAGACCGCTTTCGACGACGGGACGGGGCTTCATCGTCAGAAGACGCAGCACGGGCGAAACGGGAGCGTCGGCGGCCGCATCGAAGCCCGTTTCGGTGTGCCCTGGGCAAAGACTGGTGACGGTCACACCTTGCGGGCGAAGTTCGTCGTGCAGTGCTTCGCCAAAAGCCAGCACATAGGACTTCGTAGCCGCGTAAGCCGCATAGGTGGGAACAGGCTGGAGCCCCAGTAGACTGGCGATCAGGAGGATCTGCCCGGCTCCCCGGGCTGCCATGTCCCGCCCGAAGACATAGCTCAGCTCGGTGACCGCCGTGATGTTGAGCTGAATCATATCTGTGGTGCGCTCGATCGGCGTTTCCAGAAATTCGCCGTGCAACCCGTAGCCGGCATTGTTGACCAGAATGTCGATCTGTAGCGCTCGCTCGTCCAGGCTGCCCTTTAACCGGGCAGCAGCTCCAGGCGCGGCAAGGTCGATCGGCTCGACAACGACATCGACGCCATGTTTGCGGCGAAGGTCAGCGGCGAGCTTTTCCATTGGCTCCCGCCGCCGGGCGGCGAGCACCAGATCGACCCTCTGCGCCGCAAGCAGCTCGGCAAATTCGAGCCCGAGGCCGCTTGAGGCGCCCGTGATCAGGGCCCGTTTCGCCCGGGCGCCATTCGGCTTTCCACCTGCGGAGCTCCGGGTTCCGGGATCAGCGTGGTTCAGCATGCCGCTGTCCTCCAATACCTTGCGTCAAGGCCAATCCCCGCTCTCAAGCCAGCATCGACTGCTGGGCGGAAATACCCGCCGTCGCGCCGTGCGATGACGCCAGGGTGACCGAGGGCATGAGGGGGTTGGCGAGGTCCCCCGCGGCGTAGATGCCGGGCATGCTGGTTTCGCGGCGCTCGTCGACCTTGAGGGCGATGCCGAGCGGCGTATCGACCGTGGCGAGGCCCAGTGATTCATGCAGGCTTGCCGACGGCTTGTTGCGCGGATGCGCGAACAGGATGTCGACCGCGACATTGGCGCCGGTATCGAGCGTGACGGTGGCGTTATGACCCCCGTGATGGGCGATCCCGGTGATCCGGCCATCGACGACAGGTACGTTGCGGCGCGCCAGATCGGCCCGGATATCGGGCGGAATGTCGTGACCATCGGCGAAGAGCGTCAACCTGTCGGTCCAATCACGGAACAGCCTGACATGATTGTGCGACTGCGGGCCGGACCAGACGAGGCCCCAATGCTGGTCGGCGACTTCAAAGCCGTCGCAATAGGGGCAGGGCACGATGGACGTGCCCCAGCCTTCGGCAAAGCCCGGAACATCAGGCATCTGGTCGGCGACGCCATAGCTCAGGATCAGGCGGCGCGCCCCAAGGCGTTCGCCATCGGCGGTGAGGACGGCGAAATCGTCGATGGCGCCAGTGATGCTGTCGGCCCGGGCATTGACCAGCCTGATCGTGGGATAGCGCGCCAGCTGCCGCCGCGCCTCGGCCAGGATGTCCAGCGGCGGCTTGTGATCGTGGCCGAGCAGGCCATGCGAGTGGCCGGCGAAGCGGTTGCGCGGCAGGCCGGTATCGAGAACGGTGACCTTGCGGCGGGCCCGGCCGAGCTGCAGGGCGGCGGCGAGACCGGCAAAGCTGCCGCCGATGATGATGACGTCATCCATGGTTATGGGCTCCGTGTCGTGGATGAAGGGGGGCAGGTTGAGCCTGGCGTGCAATATCGTCCACCGATACATGCTCGGGACGGGCAGCCAGCAGGGCTCGGCATCGGCGAGAACGTCGCCCGGTGACGGCTACGCGTCGCATGGCGCCGCTCCCACGCTGACGGATTGCGGGCAGGCTTCGGTCGAGGCGCGCGTTGCCGCTTGGGACGACCATCCACCGCCCAGAACGCGGAACAGGCCGACCGAGGCCCGCGAGGCGTCGGCGCGTGCGGTGGCGGCGGCGTCCTCGACGTCGAGCAGGCGTCGTTGAACGTCCAGCGCATCCTTCAGACTCAGACCCCCAAGATCGTAGGCCGTCCGCGCTGTCGCGTTGGCCCGGGTCAGCGCGGCCCGACTCTCCTCCAGTTCGAGCGCATGTCGGTTGCCGCGCGCCAGGCGAGAGAAGCCGTCCTCGGCCTCCGACGCGGCTCGCAAGACGGTCAAGCGATAGGTCGCCGCGGCCTCGCGCGTCCGGCCTCGCGCCGCCTCGACTCCGCCCCGCGCGGCGCCGAAGTCGAACAGCCGTCCTGACAGTCCGGCCGAGCCTGCGGCCTGCAGCGTCTCGTCGGACAGGAGCCCTGACAGGCCCGACGACAGGAAGCCGACCAGGCCCTGGATGGTGAGGCGGGGGTAGTAGGCCGTCAGGGCTTCGGCGACCCGGGCGTCCGCAGCCGCCAGCCGGCTTTCCGCCGCGACGATGTCGGGCCTGCGCACCAGGAGGGCGGCGGGGCCGTCGTCGGTCGTGACCGCCAGCGCGGCGGGTACGACGCCCTCGCCGAGAATGGCGGCGGCTTGGCCCGGGGCCCGCCCCGACAACAGGTCGATGCGATTCAACGCCTCGTCGCGTCCCGCCTCCACCAGGGGAAGCATGGCCCTGGAGGCCGAGGCGTCGGCACGGGCCTGGTCCATCTCGAAGCGGGACGCCGCGCCTTCCGCGTAGCGGAGGGCGACCAGATCGAGCATTTCGTCAGTGGTGCGCACCCGCGCCTGGGCGATTGTAACCCGGGTCTGCAGTTCCCGGGCTGTGATGTAGGCGCTGGCGATCTCCGCGGCGACGCTCAGCCGGGCGCCTTCGACGTCGATCGCCGCCGCCCTCTGGTCCGAGACCGCGGCGCGGCGCGCGGCTGACAGTCGGCCGAAGAGATCCAGTTCCCAGGACGCCGCGGCGCCCAGGCCATAGAGATCGCCAGTCCTGTCATAGTCAGGAGACGCTGACGCCATCCGCGCCAGGGGATCCTCGAGGGACTGCCGCTGTGTCGATCCGGATGCGCCGAACGTCGCTGAGGGCAGGCGATTGGAGGACGCGACCCGCGACGCCCCGGCGGCCTGCTGCAGCCGGGCGGCGGCCGCTTCGATGTCCAGGTTGCCGAGCAGGGCGTCCTCGACCACGCGATCGAGCACCGGGTCGCCGAACGCACGCCACCAGTTCGGCTCGAGGCGAGCCGTCCGCAATCCTTCGGCTTCGAGCCTCGATGCGGCGAAGGCGGCCGGCAGAGCCACAGGCGGCGTCGGTGACGGCTGGCTCGCGCAGGCGGACAGCGATATCGTGGCAAGCAGGATGGCAGGTAGAGGAGCCCTCATGGGAAATCCCTTGCTCAATGTAGAATGACGAAATATATTATCTTTCATGAAAAGCAAGCCCGAGAGTCCAACGACCGAAGCCAAGCGCCCCGGCCGCCCCAGCGTCGATCGCCGGGAGGAAATCCTGGCGGCCGCCGAGCGGCTCTACGCATCCGTCGGGTTCGACAAGACGACCATCGGCGACGTGGCCCGCGAGTTGGGAATGTCGCCCGCGAACCTCTACCGCAGCTTCCCGAACCGCCAGGCCATCAATGAGGCCATCGCCGCCCGCACACTGGCAGTCATCGAGGATCGGGCCTGGGCAGAGGCGCGGGCGACCCGAGATCCCGGCGCCGCGCTGGAGGCGCTGAGCCGGGCCGTGCTGGAGGAAACGCTTCGCCTGTCGTTCAGCGGACAGCGCGTGAATCAGCTTTGCGCCGTGGCGGCGCGGGAAAAATGGCCGGTCGTCGACGCCTACCTGGATGGCCTCCGGGGCGCGGTTCGCCATGTCCTCATGGAGGGGCAGCGGATGGGCGTTTTCGCGAAGGGGGACCCCGAAGGCCTGGCCGACACCGTCTGCGCCGCCCTCACCCGAATCTGGCACCCGTCCATGATCGAGGTTTTCCGCGAGGAGGATTTGGCGGCCACCAGCGACCGCATCTGCCGTCTGCTCGTTCAGGGTCTGAGGAACGGGTAGCGCCAACCGGAATCATAAAATGATAGATGAGGGCATTTTTCATCTTTCATTTTTGAAATGACGGCGGTAGGTTTACGGAGAAGTGAACCCTCTCACAGGCCCTCCGATGTCCGTCCCGCTCCTGCGCCCCGCCGCAATCTTCATGCTCCTCGCCCTCGCCGCCTGCGGATCTGGCAAGGCCGGCGAAACGGCGGAGGCGCCGCTGGTCCGCACCGCCCTTGTCGGGGACGCGGAAGCGGCGCCCATCCGCTACACCGGCGTCATCCGGTCGCGCACAGAGAGCGATCTCGGCTTTCGCGTCGGCGGCAAGATCGTCCAGCGGCTGGTGGATCCCGGCCAGCGGGTACGACGCGGCCAACTCCTGATGCGCCTGGATGCGGTGGATCTTCAGCTCGCCGCCAGCGCGTCGCGGGACCAGCTTCGGGCCGCGGAGGCCCAGGCGACGCAGGCCGTCGCGGAGGAGGCCCGGCAACGCCGTCTGCTGGAGGCGGGCGCCGTCTCCCGTTCCGCCTACGACCTTGCGCTGGCGAACGCCCGGTCCGCGCAGGCCGCCGCAGCTGCCGCGCGCTCCGGCGCCAGCCAGGCGGGAAACCAGGCCGGCTACGGCGCCCTGTTCGCGGACGCCGACGGGATCGTGACGGAGGTTCTGGTCCAGCCCGGTCAGGTCGTCCAGGCGGGCGCGGTCGTGGCCCGGCTGGCGCGCGCGGGAAGCCGGGAGGCCGCCGTGGCGGTTCCCGAGACCCAGCTCTCGAGCCTGCCGCGAAACGGACAGGCCTTCCTCTACGGCTCCAACGCTCCGCTGTCGGCGCAGCTGCGCGAGGTCGCGGGCGTCGCCGATCCCCTGACGCGAACCTTCGACGCCCGGTTCGTCCTCAACCGGTCCGATCTGCCGCTCGGCGCGACCGTCACGGTCGAACTGCCTCGGGCGACGACCGCCGAGCTCCGGATTCCCCTCACCGCATTGCATGATCGGGGGGGCGGGCCCGGCGTCTGGGTTCTGCGAGGGGACCGCGTCCGGTTCAGACCGGTGCGGGTCGCGAGGCTTGGCGAGGAGGCGGCTTCGATTGAGGCCGGCTCGCTCGCCGGCGGCGAACGTATCGTCACCTTGGGCGCGCATCTGCTGCGCGAGGGCCAACGCGTCCGGATCGCCATTACGCCGGTCGTGCGGTCATGAAGATCCCCAATCTTTCCGCGGTGGGGGTCCGCCATCCGTCCGTCACCCTGTTCCTGATCATCGCCATTCTCGCGGCCGGGGCCTTCGCCTTCCTGAACCTCGGTCGTGCCGAGGATCCGACCTTCACCGTCAAGGTGATGACCGTCACGGCGGTCTGGCCGGGCGCCACCGCCGAAGAAATGCAGAACCAGGTCGCCGATCGGCTCGAGAAGCGACTGCAGGAACTGCGCTACTACGATCGCGTCGAGACCCAGGCGCGGCCCGGCGTCGTCTCGATGACCGTGACCCTGCTGGATACGACGCCGCCCGCCGCCGTGCCCGAGGAATTCTATCAGGCCCGCAAGAAGCTGCAGGACGAGGCGGTCAACCTGCCCCGGGGCGTGATCGGCCCGATCGTCAACGACGAATTCTCCGACGTCTATTTCGGCCTCTTCGCGCTTCAGGCGGTCGGCATGCCGCACAGGGACCTCGTCCGCGAGGCCGAGACTCTGCGCGAAGGCCTGCTGCAGGTCGAGGGCGTCAAGAAGGTCAACATCATCGGCGAGCAGCGCCAGCGCATCTTCGTCGAGCTGTCCAATCGGCGGTTGGCGACGCTCGGCATCGCGCCTGACAGGATCATCGGCGCCCTCGCCCAGCAGAACCTGCTGACCGGCGACGCGACGGTTCAGACCGGCGCCCAGTCGGTCAACATCCGCGTCGCCGGCGCCTTCGACGGGGTCGAGGCGGTGCGCGACACGTCGGTGGCCATCGACGGCCGCAGCTTCCGGCTCGGCGACATCGCCGACGTGCGGCGCGGCTATGAGGATCCGGCCTCCTATCTGGTCCGGCACGACGGCGCGCCCGCCATCGTCCTGGGCGTGGTCATGCGTGAACGCTGGAACGGCACCACCCTGGGCGAAAGCCTGGCGGAGAAGACGGCCGAAATCCGTGAGGAACTGCCCGTCGGCCTGACCTTCACCCAGGTGGCGGACCAGTCGAGGAATATCGAGGAGGCCTATGGCGAGTTCATGCTCAAGTTCGCCGTGGCGCTGTCGGTCGTGATGATCGTCAGCCTCCTCGCCCTGGGTTTCAGGGTCGGTCTGGTGGTCGCGGCGGCGGTGCCGCTGACGCTGTCCGCCGTGTTCGTCATCATGCTGATCACGGGGCGGGACTTCGACCGCATCACGCTGGGCGCTCTCATCCTGTCGCTGGGCCTGCTCGTCGACGATGCCATTATCGCCATCGAGATGATGGTGGTGAAGATGCAGGAAGGTCTGGACCGGGCGGCCGCGGCGACCTTCGCCTGGGGCGCCACCGCCGGACCGATGCTGACCGGCACCCTGGTCACCGTCATCGGCTTCATTCCCGTGGGCTTCGCCCGCTCCACTGCGGGGGAATACGCCGGCAACATCTTCTGGATCGTCGCCTTCGCCCTGCTCGTGTCGTGGCTGGTGGCGGTCTATTTCACGCCCTACCTCGGCGTGAAGCTCCTGCCGAAGATCAAGCCGGCCCCCGGCGGGCACGACGCCATCTACGCGACGGCCCGCTACGAGCGGCTGAGGGCCTGGGTCCGCCGGTCCGTCGCCAGCCGAGGGACGGTCTCGCTGGCGGTCGTGGCCGCCCTGCTGGTCGCCGGCGCGCTTCTCGCGCTCGTCGTGCCCAAGCAGTTCTTCCCCACCTCGGACCGGCCCGAACTTCTCGTCGAGGTGTCGATGCCGAAGGGTACGAGCATCCGCGCGACGGAGGCCGTCGTCGCGAGGATCGAGGCGGACGCGCGCAAACTGCCCCAGACGCGCTTCGTCGATTCCTACGTCGGCGCGGGGGCTCCGCGCTTCTTCCTGTCGCTGAATCCCGAACTGCCGGATCCCTCCTTCGCCAAGCTGGTCATCCTCACCGAGGGTCACGAGGATCGCGACGCCCTGCGGAGGGCCCTGACCGAGCGGATCGCCGCGGGCGCCTACCCCGAGGCCCGGGTCCGGGTGAACACCCTGCTGTTCGGCCCGCCCGTTCCCTATCCGGTCGCCTTCCGCGTCTCCGGCCCTGACCTGAACCAGGTGCGCGGCATCGCCGCCCGAACCGCCGACATCGTCCGCGCCGAATCCCGCACCCGCGAGGTCAACGTCGACTGGGGCGAGCGCGCGCCTTCGGTCAGGCTGGAGTTCGACGAGGCGCGCCTGCGTCTTCTCGGGCTCGATCCGGCCAGCGTGTCCCGGCAGGTGGGAGCCCTCGTCTCGGGCGTGACCGTCTCGCAGATGCGCACGGGCGACCGCACCGTGGACATCGTCGTCCGCGCCGCCGGTGACGAGCGCAGGGATCTGGCGGGCCTGGACAACCTCGTGATCACGACGGCGGACGGCCGCTCGGTCCCCCTTAGCGGCGTCGCACGGCTGGTTCCCGGGTTCGAGGAGCCGATCCTGCTCAGGCGCGACCGGCAGCCCACCGTCACGGTGCGGGCGGACGTGGCTCCGGGCGTCCAGCCGCCGGTGGTGACGGCGGCGATCCTGCCCAAATTACGCGAACTGAAGGCCGGCCTGCCGCCGGGTTACGCCATCACCACGGCGGGTTCGGTCGAAGAGTCGGGCAAGGCCAATGCCGCCCTGGCGCCGATCTTCCCGCTGATGATCGTGCTGATGCTGACCGTGATCATGGTCCAGACGCGATCGTTCAAGATGACGGCCCTGGTGTTCGCGACCGGACCGCTCGGACTGATCGGCGCCGTACCCGCCCTGCTGCTCACCGGCACGCCGTTCGGCTTCAACGCCATCCTCGGCCTGATCGGCCTCGCCGGCATCCTGATGCGCAACACCCTGATCCTGGTCGACCAGATCGAGGCGGAGCGGGCGAGGGGACTCGATCAGATCGACGCCGTGGTCGAGGCGACGGTGCGGCGCGCCCGGCCCGTTCTTCTCACGGCCCTGGCGGCGGTTCTGGCCTTCCTGCCGCTGACGCTTTCCACCTTCTGGGGCGCGCTCGCCGTCGTGCTGATCGGCGGTACGCTGGTGGGAACGGCGCTCACGCTTTTCTTCCTGCCAGCCCTCTACGCCCTGTGGTTCACCGGCCGATTGCCCCGGTTGAAGGTCCGCGGAGGCGCGACGTCAAAGCAGGATTCCGGCGGGCCGGATCATGTTCCCGTTGTCGCGCCGAGGGGTTAGTCCATGCCGTTGTCCCCGCTCCCAGAGGTCGGTCGAAAGAGGGAGCGCCCCTGGCCGCGCCTCCCTGAGGCTCCTTCACGAGCTTGATGACGCCCTGAGCCGAACCGAGGCCGATGGCTTGCTCGATCGGATCGTCGCGCTCGAACGGCGCGTAGATGACCTGTCGGCTGATCGATCGGGGGAGTGAGGCCGCCTTACTCATCTCCGGCCCCGCTGGCGCCCGCCCTTCAGCGTTGAGGCCGTGCTGCCCCGGTCTGATCGATGCCACTTGTGCAGTGCAGCATTCCGTGTAACCATCCGCAAGTCGCGTATCGAACGCGATGTCCAGCGGTCCGTCCCCAACGGTGGGTGACGCTCCGACATTCAACAGATTTCGGCAATGAAGCCGCCCGGGGCGCTCTGACAGGAGCCGCGCCGAGGCGGCGTTTCTGCGTCCGCGATCCGCCCTGATTTTGCGACCGAACCTGAACGACGGTGGATGACAATGATCGACAAGCGACAGCTTCTGAGGGGCGGCGGATCGCTCCTGCTGGCCTCGGGCGCGATCCCCCTTCTGGCGGGATGTGGCGAGAAGAAAGCAGCGCCCGGCCGGGCGCCCGCGCCGGGCGGAGCCGTCGAGAAGCCCAGCCTCAAACTGGGATTCATCAAGCTGACCGACATGGCGCCGCTGGCCGTCGCCAGGGAGAAGGGGTTCTTCGCCGAGGAGGGCCTGAACGTCGCGCTGGAGCCCCAGGCCAACTGGAAGGTGCTGCTGGACGGCGTCATCGGCGGCCAGCTCGACGCCGCCCATATGCTCGCGGGCCAGCCGATCGCGGCGACCATCGGTCTGGGCACGAAGGCTGACCTGATTGCACCCCTGTCGCTGGATCTGAACGGCAATGCGGTCACGGTGTCGAACCGCATCTGGGCCCAGATCGAGCCGGGCCTGCCCAAGGGCGCCGACGGCAAGCCGACGCACCCGATCCCGGCCTCGGCGCTGCGGCCGGTGGTCGATCGCTTCAAATCGGAGGGCAGGCCGCTGAAGTTCGGCATGGTCTCCCCGGTATCGACCCACAATTACGAGCTGCGCTACTGGCTGGCGGCCGGGGGGATTCATCCGGGCTTCTATCTGCCGGGCGACGTGGCGGGCGTGACCGGCGCGGACATCCAGTTGTCCGTGACGCCGCCCCCGCAAATGCCCGCGACGCTCGAGGCCGGCACTATCGAAGGCTACTGCGTCGGCGAGCCGTGGAACCAGGCGGCGGTGAAGAAGAAGATCGGCGTGCCGATCATCACCGACAACGACATCTGGACCCGGAATCCGGAAAAGGTGCTGGGCATGACCAGGGCATTCGCCGCCCGCTATCCGGCGACCACCACCGCCCTGATCCGGGCGATCATCAAGGCGCAGCAATGGCTGGACGCCGATGACGGCTCCAACCGGGCCGAGGCTGTACAGATTCTGGCCCGACCCAACTATGTCGGCGCCGACGCCGACGTGATCGCGGCCTCGATGACGGGGCAGTTCACCTATGCGCCCGGCGACACGCGGCCCGCGCCCGATTTCAACATCTTCTTCCGCGACTTCGCCGGCTATCCGTATGCGTCGGATGCGGTCTGGTACCTGACCCAGATGCGGCGCTGGGGGCAGATCGCGGAGGACCATCCCGATCAGTGGTATATCGACACGGCCAGGGCCGTGTACCGGGCCGATCTCTACACGGCCGCCGCCAATTCCCTGGTGGCCCAGGGGACGATCCCGGCCGCCTCCGTGCCCACCACCGACGGTTTCAAGGGCGTGCAGAGGGGGTTCATCGACGGCGTGACCTACGACGGCCGGGCGCCCAACGCCTATCTGGCGAAGTTCGCGATCGGGCTGAAGGCGGGGCAGGCGGTCACCGCCGCCGGCGTCGCGGCGGCGTGACCGGATCGCGGGGATGCAGGAAATGACCATGAGCCAGTTGAAGTCCGCGAGCGATGCGGTCCAGACCTCGATCAAACCTCCCGCCCTAGCCGCCCTGCAGGGCGCATCTCCCCCGAAGGCCCCGGAATCTCCGCGCTTTGGGGGGCAGCCCTCCGGGGGAACCGGTCTTGTCCCGGGTTTCGCCGCCCTCGGACCCAAGGCCCGGACGGTGATCCTGCCGATGGTCGGGATCGTCGTCTTCATCCTGCTGTGGGCGTTGACCGCGCCGATGGTGAAGACCTCGCTGGGCGCCTTGCCGGGACCGGTCGCCGTGGCCGCGCAGGGCGTGTCTCTGGTCGAGGAATGGCAGGCGGGACAGGCCGAGAAGTCGGCTTTCTATGCCGCCCAGTCGGACCGCAACGCCGCACTCGAGGCCGCCGGTCGCGGGGGCGAGGCGCAGCATTTCCGATATTCGGGCTCGCCCAGCTTCATCGATCAGATCTTCACCTCGCTGTTCACCGTGGCGTTCGGCTTCGCCCTGGCTTCGCTGGTCGCCGTGCCGCTGGGACTGGTCTGTGGCCTGTCGAAGGGGTTCAACGCCGCGTTCAATCCGCTGGTGCAGATTTTCAAGCCGATCAGCCCCCTGGCCTGGCTGCCCATCGTGACCATGGTGGTGTCGGCGACGATGACCAGTCCCGATCCGATGCTGCCCAAGAGTTTCGTCATCTCGGCCATCGTGGTGATGCTGTGCTCGCTCTGGCCGACGCTGATCAATACGGCGGTGGGCGCGGCTTCCATCGACAAGGACCTGCTGAACGTCGGCCGGGTGTTGCGTCTCAGCCCGTTCGCACGACTGCGCCGCCTGATCCTGCCCTCCGCGCTGCCCTACATCTTCACCGGCATGCGTCTGTCGCTGGGCGTGGGCTGGATGGTGCTGATCGCCGCCGAGATGCTGGCCCAGAACCCGGGTCTCGGAAAGTTCGTCTGGGACGAGTTCCAGAACGGCAGCGAGCAGTCGCTGGCGCGGATCATGTTCGCGGTCATCGTCATCGGCGTGATCGGCTTCCTGCTCGACCGGCTGATGATGGCGCTGCAATCGCTGGCTTCGCGGAACCACGAGAAATGAGCCCCCCGATCCTGTCGCTGAAAGGCCTGTCCAAATCCTATGTCGGCGCGTCCGGCGAGGAGACCAATGTGCTGGCCGGCGTCGATCTCGATGTCGAGGAAGGGGAGTTCGTCGCGGTTCTGGGCTTCTCGGGCGCCGGCAAGACCACCCTGGTCTCGCTCATCGCCGGGCTGATCCAGCCGGACACGGGCCAGGTCCTGATCAGGGGCGAGCCCTGCGCCGGGCCGGGACCGGATCGCGGGGTGGTGTTCCAGAGCTATTCCCTGTTCCCCTGGCTGACGGTCGAGCAGAACGTGCGGCTGGCCGTGGACGCCGTCCACCTGTCGATGCCCGGGGACGAGCGCGCTGCACTGGCGCGGTCCACCCTGAAACTGGTCGGCCTGGATCACGCGCTGGATCGCAAACCCGCCCAGCTGTCGGGCGGGATGCGCCAGCGGGTGGCGGTGGCGCGGGCGCTGGCGACGAAGCCTGAAATCCTGCTGCTGGACGAGCCCCTGTCGGCGCTGGACGCCCTGACGCGGGCCAAACTCCAGGACGAGATCGAGCGCATCCGCGGCCAGGAAAAGCGCACCATCTTCCTGGTCACCAACGATGTCGACGAGGCCCTGCTGCTGGCCGACCGGATCGCAGTCCTGACCCCGGCGCCCGAGGCCCATATCGGCCGCATCTTCGACGTCGCGATCGCCCGGCCGCGCCTCCGCACGGACCTGAACCACGACGAAGCCTACAAGACGCTGCGTAACGAGATCGTCGGCTATCTCGGACAGCTCGCGGGCGGGGTGAAGGAGACCGCGCCGTCCAATGTGATCGACCTGCCGACCGTTGCGCCGCTCGATCTGCTGGCGCCGCCCAAGGCCTACCAGGACGCCGCCTACAGCCCGATCAACCGGCGCTATCTCGAGTTCTACAACCTGTCCAAGGTCTATCCGACCCCGAAGGGGCCGCTGACCGTCGTGGAGGACGTCAACCTGCTGATGGACCGGGGCGAGTTCATCTCCCTCATCGGACATTCGGGGTGCGGCAAGTCCACGGTGCTGACGATGGCCGCGGGACTGAACCCGATCTCGGACGGCGGCATCGTGCTCAACGGGCGCGAGATCGAGATCGCCGGACCGGACAAGGCGGTGGTGTTCCAGTCTCCGTCACTGATGCCTTGGCTGACCGCGCGCCAGAACGTGGCCCTGGGGGTCGAGCGGGTCTATCCCCACGCGACGCGCGCCGAACGGGCCGACATCGTCGCCTACTATCTCGAGCGGGTCGGTCTGGGCGACGCCATGGACAAGATGGCGGCCGACATGTCGAACGGCATGCGCCAGAGGGTCGGCATCGCCCGCGCCTTCGCCCTGTCGCCCCGGCTGCTGTTGCTGGACGAGCCGTTCGGCATGCTGGACAGCCTGACTCGTTGGGATCTCCAGGACGTGCTGGTCGAGGTCTGGAACCGCACCAAGGTCACCACCGTCATGGTCACCCATGACGTCGACGAGGCGATCCTGCTGGCCGACCGCGTGGTGATGATGACCAACGGTCCCAACGCCACAATCGGCAAGGTGCTGAAGGTCGATCTGCCGCGTCCGCGCGACCGGCGGGCGCTGCTGGGCCACCCCCAGTTCTACGCCTATCGCGAGGAGGTGCTTCAGTTCCTCGCGGACCACCAGCACGACACCCACGCCGACGCCGCATGATGGCCCTGCCGGACCAGGCCTGAACGCCGGTATTGTTGCACTGCAAAATAACCCCTTGCCGCCAGGGGTGAAAAGAGTCACCTTCGAGATGTGAGGCAAGGGCGCCTCGCAGTTCTGGACATTCCACCGGAGGATTGTCCGACCATCGCACCCCTGACCTGTGTCGGGCCCCGGGGTGATCGAGATTTGGCAAAGCCGCCATGCAGCCGCTGGGAAACCAGCGTCCGCATGGCGGCTTTTTTCGTTTTGAGGCCTCGGAATGGACGGTTTCACAAGGACCATGGAGCGCCCGGCGGTCGTCCCGCTGGAGAGCCGGGAGCATCTGGTCGTCATCGGCAACGGCATGGCCGGATGTCGAGCGGTCGAGGAACTGCTGGCGCGCGACGCCGGACGATATCGTGTCACCATCTTCGGGGCCGAGCCCCATGTGAACTACAACCGGATCATGCTGTCGCCGGTGCTGGCGGGCGAGAAGACGTTCGATCAGATCGTGATCAACGACCGGGCCTGGTACGACGACAACGCCATCGATCTGATCGTCTCGGATCCTGTCGAGGCCATCGATCGGATCGGCAAGACGGTGACGGCGCGGTCGGGGCGGGTCGTCGGCTACGACCGGCTGCTGATCGCGACGGGGTCGGACCCCGTGATCATCCCGGTGCCAGGCCACACGCTGGACGGGGTGATCAGCTTTCGCGACATGACCGACGTCGACCGGATGATCGCGGCCGCGGACGCCGGCGGAGACGCCGTGGTCATCGGCGGCGGGCTGCTGGGCCTCGAGGCCGCGCATGGTCTCAGCCTGCGCGGCATGAAGGTCACCGTCATCCACCTGATGTCGACGCTGATGGAGCGTCAGCTCGACGAGGCCGCGGGCTGGTTGCTGAAATCGGCGCTGGAAGCGCGGGGGCAGACGATTCTGACCGGCGGCGACACCGCGGAGATCGTTGGCGAGACCTGCGTGGAAGGGGTGCGGCTCAAGGACGGGCGGCTGATCCCGGCCTCGCTGGTGGTCATGGCCGTCGGGATCCGACCCAGTGTCCGACTGGCGCGGGAGGCCGGTCTGGCGGTCGGGCGCGGCATCCATGTCGACGACCACATGGTGACGTCCGACCCGGCGGTGCTGGCGGTCGGGGAATGTGTCGAGCACGCCGGTCAGGTCTATGGCCTGGTCGCGCCGCTGTGGGACATGTGCCGGGCGCTGGCCGACGGCCTGACCGGGCGGCCGACCGGCTATCGCGGATCGGTTACCTCCACCAAGCTCAAGGTCTCGGGGATCGACGTGTTTTCCGCGGGCGACTTCTCCGGCGGGGACGGCGCGCAGGACATCGTGCTGCGGGACGCCTCGCGCGGCGTCTACAAGCGGGTCGTGGTCAGGGAGAACCGCATCGTCGGCGCGGTCCTGTATGGCGATACCGGCGACGGCGGCTGGTATTTCGACCTGATGAAGAAGGCCGAGGACGTCAGCGCCGTCCGCGACATGCTGATCTTTGGCCAGGCCTTCGCCCTCGGAGGTGGGCCGGGGGACCCTAACGCGGCCGTTGCGGCCCTCTCGGACGATGCCGAGATCTGCGGCTGCAACGGCGTGTCCAAGGGCAAGGTGGTCGCGGCGATCACGGGCGGGGCGACGACGCTGGACGCGGTGCGGTCAGGCTGCAAGGCCTCGGCGAGCTGCGGGTCCTGCACCGGACTGGTCGAAAGCCTGCTGACTGTGACGCTGGGCGACGACTACGACGGCGAACGGGCCGTCAAGACGATGTGCAAATGCACCAGCTTCGGCCATGACGACGTACGCCGGGAGATCGTGGCCCAGGCCATGCGGTCGATCCCCGAGGTGATGCAGAGGCTGCACTGGTCGACGCCCGACGGCTGTTCCTCGTGCCGGCCCGCGCTGAACTACTATCTCCTGTGCGCTCTGCCGGGCGAATATGTCGACGACCAGCAAAGCCGGTTCGTCAACGAACGGATGCACGCCAACATCCAGAAGGACGGCACCTATTCCGTCGTGCCGCGGATGTGGGGCGGGGTCACCAATCCGCGTGAACTGCGGGCCATCGCCGATGTGGTCGAGAAATACGACGCCCCCCTGGTCAAGGTCACGGGCGGCCAGCGTCTGGATATCTTCGGGATCAAGAAGGACGACCTGCCGGCCGTCTGGGCCGATCTGAACGCCGCCGGGATGGTCTCGGGCCACGCCTACGGGAAGTCGCTCAGGACGGTGAAGACCTGCGTCGGCTCGGACTGGTGCCGGTTCGGGACCCAGGACTCGACCGGTCTGGGCATCCAGACCGAGCGGATGACCTGGGGTAGCTGGATGCCGCACAAGTTCAAGATCGCGGTCTCGGGGTGCCCCCGCAACTGCGCCGAGGCGACGATCAAGGACTTCGGCGTCATCTGCGTCGACAGCGGCTACGAACTCCACGTCGGCGGCAACGGCGGCATCAAGGTCCGGGTCACGGACCTGCTGTGCAAGGTCGCGACCGAGGCGGAGGCGCTGCACTACTGCGCCGCCTTCATCCAGCTGTACCGCGAGGAGGCGCGGTATCTGGAGCGCACCGCGCCCTGGATCGAACGGGTCGGACTGGAGGCCATCAAGGCGCGCATCGTCGACGACGCCGAGAGTCGCGACGCCTTGGCCGCGCGGTTCCACCATTCGCAGAGCTTCAGCCAGGACGATCCGTGGGCGGCGCGGGCCAACGGCGCCGAAAGCGAGCAGCACCAGCCCCTCAGCCTGATGGAGACCGCGTGATGGCCGCCGATCGCTGGATCGATGTCGGGCGGGTGGAGGATATTCCCCAACGCGGCGCCCGGACCATCGTCATCGAGGGCAGCGAGGAGATCGCCGTCTTCCGCACGGGAGACGACGCCGTCTTCGCCCTGATCAACCGCTGTCCGCACAAGGGCGGTCCGCTGAGCCAGGGGATCGTGCATGGCCATAGCGTCGCCTGTCCGCTGCACAACTGGAACATCGCCCTGGCGACCGGTCAGGCGCAGGGGCCCGACAGCGGCTGCACGCCGACGGTGAAGGTCCGGGTCGAGGACGGGCGTATCCTGATCGATGCCGCCGCAACCCTGATCGTGATGGTCTGAATGACCGGGCCGGTCTCCACCACCTGCCCCTATTGCGGCGTCGGCTGCGGCGTTCGGGCGACGGTGACGGCCGGGCGGTCGGTGGAGATCGCCGGCGACCGCGGGCACCCGGCCAACAGCGGGCGGCTGTGTTCCAAGGGTACGCATCTGGGCGAGACGGTGGGGCTGGACGGCCGGCTGCTGTATCCGATGATCGGGGATCGCCCGGTCGGCTGGGACGAGGCGCTGGATCTTGTCGCCAGCCGCTTCTCCGCGGCGATCGCCGAACACGGCCCCGACAGCGTCGCCTTCTATGTCTCGGGCCAGCTGCTGACCGAGGACTACTATGTCGCCAACAAGCTGATGAAGGGGTTCATCGGCTCGGGGAACATCGACACCAATTCGCGCCTGTGCATGTCCAGCGCTGTGTCGGCGCATCTGCGGGCGTTCGGCGAGGACGTCGTGCCGGCCTGCTACGACGACCTGGACCAGGCCGATCTGATTGTCCTGGTGGGGTCCAACACCGCCTGGTGCCACCCGATCGTCTGGCAGAGGATCGAGGCGGCGCGGGCGGCGCGGGGGACCAGACTGGTCGTCATCGACCCGCGCCGGACAGAGACCGCCGACCTGGCCGACCTGCATCTGGCCCTGCGTCCCGGCAGCGACGTGGCCCTGTTCAACGGTTTGCTGGCGGGCCTGCGCGCGAGGGGCGCCCTGGACCCGAGCTATCTGGCCGCGCATGTCGCCGTGCCTGACGGCTTCTGGGACGCCCTGGAAAGCGAGGGCGATCTCGATGGGACCGCCGCAACCTGCGACCTTCCGCGCGCCGACCTGGAGACCTTCTTCGATCTGGTCGCCGGTCATCCGCGCACGGTCACCCTGTTCAGCCAGGGGGTGAACCAGTCGACACAGGGCACCGACAAGGCCAACGCCATCATCAACGTCCATCTGGCGACCGGCCGCATCGGCAAGCCGGGAGCCGCGCCGTTCTCGATCACCGGCCAGCCCAACGCGATGGGCGGCCGCGAGGTCGGAGGGCTGGCCTCGACCTTGGCCGCGCACATGGATTTCGCCGCGGACAATGTGGATCGGGTGCGGCGGTTCTGGAGCGCGCCGAATATGGCGACGGCTGCGGGTCTGAAGGCCGTCGACCTCTTCAGGGCGGTCGGCGACGGGCGGATCAAGGCGCTCTGGCTCATGGCCACCAATCCGGCGGTCAGCATGCCCGAGGCGGGGGCGGTGAGGGCGGCCCTGGCGGCCTGTCCGTTCGTCGTGGTGTCCGATGTGATGGCGGACACGGATACCGGCCGGTTCGCCCACGTCCGCCTGCCCGCCGCCGCCTGGGGCGAGAAAGACGGCACGGTGACCAACTCCGAGCGGGTCATCAGCCGTCAGCGGCCCTTTTTTCCGCCCCCCGGCGAGGCGCGGGCCGACTGGCGCGCCCTCGCCGAGGTGGCGCGGCGCATGGGTCACGGGGACGCCTTTGCCTGGACCACGCCGGGCGAGGTCTTCGACGAGCATTGTCGCCTGACCGCGTTCGAGAACCAGGGCGGCCGCCGGCTGGACCTGTCACCCCTTATCGGCCTGGACGAGACCGCATACGTCGCTCTGGAGCCGACCCGCTGGGGCCGCGATCGCGAGTTTGCCGATGGTCGGTTCTCCACCCCCGACGGACGCGCCCGAATGGTGGCGGTGACGCAGGGGCCGTTGGCGGCGAACGCCATGACCCTGAATACCGGCCGCTATCGGGATCAGTGGCACACCATGAGCCGCACCGGCCTTTCGCCGCGCCTGTCCCAGCATCGACGCGAGCCCCTGGTCGAGGTTCATCCTGACGACGCGACCTTGGCCGGGCTTGTCGAGGGCGACCTGGCGGCGGTCACCACGGCCCAGGGGCAAAGCGTGTTCCGGGTCTCCATCACCGACGCCCAGAGACGGGGCGAGGCCTTTGTGCCGATCCACTGGACCGATCGCACGGGCTCCGGCGGGCGGGCGGGCCTGCTGCCCGGGGGCGCCGTCGATCCGGTCTCGGGTCAGCCGGGCTTCAAGCTGACGGCGATGACCCTGTCCAGGCTCGAGACCGAATGGCGGGGCTTTCTGATCATGCGCGGGACGCCGGCGGTCGAGCCGGGCTGCGTCTGGTGGGCCGCCGTCGCCGTACCGGGCGGACGCTTGGTCGAACTGGCCGGAGACGGCGACCCGGCCGTTCTGGAAGCCCTGCTGCCTTCGGGCGATCGCATGACCGCCGTCGATCCGGCCCGCGGTTCGCTGCGGACGGCGGTGTTGACCGAGGGCCGGTTGGCCGGGGCGTTGTTCGTCGCGCGGGACGGGTCGCTGCCCGGTCGCGACTGGCTGATCGCCCAGTTGTCCGAGCCCGTCGCGCCGGTCGGGCTGCTGGCCGGCCGCGCACCCGGCGCGACCGTGGATCGCGGCGCCATCGTCTGCGCCTGTTTCGATGTCGGCGCCTGCACCATCCTGGCCGCCATCGCGAACCAGAGACTCACCACGGTGGCCGAGGTCGGCGCCGCCCTGTCGGCCGGGACCAACTGCGGCTCGTGCCGCCCCGCCATCGCCAAACTGATCGCCGCCTGAGGAGGACCGCCCATGGCCCGCCGCGCCACCGCAAATGAACCCGCCCTGATCGCCCCCGGCGAGGTCTGGCTGGTCGGCGCCGGCCCTGGCGATCCTGAACTGCTGACCCGTCAGGCTGAACGGTTGATCCGCGCCGCCGACATCGTCTTCCACGACGCGCTGGTGGGGCCGGGCGTTCTGGCCCTGATCCCGGCGGGCGTCGAGAGGGTCGGCGTCGGCAAGCGGGCGGGCGCCCATTCGAAGGATCAGGGCGGGATCAACGATCTGCTGCTGGCGGCGGCGCGCGCCGGGCGGCGGGTGGTGCGGCTCAAGGGCGGCGACCCCTCGATGTTCGGCCGGTCAGCCGAGGAGATCGGCTACCTGAGCGCGCACGGGGTCCGGGTGCAGGTCGCGCCGGGGATCACCACGGCCAGCGCGGCGTCGGCGCGGGCGGGGGTCTCGCTGACGTTGCGAGGCCTGGCGCGTCGCGTCCAGTTCGTGACCGCCCACGCCCAGGCGGGCCACGCTCTTGATCTCGACTGGGATGCGCTGGCCGATCCGGCGGCGACCCTGGGCGTCTACATGGGGCGCTCGGCGGCGCCGGAACTGACCCGCCAGTTGCTGTCGCGGGGCATGGCCGGGGCCACGCCGGTGCTGGTCGCGGTCAATGTAAGCCTGCCGGACGAGCGTCTCGTGTTCACCCGGCTCGACCTGTTGCCGCTGAGCGTCGCCACCCTGGCCGAGGATGCGCCCACCCTGCTGCTGATCGGCCAGGCGGTGGGCCGACCGGAGCAGACGCCGGCCTTGCGGTCCTCACACGCGACGGCCAGCGTCACGGGTTCAGCGGCATGACCGGAAGAATTCTCGGCGCCGTGCTGGCGGGCGGACGGTCGAGCCGGTTCGGGTCCGACAAGGCCGTGGCCCTGTTCGAGCACCGGTCGTTGCTGGATCACGCGATCGCCGCCCTGTCGGATCAGGTCGACACAGTCGTGATCTGCGGACGCGATCTCTCCGCGCGGCCCTGCCTGCCGGATCGCCCCGGGCCGAATCTCGGCCCCCTGGGCGGGCTGGCGGCGGCGCTGCGCCACGCGATGGATCACGGCTACGAGGCCGTGGTCAGCGCCGGCTGCGACACCCCGATGCTGCCCGCCGACCTGGTGTTGCGGCTGCAGTGCGCCGGCCCGGTCAGCTTTCTCCGCGAGCTGCCGGTCACGGGCTTGTGGCCGGCCGCCGTGTCGACCGACCTGGACAGGTTCATCGTCGACAGCCCCAGCCGGGCGATGCGTGCATGGGCGGCCTCGGTCCGGGCGGTCGCGGTCGACCTCCCGCGCCCGATCGCCAATATCAACACGGTACAGGACCTGCGCCGCCTTGAACTGGCGAGCTGACGTGCGCGTCGGCGATTGACCCGACGACCCCGGGGCTAGTCCACAAAACCCTGGAGCTCTGTGGGCGGTGGACCGGTCGCGCCCCGCCGGTGCGTCAGACCCTGCGGCCGTCTGCCATCGACAGGACGTCATGGGCGAGCTCGGCGAGGTCGCGGTCGTCATGGGATACGATGATCATCGGCGTTTCGAGGGTGTCGCGCAGGCGCGCGAAATACGGGATCAGCGCCGCCCGGCGGCCGGCGTCCAGACCGGTGAACGGTTCGTCCAGCAACAGCAGTCGTGGACGGGCCACGAGGGCGCGGGCGACGGCGACGCGCCGGCTCTCGCCGCCCGACAGGCTGAGCGGCCAGCGGGTCTCGAACCCCTCCAGCCCCACCAGCGCGAGCGCCGCCGCCACCTCAAGCGGGGCGCGGGCATAGCGACGGCCGAAACCCACATTGGCCCCGACGCTCAGATGCGGAAACAGCCGGCCGTCCTGGAACACATAACCCACCCCGCGCCGATGCGGCGGCGGCGTAAGTCCCGACGCCGTGTCGGCGACGATCGCGCCGTCGACGACCAGTCGGGCGGCCTCGACCGGGATCAGCCCCGCCAGCCCTTGAAGCAGGGTGGTCTTGCCCGCCCCGGACGCGCCGACCACGGCCACCGCGCGCGCCGTCGTCTCGAGCCCGGCGTCGAGCAGGAAATCGCCGCGCCTGGCGCGTACGTGAAAGGCGAGGCTCATCGGAGGCTCCCGCCGCGCAGCGCCCGGCGGGTGAGCCATTCCGCGGCGAGCAGGGCGGCGATCGAGACGACGACGGCCACCACCGCCAGCCGCATCGCCGCGGGCTCCCCGTCCACCCGCTGCAGCGTCGTATAGATGGCGACGGGCAGGGTCAGGGTCTCGCCGGGTATGGCTCCCACGAAGGTGACGGTGGCGCCGAATTCGCCGAACGCCCGGGCGAAGCCGAGCGCCATGCCCGCGATCATGCCCGGCGCGGCGAGAGGCAGGGTGACGCGGGCGAAGACGTGAAGCGGCGGCGCGCCCAGCGTGGCGGCCGCCTGCTCCAGTCGGGGGTCGACGGCCTCCAGTGACAGCCGCATGGGCCGTACGACCAGCGGCAGGGCCATGACGGCGGCGGCCAGCGCGGCGCCGGTCCAGTGGAAGGCGAGGGTCATGCCGAAGGTCTCACGCAGCCAGCCGCCCACCGGCCCCCGCGCGCCGAACACCATCAGCAGGACCAGCCCCGTCACCACGGGCGGCAGGACCAGCGGCAGATTGACCATCGCCTCCAGCAGCCATCGGCCCGGCAGGTTCGTCCGGGCCAGCAGCCAGGCCAGGGCCAGGCCGAGCGGCAGGGTGACGACGAGTGACGCCGCCGCCACCTTCAGGGACAGCAGCAGCGCCTCGATCTCGAAGGGCGTCAGGGGCTCAAGCATCGGGGCCGCCGGGCGGGGTCATCGGGGTGAAGCCGTGGCGACGGAAGATCGCGGCCGCCACGGGGGATCGCAGGAAGCGCAGGAAGTCGGCGCCGCCGCCACTCGCGCCCACGGTCAGGGCGGCGGGATAGACGATCTCCGGCCGGCCGACGGTGGAGGGCTCCGCGACAATGCTGACGGCCTTCTGTCCGATGGCGTCGCTGCGGTAGACGACGCCCAGCGCGACCTCGCCCCTTGAGACGAAGGCGCGCACGGCGCGCACATCGGCGGCCGTCACGAGCCGGGACTGGACGTCATCCCATCGTCCGGTCTGCTCGAGCCAGGCCCTGGCGTAGGCGCCTGCCGGCACGCTCCCGGGATCGCCGATGGCGAGCCGACCTCTGGTCCGGAGCAACCCGTCGATGGGATCGCCCTCGATCCGCGCATCCGCGGGGGCGATGACCACCAGTGCGTTGCCCAGAAGGTCGCCGCGGCTGCCTGCCTGGATTCGGTCGGCGTCGGCCAATCGGTCCATCCATGCGCGATCCGCCAGGATCACCACATCCGCCGGAGCCCCCGCCTCGACCTGGCGGGCCACGGCCCCGCTGCCCGCGAAGGACAGGCGCACCCCGATCCCCGTCGCCGACCGCCAGGCGTCCGCGACCTCTTCCAGTGCGTCGGTCAGGGAAGCCGCGGCGAACACCGTGACCGGCCGGGTCTCGCGGGAGGATGGCGAACAGGCGGCGAGGGCCAGCACGACCGTCGCGGCGAGGGCGGCGCGGCGGGAGTAGGGGGTCACGGGGCCGGCCTCAGCACCTGGACGGGCGCGCCGACAGGCGCAGCCGGCGCCAGCGGCGGGCGGCGGATCAGGGCGTCGGCGGCGGCCATGACCCCGACCAGGGACGAATCCTGGTTGGGAAACGGCGTCGCCCACAGGACGCCGTCGTCGGCGATGCGAAGGCGCGCCCGCATGTAGTGGTCGCGAGGGCCGTTGACGGGCAGGGGATCGGCCAGCCGGGCTGTGACCATGTCGGGGCCGGCCTCGCCGTGCTGGAGCGCGCGCAGCAGCGGACCGAGGAACAGCTCGGCGCAGACGAGAGCGGACGCCGGATTGCCCGGAAGGCCGAGGACGAGCCGGCCGTCGGCCAGCCGCGCGAACCAGACCGGCTTGCCGGGTCGCACGGCCACGCCCTCTACGCTGAGGACGGCGCCAAGGCCGCGCAGGGCGGGCTTGACCCGGTCGTGATCGCCGACCGAGGCGCCGCCCACGGTGACCAGGACGTCGAAGGCCGCACTGGAGACAAGGGCGGCGATCGCATCCTGATCGTCCCTGGCGATAGGCAAGGGCTCGGGTGCGCCGCCCTGGCTGGCGACGAAGGCCGCCAGGGCCGGGGTGCAGGAATCGTAGATCTGATGAGGCGCCACCGGTTGACCCGGTTCAACGAGTTCGTCGCCGGTGGCGAGGATGGCGACCCGTGGCCGTCCGCCACAGACCACGTCGCGCGTTCCGGTCGAGGCGGCCAGCGCGAGACGCCACCGGTCGAGGCGGACGCCCGCCGCCAGCAGGACCTCGCCCCGGCGAAAATCGCCGCCGCGGGGCCGCACGCAGGTCCCGTCTCTGATCACTGACGACAGGACGACGAACTCCCCGTCCGATTCCGCCTCTTCCTGGATCACCACCCGGTCGGCGCCCGGCGGCAGGGCGGCGCCGGTGAAGATCCGTGCGGCCTGGCCCGGACCGATAACACATCGGGGGGCGTGGCCCGCCGCACTCTCGCCGACGATGCGCAGCCGGGCGCCGGGCGCGACATCGGCGGAGCGGACCGCCCAGCCGTCCATCGCCGAGGCGTCGAACGGGGGTTGATCCCGGCCGGCCAGGACGGGCTCCGCCAGCCATCGGCCGGCGGCCTGACGCAGCGGGACGCGTTTGACCGGCAGGGGCGTCGCCGCCTCCAGCATCAGCGTCCGGGCGGAGTCCACCGTCGGCAGGGTCACCCGCGCGTCCAATCACCCGACGCGCCGCCGGACTTGGCCGTCAGCCGCACGGCGTCGATGGTCATGCCCCGGTCGACGGCCTTGAGCATGTCATAGAGGGTCAGCAGGGCGACGGCGGCCGCCGTCAACGCCTCCATCTCCACGCCGGTCTGACCGGTCGTACGCACCCGGGCGACGACGCCGAGCCCGGCGCCGTCCTCCAGCGGTTCGACCGAAACCTTGACCGAACTGAGCATCAGCGGATGGCACATCGGGATCAGGTCGGCGGTGCGCTTGGCCGCCATGACCCCGGCGATCTCGGCCACCGCGCGCACGTCGCCCTTCTTGCCGCCGCCCGAGAGCGCTGTCGCCAGGGTGTCGGGCCGCATCGTCAGCCGCCCCTCGGCGACGGCCTCACGAGTCGTCACCGCCTTGTCGGAGACGTCGACCATCCGCGCGCGGCCTTCGGCGTCGATATGGGTGAGCCGGCCCGGGGATTGCGCGTCGGGCATCAGACCTCCAGCAGCCGCGGCATCAGTTCGACCATGTTGCAGGGCCTGTGCCGGCTGTCGAGTTGCCAGCGGATGATGTTGTCCCAGCCGTCACGCACCGCGCCGTTGGATCCCGGCAGGCAGAAGACGAAGACCCCGTCGATGATCCCGGCGGTCGCCCGCGATTGCAGGGTCGACAAACCGATGGTCTGGTAGCTGACCTGGTGGAAGATCACCGAGAAGCCGTCGATCCTCTTGTCGAACAGCGGCTCCAGGGCTTCCGGCGTCACGTCCCGACCGGTGAGACCGGTGCCGCCCGTGGTGATGACGGCGTCGACCGCGCCCGCCGCGATCCACGAACGAACCCGGGCGCGAATGGCCTCCACATCGTCGGTCACGATCTCATGCGCGGCGCAGACATGACCCGCGGCGGCGATGCGATCGGCCAGAATCTTTCCGGAGGTGTCGCTATCCTCGTCGCGCGTGTCCGAAATGGTCAGGACGGCGATGCGGACGGGCGTCACCGGCCCGTCGATCAGCCTGCCGCCGGGCGCCGGCAAGGTCGACAGGTCTGGCGTATCGGTCATCGGTCTGGCGTCTCCGGAGCCCAGCGGGCGAGGTCTTGATGGTCCTGCGCGCGAGGTTCGATCCAGCGCACGCCGTCCGGTCCCTCCTCCTTCTTCCAGAAGGGGGCGCGGGTTTTGAACTGGTCCATCAGATAGTCGACGGCCTCGAAGGCCGCGCGTCGGTGGGTCGCCGCCACGGCGACGAATATGATCGGCTCTCCGACCGAGATGGGGCCCCAGCGATGGATCGCGAGAATGTCCTGTACCTCGAAGCGCGCCTCGGCCTCGGCCTCGATCTCCGCCATGACCGTCTCGGTGAACCCGGGATAAGCGTCCAGGGTCAACAGGGCCACCGGCCCTCCGTCGCCCGCGCCGCGCGTCAGGCCGGTGAAACTGGCGATGGCGCCGGTTTCGGTTCGTCCGGCCGAGAATTCCGCCAGCAGGGCGGCGGGGTCGATGGCGTCCCTGGTGATGTGGATCACCCTATCCTCCGCTGACCGGTGGTCCGAAGGCGATCTCGTCCGACATCGAGACCGGCGCATCGTCTCGCCGCAAACTGTGCGGGATGACGGCGGCGTTCAGGATCACCAGGGTGCTGGGGTGGTCGAGCCGTTTCGGAAGGCGGGGATCGCTTTCCGCAACCGCCGCCTTGATCGCTCCGAGGGTCGTGACGTCGATCTCGCGCTCGGCCCAGCCGGCCATGTCCTGAAAGGCGCCGAACAGCTTCACAGTCGCCATCTCAGCCTCCCGTCATCGACATGGGGCGCGCCACCGCCGGCGCCGCCCCGCGACGTTCGATCCGGAAATCATGTCCCATGGGCTTGCGCGTGATCGCCTCGCGGATGGCCGATCGGAGATGGCTGTCGTCAGCCGGGTGTTCGCGCAGGACGGTGCGAAGATCGGCCTTGTCGTCCTGCCCCAGGCACATGAACAGCTCGCCCGTGCAGGTGACGCGCACCCGGTTGCAGGTCTCGCAGAAGGTGTGGCTCATCGGGGTGATGAAGCCGAGCACGCCTCCTGTCTCCTCGACCCGGACATAGCGGGCCGGGCCGCCGGTCCTGCGCGTCAGCGGCGTCAGGGTCCACTGCCGTTCCAGGTCGGCCCGGACATCGGCCAGCGAGAGGTACTGATCCGTCCGGTCGCCCTCGATCTCGCCCAGGGGCATCGTCTCGATCAGGGTCAGGTCCATGCCCCCTGCGTGGGCCCAGCGCACCATCCCGGCGAGTTCGCCCGCGTTGTCGGCCTTGAGGGCGACGGCGTTGATCTTGACCTTCAGCCCGGCCGTTCGCGCCGCCGCCAGCCCGGCCATGACCCTGTCCAGGTCTCCGCCCCGCGTGATGCGGCGATAGGCGTCGGGGTCCAGGGTGTCGAGCGAGACATTGATCCGCCGCACCCCCGCGCGGGCAAGCCCCTCCGCATGGTCCGCCAATCGGGTCCCGTTGGTCGTCAGGGTCAGTTCGTCCAGGGCTCCGGACCGCAGATGGCGCGACAGGTTCCCGACCAGGTCGATAAAGCCCTTGCGGACGAGCGGTTCGCCGCCCGTCAACCTCAGACGCCGGGTCCCGAGATCCACGAATGCGCTGCACAGCCGGTCCAGTTCCTCAAGCGAGAGAATCTCGGATCGCGGCAGGAAGGTCTGTCGCTCCAGCATGCAATAGGTGCAGCGCAGGTCACAGCGATCGGTGACGGACACCCGCACATAGTCGATCACGCGTCCGAACGGATCGACCAGCGCCGGCGAGGCGGGGCGGGCGGCGGCGTGCGAGGCGGAATGGATGACCGTCATGCGTCGGCCTGGTCGCCGCGGACCGGCGCCGGCGTCCAGGGTTTCTCGCAGCAAGGCGGAGGCATGAACATCCTTGTCTGGCGGCCGGAGCGGCCGGTCCGGCCGTCGGTTCGCCACAGGCCGATAGTATACCGCGCGGCGCGGAATCCGACCATAGGACGGGATGCGCCGATGAGACGCAGCGCTCCCCTTTCTGGCCCGAATTTGGCCTCTGCGTCAGAACCCGGGCGTCCGGGCGACCACAAAGCTTTCCCACGCTTCCCGGCTGTTGAAGTCCAGCCCTCCGTCCCAGGCCGAGCCCATGTAGTAGGTGAAGGGCTGGCCGGGCGTGACGCGGATCAGGATCAGGTAGTTGTCCGCGTCCTCGGCGAACCCCTCGACCATCGCCGGGTCTACCAGGATGGCGATCCCCAGAGAGCCGTGTTCCGGGCTCCGGGGCTCCCAGAACATCAGCCGGCCGTTGGCCGCGTCACGGGTGACGAAGCCGCGGCCCGCATCGGTGGCGCGTTTGGAAATGCCGATGCCGACGATCAGGGGCTCCGCGGTGTCCGACCGCAGCGTCGAGGTCATCCGGGTGAAATTCGACCCGAGAGGCAGGGAGAACTCCCGGGTCTCCCAGACGCGGCGGGCGACGTCCACCGGCCAGGGCCGGTAATCGACGCTGAAGCGGGCCTCGTCACCGCCGGTCTCGTCGATCCGCCAGGTCGAGAAGTTCCGGCTGGTCCACAGCTTGTTGTCGTACCAGACGCCCAGTCCGCCGGCGCCGCGCCCGCGGCCGACGTCGTAGTAGTCCAGCCCCTCGCCGCGATCGACGTGGTAGTTGGGGAAGCGCAGCTGGCGGTCCATGAACGGGTAGCGGACCCGTTTGGCCCAGACGTCGATGCCCGATCCGGACGGCGGCTCGCGGGCCTCAAGCGCCGGACCGTAGATGCGGTGCGCCACCCGGTCGTTCTCCCACAGCAGGTCGTCCAGCCGGTCCGGCGCGAAGCGGGCGACCGCGCGGGGCTGACGCTGGTCGGTCGGCGGCGGGGCGAGGGGTTCGATGGTGGAGGGACGGTTCAGGGCTGAAGGATCATAGGCGAGGGCGCGGGTGGCGCGCATTTCGGCTTCGCGGCGACGCCGCTCCTCCTCGCCGACCACGGTGACCGGAGCGGGCGGGGTCGGGGTGGTGGCCGCGATCACTCCGGGCGCATCGCGGGCGGGCTCCGGCTCCGGGAGAGCCTGGATCTCGCCGCCCAGGTCGCCGATCTCGAGGGCGGCCAGCACATAGGCCCCCGAGGCGTAGAGGCCGGTCTCCTCCGGCCCGGTGTGGACCGGCTGGTCGCCGGTCTTCTGGGCGGCGCCGATCAGGCCGTTCGGCAGGACGTGGCGGTTAAGCCCCGCCCAGCCCTTCTGCACGGCGGGCAGGTAGATCTCGCGCTTCAGCAGGCCATGGTTGACGCCCCAGGCCAGGCCATAGACGTAGAAGGCGGAGCCGGAGGTCTCGGCCTCCGGATAGAGCTCGGGCGCCAGCAGGCTGGCCCGCCACAGCCCGTCCGGCTGCTGCAGGTCACGAATCCGGCCCGCAACTTTCTGGAACAGGTCGACATAATAGGCGCGGTCCGGGTGGTCGGCCGGCATGGACTCCAGCCAGCGCGCCAGGCCGGCCATCACCCAGGCGTTGGCCCGCGACCAGTAGACCGGCTGGCCGTTCGCCTCGATACGGCCGATGAAGCGCTCGTCGCGCAGGAACAGACGCTGGTCCGGCACCCACAGGCGCTCGGCGGTGCGGCGCCATTCACGGTCGGCGGCGGCGAGGTATTTGGGGTCGCCGGTCAGGGCCGACATGCGGGCGAACACCGGCGGAGCCATGAACAGGGCGTCGGCCCACCACCACACCAGCGCCGGCGTCTCCGTCGACCGGTTCAGATGCGGGACCTGCCAGTCCAGCCGCTGGCGCAGCGGCATCAGCACGCCCTCCTGGCCCCGGCGGGCGTAGAGCTCTTCGTAGAGGTCGCCGATGGCGATATCGTCCGCGTTGAGCAGGGTCGGGCCCGAGCGGGCGCCGCGGACGCTGTAGTTGTAGTGCTCCGCCACCGCCGTCAGGAACCGCAGCGTCTCCGGATCCTCGGACACCCGGGCCAGGCGCGCCGCTCCCACATAGAAGGTCGCGGCGACCCAGTTGGACGACATCTGCGACAGGTTGCTGCCGGTGGACAGGGCGATCGGTTCCCGGGCCATGGCGGCGATCTGCGACGAGGCGACATACTCCGCCGCAGCCAGGGCCTCGGCGCGGGAAGGCAGGCGCGCGGGATCGGTGTTGAGCGAGGGTCGGGGGCGGGGGGCCAGCCATTCGGCCTCGACACCGGGCGGCAGGGCGGACGTCGCCTGCGCCAGAACCGCCCCCTCCGGCAAGGCTGCCGCGATCGTAGTCGCCAGAGCGGCGGTGACGACGTATCTCAGGCCTTGGCGCATCAGTCCTCCACGGCGCAGGTCGCGCCTTTCATTATTTGCTCTCGCATACCATAAAATGGACTTGAGCTCGCCGCCAAGGTAACCGGTGTCTTTTTTGATGCGTCGGTTATATCCGGCAGTGTCGTAGAACAGCCGCCGGACAGGAGGGACCCATGCCCCAACCGCTCAAGCTCAATCCCGATCGGCTGTTTCCGTCCGATCCGGACACGCGCGCCGTGGCGCGGCGGCTCTACGCCGGGGTCAGGGACCTGCCGATCATCAGCCCGCACGGGCACACCGATCCGTCGTGGTTCGCGCTGAACGAGCCGTTCGCCAATCCGGCCGAGCTGCTGATCACGCCGGACCACTACGTCTTCCGCATGCTCTATAGCCAGGGGATGGCGATGGAGGACCTGGGCGTTCCACGCGCCGATGGCGGGCCCGTGGAGACCGATCCGCGCAGAATCTGGCGGCGCTTCGCCGAAAACTATCACCTGTTCCGGGGCACGCCGTCGCGGATGTGGCACGACTGGGTCTACGCCGAGGCCTTCGGCATCGACGTCCGCCTGTCGGCCGAAACGGCGGACCACTATTACGACGTCATCGACGCCGCGTTGAAGACCGCCGCCTTCCGGCCCCGGGCGCTGTTCGACCGCTTCAACATCGAGGTGCTGACCACGACGGAGTCGCCGCTCGACACGCTGGAGCATCACAAGACCATCCGGGACTCGGGTTGGAAGGGCCGGGTGCTGACCGCCTATCGCCCGGACCCGGTGCTGGATCCGGACTATGAGGGCTTCCGCGACAATCTGAAGGTCCTGGCCGACCAGACCGGTCGCGATACGCTGTCGTGGGACGGCTACCTGCAGGCCCTGCGCGACCGCCGCGCCGTCTTCGCGGAGATGGGGGCCACCTCCACCGATCATGGCCACCCGACGGCCTTCACCGCCGACCTGCCGAAGGCGGAGGCCGAGGCCCTGTTCCGGCGCGTCTCGACCGGTCCGGCGACGGCGGAGGACGCCGAGCTGTTCCGCGGCCAGATGCTGACCGAGATGGCCGCCATGTCCGTCGAGGACGGGCTGGTGATGCAGCTGCATCCCGGATCGTTCCGCAACCACAACGCCACGGTGTTCGACCGTTTCGGCCGCGACAAGGGCGCCGACATCCCGACCCGGACCGACTATGTCCGGGCGCTGAAGCCGTTGCTGGACCGGTTCGGTTCGGACACCCGCCTGACCCTGATCCTCTTCACCCTGGATGAGACCAGCTACAGCCGCGAACTGGCCCCGCTGGCCGGCCACTATCCGGCCCTGAAGCTGGGCCCGAGCTGGTGGTTCCACGACAGTCCCGAGGGCATGCGCCGCTTCCGCGAGCAGGCCACCGAGACGGCGGGCTTCTACAACACCGTCGGCTTCAACGACGACACCCGCGCCTTCCTGTCGATCCCGGCGCGGCATGACGTGGCCCGGCGCATGGACTGCGGTTTCCTGGCGAAGCTGGTGGTCGAGCACCGCATGGAGGAGGACGAGGCGCACGAGGTGGCCCGGGCCCTGACCTATGATCTGGTCAAGGCGGCCTACAGGCTGTGACCCGCCTGTCCGAAGCCGCCTTGCCCGGCCTTCCCGCCGATGTGGCCCATCCGGCCTATGACCGGGCGGCGGTGAAGACCGGCGTCGTCCACCTCGGCATCGGAGCGTTTCACCGCGCGCATCAGGCGGTGGTGTTCGACGACGCCCTGGCTGCCGGCGACCCGCGCTGGGGCGTGCTGGGCGCCTCGCTTCGATCACCGGGGGTGCGCGACCAGCTGGAGCCGCAGGACGGCCTCTACACCCTGGTCGTCCGCGACGGCGCCGGGGAGCATCTGCGCGTCATCGGCGCCTGCCGGGGTGTTCTGGTCGGGCCGGAAGACCCCGGCGCCCTGGTCGCGGCCATGGCCGACGCGGACGTGCACATCGTCACCCTGACCGTGACGGAGAAGGGCTATCGCCTCGACCCGGCGACGGGTGAACTGCTGGTCGACGACCCCGATGTCGCCGCCGACTTGGCGGACATCTCGGCGCCCCGCACCGCCCCGGGCTTCATCGTCGCGGCCCTGAACGTGCGTCGGGCGGCGGGCCTGAAGCCGTTCACCGTCATCAGCTGCGACAACCTTCCGCACAACGGCCGCCGCATTCGGGCCGCGGTGCTGGCCATGGCGCGGCGTGTGGAGCCGGCGCTGGCCGACTGGATCGCGGCTGAGGGCGCCTTTCCCCAGACCATGATCGACCGCATCGTCCCGGCGACGACATCGGAGGACATCTCGCGGCTCGAGGCGCGGCTGGGCGTCCGCGACGAGGGCATGGTCAAGGCCGAGCCCTTCACCCAGTGGGTCATCGAGAATCGCTTCGCCGGCGAGCGCCCGGACTTCGCCGCGCTCGGCGTCCAGCTGACCGACGCCGTGGAGCCGTGGGAGGACGCCAAGCTGCGCCTCTTGAACGGCGCGCATTCGGCCATCGCCTATCTCGGCGCCTTGTCGGGTCTTGAGCATGTGCACGAGGCCGTGGCCCGGCCCGCCCTCCGGGCCTATGTCGACGCCTTGTGGGACGAGGCGGAAACGACGCTGAACCCCCCGCCCGGGCTCGACATCGCCGCCTATCGCCGCGAGCTGATGGCGCGCTTTTCCAACCCGGCCCTGATGCACCGGACCCGGCAGATCGCCATGGACGGGTCGCAGAAGCTGCCGCAGCGGCTGCTGGCCGGGGCCGCCGAACGGCTGGCGGCGGGGCAGGGGATCGCGGCCATCGCGCTGGGCGTCGCCGCCTGGATGCGCTGGCAGTCGGGCGTCACCGAGAGCGGCGAGGTCTTCGTTGTCGACGATCCGCTCGCCGCCCGGACCGCGGAACTGCTGGCCGGCGCCGACAGCGATCAGGCCCGGGTCGCGGCCCTGCTCACGCTTTCTGCGGTGTTCCCGCCCGCTCTGGCGGCGGACCCTCGCTTTGTCACGGCGGTCACCGAGGCTTCCCTGTCGCTCACCATGCACGGCGCGGTCGGGGCCGCCCGCCGTGTGACGGAGAGTGCTCGATGAGCCGCGTGCTGATCCTGAACCCGATCGACGATGTCGCCATCGCCCTGGACGACATCACGGCCGGCGAAACGCCCGAAGGCATGGCGACGCCCGCCCGCGCCGACATCGCCACCGGCCACAAGATCGCGCGCCGGTCCGTGACGGCGGGCGGGGTTGTCCGCCGCTATGGCCAGGTGATCGGCCGCGCCAGCGCCGACATCACCGCCGGCGACCACGTCCACGTCCACAACCTGGCCATGGCCGACGACGGGCGCGAGGCCGAGGTCGGCGTTGACGCCCGTCCTCCCGCGCCCCTGACCGGAGCCACATTCCAGGGCATCGTCCGGCCGGACGGCCGCATCGGCACGCGCAACTTCATCGGCGTGCTGACCAGCGTGAACTGCTCGGCCACCGTGGCGCGCCGGATCGCCGACGCCTTCCCCGACTCCGGCCTGCCCGCCGGCGTGGACGGAGTGGTCGCCTTCACCCATCAGGGCGGTTGCGGCGGCTCGTCACTGTCCGGCGACGTGGAGGTGCTGCAGCGGACCTTGGCGGGCTATGCGCGGCATCCGAACTTCCATTCGATCCTGATCGTCGGTCTGGGCTGCGAGGCCAACCAGATCCCCGACTGGCTGTCCCGCTCCGGGCTGGCGGCGGGTCCGAACCTGCGCACCCTGACCATCCAGGAGGCCGGCGGCACCGCCCGCGCCATCGAGGCCGGCGTCGGCGTGGTCCGCGAACTGGTCGAGGAGGCCGCAAGGGTTCAGCGCCGGCCGGTCTCCGCCGCCCATCTGACGGTCGGCCTTCAGTGCGGCGGTTCGGAAGGCTGGTCCGGCGTCACGGCCAATCCGGCGCTGGGCGCGGCGGTCGACCTGCTGGTCGCCCACGGCGGCTCGGCCATGCTGTCGGAGACGCCGGAAATCTGGGGGGCCGAACACCTGTTGCTGCGCCGCGCGGCCTCGCAGGCGGTGGCGGACAGGCTCAACGCCCGCCTCGACTGGTGGCGGGATTACGCCGAACGCCACCAGATGGAGCTCAACAACAACCCGTCCCCCGGCAATCTGAAGGGCGGCCTGACCACCATCCTGGAGAAGTCGCTGGGCGCGGTCGCCAAGTCGGGCTCGACGCCGCTGAACGACGTGATCGGCTATGCCGAACCGCTGCGGGCCAGTGGTCTCAGCTTCATGGACAGTCCCGGCTATGATCCGTGCTCGGCGACCGGGCAGATCGCCTCGGGGGCCAATCTGATCGTCTTCACCACCGGGCGCGGCTCCGTCTTCGGCGCCAAGCCGGCCCCATCGATCAAGGTGGCGTCCAACGCCAGGTTGGCCAGCTGGATGGACGAGGACATGGACATCGACGCCTCGCCCGTCCTCACCGGCGCGACCGTGGCCGAGGTCGGCGAGGAGATCTTCCGCAAGATGCTGGCCGTCGCCTCGGGCGAACCCTCGAAGTCCGAGGCGCTCGGCATCGGCGACAACGAGTTCGTGCCCTGGGCGGTGGGCGCCTACCTCTAGCTGGGTCCGCGCGCTTGCTCTCGGCAACCCATCCGTTATCGTGGGATTGATAGGCACAATATGGAACGCCGCGCCCAGCGGCGGAGGACGCGCCCATGCATCGCCGGCACATGCTGCAACTCGGATTGACGGGCGCGCTCGCCTCGGCCGCCCCGGTCTGGGCCCAGGTTTCCGGCGCGACGCTGAACGCCTCGGACTTCGGCGCGGCCGGAGACGGCGCGACGATCGACACGCGCGCCATCCAGGCCGCCATCGACGCGGCGGCGGCGCAGGGCGGCGGCACGGTGGCCCTGAACCCGGGCCTCTATCTGTCCGGGTCTCTGTTCGTGAAGTCGGGCGTCACCCTGGCGATCGGCCGGGGCGCGATCCTCAGGGGTCTGCGCGACCTGTCCGCCTATCCGATGGTCCGCACGCGCGTGGCGGGCATCGAGATGGAGTGGCCCGCCGGGCTTCTCAACGTCTATCGCGAGCGCAACGCCCGGATCACCGGCGAGGGCACGGTGGACGGGGATGGCAAGGTATTCTGGGACAGCTACTGGGCCATGCGGCGCGACTACGACCCGCGCGACCTGCGCTGGGCGGCGGACTACGACTGCCGGCGTCCGCGCCTGATTCACGTCTATGACTCGGACCAGGTGGAGGTCTCGGGACTGAACCTGACGCGGTCGGGGTTCTGGACGGTGCACGTCTGCTATTCGCGCGACGTCACGGTGTCCGACCTGATCGTACGCAACAACATCGGCGGGCGGGGACCCTCGACCGACGGCATCGACATCGACTCGTCCGAGCGCGTGCTGGTCGAGCGTTGTGATCTGGCGGTCAACGACGACGCCATCTGCATCAAGGCCGGACGCGACTGGGATGGTTTGCGCGTGGCGCGGCCCTGTCGCGAGGTGCGCGTCCGCGACTGCGTGGTCCGCGACGCCCTGGCCGGCATGACCTTCGGCAGCGAGACGTCGGGCGGGTTCGAGGACATCGAGGTGTCCGGCCTGCGCATCGAATATCCGGTGCCGCTGGGCATATTCTTCAAGTCCGGCCACACCCGCGGCGGGACCATCTCGAACATCCGGCTGAACCGGATCCACCTGCAGGACGTGGCCACCCTGTTTCGCGTCAATCTCAACTGGTACCCGAGCTACAGCTACGCCCGGATCCCGCCGGAGATCACCGACGTGCCGGACTATTGGCGCGCCCTGGCGACTCCGGTGCCAAGAGAGCAGGGCATCCCGCACATCCACGATGTCCGTCTGTCGGACATCAAGGCGGTGGGCGGCAAGATCGGCTTTGAAGCGGCCGCCTATCCCGAAGCGCCGCTGCGCGATTTCACCTTCGAGCGGCTGGACTGGGATGTCCGCGAGGCCGGCTCGATCGCCAACGCCGAGAACTGGCGCTTCGTCGACTGCAATATCGACACCCTGGACGGGACCGGGCCGAAGATGACGGACTCGCGCAACGTGACCGGCCTGCGGACCCGCGCCGCCTGAGGCCAGCCAGAAAAAGAAGGCCCGGAGCTTTCGCTCCGGGCCAGTCAATCGCGCTGAAAGCATTCAGGGAGGGAAGGATCAGTACTTCCAGCGCAATCCCACGGCGACTTCGCGGCCGGTGTGACGGTAGTCCGACACGCGGTCCGTCGCATCGACGTAGCGGTCGACGTACTCGTCGGTCAGGTTGATGCCCTCGAGCGAGAAGGTCAGGTTGTCGGTGATGTCGTAGGACATCGAGAAGTCGACGTTGAGCGTGTCGTTGACGCCCTCTTCCGAGTTGCCGTTGCTGCCCGGGAAGGACAGCAGATACTGGCTGCGGTGCGCGGCCGAGACGCGAGCCTGGAACGGTCCGTCCTCGTAGTAGAGGGTCGCGTTGTAGGTGTTCTTCGACTGCCCCGTCAGACGGTTCTTGCCGGCCGTTCCATAGCTCACCTCGGAGTCGACGTAGGTGATGTTGCCGATGAAGCCGAAGTTCGACCAGAAGCCGGGCAGGAAGGTGAACGGCTGCTGGTACTGGATCTCGATGCCGTTCAGGGAGCCGCCTTCGCCGTTGAGCCTGCGGGTGACCTGGAAGACGTCGGTCGGCTGGGCCGCGCCCTGCAGCAGTTCGTTGGGCAGGCCCAGGTCGCTCCACACGACGGACTGCGTCACCGAGGTGATGAAGCTGGCGATGTCCTTGTGGAAGACCGCGACGGCCAGCAGGCCCTCGTTCTGGAAGTACCATTCGATCGAGGCGTCGTAGTTTGTGGCGCGGAAGGGCTGGAGGAGCGGGTTGCCGTAGGACACCGTGCGCGTCGTCGGGGACACGCCGCCGCCCGGGGTCAGGTCGCCCAGCGAGGGACGGGACATCACCTTGGCGGCGGCCAGGCGGATGAGCAGGTCGTCGCGCGGTTCAATCACCAGGTTGAAGGACGGCAGGAGATCGTCGTAGGCGTTCGTGGCCGTGACATAGTTGTAGCTCGGCGGGGCGCCCGCCTGGGTGACGGTCTGCCAGCCCCTCGATTCGACTTCGGTCCGGGCGTAGCGGAGGCCGAGGTTTCCGCGCACCGTCATGTTGGCCATGGTGGTGTTGAAATCGTTCTGGAAGAAGACGCCCTGGTCCGTCTCCTCGACTTCCCGTTCGCTGCGGTTGGCGACCAGCGGATCGTCGTAGATGCTCAGGAACTCGGCGATCTTGCCGATGTCGGGGATGATGTAGTTCAGGTTCGACCCCGCCGGCACGCCGATCCCGCCGTCGATGCTGACGACCCTGCCGATCGAGTCGACGTCGGTCAGCCGGTCCGCGCCCGAGGGGCTGGTGATCGCCCGCGCCAGGCCGAAGTTTTCGAAGCCGTAGGTGCGGTACTCGCCACCGAACTTGAACGTCAGCTCGGGCGTCGCGTCATAGGCCAGCGATCCGGCGGCGACATTGTTTTCGAAATTGCCGCCGCTGCTGCTGCGCGTGGCCTGGACCAGGGTGAACCGGTCGCCCGAGGTGACGTCGAAGCCGTAGTTGATCATCGGCAGGCGATCATTGTCACGGAAGTCGATGGTGTAGCCGTTCACGCCGCTGGCCTCGAAGGCATAGGCGACGTTGAGCGGCGTGCGCGCTTCCGATCGGTTGGCGCCGATTTTCAGATTGCCGTGCAGGCTGTCCGTGAAGTCGTGCCGGACGTTCAGCGACGCCTGGTAGAAGTTGCTCTCGTTACGCGTGAAGCCGTTTTCCGAGCGGACAAGGACGTTGTCGTAGACGCCGTAGGACAGGATGTTCTTTTCGGGATCGATCTCATAGTCGCGCAGGATGACGTTGTTCACGGCGGCGCGGCTGAAGGACCAGGCCTCGAGGTTGGGGCTCTCCAGTTCGGAGTTGAACCGCGACCACAGCATGTCCAGCACCACCTCGGTGCGGTCGCTGGGACGCCATTGCACCGAACTGGTCAGGCCCAGCCGATCCTCCTGGGTGTTGCCGAAGGTGTATCGCGGAATGCGCGGATAGAAGGCGTTCAGGACCTCGGTCCGTTCGGCGCTCGTCGTGCAGGGCGTGCATCCGCCGAAGTTCTGGCCGACGCCGTAGGCCTGGGCGGGATTGCCCTTCTGCCAGCGGGTGGTGTTGAAGCTTTCAAGGATCGGCGAGCGTTCGGAATAGGCGACCGACACCAGGGCCCCGAAGGTCTCGTCCTCGTTCGACCAGCTCAGCAGGCCGGCCAGGCGGGGGACGGTCGTTTCCGACAGGTCGTTGTATGAGCCCTGCACCGACATGGCGGCGTTCAGTCCGCCGCCGCCGAAGTCCAGCGGACGGCCGGTCTGCAGATCGACCGTCGAGCCCAGCGACCCTTCCTCGATTTCGGCCGACTGGGTCTTGCGGACCCTGATGCTGTTGAACAGCTCCGAGGCGAACATCGAGAAGTCGAAGCTGCGGTTACGGTTGCCGCCGGAGGCCGCCTGGGCCTCGAGGCCGTTGATCCGGGTCCGGGTAAAGTCCGCGCCCAGGCCGCGCACCGAGATCGTCGTGCCCTGGCCGTTGACCCGGTCGATGGTCACGCCCGGCAGGCGCTGGATGGCCTCGGCGAGGTTCTGGTCGGGGAAGTCGGCGATGTCCTCGGCGAGGATGGCGTCGACTGCGCCGGCCTCGCGCCGCTTGATGTTCAGCGCCTGCTGAAGGCTGGACCGGAAGCCGGTGACCACGATCTCCTCGACCTCGACCGCTTCGGCGTCCTGGGTCGGTTCGGCGACCGGGGCGGCGGGGGCCGTCGGCGGGGTTTGCGCCATGGCCGGCAGCGCGGCCGCCAGGGCGAACGCGGACACGCCGGCGGCGCACAGGGCTCGGGTAGTGATGGGTCGCATGCTGTTTCCTCTCCCCGACCCGGCGCTCTGGCACCGGTGTCATTTTTTGGTATTCTGTCGCGCATAATCGGATGCGGCGAGTTCCACTTCTTGCAACAGCTTCTCGCTTTTTGCAACATGGAGCCGGAGCTGCCGCGTGACGGTTGGCCGACGGGAGAGAAATATCGTGAAAATCAAAGCCTTGGGCGGCATCGCCCTGCTTGCCCTGATGAGCGCCTGCGCCACCGGATCGCAGGCGGGACTTCCGGCGGCCGGCGAAGAGGGGCGGCCGCTGGCCTTCCCGGGAGCCGAGGGCTTCGGTCGATTCACCACCGGCGGCCGCGGCGGTCGGGTCATCAAGGTCACCAATCTGAACGACGCCGGAGAGGGCAGCCTGAGAGCCGCTCTTGAAGCGTCAGGACCGCGGATCGTCGTCTTCGACGTCGACGGCACGATCCCGCTGACGACCGACATCATCGTGCGCAACGGCGACCTGACCATCGCCGGCCAGTCGGCGCCCGGCGGCGGGATCACGCTCAGGGATCACGCCATCCAGATCAACGCCGACAACGTCATCGCCCGCTACATCCGCGCGCGCATGGGCGATGAGGCGGGCGCCGAGAGCGACGCCTTCTCCCTGGGCGCGGGCGAGAACATCATCATCGACCATGTCTCGGCCAGCTGGGCGAACGACGAGACCCTGTCGGTGACCCAGCGCTACGTGCCCGGCGGCGAGATCCGGCATCTGACCAATGTGACCGTGCAGTGGTCGATCATCTCGGAGGCGTTGAACAACGCCGGTCACGAGAAGGGCGAGCACGGCTACGGCAGCCTGATCCAGGGCAGTTTCGGCGCGAAATACTCGTTCCACCACAATCTGTGGGCCCACCACCAGGCGCGCATGCCCCGCATCGGCAACTACGCGGCGGCGACCGAGGATCCTGAAGGCGTGATCTACGACTTCCGGAACAACGTCTTCTACAACTGGGGCGACGGGGCCACGACCGACTTCTACAACTGGCAGACCGGTCTGGACCGCGGCTACAACATGGATCCCTTCTACGGGCGGCCGGACAACCAGAGCCGCTGCGCCGCCGGGGCCAACCTGAATTCGAACTCGGTGACCAGGGCGAACCTGGTCAACAACGCCTACATCCAGGGCGCCAACACCTGCGCGCCCCTGACGATGTACCTGCGCAACCGGGGCGCGGCGGTCCATCTGTCCGGCAACACCATGGACGGGGTGGTCATGCCCGACCAGAACGCCTCGGTGATCTCGTCGATGGGCGAGGGGTGGAAACGCGACGAGCCGTTCGAGTTCGCCGGCGTCCGCACCCAGACCGCGGCCGAGGCCTTCGAGGCGGTGCTGGCCGGCGCCGGGGCGTCGAAATGGCGCGACCCGGTCGACGCGCGCGTGGTCCAGACCGTGCGGGACCGGTCGGGTCGCATCATCAACTCGCAAGCCGATGTGGGCGGCTGGCCCGAACTGCCGCGCGGCGAGGTCCAGCCCGACGGCGACGGCGACGGCATGCCGGACTCCTGGGAGCGGGTGAACGGGTTGAACCCCGCTGACGCCGCCGACGGTCCGGCCGACCGCGACGGCGACGGGATCACCCACGTCGAGGACTATCTGAACAGTCTGGTCAGCTGACCGCAGCGCGCGGTGAAGGTGAGGGGCTCCGGCGCAAGCCGGAGCCCTTTCCATACGGGCGCCCGTCAGGCGGTCCGCGCCACCTCCGCGGCGTAGACGTGGTTTCGGCCGTGCATGTTCGACACGAACAGCACCCATTTCCCATCGGGCGTGAAGGTCACATTGGGCTCGAGCCGGTAGTCGTGGCGGGCCATGTCGACCAGCCGTTCGGTGCGCAGATATTCGACCGAGATCAGGCCGTCCTGGTCGCTGTCGGGATCGCCGTCAATGACCGGTTCGGGACGCAGCAGCACCAGCCATTTGCCGTCGGGCGCATGGGCGACCATGTCCGCGTCGCCGCCGTCGCCGGCGAAGACGGTCCCGTCCGGCGCGCTGTTGAAGTGGACCGACCAGCTGTTCTGTTCGACCCGGCGATAGATGCGCTTGCCGGTCTCCAGATCGACCGAGGCGACCCAGAACACCTGGCCGCGCGGGGTCTGCAGGTCGTACATCACCGCCTTGCCGTCCGGGCTGAACCACTCGTGGCCGAAGATCTCGAAATTCATCGTCCGCCGGTGCAGCATCCGCAGGTCCGTGCCGTCGGTCCTGATCGTCCACATCCGGTCGACCCGGTGCCACGGGCCCTCGTGCGAGAAGATGATCCGGTCGGGATCGGTCGGCGAGAACTGCGGATGGTTCAGCCAGTCGGTCGCCGAGTGGATGACCCGGCGTTCGCCGGTGCGCAGGTCGACCACGAACAGCTCCATCGGCACGCGGGCGGCCCAGCGCTGGAGCATGCGCACGCCCTTGGCCTTGGCGAAGTTCAGCGGCTTCCCGTCGGGTCCCAGCGCCGCGTACTCGGCCTGACCGGCGCGGCGGTTGCGGGGATCGGCGGCGTCAGGCTGTAGCGGCGGGGCGCCATAGGCGACGGTGCCGACCACCAGCGTTTCATCCGCGTTGATCGAGCTGAACTGCCCCTGCTCGATACGGGCGACGCGGCGAGTCCGGCCGCTGTCGACGTCGACGGCGTAGAGGGTGCGGGACCGGTCGGTCGGCTGGCCCTCGCCGGGTTCGGAGACGGTGTACCAGGCGGTGCGGGTCTTGCGCCCGGTCACCATCAGGTCCGCGTTACCGTCTGGCACCAGCACGGAGCGGCGGAAGCCGTTGTTGAGCTCGACCTTGATGATCCCCTCGGAGGACGAGAAGACCAGCACGTCGCCCTCGGGCGTGAAGCTGTTGCGGTAGAAATAGAGCTTGTTGCCCCCCTCGTCGCCGGACAGACGCACAACGCGGTGGCCTGTCTTCGGATCGATCCAGTCGGCAGGAACCGGACCGTCCCAGGTCGGCCACGGCGGCGGCGCGTCGCCGACCTGATGGATCGGCGGTGCAGTGTTCGGGGCCGGAAAGACCGGCGCGCCCGTCGGCGAAGCGATCGGCGCCGTCTGGGCCTGGACCGCGCCCGCCAAGGCGCCGACGGCCGGGGCGGCGAGCAGCGCCTTGAGGGCGGTGCGGCGGGACGTCGTCGCGAACGTCATGGGGCGTTCCTCCGTGTTTCGTGGATCATGGCGCGGGCGTCAGACCTTCGACGCGGACGGTCCAGCCCTCCTTCGGAAAGCCCGGGGCGTGGCCGGTCGAGCCGTCCCAGCCGCCGGCCATCAGACCGACGGCCATCAGCAGCGAGCCATTGGACGGGAAGTAGGTCTCGGCGGCGCGGCGATAGCCCGGCCCGTCCGGATTGACCGCCATCTCGACCCCGCCGGCCCCGGCCGAGACCGGAACCAGTTCATCGGCATGCTCGTCCAGATGCACGCGCGGGGTCATGCCGGTCGGGCCCCACTGGTTGTTCTTCAGATCGGCGAACAGCCAGTCGACCGCCTTGTCCGGTTCGCCCAGCCGGGCAGCGGTCATGGCCATCATCGGGAAGTCCCAGCCCCAGGTCTGGCGGATGTCCCAGTTCGCCTCCACCGCCTCGAAGGTGCGGCGCATGGCGTCGGGATCGATCCGCGCGCCGGGGATGAAGCCGTAGGCCATCAGGAAGGAGGGATGATCGCGGTTCCTGCACTGCGGCTCGGCGGCGTGCCGGCGGCAGGCGTCGGAGGCGGCCGTCTCCCAGAAGTCGGGCACGTTCTCGACCGGCAGGTAGAGGCCGTCCTTCATGGGGGGCGGCGCGATCCTCGCCAGCGCCGCGTCCCAGTCGGCGCGACGGGGTTGACCCCTGCGCGCGCGCCAGGCCTGGGCGGTCTCCAGGGCCCAGCGGAAGTATTCGACCTCGAACGTCGGATTGGTCGTGGTCAGGGGATCGTAGTTTTCCTGCGCCGGGATCATTGGAGGGCCGAGGTTCAGCCGGCCGCCCTGGTCCAGCGGCCATGAGGCCAGCAGGTCCGCCGACGCCTCGACCAGTTCTCCATAGCGGTCCAGCAGGGCCAGATCCTTCTCCGCCCGCCAGACCAGTTCGGCCAGCAGGATCGGGTGCGGCTGCTGCCACATGATGAAGGGCGAGACGAGGCTGGGGCTGTTGCGTCCTTCTGGCCCGGCCATCTTGGGCCACCAGGCGCCTCTCACGCCGTGGCGCGCCGCCTCGGCCCGGGCGTTTTCGAGATTGCCCAGATACCAGGGCAGGCTGCGTTCCAGCAGATCGGCGTGACCCCACATGGCCTGCCAGCCCGAGTGCCACGGGTGCATCTCGAGATGGAATTTTCCGTACCAGCTGTTCGAGAACAGGCCTTCTTCCTGGGGCGGCAGCTCGCCGGCGCCGTTCACGGCCGAGAGGTACTGGGACAGCACCACGCGGCGCTCCAGCTCGGCCGCGCGCGGATCGGTGCTGCCCGAGAAGTCGACCGCGCCGCCCCGGCTCCAGAAGTCGCGCCAGTGCGCCGTCGTCGCCCGGACGCTATCGGCGAAGGCGGGCGTCGGGACGTTGCTGTTCTCCCGGTCGAAGCGGACCATGACCGTCAGGCGTCGCCCGTCTGTCGGGGTGACCTGGAAGTCGGTGTCGCCGGCCCGCCCGATGCGGCCGTCGGTCACGATGGCGGAGACGTAGTTCGTGTCGTCGATGGTGCGACGAATGCGCGTTTCCTGCGCCGTCTGCGAGACGATGGAGAGGCTTTGCGCGCCTGTACTCTCGAACGAGGTCGGGTCCGGATTGATGGCCGGATCGACCGCCGGATAGCGCACCTGCACGCCGAGACCCCGTTGCTCGACCAGCGTCGAGGCGATCTCGACCATGACCATGTCGAGGGTCGGGTGGACCCGCGTCGTCACCTCGACCGGCTGGCCGTCATAGCTGAACCGGCTGGTCAGGGCGCCGGTCCACATGTCCAGAGTCTGGCGCGTGTCCGCGACCCGGGCGAACTCCAGCGGCTGGCCGTTCGTGAACGTCAGTCCGATGCGGCTGAGCGAGAACCGGTGGGGATTGGCCCTCAGCCAGGTGAAAGCCGGATTGGTTTCAGCCTCGGCCCACGAGCGCATCCAGGCGTAGGGCTGCTCGCCCCGGTTAGGGACCGGCACATTCACCAGCCCGTCCTGCTCGATGTGGCCCTCCGGGTTCGGGAAGGTATGCCAGGCCCATTGGGCCATGGTCAGCAGCGGGGCGAGCTCGGAATACTGCTCCGGGAAGGTCTGCAGTCCGGTGATGTCGGCGGTGAAGCCGATGTCGCCATTGCCCAGCATAACCGGCGCGTGGCGGTCGATGGCCGTCAGCGTCGGATTGTGGCGCGTGACAAGGGCTTGCCGGTCGATCGGCGCGGCCGGCGCGATCGCCGCCGCTGGCTCGACCGTCTGCGCGCAGGCGGCGGTCGGTCCGGCCAGCAGGGTGAAGGCGAGCAGGGCGGTGCGCAGGCCCATCAGATCGCCTCCCTGCGGCCGAGGCCCGCGCCCTTCCAGCCGTACCAGGCCACGACCGCGAAACAGGCGGCCGGCAGCAGGAAGGCGACATTGGCGCCGTAGAGATCCGCGATCTTGCCCATCGGCCAGGGCAGCAGGACGCCGCCTCCGATAGCCATGACCATCAGCGAGGACGCCCGCTTCGTCGAGGCGCCCAGACCCGTGGTGCCGAGGGCGAAGGTCGTGGCGAACATGGTCGACATGAAGAAGAAGACCGCCACGAGCGCGATCGGCGAGACCTTCTCGATCCCCGCCGCCACGATCAGGGTCAGGACGACGTTGATGACGCCATAGGTGGTCAGCAGGACCCGCGGCCTGACCTTCAGCAGCAGCCCCGTCGCGGCGAAGCGTCCGACCAGATAACCGATCGCGGCGAGCGACAGCATGAAGGCCGCCTGCTGCGACGTCAGGCCTTCCCAGTTCTGCGTCGCCAGATTGAGGAAGTAGGCCCCGATGCCGACCTGGGCGCCGATGTAGAGCGCCTGGGTGATCACGCCGGCGATGAAGTGCGGCTGCCGCGACAGGGGCTTGGCGGGCGCGTCGCCGGGCATGGCGTCGCCGTGGTCGGACAAACCGGTCTCGGGCAGGCGCGCCCGCCAGACGGCGATGGCGAAGGCGACCACGCCGATGGCGATCAGGCCGTAGACGATCTGGATCGAGCGGGTCGCGCCGCCCAGGGCGGCCGTTGTGGTCGGGCTGAAGAAGACCGCGCCGCCGATCAGGGGTCCGAAGAAGACGCCCAGGGCGTTGAACGACTGCGCCAGATTCAGGCGTTGCGACGCCCTGGCCGGGTCGCCGAGCACGTTGACATAGGTGTCGGCCGAGGTCTCGAGCACGCACAGGCCGGCGGCCAGCACGAACATCGAGCCGACGAAGGGGACGAAGGCCCCGGCCGCGGCGGCCGGGATGAACAGCAGGGCGCCGACCGCGGTGACCACCAGGCCGGTGACGATGCCGACCTTGTAGCCGCGCGCGTGCAGCAGCATGCCGGCCGGGAAGGAGAGCAGCAGATAGGCCCCGAAATAGGCGATCTGCAGCCAGGCGCTGTCGGCCTGGCTGATCGAGAGCGTCTCCTGGAAATGCTTGTTCAGCACGTCGAGCAGACCGTAGGCCAGGCCCCAGATCAGGAAGCAGGCGATGGCGAAGGCGAGGGGGCCCTTCAGCGAACCGCCTGGCACGGCCAGGCCGCCGGGGGTGTGGGCCGCGTCGGTCTCGATGACCATGTAGTCTCTCCTGGTGTCCTCTGCGGCCTGTCCGTCTTGGCGCGGATTGCGGCGGGTGAAAGTCAGATGCGGTAGATCGCCTCGGCGTTGGCGGCGAAAAGGCGGTCGCGCTCGTCGGCGCTGAAGCTGGCGGTGATGGCGTCGAAGGCGGAATAGAAGGCGTCGAACGTTCCGTGGACGCTTTCGACCGGGAAGTCCGAGGCGAACATGGCGCGCCCGGTCCCGAAGGCGTCGATGCACTCCAGCACGACCGGGCGAAGGGACTCCCTCGTCCACGCGCGGTCGGTGATGCCCAGGCCCGAGATCTTGATCGAGACCTGCGGCTGGGCGGCGAGCAGGCGCAGGCCGCTCCGCCAGCGCGCCATGCCCGCCTCGTCGCGATCGGTCGGCAACCCGGCGTGATTGACGATCATCGGCACGTCCGGATGGTGCGCGGCGATCCCGGCGGCGGTCTCCATCTGCGACGGATAGAGCTGAAGATCGAAGGACAGGCCATGACGCGCCAGTTTCGAAAACCCGGCGACCCAGGCCGGATCGACGAGCAGGTCGCGGGCCATGTAGGTTTTCCGTGGGTTCTCGTGCCAGCAGACGATCTGGCGGACGCCCCGCACATTCGGCCGGGCGGCATGGGCTTCGAGCAGGGCCTCCAGATCGGGATCGAGCAGATCGGCGCCCGCGACGATCGCTTGCGGATAGCCACAGGCGTCGGCCATGGCCTGCAGCCAGTCGGTCTCGCCCAGCTGCTGGCCGCGCGGCATCCCGGCCTCGACGTGCACGATCTTCTCGACCCGCCAGCCGGCCGAGTCGGCGAGGTAGTCCTTCAGCAGATAGTCCCGGCCCGCGATGGGGCGCATGTCGCCGGCGGGATTGTTCGGCAGGGGATCGTCCTGCAGCCAGCCGTAACGCGCGCGGGAGAGGTCCCACAGGTGGACGTGCGGATCGACGATGCGAAGGTCCCTGCCCACCCGCCGGCTCCTAATAGGTCGTCCGCCCGCCCGACGTGTCGAAGGTCGAGGCGGTGGTGAAACTGCATTCCTCGGACGCCATGAAGCACACCATGGCGGCGCTCTCCTCGACCTCGCCCAGACGGCCCATCGGGATCCTGGAGCGCATGTAGTCGACCTGGCTCGGCGGCAACTGATCGAGGATCGGGCTTTCGAAGGTGGCGGGCGTCAGGCTGTTGGCGATGACGCCCCTGCCGGCCAGTTCCTTGCCCAGGGATTTGGTGAAGCCGATGACTCCGGCCTTGGAGGCGGAATAGGCGCTGGCGTTGGGATTGCCCTCCTTGCCCGCGACCGAGGCCACGTTGACGATCCGGCCGTAGCCGTTCGCCAGCATGTAGGGGACGATCGCCCGGCAGCAGTAGAAGACGCCGTTCAGATTGATGTCGACCACCCGTTTCCAGCTTTCGATCGGGAAGTCCTGCACGGCGGTGGTCGCGCCGGTGATGCCGGCCGAGGCGACCAGGACGTCGACGCGGCCCAGCGCCTCGTTCGACGCCCTGGCGGCGTCGGTCACCGCATCGGGGTCGGCGACGTCCAGCGCCACGAAATGGGTCGCGCCGATCTCGGCGGCGACGGCGGCGAGGGTCTCGGCGTTGAGGTCCCACAGCGTGACCTGGCCGCCCTCGGCGACGATGCGCGCGGCTGCGGCCTTGCCGAGGCCGGAGGCCCCGCCGGTGACGACCGCGGTGCGGCCGTTGAAGCGTCCCCGAAAAATGCTCACGCCGCCCCGTCCTTCGTCCAGGCGACGACCGGCTGGCGCTGCTGACCCAGTTTCTCGATGCCGAGGGCGATGACGTCGCCCGCCTTGAGGAAGACCTGCGGCGTCCTGCCCTCGCCGACGCCGGGCGGAGTGCCCGTAGTCAGGATGTCGCCGGGCTCGAGGGTGATGAATTCGCTGACGTAGCTGACCAGCTGTTTCACGTCGAAGATCATGGTCCGCGTATTGCCGGTCTGCATGCGCTGGCCGTTCAGGTCCAGCCACATGTCCAGGTCCTGCGGATCGCCGACCTCGTCGGCCGTGACCAGCCAGGGGCCGACCGGGCCGAACGTATCGCAGCCCTTGCCCTTGTCCCACTGGGTGCCCTTCTCCTTCTGGAAGGCCCGTTCGGAGACGTCGTTGACGAGGACGTAGCCGGCGACATGGTCCAGCGCCTCGGCCTCGCTGACGTAGCGGGCGCGGGTTCCGATCACGACGCCCAGTTCGACCTCCCAGTCCGACTTTTCCGACTCCCGCGGGATCATCACCGGATCGTCCGGGCCGCCCAGGCAGGAGATGGCCTTGGTGAACAGGATCGGCTCGGTCGGGATCGGCAGGTTCGATTCCGCGGCGTGGTCGGCGTAGTTGAGCCCGATGGCGAGGAATTTCCCCACGCCCGACACCGGCGCGCCGTAGCGGGGCTGACCGTCGACCAGCGGAAGGGAACCGGTGTCAATCTCGGCCAGCCGCTTCAGCCCCCCGGGCGAAAGATGATCGGGCGTCAGATCGGTGATCACGCCGGACAGATCCCGGATGCGGCCGTCCGCGTCCAGCAATCCGGGCTTCTCCTGGCCCCGGGGGCCGTAGCGCAGCAGTTTCATTCGAGGACCTTGTCTTTAGCGCGCGTAGGGACGGTGCAGGGCGATGTCGCGGTTCAGTTCGACGCCGAAGCCGGGCGTGTCCGGGACCTTCAGGCGGCCGTTCACGGGCACGGGCTCGCCGATCAGCTGGGGATGGAACATCGGCACGACCTCGTCGGCCCCGGGCGCCATCATCAGGAACTCGGCGAAGGGGCTGTTATGGCGGGTGACCACGAAGTGGTAGCTGTAGACCGACGAACCGTGCGGGATCATCAGCACGCCCTTGGCGTCCGCCAGGTCGGAGATCTTGATCAGTTCGGTGACCCCGCCGCACCAGCCCACGTCGGGCTGGATGATGTCGCAGCACTCCATCTCCAGCAGCATGCGGAACCCCCAGCGGGTCGCCTCGTGCTCGCCGGTGGTGACCAGCATTCCCGGCGGAGCCGCCTTCTTCAGCGCCTGATAGCCCCAGTAGTCGTCGGGGCTCAGGGCTTCCTCGATCCACTTCAGCCCGTAGTCGTGCGCGGCATGGGCCAGACGGGTGGCGTAGTTCAGGTCCAGCGCCATCCAGCAGTCGAACATCAGCCAGAAGTCCTCGCCGCAGGCGTTCCGCATTGTCTCCAGTTCGGCGAGATTCTTCCCCAGGCCCTCCTCGCCCTCGGCCGGGCCGTGGTGCAGGGGCATCTTGCCGCCGATGAAGCCCATCTGCTTCGCCAGATCCGGTCTGGCGCCGGTGGCGTAGAAGGTCAGTTCGTCGCGCACGGCGCCGCCCAGCATGGCGAACACCGGCTCCTGCCGCAGCCGGCCCAGCAGATCCCACAGCGCCAGATCGACGCCCGAGATGGCGTTCACCACCAGCCCCTTGCGGCCATAGTACTGGGTGGAGAAATACATCTGGTCCCAGATCTTCTCGACCTCGGACGGATCGCGGCCCTCGAGGAAGCGGGCCAGATGCTTCTCGACGATCCAGGCCGCCGGCTCGCCGCCGGTGGTCACCGCGAAGCCGACGACGCCGTTCTCGGCCTCGATCTCCACCACCAGGGTGCCGAGGACATTGATGCCGAAGCTGCGGCGGCTCTGGCGGTATTCGGGATACTTCGCCATCGGGGTGGCGATATGGTCGTCGATCCAGTGGCCGTCGGCCTGGTCGTGATAGTCGGCGCCGCCGCCGCGCACTACGAAGGCGCGCACATGCTTGATGCGGGGCAGTCGGCTCACGGGCGGCGTCCGGAAATCTGGCGATCCGCTCCCATCATGCGGGATATCACTGGCGTTCCTCCGTGCGCCGCGTCAATAATGTTGGCCGGCGACGGGCCCACTTGCGCGGTTTGCTACATTCTGAGAATGAGGATTACGAAATGGGACGGACGCCGTCAATCAAGACCGTGCAGGTCGAAGGGGAGGAGGAGGCCGGCGCCAAGGCGTCCGGCAGCCAGACGCTCTTGCGCGGCCTCGACGTCGTGGAGGCCCTGATCGAACGGCCGCTCCCGCTGGCCGAATTGTCCGAAAAGCTGGAACTGACCCGGAGCACCACCCACCGGCTGGCGTCGGCCCTCGTCGACCGTCGCCTGCTGTCGTTCCGTCCGCGCGAGGGCTACAGCCTGGGCCCCAAACTGCTGGAGCTCGGCCACGCCGCCAGCCAGCAGATGCACCTGCCGCGCGTGGCGCGGCCCTGGCTGGAGCAACTGTCGGCGGCGACGGAGGATACGGTCCATCTCGGGGTCCTGGACGGCCGTCAGGCGCTTTACCTGGACAAGGTGCCGGGGCGCCGGCGAATCAACATCGGCTCCCGGCTGGGCGAGCGGCATCCGATCGCCTCCACCGGGCTGGGCAAGGCGCTGATCCTCGACAAGACCGAACCCGAATGGATCGACTTCTACGCGCCTGAGGGCGCGCCGGTGGACACGGCCGCGCGCGCGGTCTGGCTTGAGCGGATGCGCAGCTACGCCCAGAAGGGCTACGCCTTCGACCTTGAGGAGAACGAGGATCAGATCCGCTGCGTCGCGGCGCCGATCCGGTCCGTCGACGGCAAGATCGTCGCGGCGCTCAGCGTGTCCTCGGCGGCCCAGTACATGTCCGATGCACGGATGGCCGAGTTGACGAAGACGGTCAGGGACGCCGCTGACGCGATCAGTTGCGACCTCGGCTGGATGCCCAAACCCTCGATCTGACCAAGGCTGGAGCCCGCATGCTGCTTGAAGACAAGGTCGTCCTGATAACCGGCGCATCGCGGGGGATCGGAAGGGCGACCGCGGTCGAGGCCGCGCGACAGGGGGCGAATGTCGCCCTCAACACCTTCAATGACGACGCGGCCGCCGCCGGGGTGGTTCGCGAGATCGAGGCCTTGGGACGCAGGGCGATCGTCGTCGACGGCGACGTGGCCCGGCCGGACAGCGCGACCACCTTCGTCAGCGCGGCGGTCGACGCCTTCGGCCGGGTCGACGTCTTCGTCTCCAACGCCGGCATATGCCCGTTCCATGCGTTCCTCGACATGCCGGTCGAGACCCTGCGGCGGACCATGGAGGTCAACCTGCACGGTGCGTACTTCATGACCCAGGCGGCCGCGAACCAGATGGTCCGTCAGGGGGAGGGGGGCTCGATCGTGGCGATCAGCTCGATCTCGGCCCTTGTCGGCGGCGCGATGCAGACCCACTACACGCCGACCAAGGCCGGGGTGCACAGCCTGATGCAGTCCTGCGCCGTGGCCCTCGGGCCGCACCGGATTCGATGCAACTCCGTGCTGCCGGGCACGGTCGCCACCGACATCAACAAGGATGATCTCGCCGACCCCGGGAAGCGGCGATACATGGAAGGGCGCATCCCCCTTGGCCGACTGGGGCAGCCGGAAGATATCGCCTCGGTCGTCGTCTTCCTGGCGTCGGACATGGCCGGCTACATGTCCGGCGCGGCGCTGCTGGTCGATGGCGGCGCCTTCGCCAACTTCCAGTAGGCCGCCGATGATCATCTCCTCACCCGACGACTATCGCGAGGCCGCGCAACGCCGCCTGCCGCCGTTCCTGTTCCACTATATCGACGGCGGGGCCTACGCCGAGCAGACCCTCAGGCGGAACGTCGAGGACTTTCAGGCCGTGGCCCTGCGCCAGCGCGTGCTGAAGAACATGGCCGACCTCAGTCTGGAGACGCGGCTGTTCGACGAGACCCTCCGGCTGCCGATCGTCCTGGCGCCGGTCGGTCTCACCGGCATGTTCGCCCGGCGCGGCGAGGTGCAGGCGGCCAGGGCCGCCGCGTCGCGCGGCATCCCCTTCACCCTGTCGACCGTCTCGGTCTGCCCCATCGAGGAGGTGGCGCCGGCCATCGACCGGCCGATGTGGTTCCAGCTCTACGTCCTGCGCGACCGGGGCTTCATGAAGGACGCGCTGGAGCGGGCGAAGGCGGCCGGGGTGAAGACGCTTGTGTTCACCGTCGACATGCCGGTGCCGGGCGCGCGTTACCGCGACGCCCGGTCGGGGATGAGTGGACCGAACGCGCCGGTGCGCCGGATGGTGCAGGCGATGACCCATCCCGGATGGGCCTGGGATGTCGGCGTGCGGGGCCTGCCGCACGATCTGGGCAACGTCTCGCGCTACCTCGGCAAGGCCACGGGCCTGGCCGACTACATCGGCTGGCTGGGCGCCAATTTCGATCCGTCGATCTCGTGGAAGGATCTGGAGTGGATCCGGGAGTTCTGGGACGGCCCCATGATCATCAAGGGGATTCTGGATCCGCAGGACGCCCGCGACGCCGTGACGTTCGGCGCCGACGGCATCGTGGTGTCGAACCATGGGGGGCGGCAACTCGACGGCGTGCTGTCCACGGCCCGCGCCCTGCCTGCGGTCGCCGGGGCCGTGAATGGTCGACTGCGCGTGCTCGTCGACTCCGGAATCCGCAACGGGCTGGACGTGGTCCGCGCCTTGGCGCTGGGGGCCGATGCGGCGATGATCGGCCGCCCGTTCGTCTACGCCCTGGCGGCGGGCGGGGAGGCGGGCGTCGCCAACCTGCTGGACCTCATCGAGACGGAGATCCGGGTCGCCATGACGCTGACGGGGGCGACGTCCATCTCCGCGATCGGGCGCGACCTGATCGCCGACGCCTGACCCCGGCATCCCTTCGGCATGTTCAAGAAGGGTATGAAAGGCGTCTATCAGCACTGCTCCGAGAAGCACCTGAACCGCTACGTCACCGAGTTCGGCTTCCGCCACAACACCCGCGCCCTGCTCGGCTTCAACGACACCATGCGCACCGATCTGGCCATCCTCGGCGCCGCCGGGAAGCGCCTGAACTATCGGCGGACGAAGCCTACGTTCAGGTTTCAGGCGCTCCGCCTCGCCCGCCTTCGCAAGAAGCGCGGCAAGGGCTAGGGTTCGCGCCTTATCGAGGGAGGGCGGAATGGCTGTTGAGGAAATCCGGTGCGCCGTGTGCGGCTTCACCGCGACTCACATTTCGGTCGGCGGGCGCGGGAAAATGGAGATCAACGCTATCGAACTTCTTCAAACCTGCCACCTCGCCAAGCAGGAATCGCCCTTCAATATGGACTGCAAGCACCTGAACGAAGCGCTTACTCGGCCCCGGCGGGCGTAAACGACCACGGCAGAACCTCGCGCCCGCCGACGTCGGTGTCGCGCGCCTCAATCGTTATCGTGCCGTCGAGCGCCGCCTTCGGCTTCGCAGCTTTCGGCTTGTGCGGCTTCGGCGGGGTGTTCAGCATCCGCTTGAGCACTTCGTCGCGGCGCTCGGCTACGGGATCTGGGTGATCTGTCATGCCTCAACCTCTGTCGCACTACGAGAAGCCTGGTAGCCAGCGCCCGCTCCTCTTTACTTCAGCCAGGGTCTCAATCCGAGAGCGGCCTGAGCACGCACTGCTGGCGATGACTATCGTGGCGAAAGCGGCTGAACTGGACGCCTACTTGTCCGGCCTGATGATTACTTTCCTCGGTGCCAAGGCAACGCCGGCCTTCGCAATGTTCGACGCCATCCACCAGACGGCTCAGAATGCTGGCCTTCGGGCGATCGCCAAAACCGTCCTCTCAAAGGAGGATCATGACCTTTTCAGCGCCCTTCTGCTACTCAGGAAAACCGCTGAGGGGCATCGCAACCGCCTAGCCCACTGGATATGGGCCTACTCCGAGGACATCGAAGACGGATTGCTCCTAATAGACCCGCCGGACAATTTTGCCTTTGCTGTCCGAAATTATGAGCGGCTATCGGCGGGTCAGCGGTTCTCGGGTGGGGGTGACGGGCCAGACCGCAGCAAAATACTAGTCTATACCAAACAAGACCTTCAAGACGCAGTCGAAATGTTTGATCGGGTTCAGAGTTGGTTCATGGTCTTTAAAACACATGTGGACCGACATCTGCAAACAGAGCCCCTGCTATATCGGGTGATGCTATCCGACACTGAGTTTCGTCAAGCACTCGCCCGTGTGCCGGGCGCAGCTCTTCCGCCAGCTCCGCTATCACCGCGAAAGAAGCGGCCTCGACCTGCTGACGAGTAAGGCGCTTCGACGCTGAGGCCGGGGCTGTCATAGGGTTATTCCTCGGTTTGCATAGTGCATGGCTAGGATTTTATTCGCATTGCGATCTTGACCGCTGGGCCTGTCGCTCCATTTCACACGGGCGTGGCCCATGGCCGCGCGGGGTCTTTGACAGGGGGAGCTACGGGCGCGGCGGGTCAGCGGCGCTTTCGCGGTGGAATTTCCGATAATCTGGCCGCGCGGCGCGTCCTCGCCCGCCATGGCGACGCCGCACCGCACGGAATTACCTGCGGTTTTTTCGGATTTGTCCGAAATGGCCGAAGTGTCCCACCAATTTTCGCGGACACTTTCCCGTGGCGGATCGGCGGCGCCGGCGGCTGGCTCGTGGCTACGGAACAGGGCCGGCCAGCGCCTCGATCAGGTCGCCCATGTTGCGCACGAAGGCGGCGGTGGAGATCACCTCGACCGGATAGTCGGTGCGCCAGGGCGAGGTGTCGTAGATGTCCCCGACATTGGTGGATTGGTACTCGCCGCCGGTCACGGCGGCCGGCGCCTCGCCGATCCAGGGGTTCGAGACGTTGGTCATCGGCGTCGGCCAGTAGCCGCGCGCGTTCAGGCCCGAGACCAGTTCTGCCGAGCGGCCCGCCGAGGGCGCCTGCGGCCGGCGACCCTCGGTTCCCATGTCGCGGAAATTGACGTCCCGGAGCGTGAAGTATTTCGGCAGGGTGTTTGTCCGCGGCCGCGCCAGCAGGGGCGAGGTGCGCCGGATCTCTTCGCTCGACAGCGCCTGGACCTCGGCCAGTTCGGCGCGAAGGGCGGCGGTGTCGAGGTTCCGGAACGAGCCGTAGTGGCCGATGACGCGGTCGGGGTTGGCGTCGGCGTAGTATTCGCCGTTGGTCGCGTTGGAGCCGCGCCGGTGGATATAGACGGGGGTGTTGGAGCCCTCGAGGATGAAGGTCGGATGGGTCCGTCCCGGCGCCCGCAGGGCCGGCGGAACAGCCACCTCGTCCAGCCAGTCCAGCGCTTCCGGCAGGCGCGCGAGGTATTTCCGGTCGCCCGTCAGGCGATAGAAGCCGATCATCGAACGGATGTTGCTGGCGGTGGTGTGGGTCGCGAAGCCCCTGGGTTCGTAGGTGCGCGCCCCGGCCGGCTTCAGCGTGTCGGGGAAATGCTGCAGGCCCCAGGCGGGCTGCGGCGCCGGCTGCTGGGTCTCGACGAAGATGTCCATGCCGCGACGGATGGCGGCGGGCAGGCGGGCGTCCCCGAGCGCCTGATACGCGTAGAGCAGAAACTCGATGTTCTCGCCGGCGACGTCGTCGTTGAAGGTGATGTAGCCGGTGTAGTCCTCGTGCCCGTGCAAGCCGGCGTTGGCGACCCGCGGGAAGCGCTGCGGCCAGCCGCCGTTCGGGTACTGGCTGTCGAGGACGAAGGCGATGGCCTTGTCCAGGGGCGCCTTGAAGCGCCGGTCGCGCTTCGCGAGGTACATGCGCAGCATGAGCTGGGAGGCCTCGGCCGTGCCGGCGTCGTCGAAGGTGGCGTTGCCGTAGTAGCGCTGGAATTCCTCCAGCCGCCAGGCGTTCTTGCCCACCGTCTCGTACCAGCGGCGCAGCGAGTCCTCGCCGGCGGTGTCGATGACGTAGTTCCACCCGCCGGCCGGGTGCTGGCCGCGGATCAGGGCCCCGGCCGCGGCGACGGCCGCGTCGTAGAACTGTTCATCCCCGGTGGCGTGCCAGGCGTCGAGGAAGAGGTGCCCCACCGTCGCCGTGCCGGGAGGCTGGACCCAGATCATGGTCGGCAGGGCCTCCAACTCGCCCCAGCGGCGCGAGAAGTCGGGCAGGACATTCCAGACGTAGCCGCCGCCGACCGCGACCTCGTCGGTCATGAAGGCCGTCGCCCGCTTCATGGTCGCCAGGATGCTGGCCCTGTCGGGCGCGGACCGGGCGAGCGAGGGCGCGGCGGTGGCGGCGAAGGCCGTCGCGGCGGCGGCCGAGAGCAGGGCGCGGCGGTTCATGGACGACGACATGGCGACCTTCCCGAAGAATGTTCCCACGATACGGCTCTGCGGCCGCCTCAGCGAGACTGAAGCACGATTGACACCGGTTTCCTAGTCGCGGGAACCCATCGCGTCCGACGGATCGTTCGGAGGCTTGCGCCACCGTCGTCAGCGCTTGATGTCGAAGCCATCCGCGGACATGGCGGCGCGAACCTCGTCGGCGGTGAAGAGGTTGAAGTCGCCATGGACCGAGTGTTTGAGCCCGGCGGCGGCCAGGCCGAAATCCAGCGCGTCCTGGTCGGACCAGCCGTTCCACAGGCCGAACAGGACGCCCGAGGCGAAGGCGTCGCCGCCCCCGACCCGGTCGACCACGCCGGTCATGTGGATCGCCTCGGCCGTGGTCTCGCGCACCTCCGCGCCGTCCCGGGTCAGCATGACCGCGGACAGGGCCTGATCGGCGACGCTTTCCTGGACGCGCAGGGTGCAGGCGATGCGCTGGAGCGAGGGGAAGGCCGCGAAGGCCGCTGCGGCGGCGCTGCGGCGGCGGACGGCCGGATCGGCGTCGTCGAAGGTCCGGCCCAGCACGAGGGCGAAGTCGCGATCGTCGGCGAAGGCCAGGGTGGATGACGAGAGCATGCGGCCCAGGGTGGCCGGCGGATCGCCCTTCCACTCCGCCCACAGCTTGCCGCGGAAATTGCCGTCGAAGCTGATCTTGACCCCGGCCGCTTCGGCCGCGGCGCAGGCCGCCAGCGCCGCGGCCGTGCCGGTCGGCCCGATGGCCGGCGTGACGCCGGAGACGTGCAGCCATTCGGTCCCGTCCAGCAGACCCGGCCAGTCGAAGGCGCCGTCGACGTGCTGGACGAAGGCGGAGCCGGCCCGGTCGTAGAGCACGTCCGCCGGCCGCCGCACGGCGCCGGGGGTCATGAAGTAGAGGCCGAGGCGGCCCGGGCGGAACTGGACAGGGGAGGTGTCGACGCCGTGCCGGCGGGCCTCGTCGCGGACGGCGCGGCCGAGGGCGTTGTCCGGAAGCACGGTGGCGATGGCCGCCGGCGCGCCGAAACGGGCGAGCGACACCGCCACATTGGCCTCGGCCCCGCCGGGGCGGATGGCGAGCCGGGGCGACTGCATCAACAGTTCGCCTTCCGGCGGGCTGAGCCGCGCCAGCATTTCGCCGAAGCAGAGGATGCGGCCGCGCGTCGAGGTCGTCATGCGGCGGAGCCTAGAGGGAGATCAACGGGCGAGCCAGCCGCCATCGACCGGCAGGATCGCGCCCTGGACATAGTCCGACGCCCGGCTGGCCAGGAAGACGGCGGCGCCGCCCAGGTCCGACGGGTCGCCCCAGCGTCCGGCCGGGATGCGGCCGAGGATCTCCGCCGAGCGCACCGGATCGTCGCGCAGCTGCTGGGTGTTGGCGGTAGCGAAATAGCCCGGAGCGATGGCGTTGGCGGTGATGCGGTGTTTGGCCCACTCGTTGGCCATGAGCTTGGTCAGCCCGGCGACGCCGGATTTCGAGGCCGTGTACGACGGCACCCGGATGCCGCCCTGGAAGCTGAGCATGGAGGCGATGTTGATGATCTTGCCGCCGTCGCCCTGTTCGATGAACCGGCGGGCGACCACCTGGCTCATGAAGAAGACGGTCTTCAGGTTGATGTTCATCACCAGGTCCCAGTCGGCTTCGGTGAAGTCGACGGCGTCGGCGCGGCGGATCAGGCCGGCGTTGTTGACCAGGATGTCGACCCGGCCGAAGGCGGCGAGCGTCTCGTCCAGCACCCGCTGGACCGGCTCGATCGAGGTCAGGTCGGCCTGGATGCTGACCGCCTTGCGGCCGAGCGCCTGAACCTTGTCCACCGTTTCGTCGGAGTCGGACAGGGCGACCGAGGCGATGTCGGCCCCGGCCTCGGCAAGGGCGAGGGCGATGCCCTGGCCGAGTCCGACGTTGCCGCCGGTGATCAGGGCGACCTTGCCGGTCAGATCAAACGGGTTGCTCATGACGGTCTTTCCCTCGCGCCCTATTTCAGCTGACAGATGTCGAGCTTGTGCATGTCGGTGTAGTCGAGGTTCTCGCCGCCCATCCCCCAGATGAAGGTGTAGTTGGACGTGCCCGAGCCCATGTGGATCGACCACGGCGGGCTGATCACGGCCTCGCCGTCCTGGACCACGATGTGGCGCGCCTTGTCCGGTTCGCCCATGAAGTGGAAGACCCGGTCGTTCTCGCCCAGGCCGAAGTAGAGGTAGGCCTCCGAGCGCCGGTCATGCAGGTGCGGCGGCATGGTGTTCCAGACGCTGCCGGTTTTCAGCACGGTCACGCCGAGCAGGAGCTGGCAGGACTTCACCTTGGCCGGGACGATGTACTGGTAGATCGTCCGCTCGTTGGACGTTTCCAGCGCGCCCATCTCGATCGGCACGGCCTCGTTGATCGAGATTTTGGCCAGCTCGTAACGGGCGTGGGCGGGCGTGGCGATCAGATAGAATTTCGCCGGGTTGGCCGGATCGGCCGAGGCGAACGCGACCTCGCCCGAGCCCATCGGCACATACAGGCCGTCGCGGAAGCCGAGGTCGATCCTCTCGCCGTCGACGATGACCGTGCCGGCCCCGCCGATGTTGACCACGCCCAGCTCGCGGGCGTGCAGGAAGGGCTTGCCTTCAAGGGACGGCGGCTCGGAATGGGTCGGAAGGCTCAGGACGCCATTTGTCGGCTCGGCCCCGCCGATGATCATCCGCTCGTTGTGCGAATAGTTCAGGCTGACCTTGCCCGGCTGGAACAACCCGCTGACCAGGTAGCGGTCGCGCAGCTGGTCGTTGGTCGCCCCCTCCATCATGTCGGGATGGGTGCCGTGATAAATCTTGTCGTACATGCCGAGTCTCCCTGGGCTCGCGGCCAGCATTCCGGGCGGGTCGCGGCCCGCGGTTGCCGACTAGGTAACCGGTGTCAGAGTCCACCGCAAGCGACTTCGAGACCCCCAGGCTAGGCGAACGGTATGGCGGATTTGCGAATCACCAGGGCCGGATGCACCTCCGGCTGTTCCAGCTTCGCCGGATCGACGCCACGCATCGGCGCCAGCAGCTTCTCGGCTGCCATCCGTCCCATGTCGCGAATCGGCAGGCGCACGGAGGTGAGATTCGGCCACACCCGCGCCGCCATGGGCAGGTCATCGTAGCCGACCACAGACAAGTCCCGCGGCAACTCGAGCCCGCGATCGCGGGCGGCCTGCATCACCCCCAGGGCCATGTCGTCATTGAGGGTAAAGATCGCAGTCGGCGGCTCAGGCAGGGAGAGCAGGGCGTGCCCCGCCTCGACGCCCGATTCGAAGGTGTAGCCCCCCTGGATGTCATAGGCCGGATCCATGGGGATGCCGCAGGCGGCCAGTGCGTCGACGAAGCCCTTGCCGCGCACGCTTGAGGACCGGAAGGACGTCAGGCCGCGGACCATGGCGATGCGACGGTGGCCCAGATCGGCGAGGTATCGCGCGGCCTCCGCGGCGCCGATCCAGTCGTTGGTCACGATCATGGAGCCGGGTTCGTCCAGCGCTACCGAGGCGATCCGCACATAGGGGCAGTCGAGCTCCCGCAACAAGGCGATGACGCGCTCGTCCTCGGACACAGAGGGCGGCATGATCACCCCGAACAGCCGCTGGCGCTCGACGAAGTTGCGGATGTCTTCCAGCAGGGTCCCGGAGTCGCGGTTGCACGGATGCACGACCAGCTCCAGGCCTGAGCCGCGCAGCGCGTCCAGCACGCCCTGTTGCATGTTGACCACATAGGTCGGGCTGGGCTGGTCGTAGATCAGGCCCACCAGGAATGAGCGTCGGAAGGCCAGACCCCGCGCCTGCGGGTCCGGGACGAAGCCCAGTTCCTTGATAACCGCGTTGACGCGATCGCGCGTGTCCTGCCGGACGAACGGCGCCTGGTTGATGACGCGCGACACGGTCTTCTTCGAGACCTGCGCCTCCCGGGCCACGTCGTTGATCGTAGACCGTTTCCCCGGCTTGGTTGAGCGCGGATCGTCCTGAGCCAAGGCGGCCCTCCTCCTGTGGACGCTAAGGCATAGCTGGTCGTCGCGACCGGCGCCATGGGGTCATGAAGCGCATTGACACCGGTTTCCCCAGCCGCCCATTATCATCGCAGCGTGTGGGGCCCTCCTTGACCGAGTTTGAGACGACAGTGACGCGATCATGAGCCTGGCCCCGATCGAGTCCAATCCGACGGCGCGAGCGATCGCCGAACGTTTCGTGTCCGCCCGCCTGGCGGCGCGGGCCACGGCCGATTATCCGGGTTCCGTTCCCGCGACGCTGGCTGAGGCCTACGCCATCCAGGAAGAGGCGATCGGCCTCTATCGTGACCGCATTGTGGGTTGGAAGGTCGGCGGCGTCCCGCCGGCCCAGCAGCCGGCGTTGGGCGTTCACCGCGTGGCCGGTCCTGTCTTTGCAGGCAGGCTGTGGGCGGCGGCCGACGGCGGGCGAACGCCGCTCCCGGCCATTGCCGGCGGTTTCGCGGCGGTTGAATCGGAGTTCGTGGCGCGCATCGGCCGAGACGCCGATCCGGCCCGGCTGGAATGGACGCTGGCGGACGCCATGGCACAGGTCGACAGCGTCTTCGTCGGCGTCGAGCTGGCAGGCAGTCCGCTGCCGACGATCAACGATCTCGGCTCCGTGGTCGTGGCCTCGGATTTCGGCAACAATGCCGGCCTCGTGCTGGGACCGGAGGTGATCGACTGGCGGGACCGTCTGGATCACCTTGAGGTCGAAACCGTGATCAACGGCCAGAGCCTTGGTGTGGCCCGCCACACCGCGCTGGCCGGCGGAGCGATGGAATCCGTGCGCTTCCTGCTTGAGCATTGTGCACAAAGGGGCCGCCCGCTGCAGGCGGGGGCCCTGGTCTCGACGGGGGCGGTCACCGGCGTGCACCGGGTGGACGCCGGCGACGAGGCGGTCTGTATCTTCAGGGGTGTCGCGGAGCTTTACTGTCCGATCGTTCGGGCCGCGGCGGGATATTAAAATCTGGCGTCAACCCGCCCGTCGTTCAGACGACCCAGAAGCGGAAGGCGCCGAGGAACACAGGAACGGGTCTGAACCATGTCTGACGCCACCACCGCGCCAATCCAGGTCACGGCGCCCCCACCGGGCAAGTACCGCTGGGTCATCATGTGGCTGCTGTTTGCGGCCATGGTCATCAACTACGTCGACCGCCAGATGATCGGCGTGCTGAAGCCGACGCTGCAGACCGAGTTCGGCTGGAGCGAGACCGACTACGCCAACATCATCTTCTGGTTCCAGGCCGCCTACGCCGTCTCCTATCTGGTCTTCGGCCGGATCATGGACCGGGTAGGCGCGCGATGGGGCTTCGGCGTCGCCTTCCTGATCTGGCAGATCGGCCACATCGCGCATGGCGCCGCGCGCGACCTGAGCCACTTCATCATGGCGCGGGTGGTGCTGGGCGTCGGCGAGGCCGGTGGCTTCCCGGGCGGGATCAAGGCGGTCGCCGAGTGGTTCCCCAAGAAGGAGCGCGCTTTCGCGACCGGCCTGTTCAACGCCGGCACCAATATCGGGGCCATCGTCACGCCGCTGGTCGTGCCATGGCTGGTGTTGGCCTTCGGCTGGCAGGCGGCGTTCGTCGTCACCGGCCTGCTGGGTCTGATCTGGCTGCCCATCTGGCTGCTGGTCTATCGCCGGCCACGTGAGCAGAAGCGGGTTACGCCCGCCGAACTGGCCTGGATCGAACAGGACCCGGCCGACCCGGTCGAAAAGATCGGCTGGCGCAAGCTGCTGACGGTCAAGGAGACCTGGGCCTACGCCGGGGGCAAATTCCTGATCGACCCGATCTGGTGGATGTTCCTGTTCTGGCTTCCCGACTTTCTCGGCAAGCGCTACGGCCTCGACCTCAAGACCTTCGGTCCGCCGCTGGTCGCCATCTACCTGCTGTCGGACCTCGGGTCTGTAGGCGGCGGCTGGCTGTCGTCGCGGATGATGCACCGGGGCATGAGTCTGAACATGGCCCGCAAGACGACCATGCTGATCTGCGCCCTGTGCGCCGTGCCGGTGGCCTTCGCCGCCTTCGCCTCGAATGTCTGGCTGGCGGTGGGGATCATCGGTCTGGCGACCGCGGCCCACCAAGGCTTTTCGGCCAACCTCTATGCCTTCCCCGGCGACGTCTTCCCACGCTCCGCCGTTGGCTCGGTCGTCGGCATCGGGGGGATGTTGGGCGGGATCGGCGGCATGATCATGGCCAAATACGCCGGTTTCGTGCTGGACAGCATCGGCACCTATACGCCGATCTTTGTGGTCGCGGCCTCGGCCTATCTGCTGGCGTTGCTGCTCATCCACCTGATCTCGCCGAAATACGAGCTGGCGAAGGTCTGACGGAGGACGGGCCGGGCGAGCGATCGTCCGGCCGGGTCCATTTTCGCGACGCGTGGCCCTCAGGTCACAGGACAGGCACGCCCAGGGATGGCGCTCTGGCCCGCCTGTGGTCCTCCACGGCGGGCCTTTTTGTGGCCGGCAAGCGCCGACGGGGGCGGTTCGGGAAGATGAACGCCGGTCTTGCCATGCCCCGAGACCTGTGCCTAACCTTGTCATGACACCGGTAGCACAACTTGATCAACAAGTGATGACACCGGTGTCTCTTGCGAGCAGCGAGAGGCCTGAACGGGGGCGACGGATCTCCGACAGACCACATTTGGGAGGAGACAACATGACCCGACGTAACCAATTCGCCCGCCGCGCGTGGGCCGCGACCGCGTCTTTCGGCGCATTGGCGCTCGCTCTGGCCGCCCATGACGCGGCGGCGCAGACCGCCGCGGCGCCGCAGGACCCCTCGCAGGAAGACGGGACCCAGGTCGAGGAAGTGGTCGTGACCGGCTTTCGCGCCAGTCTGGCGAGCGCCCTGAACATCAAGCGGCGCGAGGCCGGCGTGGTCGACGCCATCTCGGCGGAGGATATCGCCGACTTCCCGGACACCAACCTGGCCGAATCCATCCAGCGGATTCCCGGCGTGTCGATCGATCGCGACGCGGGTGAGGGCCGTTCGATTACGGTGCGCGGGCTCAGTTCCGAATTCACGCGGACCCGTATCAACGGCATTGAGGCGCAGGCGTCGACCGGCGCGACGGACTCCTCCGGCGGCGTGAACCGCGGCCGCGGTTTCGATTTCAACGTCTTCGCGTCCGAACTCTTCAACAACATCACCGTTCGCAAGACAGCGTCCGCCGAGGTCGAGGAAGGCTCGCTCGGCGCCACGGTCGACCTGCGCACGACCCGGCCGTTCGACTATCGGGGCTTCACCGCCGCCGCCTCGGTACAGGGCGGGTACAATGATCTGTCGGAAAGCTGGAGCCCGCGCTTTGCCGGCCTGATCTCCAACACCTGGATGGACGGCAAGTTCGGGGCGCTGTTATCAGTCGCCTACAGCGACAAGGATTCGATCGAGGAAGGCTTCAGCTCGGTCCGCTGGGGTCCGGCCAACGGCGACAACGGCTTCCAGAACCCCGGCGCCTTGCCCGGCGGCGCCGGCGCGGCCGGGGGACTGTTCCACCCCCGTATTCCTCGCTACGGCCGACTGATCCATGAACAGGAACGACTGGGCGCGACCCTCTCGCTGCAATGGCGCCCGTCCGATGCAACCACGCTGAGCCTCGACGGCCTCTATTCGAAGCTGGACTCGACCCGGAGCGAGAACTTCCTGGAGGCCTGGTCGCTCAGCCGCAACGCCACGCAAGGCGGCAAGCCGCAGGTCGACATCATCGACGCGGAGGTGGATCCGGAAACCGGCGAGCTGATCTATCTGCGGCTCGACGACATGGACATGCGGACCGAGCAACGTCTCGACATCCTCGAGACCGAGTTCACCCAGTACACGCTGGAACTGGACCACCGGTTCAATGACACGGTCAGCTTCAACGGCACGGTCGGCCGGTCGAAGTCCGAGTTCGGCAACCCGTCCCAGATCAACGCCATCATCGACCATCAGAACGCTGACGGCTGGTCGATCGATTTCCGCGACAACCGCGACCTGCCGCTGATCGTCTACGGCTTCGACGTCACGGATCCCAATCAGTGGAGCTTCACCGGACCGGCGGCCGCCCAGCCCCGATCTGAGCTGCGCATCAGCTCCAGCTTCCAGACCAACACCTATACGACCGCCGACGGGGCCTTCCGGTTCGAGCTCAGCGACGAAGTCACCTTCAAGGCGGGCGCCAGCTACAAGGAATATGAGTCGGTGGGCACCGGATACGCCCGGGTCAGCAACTCCGCGCCGGCGCTGCCGGGCGGCACGTCCATGGCCGACGTCACCGAACTGCTGACCGGTTTCGGCAGCGGTCTCGATCTGCCGGCCGGCTCGGCCACGTCGTGGGTGACGCCGAATCTGGACGCCATCATCGATGTCTTCGGCGCCGGCTGCCTCTGCGACACCGGGGTTGCGGGCGGGGATTTCCGCCTGCTGGGACTGGAAAACGGCTCCACGGCGCTGGGCAGCTGGCGCGAGGTCACGGAAACCGACACCGGCGCCTGGGTTCAGGCTGACTGGGACGCCGAACTCTATGGCATGCCGTTCCGGGGCAATCTCGGCTACCGCTGGGTCAAGACCGAGGTCGAGGCGCTCGGCTACTCGGCGCTGAGCGGCGTGACGACGGCGGTGACCGGAGAGAATGAGTACGACGACTTCCTGCCCTCGATGAACCTGGCGCTGGAGCCGGTGGAGGATCTGATCATCCGCTTCGGCGCCGCCAAGGTCATGGCCCGCCCGCCGGTGACCAACCTGGTGCCGGTGTTCGCGCTCAGCGCGCCTCTGGCGGCCAACCGCACCGCCTCGCTCGGCAACGTCAAGCTGGAGCCGTACCGCGCCGACACCGTCGATCTGTCGATCGAATGGTATTTCGCTCCGGAATCGCTGCTGTCTTTCGCGTGGTTCTACAAGGACATCTCGACCTATGTTCAGACCACCCAGCAAACGCTGACCTATGCCGAGCTGACGGCGCTCAACCCCGAGGCCTTCCCGGCCGCCGCGGATCGTCCGCCGTCGGATCAGTATGTCTTCAGCACGCCCGCCAACACCCCGGGTGGTCCGCTGAAGGGCTTCGAGATCAGCTATCAGCAGCCGTTCACCTTCCTGCCGGGGGCGTTCTCGAACCTGGGCGTCCAGGCGAACTACACCCATGTCGAGTCGGAGATCGACTACTGCACCACGGCCGCCTGCAGCGCGTTCGTGACAGCCAATCTGGTGAATCTGTCGCCCGAGGCCTGGAACGCCACCCTCTATTACGATGACGGCCGCCTGAACGCCCGCGTCTCCGCGGCCTATCGGGACAGCTATTACCAGCAGGTGCCGGGCGCCAACGGCGGCACGCGCGGCATCGTGGCGACGGGCAAGACCGAGACGACGAGCATCGACGCCTCGGCCTCCTATGACGTCACCGACCACCTGACGCTGACGCTGGAAGGGATCAATCTGACCGACGAGGCGAACCGCCAGAACCATGGCGAGCTCGATGGCGTTCGCGACAGCACCTACGTCTACCACCACACCGGCCGGCAGGTTTACGTCGGCGCGCGGTACAAGTTCTAGGAACGCCGCGAAAGCCGGGGACGCCGACGATCCGGTCGGCGTCCCCGACCTTCCTACAGCAGGCTGAAGCGTGAAGGTGGCAGGGCGGTTCGGCTGAACCGCGCCTCGGCCACCGCGCCGTTGAAATAGTCCACGCGGTTCAGGCGGCATCCGACCGATGACCGGCCCGGTCCCTGCGGCGCGAAGGCGATCTCGGCCTCGCCCTGCAGCACGCCGTCGACATAGCTCCGGTACATCCGGCCGTCGCAGGTCTGGGCGACGTGATGCCACCGCCCCACCGGATGCAGCTTGTCCGGAAATAGCAGGGTGTGGTTGTAGCCGGGTCCCTTGACGAAGGCGTCGAGCGTCCATTGCCGGCCGTAGACACGGATCTCGAAAAGCATCCGGGTGCCGCCCGAAGGCGCGTCCGGGAGAGCCGGATCCTCCTGCAGGTGGAACCAGCGTTGTTCCTCCGCCCCACCGTCAGGTCTGAACAGGGCCTCGAAGGTGAAGGCCGACGCGCCCGCCAGGGGGTGGCCGGCGATGAAGACGGCGTCGGTGCTCCCGTTGAACTGGAGGGCCCGCCCCCGGGGACCCTCAATGATCGCTGGAGCGCCCTCGACGCTGGCGGGAAAGCCTCCGATCCGGTCCAGGCGATCGAATGACCAGACGGTCTGGCCGGCAGCGGGCAGGGGAGGCGCGGTGACGCAGCCTCCCAGCGCCACGGCTCCGGCTCCCCGCAGGATGTCTCTCCGTCTCATGGCTTTCTATACCCCTTCCCAAGACCTCGACTACCCGCGGCATCGGTCAACTGAGGATAGGCGACGAGGAGGACCGGGTCTTTATCGTCGCGTCACGGGCAGGGTGATATCCCCAGGTCCCGGCGCAGCCCTCCCGCTGATGGCCGTCACGCCCGGGCTGTTCTAGGCTTCGCCGGGAATCGCGGCGATCGACCGCGCAGGGGGACTGCCATGGCCCGCACGCCAACGACGCCGAGGTCCGCGCGAGGCGCCTCTCCGAAGCCCGTCAAGGCCGCGCCCGGCGTCGCCGTTCCGGACCCGGCCGCCCCCCCGCCCCCGCCGCCGGCGAGGAAGCCGCTGTGGACCCACCTCTATTTCCAGGTGCTGCTCGCCATCGTGCTGGGCGCGCTGATCGGGCATTTCTGGCCGACGTTCGGGGAAGGCCTGAAGCCGCTGGGCGACGCCTTCATCCGGCTGGTGAAGATGATCATCGCGCCGGTGATCTTCCTGACCGTGGCCACCGGCATCGCCCACCTGCGCGACCTCGGCAAGCTGGGCAAGGTGGTCGGCAAGGCCTTCGCCTACTTCCTGACCTTCTCGACCCTGGCCCTGGTCGTCGGCCTGGTCGTCGCCAATGTGGTGCGGCCCGGCGCGGGCATGAACGTCGACCCGGCCACGCTCGATCCGGCGGCCGTCGCCCAATACGCCTCGAAGGCCCACGAGACCTCCATCGTCGGCTTCCTGATGAACATCATTCCCGAGACCGTGGTCGGCGCCTTCGCCGGCGGCGAGATCCTGCAGGTGCTGTTCTTCGCCATCCTGTTCGGCGTTTCGCTGGCCGTCATCGGCGACCGCGCCCAGCCGGTCATGACCGTGCTGGAAAGCGTGTCCGAGGCCTTCTTCAAACTGGTGGCCATCCTGATGAAGGCGGCCCCCATCGGCGCCTTCGGGGCCTTCGCCTTCACCATCGGCCGGTACGGCATCGAGTCGGTGATCAACCTGGCGGCCCTGGTCGGCACCTTCTACCTGACCTCGGCCCTGTTCGTGGTCGTGGTGCTCGGCGCCGTGGCCCGGTTCAACGGTTTCTCGATCTTCAGGCTGATCCGTTACCTGAAGGAGGAGCTGCTGCTGGTCCTCGGCACCTCCTCGTCCGAGGCCGCCCTGCCCAGCCTGATCGAGAAGATGGGCCGCGCCGGCTGCGACAAGTCCGTCGTCGGGCTGGTCGTGCCGACCGGCTATTCCTTCAACCTCGACGGCACCAACATCTACATGACCCTGGCGGCCCTGTTCATCGCCCAGGCCTGCGGGGTCGACCTGTCCATCGGCGATCAGCTGCTGCTGCTGGCCGTGGCCATGCTCAGTTCCAAGGGGGCGGCGGGCGTCACGGGCGCGGGCTTCATCACCCTGGCCGCCACCCTGGCCGTGGTGCCTTCGGTGCCCGTGGCCGGCATGGCCCTGATCCTCGGCGTCGACCGGTTCATGAGCGAATGCCGGGCCCTGACCAACTTCATCGGCAACGCCGTCGCCACCATCGTGGTGGCGAAATGGGAGAAGGGGCTGGACCGCGAGGCGCTGGACCGCGCGTTGTCGGGAGCGCCCGGCCCGGTGACGGCCGGTTCAAGCGAGGCCGACGACGACTAGCCCCGCCCTGCCGCACGTCGCGGTTCAGACTCAAAACAGGGTCTGAACAGTCTGAAGAGTCTGAACGAATGTGCGGGAAAACAACGGGTTGAGGTTCCGATCGGTCAAGCGGCCGGACCCTCGGAAAAGCCCTGTCGGACGCGGCTGGAGCCGCCGCGTCGATCAACTGATTTTCAAAGACCCCGCGCCGGGACGCGCCACCGCATGTGAGGCGTCCCCGCGGGAGATCAAGAGCGGGGCAGGAAAATATTCCTGTCCGTGGCGCGGCGGCGGCCCGGCCTAGCCGCGCGCGGCGCGCTCCAGCTCGGCGATGTTCAGCCGCTTCATCTGCATCATGGCCTCGAACACCCGCTTGCGGACGCCCTCGTCCGGGTCGGACAGGAAGCGGGTCATCGCATGGGGCACGATCTGCCACGACAGGCCGTAACGGTCCTTGACCCAGCCGCATTGCTCGGCCTCGGGCACGGCGGACAGGGCCTCGGTCGGCCGGTCGACCTCGGCCTGGTCCTCGCAGTCGATCTGCAGCGAAATGGCCTCGTTGAACTTGAAGTGCGGGCCGCCGTTCAGGGCGGTGTAGCGGCTGCCGGCGAGGGTGAACTCGACCACCAGCACGTCGCCGGCCTTGCCGTCGGGATAGTCGCCCGGCGACCGGATCACGGCGTCGACCCGCGAGTCGGGGAACAGCGACACATAGAAGTTCGCGGCTTCCTCGCCCTGCTTGTCGAACCACAGGCAGGGGGTGACTTTCTGGCGTGGGGGGAGGGCGGTCATGGGGTTTCTCCTCTGCTGTCGGTGATCCCTATATTAAACCGAACGGTTAAATGCAAGCTCTCGCGACTGCGGCCCGGGGGCGGCTCGCCAGCGGGCGAAATGATCCCGATCCTCAACGGATTCCCAAGGCCCCGCCCGCGTTCGGCGCTCCGAATGAGACTGCCGGCTCACGCCGCAGGAACAGGGACGGACCTTCTGCGCCTGCGAGGAAGCAGGTCCAGGGGGGCGATAGCCGACTTCTCGCCGAACTAGATGACTAGCATTCTCTGGGGCAGCAGCGCCTCGGCTTCAGCCGGACTGCGCGCGGCCAAATAGCGTCTGTGGGGAAATTTGCGCCCCAGCAGAGCACAGAGATCGTAGGCAGAGGTGTCGTTGCTGACGAAAATAGTAAAGTGTCCCTCCTCACCCTTCGCACTGAACGCGGAGAATACTGAATCCATCTGCTTGGGCGTCGCCTTTGCGTGTGGATTGCGAATGTCGATGATCCAGTCCCAGCTGGCGACGGCGGGATGCTGCTTCACCAGCTGAACGGTCGTCTCCGCGACCGTGGTCGTCTGGGGCTCCGCGAGAACAGTGAGCCAAACCCGGCGTATTCCCCGGTCCAGTTTGATATCGATGGACATGCTTCCATTTGGGCGAGCGGGGGGAAACAAGAACTTAATTCCGGCTGCTGGACGACCGACCGGTCACCGAAAGGCCACGGTTCCGCTTGTTACGGTAATGGACATTCGCCATTGTCCGCGGCCATCGCACTGGCGGGGTCCGGACGGCCATGGGCGACTACACGCTGAAAATCGTTCCACAGGGTCAGTCGGAACCGACCGAAACGGTCATCTTGAGCCGCCCGGGCGAGGTTCTGGACGCCATCCCCGCGCTGCTGGACGCGAACCCCGACTGTTATCGCATCCACGTATATCTCGGGCAGGCCCGGCTCTTCTCCGTCGACTGCACAGGGAAGAACGTGGATGACGTGGAGTAGACGTCGGCCGCGGCCTGATCCGGCTTGAGCGCATAGCCGCCACCTTCCCCACCCCGGTCGTCGAGCCGGCGGTCGCAACGTCCGCAACGGTCGAAGGCCGACCTCCACAGTCCGCCAGCGGGGCCATGTCGCCGTCCGTTGTGCCCGGCAGGCCTCCACTTCGTGTCCGGCCGCGCCTCGCGCGGAGGAGTTTTCAAGGCTGTCAGCCTCGTCTAGATTCCGCGGATGGGCGGACCCGACATGCGGATTATCATACTGGCGTCATCGGCGTTGATGCTGGCGGCGTGCAACCCTTCCAACGGCCGTGATGCGGAAGGCGTTCGGGACCCGGAGATCGCGACGGCGAACCGGATCGAACCGGATGACATCGTGACCTTCCCCAAGGGACCCGTAGTCTGCCGCACGGAACGGGCGCTGAGGGCAGCCTTCATCGACACGCTCGCGGGAAACGAGCCTGAACTCGGCACGCGATTCGAGGGCGACGCCCAGTGCATTACGCTTGATCCGGCTTCGCGGTACAAGGTCGTCGGCACGGATCAGCTGGGCCATGAAATGCCCGAGGCCGTCATCCTCAGGGTCGTTGAGGACAAGGCGGCCGCGGGCGGGCAGGAGATGTTTGTGCTCGTCCTCGACCGCAGCTTCGTCAGGGTGGAGGCGCGGCCGGACCGCTGATCCCCGGGAGGCCCGGCTGGCCGCAACGGGTCCGAAGCCGACGGTCAGCACATGCCTGGATCGAACATCGACGCGGGCGCGCCCCAAGGCGAACCGACCGAACGTCGGCAAGGGGTAGGAAGCGGAAGTTCAGTTGATGTTTGACCCGCAGACCCAACGGGTCATTCGACGCGCGCCAACGTCATATGTGCCGAATACGACCAGCATGTTCGAGTCATCCAGACCGAAGTTGTCCTGATCGGCCCGAAGAAGGTGCCGTCCAGGCGGATAGTGCGCCGCCCCAGGCCCTTGGTAGAAACGGATGCTGACCTTCGACGTGTCCGACCCAAGCCATGGGGCGGTGAGAAACCACAGTAAATACCAATCATTACGCCAGGACGCTGCTGACCAAGCATAGTGCCGAGAGTCCCAGTTCTGGACCGAGCCCACGCATGGGTCCTGCTCGACTAGCCGATCGATCTCATTGGCCAATGCGGAGGAGGGGCGAGGAGTAATAGTCAAGCCGAGGATAAGCAGACCCGTGAGGATGATGCCGCTGGCTAGCAGCAGTCTGCCTTTCCGTCTTCTGGGGCGCGCGCGCATAGCCTCACGGTAACCCCCGGAGCGAAGTCCGAAAAGGGTCGGGAGCTGACGTTGGTTCGGAAACGTGAGAGACGCTCCCGCCAGCCAACGAAGGAGCGCCCATGCCGCCGACGATGTTCGGAATTCCCAACTGCGACACCGTCAAGAAGGCGCGCGTCTGGCTCGACCGGCATGGCGTCGCCTACGCCTTCCACGACTACAAGAAGGCGGGAATCGACCGCGCGCGGCTGGAGGGCTGGGTCGCGGCGCATGGCTGGGAGGTCGTGCTGAACCGCGCCGGCACGACCTTCCGCGCCCTGCCCGAGGCGGACAAGGCGGCTCTCGACGCCGACAAGGCCATCGGCCTGATGCTGGCGCAGCCGTCGATGATCAAACGCCCGGTGCTGGACCTCGGCGACCGCACGCTGGTGGGGTTCAAGCCGGAGGCCTACGCGGCCGCCTTCGCCTGATCAGCGCGTCAGGGTGAACCGCGCGGGCTCGCCCGACTGGGCGTCCGGGCTCAGCCAGACGTCGAACAGCCCCGGCTCGACCGTCGGCCGCAGGTCGCGGCCGAGGAACAGCAGGTCGGCGAAGGCCAGCGGGATCGACACCTCGACCGAACCGCCGGCCGGCACGGTCACGCGCCGGAAGCCCTTCAGCAGCCGGCCGGGCTGGGTCACCGAGGCGGCGCGGTCGCGGATGTAGAGCTGGACCACCTCCGAGGCGTCGCGCGCGCCGGAGTTGGTCAGGGTGACCGAGGCCGCGATCTCGCCGTCCCACGCCATCGTCGGCGCCGACAGCCGCACGGCCGAATACTGCACCGGCGCATAGGTCAGGCCGTGGCCGAACGGATAGAGGGCGGTGTTCGACGTTTCGCGGAACTGGGCCTTGAAGCCCTCGCTGCGCGACGCGGCCGGGCGGCCGGTGGTCTTGTGCGCGTAGTAGAAGGGCGACTGGCCCGAGAAGTGCGGGAAGCTGACCGGCAGCCGGCCGGTCGGGGCGTGGTCGCCGAACAGCACGTCGGCGACGGCGTTGCCGGTTTCGGACCCCAGGAACCAGGTGGCGAGGATCGCCCGGGCGTCCTTGACGGCCCCGGTCAGCTCCATCGCCCGGCCGTGACGGAGCAGCACCACCACCGGCTTGCCGGTCGCGGCGACGGCCTCGGCCAGCGCCAGCTGCGGTTCGGGAATGCCGATGTCCACGCGGGACTGCGATTCCGCCGACATGTTCTGGCTCTCGCCGATGGCCAGCAGCACCACGTCGGCCTGGGAGGCGGCGATCACCGCGGCCTCGACGCCGCCTTCCAGCGGGGCTTCGACGTCCGAGCCCTTGACCACGCTCAGCGAGGCGCCGGGGCCCATGGCCGCGCGCAGGCCTTCTTCCAGCGACACCGCCAGCTTCGGGTCCTTGAAGATCGACCAGGGGCCGAACAGGTCGACCTTGTCCGCCCCGAACGGGCCGATCAGGGCGATGCGCTGGCCGGTCTTCGGCAGGGGCAGCAGGCCGCCGTCGTTCTTCAGCATCACGATCGACTTGCGGCCGGCCTCGCGGGCCAGGGCCAGATGCTCGCGGCTGCCGCTCACCCGACGCTCGATGCGCACGTCCGAGCCGCGGTAGGGGGTCTCGAACAGGCCGAGCGCCGCCTTGGTCATCAGCACCCGCCGCACCGCCTCGTCGACGCGCGTGAGGGGCACGTCGCCCGACTGCACTAGCTCGGGGATGTGCTTCATGTACAGGCCGCTCTTCATCGACATGTCGACGCCGGCCATCAGGGCGATCCGCGCCGCGTCGCGGCCGTCGGCGGCGAAGCCGTGGGCGATCAGCTCCTCCTCGGAGGTGTAGTCCGAGACCACGAAGCCGGCGAAGCCCCATTCGCCGCGCAGGATGTCGGTCAGCAGCTGTTCGTTGCCGCTGGTCGGCACGCCGTTCAGGTCGTTGAAGGCGCTCATGGTCGACAGGGCGCCGGCGTCGAAGGCGGCCTTGAACGGCGGCAGATAGACCGAGCGCAGCTCCAGTTCGCTCATGTCGGTCGAGTTGTAGTCCAGGCCGGACTCGGCGGCGCCGTAGGCGGCGAAATGCTTGGGACAGGCCAGCAGGGACGACCACGCCTTCAGGTCGTCGCCCTGGAAGCCCCGCGTCCGCGCCGCGGCGAAGAGCTTGCCCAGCAGCACGTCCTCGCCGGCGCCCTCGACGACCCGGCCCCAGCGCTGGTCGCGGCCGATGTCGACCATGGGGGCGTAGGTCTGGTGCACGCCCGCGGCGCCGCCCTCGACCGCCGCCGCCCGCGCCGTGCGCAGGGCCAGGTCCGGATCCCAGCTGGCCGCCTCGCCGAGCGGGACGGGGAAGGTGGTGCGCAGGCCGTGGACGATGTCGGCGGCGAACAGCAGGGGAATGCCCAGCCGGCTGTCGCGGACCGCCATGTCCTGCACCAGCCGGGTCGAGGCCGCGCCGACGCCGTTGAACAGGGCCCCGATGCGGCCGGCGCGGATGTCGGCGGCGGTCTGTTCCTGGTTGGGGTCGAGCGTATCCCCCGGGTTGACGCCTTCGGGCCGCCAGCGGAACGGATCGTTCTGCAGGTTCAGCTGACCGGCCTTCTCCTCGATGGTCATGCGGGCGATCAGGGCGTTGACCCGCTCCAGATTGGCCTGCGCCTGCGCCGCCGCGATGCGGGGCGCCATCATCATCCCGGCCGCCAGGGCGCCTCCGGCCAGAAGGGTGCGGCGGGTCGGGGCGGGGAGAGGCAGGTGACGCATGTAACCGGTTCCATCTGACAGAGACGCAGGACTAACGGTCGCGCCGCGTCCCGCCTACCCTCGATCGATCACAAGGCGTTGCGTGGCGGCTATCGGTCAGCGGCGCCGGCGCAGCCATTCGATCACCGCGGCCCGTTCGGCGGCGCTTCCGCCCTGATACGGCATGTCCGTGCCGGGCACGACCGCTTCGGGATCGGCCAGGAACCGCTCCAGCGTGGCCTCGTCCCAGACCAGCCCCCGCCGTCCGGCCGCCCGCATCGCGTCCGAATAGGCGAAACTCTCCACGGCCCCGGCGCGCCGTCCGATCACGCCGCCGAGACCGGGCGCGGGGCTCCGGGCGTCCTCCCGCAGCGAATGGCAGGCCGCGCAACGCTGGAAGGCGCGCGCTCCGGGCTCGGGCGCGGCCTGGGGAGCGGGCGGGGCGAGGGCGAGAATCAGGAGCCAGATCACCGGCGGCTCTCAGCCGCCGCGCCGGATGACCACCAGCCGGTCCGCGCCGGACTCCGCGCCCCAGACCTCGCCCGGCCGGCCCAGCATCTGGCGCACGTTCGCGCCGGGCCGGTCGCTGGGGAAGCTCTCGAAGGCCTCGGTGACCGGATCGAAGCGGACGATGGCGTTGGCGGCGAAGTCGGTCAGCCAGACCTTGTCGGTCTCGTCGACATAGACGGAATAGGCCTTCGGGGCCTCGCCCGGCAGTTTCCAGGTGCGCCAGCTGCCGTCCCGGGGGTCGTGGACGCTGACATTGCCGCTGTTCCACTCGCTGACCCACAGCCGGCCCTGGCTGTCGGACCAGATGCGCCGCGCGCCCTGGTTCGGGGTCGGCGGCTCGACGATGGTGGCGGCGCCGGTGTCGAGATCGACCTTCGCGATGTGGCTGCCGGCGAGGGAGGCGTACCAGATGTCGCCCGAGGGCGTCGCGGTGATGCCGTAGGGGCCGCGGCCGCGCGGCGCCGCCCACACCTTCATGTCATCGGTGGCCGGGTCGAGGCGGCCGTAGAAGCCGGTCTGGCCGGTGAACCAGATGCGGCCCCGTCCGTCGAAGGCGGCGGTGTTCAGGTTGACCGGCCCGGTCTCCGGCGGCAGCGGCCAGACCCTGACCTCCCGCGTGCGCCGGTCGACGCGGACGATGGCGTTCTGGCCGCCGTCGGTGATCCAGGCGTTTCCGTCCGGGCCGACGATGACGCCGTGCGGGGCCGAGCCCTCGCCCAGCGGCACGATGACCGTCTCGCCCGTTTCGGGGTTCAGGATGCCGTGGCCGCCGCGCTGGACGGTCCACCAGACCTCCTGGCCGTCGGCGGTGACGGCGACGTCGTGGGCGCGGCCGCCGGGCGGCAGCTCATAGTAGCGGACCTCCTGCGCCGTCGCCGGAGCGGGCAGGGTGCAGGCGCCGACGGTGCAGGCCGCCACGGGGACGGCGAGGGCGATCCAGAAACGGTTCACGGCGCTGACCTCCTCGGTTCGACGGAGGGATCATAGCGCAAATCGGGGTGGGTTCAGCCCTCGACCTCGGTCTCCGGCCGGTCGTGGCCGTCGGCCCGCTCGGTGATCCAGCGACCCGACGTATCGGCGTATTCGATCAGGGCGTCCTCGTCCGGCACCTTCTGCTCCCGCGCGGCCGCCGCCGCCGCCGCCCGGGCCGAGGCGTGGTCGGGATAGGTTTCGGAGAAGGTGTCGCCCAGCCGGTAGGCCCAGCCTCCGTCGTGTTCGACGATGCGATAGGTGATCTGGACCATGGGCGGTTCTCCGGGGCGGGGGCGGGTTCAGGCGGCCGTTACGGCGAACGCGAAACAGGCGTCGCCAGTTGCAGGCCAAGGGTACGCAGGCGAACAGAACGCCATCTTGCCGCCTTCCGCGGTGAAGTCGACACCGGCCGTCGGCGGCTCCGCCGTTTCAGCGCAGTCTGACGGTCGCCGCCACGCCGAAGTGATCCGAGGGATATTCGCCGTTGACCGGCGTGGCGCCGATGACCGAGGCGCCGCCCGGGCTGAAATACGCCGTCTCCGCGAAGATGTGGTCGATGACCCTTGGCGCGTGGCCCCTGGCGGGGCTCAGCGTCGTCTCCGCCGAGCCGCGGGGCAGGGCGCTGAAGAAGCGGGGGCCGGTCAGGGCGGTCAGCCCGGCGTCCTCCTGCGTCGCGTTGAAGTCGCCCATGACGACCAGCGGCGTCCCGTCCTGCGGCAGCCAGGCCATCAGGTCGGCGATCTGCTGCGCCCGCACCGGGGCGGCCTCGGGCTGCCAGGCCAGGTGGGTGTTGACGATGTCGACCGCCCGCCCGTCCACCGAGACCCGGATCCGGATGGCGGTGCGGTAGTCGTTCAGCGGCTCCAGCTTCCTCGACTCCTGCGCCAGCACCGGCAGTCGGCTCAGGATGGCGTTGCCGTAGCGGCGCGGCGCCCCCTCCAGATCGGTCGAGACGAAATGCATCTCATAGCCGCCCAGGGCGTCGGCGATGGTCCGCGCCTGGTTGGGCAGTCCGACGGCGGCGTCCTCCAGCACCTCCTGCAGGGCGATGACCTCAGGGTCCGCGGCCCGGATCGCCTCGACCAGCAGCGGCAGCCGCGCGGCCCAGTCGCCCTGGTTGTGCCAGATGTTGAAGCAGACCAGCTTCAAGGTCCGGCTCGCGGTCGGCGCCGGAACCGTGGCGCAGGCGGCCATCGACGCGGCCATTGGCGCTCCCGCGAGTCCGGCGAGCAGGATGCGGCGGTTCAACATGGGCGATTCGTCCGGTTTCGGCTGATGTAATCGGTTTCATTCGCCTTACGAAAGTTTCACCTCGCCAATCGCATCCGTACGCCGCCCCCACCGCCTCTTGTCGTCAGAAGGCCGAAGCATCAGGCTCCGGTTTCGAGAAAGAGGGGATACCCATGGAAGACTTCATCCCGCTGTTCGCGATCTTCGCGGTCTTCGGCACCATCACCGCCATCATTGTCGGACCGACGTATCTGAAGTCGCGCGAGAAACGCGAAATGCAGACGACGATCCGCCACGCCATCGACAAGGGCCAGGATCTGCCGCCGGACCTCATCGACGCCATGACCAAGGACGTCGCCAGCAAACTGCCCTCCCGCACCCGGGACCTTCGCCGCGGCGTCATCTGGCTGGCGGTCGGCATCGGCATCGCCGCCTTCGGAACCGTCAGCGAAATGGGCGGAAACCACTGGAACGAGGGCTTCGACAACGGTCTGCTGGGGATCGCGTGCATCCCGGTCACCATCGGCCTGGCCTTCATCGTCCTCAGCTTCTTCAACCCGAACAAGGAGTAGGGCCGCGAGGACAGGGGGAACAATCATGACCCAGCCTCTGGTCGATCGACACGACGTCGAGCTCGCCGCCCTCGCGGCGGCGGGCGGGCGGCGGGAGTTCGGTGAACTGGTGCGCCGCCACGGTTCGGCGGTGCGCGCCCTTCTGCGGCGGATGGGGGCCCAGTCCTCCCTCGCCGACGACATCGCCCAGGACGCCTTCATCCAGGCGTTCCAGCGGTGCGGCGAGTTTCGCGGCGAAGGGACGTTCGCGGCCTGGGTCAAGCGGATCGCGGCGCGTCTCTACATCAAGCGGGTCGCTAAAGAATCCCGCTATGTCGCTGAAATCGAGACCGAAGACGCCGCGCCCGTGACCGATCATGCGGGCCTGGTCGATCTCGATGAAGCCCTGAAGGCGCTCAGCGAACCCGAACGTCTCTGTGTCTCCCTCTGTCACGGAGCGGGCATGGCGCATCCCGAGATCGCCTCCGCCCTGAATTTGCCACTCGGCACGGTGAAGTCTCATGTCAAACGTGGTCTGGATAAACTCCGCGCGCGGCTCCAGCCGGAACCCGCGCAGTCCCTGGGGAGAACGCAGCATGTCGGCTGACGAGTTCGATCCCTTCGTGGAGCGTCTGTTCGCGCGGACGCCCGCCATGCCCGACGCCGCCCTGTTCACCGCCCGGGTCGAGCAGCGCCTGCAGAAAGGCTCCCGCGTCCGCTTTCTCGCCCTGTCGCTGGCCGGCCTGATCGGCGGCGCGGTGGCGGTGCGCGAGACCATGAACGTCGATATCGACCTCGGCGCCCGTGACGGCGTGGTGGCCGGCGATGCGCTCGGCCAGGGCATCCAGTCCGCCTCGCTGAACATCCAGAGCTCGGTCCAGTACGGCCTCGAGCAGGTTGGCCTGGCCAATCTGGAATTGGGATCGATGGGCGGCATGCAACTGTTCTGGATCGCCGCCGGGGTTCTGATCGTCGCCGCCGCCGCCGGGGTGATGAAGCTGTCGCAGGAAGTGTGATCCCCCGTCATCCCTGATTGGCGATCAGGGATGACGGGGCGGCCGCAGGCTCCTATCTAGTCTCCGAACAGGAGGCCCGTCCCATGTCCAGCCAGAAGCAGGAGGCCGTCCGGCGCATCGCCGCCCCGGATATCCGGGCCCGGAAGGGCGGCGAGCCGATCGTCTGCCTGACCGCCTATGACGCGCCGACGGCCGCGCTCCTCGACGACCACTGCGACCTGCTGCTGGTCGGCGACAGTGTCGGCATGGTCGTGCACGGCATGCCCAACACGGTCGGCGTCACCCTGGAGATGATGATCCTGCATGGCCAGGCGGTGATGCGCGGCTCGAAGCGGGCCATGGTCGTCATCGACATGCCGTTCGGCTCCTACGAGGGCGGCAAGGAACAGGCCTACGAGAACTGCGCCCGGGTTATGAAGGAGACCGGGGCCCAGGGCGTGAAGCTGGAAAGCGGCCCCACCGTCGCGGAGACCATCGCCTATCTGGTCCAGCGCGGCATTCCGGTCATGGGCCATGTCGGTCTGCGTCCGCAGGCGGTGCTGACCGATGGCGCGTTCAAGGCCAGGGGCCGCACGGACGAGGAGCGGCTGCGGGTCATGTCGGAGGCCGAGGCCACCGCCGACGCCGGCGCCTTCGCCATCGTCATCGAGGGAGTCGCTGAGGGGCTGGCCCGCGACATCACCGAGGCGGTGGACAAGCCCACCATCGGGATCGGCGCCTCGGCCGCCTGCGACGGTCAGATCCTCGTCACGCCCGACATGCTGGGCCTGTTCGACTGGACCCCGAAATTCGTCCGCCGCTACGCCGATCTGCGCACGGACATCGATCGGGCGGTCGCGGCCTATGCCGAAGACGTCAAGGCCCGCCGTTTTCCTGCCGAAGTCGAGACCTACTTCTCGAAAAAGCCGGTTTCGCCATAACGGCCGCGTTGCGGTGCGTTGAGTGAGCCTCTAGGGTCCGGCCGGTTGGATTTTCTGCGACTTTTGGGGCGACGCTACCGTGGTTGATGTCTTCGATCAGGTCGAGGAGGAGCTTCGCTCCGATCGATACAAGCGGCTGGCCCGCACCTGGCTGCCCGTTGTCGGCGGCGTGCTTCTGGTCGCGTTGATCGCCGCCCTGGCGTGGTGGGGCTGGCAGAAGATGGAGACGTCGAAAGCCGACAAGGCCTCCATCGCCTATCAGCGCGGTCTCGAATCGCTCGAGGCGAACAACCCGGTCGGGGCCGACGCCGCCTTCACCCAGGCCGCCGACGAAGGCAACGCCGCCTACAAGGCCCTGGCGCTTCAGCACCGCGCCGGCATCGCCGTCCAGGCCAACCGCATCCCGGACGCCGTCGAACTGTTCGACGAGGCCGCCAGGGCCTCCCGCGATCCGCTGCTGGCCGACGGCGCCGCCTGGAAGGCCGCCCTGCTTCTGATGGACACGGCGCCGCTCGCGGACATCCAGGCCCGGCTGGAGCCGCTGGCCGAGGAAGGCCGGCCGTTCCGCGCCTTCGCCCGCGAAGCCCTGGCCATGGCCCAGTTGCAGCACGGCAAGGCCGCCGAGGCCCGTTCGACCCTGGTGGTGCTCAAGAACAGTCTCGATACGCCGCGGGAGATCAGCCAGCGCGCCGATCTGACCATCTCCGCGATCGACGCCGGCATGGCCCCGAACCTCAAGCCCATCACCGACGCCATGGCCGCGGCCGAGGCGTCCGCCGCCCGCGCCGGGGCCGCGCGTCCGCAGGGCGGCCAGGCCGCTCCGACCGCTCCGGCCCGCCCGTGAACCCCGCCTTCAGGACGTCCGCCATGAACCGCGTGCTTAAAGTCGCCCTGCTCTGCGGCCTCGCCGCCACCGTCGCCTCCTGCGGCACGGTCCGCAAGGTCCTGCCCTTCGGCCTCGGCGGTTCCGACGAGCCCCAGGCCACGGCGACCGAGGGCCAGCGCATTTCGGTGCTCGAGTTCGAACAGCAACTGGCGCCGTCCGCCGCCCTGTCCGGCCGTGACTTCTTCCTGCCCGGTCCCCAGCCGGCGACCGCCTGGACCCAGCCCGGCGGCAATCCCGAGAACGCCGTTGAGCACGTGGCCGCGGCCGCCGAGTTCGCCGTCGGCTGGCGCCGCGACATCGGCGCGGGCTCCTCGGACAGCCGCCAGGTCATGGCCCCCGTCGTGGCCGACAACGGCCGCGTCTTCGTCATGGACGGCGAGGCCACGGTCACGGCCGTCGATTCCTCCAGCGGCGCGGTCGCCTGGAAGGTCAGCGTCAAGCCGGACGAGAAGGAGTTCCAGCGCAGCTTCTTCAGCTTCGGCATGGGCGGCAGTTCCACCGGCGGCGGCTTTGGCGGCGGGGTCGCGGTCGGCGGCGGCAAGGTCTTCATCTCGTCCGGCTACCGCACGATCAGCGCCGTCGACCAGGCCACCGGCGCCGTGCTCTGGACCACCCCGGTCGACGTGCCGGTCCACGGCGCGCCCACCGTCTCCGGCTCGCGGGTCTATGTCGTCGATGTCGAGAACCAGATCTTCGCCTTCGACGTGAACACGGGCCAGCAGGCCTGGACCTATCGCGGCATTCCCGAGCCCGCCCGGCTCATGCGGGCGTCCAGCCCGGCCGTGACCGGTGAAACCGTGATCGCGCCCTTCTCGTCCGGCGAAGTGGTGGCCCTGCGGGCCGCCACCGGCCAGCCGGTCTGGCAGCAGGTGCTGTCGCGCGCCAGCCGGACCAGCGCCCTGTCCGAAATCCGTGACATCGCCGGCCGTCCGGTGGTCAGCCGCGGGGTCGTCTACGCCGTCGGCCATTCCGGCGTGATGTCGGCCATCGACGTGCGCACCGGCCAGCCGAAGTGGCAACTGCCGATCGCCGGCGTCAACGCGCCCCTGCCGGTCGGCGACGTGATCTATGTCGTGTCCAAGAGCGGCGAGCTGACGGTGATCAACCGCGAGACGGGGCAGGTCTACTGGACCCGCGACCTTAACGAGGGCCGCGTCCGCCAGGAAGGCGGCTTCTTCGGCATGTTCGACCGCACCGTGCGTCCGGTCTGGTCGGGGCCGTTGCTCGCCTCGAACCGGCTGGTGCTGGCCAATTCGGACGGCGAACTGGTCGCCTTCGATCCGAAGACCGGCCTGCAGACCGCCTCGATCAATCTGGGCGGTCCCGCCTTCATCGCCCCGGCCGCCTACAACGGCGCCCTCTATGTGCTCACCGACCGGGGACAGCTGGTCAGCATTCGCTGACCCCATGGCTCCCGATCTGCGTTAGAAGGCCGACATGGCTCTCAAAGTCGCCATCGTCGGCCGCCCCAATGTGGGCAAGTCGACATTGTTCAACCGCCTCGTCGGCAAGCGCCTCGCGCTGGTCGATGACCGCCCGGGCGTGACCCGGGACCGGCGCTACGCCGACGGCAACATCGGCGACATCGACCTGACGCTGATCGACACGGCCGGCTACGAGGACGTCACCGACGAGAGCCTCGAATCGCGGATGCGCGAACAGACCGAGGCGGCGCTCGAAGACGCCGACCTGATCCTGTTCATGATGGACGCGCGCGAGGGCGTCACCGCCCTGGACCGCATCTTCGCCGACCGCCTGCGCCATCAGCACAAGCCCGTCGTCCTGCTGGCCAACAAGTCCGAGAGCCGCGAGAGCGGCGGCGGCATCGGCGAGGCCTACGCCCTCGGCTTCGGCGAGCCGGTCGCCATCTCGGCCGAGCACGGCGAGGGCATGGCCGACCTCTACGCCGCCATCGTCGCCGCCAGCGCCGACATCTTCATCGAGGAGATCGACGAGCCCGACAAGCCGATCCGCATCGCCATCATCGGCCGGCCCAACGCCGGCAAGTCGACCCTGATCAACCGCCTGATCGGCGAGGACCGCATGCTGACCGGCCCCGAGGCCGGCATCACCCGCGACTCAATCTCCGTCGACTGGGAATACGAAGGCCACAACATCCGCCTGGTCGACACCGCCGGCATGCGTCGCAAGGCCCGGGTGCAGGAGAAGCTGGAGAAGCTGTCGGTCGCCGACACCATCCGCGCCATCACCTTCGCCGAGGTCGTCGTGCTGGTCATGGACAAGGACGACGCCTTCGACACCCAGGACCTGCAGTTGGCCGACCTGGTCGAGCGCGAGGGCCGGGCCCTGGTCTACGTCGCCGCCAAATGGGACCTCGAGACCGAGCCCCAGGCGAAGCTCGCCAAGCTCAGCCAGATGGCCGAGGACAAGCTGCCCCAGCTGAAGGGCTCGCCCTTCGTGGCCCTGTCGTCGCACAGCGGCCGGGGCGTCGAGCGGCTGATGCCCGCCGTGCTGCAGGCGCACGCCACCTGGTCGGTCAAGGTCAAGACCAAGGACCTCAACACCTGGCTGGCCATGGCCACCCAGAGGCACCCGCCGCCCGCCGTCGACGGCAAGCGGATCAAGCCCAAATACATGGCCCAGACCAAAGCCCGCCCGCCGACCTTCGTGCTGATGGCCAGCCGCGCCGAGGCCATGCCGGAGCAGTACAAGCGCTATCTGATCAACAATCTGCGCGAGTCCTTCGACCTGCCGGGCACGCCGATCCGCCTGATCGTCAAGGCCGGGAGCGAGAACCCCTATGCGCCGGGCGGCTCCAGGTCGGGGCCTGAACGCTACAAGGGTGACGCCAAGACCGCGCCGCGCCGGGTGCTCAAGAAGGCCGAGAAGGCCGACCGGCTGTCCAATCTGCCCGGCAAGGCGCTGGAGCAGAAGAAGGCCGGCAAGGGCAAGACCAGGCCGCTGGCGGGTCTGAAGTCGAGCGCCAACAAGAAGGCCGGCTCGTCCGTCGCCGTTCAGAAGGGTGCGCGGGGCGGGGCCCGCCAGGTCTCCCGATCGGGCCGCGTCCGCACCGGCCAGAAGCACCTGCCGAAGAAGTAGCCGCGGCCGTTGACCGCGGCGTCCGGCATGGCAGACTGGTCGCCGGTCGGGGAACAAACGCCATGAAACTCATCGCCTGCCTTGCGGGATCGCTGCTGCTGATGGGCGCGGCCGCGCCGCAGAACGCCGGGACGACGTGCCCTCTCGCCCGGGTCCCCGAGGTGGAACGGCCGGTCAAGCCGACCCGGCCGCCCGTTCCGGGATGCGTCAACGAGGCCCGGGGCACCCACACCTGCCGGAACAATGCGCTGAACGCCTACCAGGCGTCGCTCCGCGACTACGAGGAGGCCTTCACCGCCTACGTCAGCGCGGTGAACGCCTACATTTCCAGGCTCGACGACTATACCCAGGAAGCGGTCCGCTACGCGGAGTGCGAACGCCGGACGGTGGCCCCCACGGCCTTCATCTCGGGCTGAACCGGCGATCGGTCGGGCGCCCCGGATCACTGGCGCTCCGGGCGAGGGAGGCGTCCCCGATGCGCGCTTGCCGTGTCCGTCTTCTGCTGTCACCTTGCATGACGCTGTTCCGTGGGAGAGGCCGTTCCGATGCTGCTGGAGATTCTCGTCGCCCTGACCCTGTTCCAGGAGCCCGCGGCCCCGGCGGCCGTCGCCCCGTCCGGACAGGAAGCCGCCGCCGCCCCCGCGCCCGAGGCCGCGCCTCCCGCGCAAAGCCGTCGCGAACGCCGGGCCGAGATGGTTTGCGAGAACCGGGCGCCGACCGGCTCGGTGATGTCGCGACGGATGTGCCGTTCGCCGCGTCGCGCGGCGGCGGAGCAGTCCGCGGCCCGGGTCTACGTCGATCAGGTCACCGCGGGCACGGCCAACGAGCCCCCTCCGCAGTGAAGCGTTTCGCCGGCGGTCAGCGACCGGCGTAGAGGCGATCGTCGACGTCCTGTGCGCCGCTCAGCCCGCTGAGCGCTTCCTCCACGGCCGCCAGCAGCCGGCTGGCCGTGATCGGCTTCGGGATATGGCCGTCGGCCCCCGCCTCGATCCCGGCCGCGACATGTTCGGGCATGGTGTTGGCCGTCAGCATCATCACCAGCGTCGGCGGCCGGCCATGCGCGGCTTCCCAGGCGCGAATGGCGCGCACCGCCGAGAGGCCGTCGAGCACCGGCATCTGCATGTCCATCAGCACCAGGTCGAAGACCTCGGCGTGGAACGCTTCCAGCGCCTGGGCTCCATCCTCCACGCAGGTGGTGTCGGCTCCGGCCCCCGTGAGGATCAGATCGACGACCTTGCGGTTGGTGGCGTGGTCGTCGGCGACCAGCACCCGGAGCGTCCCGTCGAACTCCGCCGGCTTCGGGTCGCCGCCGGGCGCAGCGAGGGCCGCCTCCGCCAGGGTGAGCGGGAGATCGGCCCAGAACATCGAACCCTCGCCGGGCGCACTGGTGCAGTCCAGGTCGCCGCCCATCAGGTGCGCCAGCTGCTGGCAGATGGCCAGGCCCAGCCCGGATCCGCCGAACCGGCGCGTGATCGAGCCATCGGCCTGTTCGAAGCGGCGGAACAGGCGCGCCTTGTCGGCGGCGTCGAAACCCGCGCCGCTGTCCCGCACCGACAGCCGCATCACGCCCTCGCGCACGATCGAGGCGCCGACTTCCACGACGCCCGTCTCGGTGAACTTGATCGCGTTGGACAGAAGGTTGGTCAGGATCTGACGGATCCGGGTCGGGTCGCCCTCGATCTGTCGGTCCAGCGCGGGGTCGATGGCCAGGCGAAGGTCCAGGCCCTTCTCCTCCGCCTTCAGGCGCGACAGGGCGGCCGTGTTGCGGATCGCGTCGCCGAGGTGGAAGGCCGTCCGTTCCAGGGTGATGCCGCCGGATTCGACCCGGGCGAGATCGAGGATATCGGACAGCAGCCGCTCCAGCGTCTCCCCGGAGGCCCGGATGATCCCGGCGATCTCGTGTTCCCTGGGTGGTAATTTGGCGCGGCAGAGCAGGTCGGCCATGCCGACGACGCCGTTCAGCGGCGTGCGGATTTCGTGGCTCATATTGGCGAGAAACTCGCTCTTGGCCTGGTTCGCGGTCTCCGCGGCCGCCTTGGCTCCGGCCAGTTCGACCGCCGACCGTTCGAGGTCGGTCTCCCGGCGCTTCAGGGCCGTTATGTCGACGGCGATCGAGACGGTCCCGCCGTCCGACAATCGCTGGTCCTCGAACCGGTAGCACCGGCCGTTGGACAGCTCCTGCTCGCGGGGGCCCTGCGCCAGCCGCCGGGTCTCGAGGCGATCGGCGAGCCACTCTTCCTCCCGGCCGGACGCCTCGGGGTGGCGACCGGCGGCGAGGTCCCGCCGGAGCAGGTCAGAGAAGCTCAGCCCGACCTCCAGGCTGCTGCTCGCCTCGTCCGTGCCGCCCGCCGCAACATATTGCCGGTTCCAGATCACCAGCCGATCGTCGGGGTCGTAGAAGGCGAGGCCGGCGGGGAGGACGTCCAGCGCCTCCTTCAGATACATCAGGTACGAATCCTTGGCCGCCTCGGCCTCGCGCGCGCGCCTCAGCGCCAGTTCAAGCCGGGCCTCGCGGCGGTGCTCGGCCGTGATGTCCCGTGACGTGGCCAGCAGGCGCACCACGGAACCGTCGGCGTCCCGGACAGGCGACACCACCGTGTGCCACCACCGCGGCCGGCCCCTGGCGGTCGGGCAGTAGGCGGTGAAGCTCGTGGCATGACCTTTTCGCGCCTGATCGAGGGCGGCGATGAGCTCGGCCCGGGTTTTCTCTGGCCAAAGGTCCTGCCAGGGCTTGCCCCGGTTGCTCTCGAAGCGATCGATCTCGAGCAGTTCCAGCCCGCGCTCGTTCATATATTCGACAGAGCCGTCCAGATTCAGGATGCGCATGACATCCTGGCTGGCGCGCGCCACCGCCGCGAAATAGCCCTCGCTGAATTCTGACGCCACGATGTCGCTCCGATCGGGGACAATCGCGCAAAAATCGCAAAGGTTTCCTGAACACGCGGCGAATGAACGCGATTCGATTCGAGGCTGCCCGCCGGCCGACCGTCTCAGATCAGGGCGGCGACCCCCGGTCCCTGGCTCCAGTCCTTGAAGCTGACCTCCAGCGGCGGCTCCAGATCGCCGCGCGCCAGCTCGACCATCAGCGGGCCGATGGCCGACGGATGCACGACCGTTTCCGGGTCCTCGCCCGGATAGGCCTGGGCCCGTAACTGGGTGCGCATCCGGCCCGGGTCGACGATCGAGGCGCGAACCGGCGTCGACTCGATCTCGTCGGCCCAGCATTTGACCAGGGCCTCCGCCCCCGCCTTGGTCGCCGCATAGGCGCCCCAGAAGGCCTTTGGCGCATGCGCGACGCTGGTCGTCACATAGATGGCGCGGCCGGCGTCGGACGCCCTCAGCAGCGGCTCCAGCGAGCGGATCAGACGGTAGACGGCGGTGAAATTGGTCTTCTCCACCTTGGCGAAGCCGCGCGGGTCGGCGTGGCTGACAGGCGTCAGGCCCTCGGCCCCCATGGTCGCCGCCGCCTGCACCCAGATGTCCAGCCGCCCGAAACGCTCGTGGATCGCCCCGCCCAGCCGGTCGATCGCGCCGCCGTCGACCAGGTCGAACGGGATCAGGGTCGCGTGGCGGCCCGTGGCCGCGAAGATCGCGTCGTCCAGCTCCTCCAGACCGCCCTGGGTGCGGGCGGTGGCGATGACGTGCGCCCCGGCCTTCGCCAGAGCCAGCGCGGTCTCGTAGCCGATGCCGCGCGAGGCGCCGACGACGAGGGCGATGCGGTCTTTCAGGGGAAGCTCTGACATGGCGGCCTGATAGCGCGCCGTCCCGTCCGCCGAAAGCGAAACCGCCTCAGAAGCCCGGCGCGGGCTGCCACAGGCTGAAGCTGACGCCCTGGTCGTCGCTGACCACGGCGGTCAGCCCCGACCGCGTTTCCGACGGCACCGCCGCCTTGCCGCCGAGCGCCGTCACTCGGGCGCACAGGGCCGCCACGTCATCGACGCGGAAATACAGGTGCGGGAAATCCCTGGCCCTCTCCACCTTGGTGAAGCCGAACGGCGGATCGCTGTCGGCCACATGGGCGTAGGTCGGGTGCGACTGCGTCTCGTCGAAGGTCCAGCCGAACGCCTCGCCGTAGAAGGCGCGGGCCTTGTCGATATCCGGGGTGTCGATCGTGAAGTAGCCGAGCTGGATCATGACTTCCTGCGCTGCGAGGATCCGGGCCGGATGCCGGGCATCCGCCCGATTTCGCAGATGTTAAGCGCTGACCAGCAGGGAAAGTTGCCGCGCCGCCACCTCGCGGCCGCCTTCCTCGATCTCGCGATCGAGCAGCCGGGTCGGGTATTCGCCGGTGAAATAGTGGTCCGTGAACTGCGGATTGCGCGGATCGCGGGGACCGGCCTCCATGGCGTCGTACAGGCCGTCCACCGACAGGAAGCCGAGCGAGTCGACCTCGAGATGCGCCCGCATCTCCTCCAGCGTCTTGTTGGCGGCGATCAGCTGGTCCCGCTCGGGCATGTCGATGCCGTAGAAGTCCGGCCACAGGATCGGCGGCGACGCCGAGCGCAGATGCACCTCGGTCGCGCCCGCGGCCCGCACGGCGCGGACCAGCTTGACCGAGGTGGTGCCGCGCACGATCGAGTCGTCGATCAGCACCACGCGCTTGCCCGCGATCACCGAGCGGTTGGGGCTGTGCTTCATGCGCACGCCTTTCTGCCGGGCGCCCTGGCTGGGCTGGATGAAGGTGCGGCCCAGATAGTGGCTGCGGATGATGCCCATTTCGTAGGGAATGCCGCTCTCCTGGGCGTAGCCCAGCGCCGCCGGCACGCCGGAGTCCGGCACCGGCACGACCACGTCGGCCTCGACCGCATGTTCGCGCGCCAGGCGGCGGCCCATGCGCTTGCGCACGTCATAGACCGACTTGCCGTTCACGATGCTGTCGGGACGCGAGAAATAGACGTATTCGAACAGGCAGGGCCGGGCCCCGCGGGTCGGGAAGGGCTTCAGCGACTGCAGGCCCTCGTGATCGATCACGATCACTTCGCCATGCTCGACATCGCGCACGAACTCGGCCCCGATGGTGTCCAGGGCGCAGGTCTCGGAGGCCAGCACCCAGGCGTCGCCGAGGCGGCCCAGCACCAGCGGACGGATGCCCAGCGGGTCGCGCGCGCCGATCATCTTGGACCGGGTCTGGCAGACCAGGGCGTAGCCGCCCTCGATCCGGCCGATGGCGTCGATGAAGCGGTCGACGATCTTGGCCTTCCGGCTGCGCGCGATCAGGTGAAGGATGACCTCCGAATCCGAGGTCGACTGGAAGATCGCCCCTTCGCCGACGAGCTGGTTCCGCAGATAGAGGAAGTTGGTCAGGTTGCCGTTGTGGGCGATGGCGATGCCGCCGCTGTCGAGGTCCGCGAACATCGGCTGGATGTTGCGCAGGAACGACCCGCCCGAGGTCGAATAGCGCGTGTGGCCGATGGCGGCCGAGCCCGGCATGCGCTCTGACAGGTCCGCCCCGCCGAAGGCCTCGCCGACCAGCCCCATGTGCCGTTCGGTGTGGAAGCGCGCCTCATGCACGCTGGCGATGCCGCAGGCTTCCTGGCCGCGATGCTGCAGGGCGTGAAGGCCGAGAGCGACAACCGACGAGGCGGCGTTCGGCTCCGCGCCCCAGACGCCGCAGACGCCGCATTCGAGGCGCAGCTGATCGTCATCGGCGTCACGCCAATGCTCGCGGTGAACGACGGGTTCGGCGATGGAGTGGGGCATCGTCGGGGCTCCGATGACCGGGTTACGCGACTAGGGGGCGGCGCGCGGGGAGGTAGGCCTGGATTGCGTCGGGGGCAAGGCTTGATCGTCCTTAAAGCCTCTGCTCACGGACGAACTGACCACCGGCGACAGGGCGTCGGCCCCCCGTCCAATCCCCGGCAGGACGATCTGGATGGCGCGGGCCGCCCCGGCGGTGACGGGCCGCAGCGCCGCCTCTGTCAGCCAGCGCGGCGTTTTTTCGCCGGGCAGGGCGGCCACGATGACCAGATGGACGGCGCCCAGCAGCACCAGCGCCCGTCCGGCCCCGACGAAGACGCCGACGAACCGGTCCAGCCCGCCGAACCGGGGGTGGGCCTGCGCCCGCTTCGACAGGGCCGAGCCGAAGATGCGCACCCCGAAATAGATCAGCAGGAACGACGCGACGGCGGCCGCGATCGTCCCCGCCCAGTCGGGATCGACCAGTCCCCGCCCGATCGGCGCCGTCACCGGCAGCGCCACCAGCGCCAGGAAGGCCGCCAGCATGAAACTGAACAGGGTGATGATCTCGCGCGTGCCGCCGCGCACCCAGCCGGCGGCGGCCGAGGCCAGGATGACCAGTATGGCGATGACGTCGAAGCCGGTCATGGGCGCTCGGGAAGAGGAAACGATCCGATCTCAGTAGCGGTTTTGCGAGATTCGTTCGACCGCTTCGGTCAGCCGGTTCACCGACGTCACCTTCACCCCCTTGTCCTTGACGGTCAGCGGCGGGGACAGGGCCTGGTCGAAGCCCAGTTTTTGCGCCTCGCGCAGCCGCGCCTCGGCCCGCCCGACGGCGCGGATCTCGCCCGACAGGCTGATCTCGCCGAACACCACGCAGCCCTGCGGCAGGGGCATGTCCGTCGCCGAGCTGACCAGCGCCGCCGCCGCCGCCAGATCGGCGGCCGGCTCGTTGATGCGCAGCCCCCCGGCCACGTTCAGATAGACGTCCTGATCGCCGAACCCGAAGCCGCAGCGCGCTTCCAGCACAGCCAGCACCATGGCCAGCCGCCCGGTGTCCCATCCGACCACGGCCCGGCGCGGCGTGCCGTAGGCCGATTTCGACACCAGCGCCTGCACCTCGACCAGCACGGGCCGCGACCCTTCGATGCCGGCGAACACCGCCGCGCCCGGCGCCCGGTCCTTGCCCTCGCCGAGGAACAGGGCCGAGGGATTGGCGACCTCGCGCAGGCCCGCGTCGCCCATCTCGAACACGCCGATCTCGTCGGTGGCCCCGAAGCGGTTCTTGCCGGCCCGCAGGATGCGGAACGGATAGCCGCGCTCGCCCTCGAAGCTCAGCACCGCGTCGACCATGTGCTCGACCACGCGCGGCCCGGCCACCTGGCCGTCCTTGGTCACGTGCCCGACCAGCACCACCGCGACGCCTTGCGACTTGGCCAGCCGCACCATCTCGCCGGCGCAGGCCCGCACCTGGGTGACCGAGCCCGGCCCCGCCTCATGCGCGTCGGACCACAAGGTCTGGATCGAATCGACAATGACGATGTCGAATTTCTCGCGCTTCAGCGTGCCGAGGATCTCGCGCAGGGCGGTGGCCGAGGCCAGCTCGACCGGCGCCTTGTCCAGCCCCATCCGCTTCGCCCGGGCCCGGATCTGCTCGACCGCCTCCTCGCCGGAGATATAGGCCACGCGCCGCCCCGACATCGCCGCCCGCCCGGCCACGTCCAGCAGCAGCGTCGACTTGCCGACCCCCGGATCGCCGCTCAGCAGGATGGCCGATCCCGGCACCACGCCGCCGCCGCAGACCCTGTCGAACTCGGTCACGCCGGTGACGATGCGCGGCGGCTCGGGCGTGTCGGACTGCAGGGTCTCGAACTGGACGCCCCGCGTGCGGCTGCTGGAGGCCGGCTTCAGCGCGCCGGGCGGGGCCGAGCGGCTCTCCTCGACGATCGAATTCCACTGGCCGCACGCGCCGCACTGGCCGGACCATTTGCCGTGCACCGCCCCGCAGGACTGACAAACATGGATTGCGCCGTCTCTCGCCATGCGACGGGCTTACAGGAGTCGGGGCGGGCGGGGCAGGGGGGCGCCGAGGTGATACGACCGAAAATGACGTAGCCACTATCCGCTTACAATCGACCCGAGATTCGCGTAACAATGTTCTCGTTCGGCCCGGGGGCATGTGATGGACGCTTACGGCAATCTCACCAGCGTCCCGGAGTTTTCGAACGGTCGGCGGCTCCGGCTGATCTCCTACATGGATCCGGACATCGCCTTCGGCCTGCACGCCTCTCGCCCGCACGGCGGCGGGGCCCCATTCATCGGAGAGATCGAGGCCTTGTCGCTGGAGTATTTTATCGGCGTCCAGCGCCTGTCATCCGGCGGTCCCGATTCGAGCGTCCTCCGCGCCGAGGCGTCCGGAGACGACACCTTCACCCTCGCCTGGGACGCCGACCCCGGCTGCCTGCTCTCGTGGGGCGGCGGCTCCTTCCTGCTGTCGAACGACAAATCCCCGCTTGAGGATATGGGCCAAAGCCCCGCGTCGCGGTTCACCGTCGACTTCGTCGATGGTTGCTGGTTCGCGCTCAACAACCCGGACCGGAACCGCGTGGTCGATGTCAGCCGCTTCGGTACGGCCGAGCGGACGCCGATCATCCCCTTCGCCTGGAACGGCGGCGACAATCAGAAGTGGCGGGCCGAGACGGTCAGCTAGGTTTCGGACGCCATTCGGCGCCGATCAATCGGGACACCCACGATGGACCCCTACGGAAACCTCACCACCTCGGCCGAACTCGCCGGCGGACGACGCATCCGGCTGATTTCCTATCTCGACCCCGATGTCGCCCTGGGCTGTTTCGATTCCTCGGACGGCGCGGGCTGGCCGCGTCTCGGTGTCCACCGGCTGTCGTCCGGCGATCCAGACCGCACGGTCTTCCAGACGGGCCGGCAGCCCCATTTCAGCGAAGGCGACTTCTATATGATCTGGACGGACGAGGCGGGCTGCGTCGTGTCGATGGAGGGCGACTCGGACGGCTGCCTGACCTGTATTCCGATCACCGGCGGCGGCGACGGCGACCCCCCGGACTATCCGGGCTTTACTGCGGACTTCGTCAATGGATGCTGGTTCGCGCTCAACGATTCTCTCGGGATTCAGGTCGTTGACATCAGCGAGTCCGGGACCGGTGAACAGAACCCGGTGATCGCCTTCAAGTGGAACGGCGGACCGAACCAGATCTGGCGCGCGCAGGACGTCGATTTCACGCCGCCCGCCGTCTTCGATGATGAGGCGATGCAACAGACGCAGTCGGCGGCCGGGCCGGGCCGGGTTTCCCAGACCGCCGCCGACTAGCCCGCGTAGACCCGCCGAACGCGCCCGGTGACCGAGGTCAGCAGTTCGTAGGCGATCGTCCCCGCCGCCGCCGCCGCGTCGTCGATCATCCGGTTCGGACCGAACAGTTCGACCCGGTCGCCGACGGCCACGTCCAGACCCGTGACGTCCACGGCGCACACGTCCATCGACACCCGCCCGACGATGGGCCGCAACTCGCCCGCGACCGAGACCAGCCCCCGGGGGCTGTAGCTGCGCAGCACGCCGTCAGCGTAACCGGTGGCGCAGGTGGCGATCCGCGTCGCCGTCCCGGCCATGAAGCCGCGGGAATAGCCGACCGTCTCGCCGACCGGCACGTCGCGCACCTGCAGCACCTCGGCGGTCAGGGCGGCCACCGGCCTGATGCGGTCGTCCGGCCGGCCCTCGGGGCCGCTGCCGTACAGGCAGACGCCGGGGCGGGTGGCGTCGAAGGCGTAGTCGGGGCCGAGGAAAACGCCGCCGGAATTGGCGAACGAGCGCACCGTTCCCGGATACCGCGCCGCGGCCGCCGCGAAGGCGTCCCGCTGGCGCGCGTTCATCGGCTCGGCGGGGTCGTCGGCGCAGGCGAGATGGCTCAGCACCAGGTCCAGCCCCGGGAACGGCTCCGGCGCCGCCTCCGGGCGGAAGCCCAGCCGGTTCATGCCGGTGTCGATCTGCATGCCGCACGCGCCGCCGCCGGCCGCTCGCCATTCGGCCAGCTGGGCCCCGGTGTTCAGCACCGGGCGAAGATCGGCGTCGCGCAGGCGAACGGCTCTGCCCGCCAGACACCCGTCCAGCACATAGATCGCGGGCACAGGTCCCAGCGCGGCCCGCAAATGCTCGCCCTCGCTGGTGCGCGCCACGAAAAAGGTCCGCGCGCCCTCGACCATCAAACGCGCGGCGCAGGCGGCGGCCCCCAGGCCGTAGCTGTCGGCCTTGACCACCGGATGCACGGGCACGCCGCCGATCGCTTCAAGCGTGCGGTAGTTGGCGGCGAGCGCCTGCAGGTCGACGGTCAGCAAGGCGGGAGCGGGCATGCCCCATCTAGGACCACGCCGTTGTGCGATGCAACACGAACGTCAGGCCTGGAAGGTTTGACCGGCTGCCCGCCGGGTGTTCTGATGTCGGCGTTATCTGGCGGAGGGGCGACGATGCGACACCTGGGACGGCTTCTTGACCTCGCGGTCCCGCTGATCGTCGGGCTCGCCGTCTCCAGCGCGGCCTTCGCCCAGGACGAAGCCGGCGGCAACGCCAGGGGCGGGGATGAGATCTCCAACACCCACCACGTTGGCGATCATCAGGGGCCGATCGGCCCGTATCTGAGCGCCGCCGAGCTCCGCAACTGGCCGCAGGGCAGCCGGCGCGCGGTCCCCGAGCGGCTGGTGCGGGAACGGACGGGCGAAATCCTCGCCGAGACCGGCACGCCCTGCGAGATCGTCGCCGCGTACAATCCGGGAGAGACCCGCCAGCGCAAGGAGATCTACGAGGTCGCCTGCCGCGAGGGGCCCGGTTATCTGGTGATCGCGGCCGAAACGCCCGCCGTGCTCAACTGCCTGCACCTGGCCGCCACCGAGGAGGCCCAGCGGGCCGACGACGCCTCCCGGCCGGTGACCTCCCTGTGTCTGCTGGACGGAAACAAGGACGCGGCGGCCGCCTTGCGTCCGCTGGCGGCGCGGGTCGATCCGGACTGCGTGGTCGATCAGGCCGCCTGGATCGGCCGCGTCGGCGAGGACCAGGACCGCTACGAGATCGGCTGTGACGGCCGCGACGGGCTGTGGCTGCAGACCCGCGTCAACCAGACCGCGGTGACGGAGTCGTTCTCCTGTCTCGATCTCGCGGCCATGGGCGAGGCGTGCAAATTCACCACGGAAGCCGAACAGGCCGCGACGGCGGCTTCATGGCTGCCGGCCGACGGGCCCCGCTGCGCCGCCGATCGGGCCCGGGTCGTCGGCGTGGCCGGCGGAGCCCGCTATTACGAGCTCAGCTGCGGCGCCGAGCCGGGGCTGATGCTGAGGCTGACGGCGGAAGGCCGGTTCGATCAGGCCTGGCCGTGCGCTCAGGCCGCCGGCATCGCCGGCGGCTGCAAACTGGCGCGCGCGGAGTCCTGACGCCCCTGGAGCCGTTCGAACGCCTCGCCGTTCCCGTCGAACAGATGAGCCTGCCCGCCGGACACGCGCAGCTTCACCGTCTCGCCGACGGCCGGACGAACATCGCCGGGCAGCAGCACCGTCAGGGCCGCCTCGCCCGCCGTCAGATAGGCGTAGGTGGCGTGACCCAGGGTCTCCACGAACGCGACCGTGGCGGCGATGACGTCGCCCCGGCCGGTCAGGCCCAGGTGTTCCGGCCGCACGCCCAGGGTCACCGCATCCCCGGGCGAGGCGCGTGACGCGTCGACATCGACCTTCACGCTCTCTCCGGCCGCGGTGCGCACCGTCGCCCCCCGCGCCGTCGCCGCGACGATTTCCGCCGGCAGCAGGTTCATCTTCGGACTGCCGATGAATTCCGCCACGAACAGGTTGCGAGGCCGCTCGTAAAGCGCCATCGGCTGGCCGACCTGTTCGATCACGCCGCCGTTCAGCACCACGATCCGGTCGGCCAGGGTCATCGCCTCGACCTGGTCGTGGGTGACGTAGACCATGGTCGTCTTCAGCCGCTCGTGCAGGCTGGCGAATTCGTAGCGCATGCGCACGCGCAGGGCGGCGTCGAGGTTGGACAGCGGCTCGTCGAACAGGAAGACCTGCGGCTCGCGCACGATGGCCCGGCCGATCGCGACGCGTTGCCGCTGTCCGCCCGACAGGGCTTTCGGCTTGCGGTCGAGATAGTCGGTGATGTTCAGCGTCCCGGCCGCGCTGCGCACGCGCCGGTCGACCTCGGCCTTGTCCAGTTTCGCAAGTTTCAGCCCGAACGCCATGTTTTCATAGACGTTCATGTGCGGATAAAGGGCGTAGGACTGGAACACCATGGCGATGCCGCGCTCCGACGGAGACAGGTCGTTGACCGCCCGTCCGCCGATGGCGATCTCGCCGGCGTCGGCCTCTTCCAGGCCGGCGATGGTCCGCAGCAGGGTGGACTTGCCGCAGCCCGACGGCCCCACGAAGACCACGAACTCGCCGTCCGCGATCTCCAGATCGATCCCCTTCAGGACCTCGGTGGCGCCGAAGCGTTTGGTCACCCCGGTCAGCCGGACGTCCGCCATGTTTCCTGCCCGCCGCTGTTTCTTGCGTCCGGCCCGCCGCGCTTCACGCTGCCCGAGGCCATCTCTTGCCGCCACCGTAAACGGTTACAGGAGGTCTGCAATCCTCTCCCGAACCGCGGGGCCGCCGGGTCGCTACCGGCGCCGTCGCGCGGGCGTCCCTGTCCGACCCGGCGCGATCGCGCCCTTCAGAAGGCGCTGGAAGGTCGGGCATTCCATGTGACTGGGGGCGGGACAGGCCGCGGCGTGGCGGAGGCCGTCACGCAGGGCGCCGAGGCGTTTGATCGTCCGGTCCAGCTCGTCCGCCTTCGCCGAGAGCTGCGCCCGGTCAAGGCGCGGCCGGCCGTCCTCGCCGAACATGCCGCCGATCTCGTCGAGGGAGAAGCCGGCGGTCTGGGCCAGGGCGATCAGCGACAGGCGTTCGAGCACGCCCGGGTCGAACAGCCGCTTGAGCCCGCGTCGGCCGACCGGGGCGATCAGCCCCTTCTCCTCGTAAAAGCGCAGTTTCGACGCCGCCATGCCGGAGCTTCGCGCCACCTCGGCGATATCCGGAAGTTTCACGCTTGACCTCAATCTGGCTTGAAGTTGTAGCCTCGACGTCATCGGCAGGAAAATCAAGGAGGATCGGGGATGCAGAGCGGACCGGAGGCCAACGAGGCGCAGGCCAGACTGTGGAACGCCCGCGCCGGCGAGGCCTGGGTCGAGCAGCAGGAGATGCTGGACCGCCTGTTCGGCTCCCTCGAGCGGCCACTGGTCGGCGCCGTGGCGCATCTGGGCGCGGGCGAGGTGCTGGATGTCGGTTGTGGCGCCGGGGCCACGACCCTCGCGACGGCCTGGCATCTCGGGAGGCACGGCCGATGCACCGGCGTCGACATCTCCGTCCCCCTGGTCGAGGCCGCCCGGGGGCGCGCCGAAGCGGCGGGCCTCGGGAACTGCCGCTTCATCGCCGCCGATGCGCAGCAGTACGCCTTCGAACCCGGGACGTTCGACGCGGTGATCTCGCGCTTCGGCATCATGTTCTTCGACGATCCGGTCGCCGCCTTCGCCAATCTCCGCCGGGCGGCGCGTCCGGACGCCGGACTGGCCGTCATCGCGTGGCGCGGGGCCGGGGAGAATCCCTTCATGACCGCCGCGGAGCGGGCGGCGGCGCCGTTGCTGCCGGAGCTGCCCGCGCGCGACCCCGGCGCTCCCGGACAGTTCGCCTTCGCCGACGCGGAACGGGTTCGGGGAATCCTGACTGCGGCCGGATGGCGGGACGTCGACATCCAGCCGCTCGACGCGGTCTGCACGCTGTCGAGCGAGGACCTCGACGTCTACGCCGCCAGAATGGGTCCGGTCGGCGCGCTGCTGCCCGACCTCGACGAGGACCGGAGAAACAGGATCGTCGCCGTCGTCAGACAGGCCTTCGAAGCCTGGGTGACGGCGGGCGCGGCCCATATCACGGCCGCCTGCTGGCTGATCCGCGCCCGCAACCCCGGCTGACAGCCTGTCGCCGGGTCATCAGGCCGTCGGCTCAGCGAGGGCCCTTGGCCTTGTAGGGTTTCGCCGGCGGCTTGCCGCGCGCGTCCTTCGGGGCCCACGGACGGTCGCCGCCCTTGGGCTTGCCCTTCCACGGCTTGTCGCCCGCGGCGGCCGGGGCGGCCTCGGCGTCGGAGCGCGGAACCCACGGCGTCTTGCCCTCGGTCGCCGGCTTCTTGACCCACGGCTTCTTGCCGGCCGGGGTCGGATCGCCGGCGGTGCGCTTGACCCAGGGCTTCTTGCCCTCGGCGGCGGCCGGGGCGGGCTCGTCGCGCTTCACCCACGGCTTCTTCTCGCCGACGGGCCGGTCCTCGCGGGGCTTCCACGCCGGCTTGTCGCCGTCCTCGCGCTTGACCCACGGCTTCTTGCCTTCAGCGGCCGGGGCCGACTCGTCGCGTTTGACCCAGGGCTTCTTCGCGCCCTCGGGCCGGTCCTCGCGCGGTTTCCAGGCCGGCTTGTCGCCGCCATCCTCGCGCTTGACCCACGGCTTCCGCTCCGGACGGTCGCCGCCGGCGCCGGGCGTCTTGTCCCAGCGGCCGACCGGCTTGTCCTTCGGCCCCGGCGCGACGGCCGGTTCGATCTTCACGCCGTCTTCCAGTCCCTGGGCGATGGCGGCCTCGAACTTCGCCTTCATCTCCTGGGTGATCTCGAACTTGGTCTCGCGGTCGAAGATCTTGATCGCGCCGATGTCGCGCTTGGTCACGTGGCCCAGCCGGCAGATGGTCGGCATCAGCCATTTCGGATCGGCGTTCTTGTCGCGCCCGATATTGATGCGGAACCAGGCCATGTCGCCGCCCCGCGCGAAGTCGGTGTACGGCACGTCCGGCTGGCCCTTGTCGTTCACGCCGGCCTGCTGCTGACGCTTCATCCGGTCGTCGTCATAGACGTCCTCCGGCGCGGGCAGCTTCTGCTGGTACAAGCGGATCAGCGCCGCCGCGATCTGCTCCGGCGAGCTCTTCTCGAGCAGCTGCCGGCCCAGGGCCAGCATGTCCTCGTCCTCGACCGGCGCGGTCAGGACGGGGTCGGCCAGCATGCGCTTGCGGTCGTTCTCGAGGATCATCTCGGCGGACGGAGGGCCCGACCATTCGGCCTTGATCGAGGCCGATTGCAGCATCAGTTCGACCTTGCGGCGGCGCGTATAGCTGACCAGCAGGACGGAGACGCCCTTCTTGCCGGCCCGGCCGGTGCGGCCCGAACGGTGCAGCAGGCCGGCCTTGTTGACCGGGATCTCGGCGTGGATGACCAGGCCCAGGTCGGGCAGGTCCAGCCCGCGGGCGGCCACGTCGGTGGCCACGCAGACGCGGGCGTGTCCGTCACGAAGGGCCTGCAGCGCCTCGGACCGCTGGCTTTGGGTCAGTTCGCCCGACAGGCCGACGACGGAGAAGCCGCGCTCGCGCAGGCTCGAGGTCAGGTGCTTCACCCGCTCGCGCGTATTGGCGAACACCAGCGCGCCCGGGGCCTCGAAATAGCGCAGCACGTTGACGACCGCGAGCTCGACCTCGTTCGGCGCGACGCGGATGGCCTTGTATTCGATGTCGCCGTGCGGGGCGTTCGAGGCCGTGGTGTCGATGCGGATGGCGTCGCGCTGGTAGGTCTTGGCCAGTTGCACGATGTCGCGCGCCAGCGTCGCCGAGAACAGCAGCGTCCGGCGCTCGGCCGGGGCGGCGTCGAGGATGAAGGTCAGGTCTTCCTGGAAGCCCATGTCCAGCATCTCGTCGGCTTCATCCAGCACGACGGCCTGCAGCGTCGACAGGTCCAGTGAGCCGCGCTCGACGTGGTCGCGCAGGCGGCCGGGGGTGCCGACCACGATGTGGCAGCCGCGCTCCAGCGCCCGGCGCTCGACCTTGGGGTCCATGCCGCCAACGCACGAGACGATGCGCGCCCCGGTCTGGGCGTAGAGCCACTGCAGTTCGTTCGACACCTGCAGCGCCAGCTCGCGGGTCGGGGCGATGACCAGGGCCACCGGCGCGCCGAACTCGGCGAACTTCTCGGCCTCGCCCAGCAGGGTGGGCGCCAGCGCCAGACCGAACGCGACGGTCTTGCCGGAGCCGGTCTGGGCCGAGACCAGCAGGTCGCGCCCCTGTTCGGCGTCCAGCACGGCGGCCTGGACCGGCGTGGGCTCGGCATAGCCGCGTTCGGAAAGCGCGCGGTCGAGCGCGGGATGACTGGCGGGGAAGGGCATGGAGTGGTCCGTAAGGCGCCGGGGCGACGCGCGCCAGCCCAGGCGGGGCGGCGAAGGGGCGGTCGTATGCGCGCCGATCAAGGCGGAAGCGCGACGATCCCGCGATTCCTGACGGTGACGCCGGCCGGCGGTGACAAGCGACCCCCGTTCGGTAAAGATGAGGCGGTTGGGGGAATTTCCATGTTCAGAACATTGCTCGCCGCCACCACGGCTCTCGGCGTGCTGACCCACCCCGCCGCTGCGTTTCCCGTGACTCCCCCGGAACGCCCGGCGCCGGGAAGCGCTCCCGCCCAGGACGGGGCGCGGGCGATTCGGCCCGGCCAGACCGTGCAGGGCGAACTGCGGCGCGGCGACGACACCCTCAAGACCGGCGAATACACCGACGCCTGGACCTTCCCCGTCCGCGCCGGAGAAACCTACGAGATCGCCCTCTCGTCCCCGGCCTTCGACCCGTATCTGATGGTGCGGGGGCCGGGCGGGCTGAGCGAGGACAACGACGACGATCCGGCGGCGCGCGGATCGCACGACAGCCGCATCCGCTTCACCGCGCCCGCCGCGGGCGAGGTCGAGATCGGGGCCACCAGCTACGAGCCCGGCGAGACCGGCGCCTACCGGTTGACGCTCTCCGCGTCCGGCGCGGGGCCGGCGCGATCCGACCCGGCCGACGCCTCGGGCGCGATCGCCGTCGGCCGCACCGTCGGCGGCAGCCTCGCCAGCGGGGACGAGCAACTCGGGACCGGCGAGTTCATCGACACCTGGACCCTGCGCGGCCGACGCGGCCAGCAGCTCGACATCCGGCTGACCTCGACCGACTTCGATCCGTATCTGATGGTCCGGGGCCCCGGCGATTTCTCGAGCGACAATGACGACGACGCCGGCGCGGAGGGGTCGCACGACAGCCGCCTGCTGGTCACCCTGCCCGCCGACGGCGAATACCAGGTCTCCGCCACCAGCTACGAACCCAAGGAGAGCGGCGCCTACCGGCTCGCGGTGCTCGACGGGGCCGGCCAGTCGGCTCCCCGCCCGCCGTCCGAGGCGCCGTCGGCGCGGTCAGCCGTCGGCGGTCAGGTGGCCATCGGCGAGGCCGTCTCCGGCGCCCTGGCCGGAGGCGATGAAATCCTGGACAGCGGCGAATACGTCGACACCTACCGGTTCCGCGGCCGCCGCGGCCAGCGGGTCACTGTCGATCTGACGTCCTCGGCCTTCGACGCCTACACCATGGTGACCACGCCCTCCGGCGAGCAGTTCGACAACGACGACGGCGAGGATGGCACCGACAGCCGTCAGGCGCTGGTTCTGCCCGAGGACGGCGACTACGAGGTTCGGGTCACCTCCTTCCGCCCGGGCGAGACGGGGTCCTACCGCTTCAGCGTGGACTCCGGCCGCGAGCCGCCCCGCCAGGCCGCCGTGGCCGGCGGCGCGCGGGTGTTCGCCCTGATGGTCGGTGTCTCCGACTACGGGCCCGACGTCAACGACCTGCCCTTCACCGACGAGGACGCCCGCAAACTGGCCGAGGTCCTGCAGCGCGACGGCTCGCTGAACGAGGCCAGCGTGGTCCTGACCAACGCCGAGGCGACGGTCGGGGGAGTCCGCGCCGCCTTCGCGCGCATCGCCGCCCAGGCGGGCCCGGACGACATGTTCCTGTTCTTCTTCTCCGGCCATGGCGGTCAGGAGCCGACGCCGGTGACCGCGCTCGAGCCCGACGGCAAGGCCGAAACCCTGGTGCTGGCCGACGGAGAAATCGCCGATGCCGAACTGGCGCGGCTGTTCGCCACGCTCGACACCCGGCTGGCCCTGCTGGTGGTGGACGCCTGCTTCTCCGGCGGCTTCGCCCGCAACGTCGTCGACCGCCCGGGCGTCATGGGCGTGTTCAGCTCCGAGGAGGACCTGACCAGCGCCGTGGCCGACAAGTTCCAGGCCGGCGGCTATCTGTCCCACTTCGTGCGCGCCGGCATGTCGGGCGAGGCCGACGGCGACGGCGACCGACTGGTCACGGCCGGCGAACTGGCCACCTACCTGCGCCGCCAGTTCCGCGTCGAGGTCGAGGACGTCCAGGCCGAGACTCAGGACGGGCAGCGCAACTACCAGAACCTCGTCATCGACCGCGGCGGCGTCCAGGTCGACGACGTCATCGTGCGGCTGCCGCCGACGGTGATCGCGGCGGCCGGGCGCTGAGGGAAGGGGAAATGGTGGATGCGACAGGGATTGAACCTGTGACCCCCTCGGTGTGAATCGCCTCAACGGCCTTTTCAGGGTGTTTCACTACATTTCAAAGTCGATGCAGCTATTTGAAATCGTTACCTTGTCATTTTTTCTGCATTTCACCGTTATTCAGCGAGTACTGTAAAAATGCCCCACTACCGCCCCACAAATCGCTAGGCTGCGGCCGAATTGCAGGCTTTCCCCAGCCGGGAGTGGGCCCATGGCCGCGTCCGTACAGCTTAACACCGACCGTCAGATTTCGGCCCTCAGGCCGGCGGCGGCTCCTTACGAAATGAGGATCGGCGGGAGCCGGGGACTTAGCCTCCGCGTCTATCCTTCATCGTCCAAACAATTCGAGCTTCGCTACCTCACCGCGAGCGGGAAGCGCAGACGTCTGGTGCTGGGTCTCTATCCGGATCTCTCGCTCGCCGAAGCCCGGGCGAAGGCCGCAACGACGCGCGTCGCGGTGCATGAGGGGCTGGACCCGGCCGGCGAGAAAGCCGCGGCGCGCGAACGGGCCCGCGAGCAGGCCAACACCGGCGATACGCTCGACCAACTCGCCGAATCCTACTGGAGCGCCGCGGAGGTCGGATTGCACGGCGGACGGCGCAAACCGAAGCGCGCGGTGACCCTCCAGAACGAGCGCAGCGTCTGGAAGAACCATATCCAGCGTCCGCTGGGCGGCCGTGACTTCACCGAAATCCGGCGCGCCGATGTGAAGGCGTTCATGCGGACCCTGATCACCGAGAAGGGTTTGTCCGCGGCGAGTGTGGCGTCGATCGGCGGCGTGCTGCACGCCGTCCTCGGGTTCGGCGTTCTTGAGGAAAGGCTGGAATCGAACGTCGCCGCCGGTCTGGCCCGGCCGCTCGCCCTGACGTCCCGGGAGCGGATGTTCGACGACGCCGCGCTCGGCGTGCTCTGGCGGGCGGCGGTGGAGGCCAGCACGCCGAGGGCGCCGGGCGAGAAAACCGCCGGTGTCCACGCCCGCCTCGAGCCGGTCATGGGGCTGGCGATCCAGCTCCTGATGCTGACCCTGACCCGCCGCAACGAGGTCGCCGGCGCCCTCAAGACGGAGTTCGATCTCGCCGCCGGGGTCTGGATCATTCCCTCGACGCGAGCCAAGGCGAAGCACCAGCATGTCGTGCCATTGGGTCCGGATTGCCTGACCGTTCTGGAGGAGGCCTTCGCGCTCGACCCGACGAGCCCGTTTGCGTTTCCGTCAGGCCGGGCGCCCGACCAACATCTGGATCCCCACGCGATCACACGGGCCTTCGCCCGGACGTGCGCCCGCCGAAAGATCGCGGTCGGCTCGCCCCATGACGTACGGCGTTCGGGGGCGACCACGCTGACCGGCCGCTACGGCGTCACCCGCTTCATCGTCGGTCTGATCCTGGGGCATACGCCTAGCGAAGGCGCCGCCGTCACCGGTGTGTACGATCGCCATACCTATCTGCCGGAAAAACGGTCGGCCCTGGCGGCGTGGGCCGGACATCTGACGGGATCAGCGACGCCCTTGGCCGAAGACGCGGGCAGATCCCTCGGTATGTCGGCAGCGGGAGCTGTGTCGGAAGTCGAGGAGGCCAAGGCTCGGGCCCTTCATCTGGTTGCGGCGGGCGACCTGCAGCAGGCCGTTTTTTCAATATGCATGGACATGGCTCGCCGGCCTGAGATCGCGCCGTCGCACATGGACATCCTGGCCAAAGCGGGCCTCGATCTGGCGCGGAGCGGATTGAAGGTCGAAGTCGAACGCTGGATCAGCGGGTTTCGGTGACAAACGCTCTGCCAAGGGTGGAACATGAGTAGGGAAGTAGACCTGATCAACCTCCTCCCCTTGCTCGGTGAGAAGAGTGTTACGCTCGACGTCCAGCCGGGAAAGATGAGGAAGGAGCGCAGAGATGTCGTCGACGTGCATGGTCGCCAAGGTGATATTTCGAAACATCTTATTTTCCCGTATTGTGTCCTACGGGAGTGCGCAGCGGCTGCTGAAATCTCTCAGTCGCGGACTGGCGATAAAGCCACTGTACCACGGAATCCGCCGTTCGATACGAGATTTCGACATATCGAGATTAGAGCGCGGGCTAGATTTTGAAGAATTGCATCATAAGGATGTGACGTTCGGCCATCTTCGCCAAGGCCTCCCAACTGGCGGCATCGGCTTCGTGATGCTCCTTCTCCAGAAGTGTTATCGCGGCAGCGGCTCTCTCGTGGGCTGCTGCTGATCTTGTTCTATATTCCGCAACATCCATCATGATCTCGGGATCATATGCCAAATTGTGAACCAAGGCTTGAACTAACTCGGCAACCTTGTCTAGATTTGAGGTAGGGGCCGGCGATGGTGTGCGTCGGGCTTGCGACGGCCAGCCGGACCACCAAGAGGCGACCTGCCGGATATCTGCAACGGGTCGGGACCGGACGGTCGCCTGAGGGTGGAAAGCGGACATGGAGCTCGTCAGTTGGCGCCCCATTCGCTGGCGAGCAGCGCGTACCCGACGGAGTCCACCCAACGCTCTGCGCGATAGTCGTAGAAGGCGGATGCATAGTGGGCTTCCAGTCGGAACCCCAGCCGCGTCAGCAACGCGCGCGAGGCCGAATTATCCGCCACCGTAACAGCCACCACCCGATGGAGACCTCGCCGGGAGAACATGTCAGCCAGGAGAGATTTCAGCGCTTCACTCGCATACCCCGCTCCCCAAAAACGAGGATGAAGACTGTATCCAATCTCGGCCTGATGTTGTTCCGGTTGGCCGACGCAGATTCCGACATCGCCGATGACCAGTCCGCTATGCAATTCCAGAACGAAGCCATGCCAGCCGGGGTCCCCGTCAGACGCCGCCTCCATCTCCCGATAAAGGGTGCGAAGTTCGTCGAGCGAGCGATGCGCGCGACCGTGTCCGACGAGCTCATGGATAGCATGGAGCGCCTCCGCGTCGGAGGCGCCAAGCGGTCGAATGCGCAGACGTGAGGTTTCCATCAGAGCAGTCTGACGGCGCGCGCGAACGCCCGCAATGCGGGCCGCCGTTTGCCTTGGGCGGCCGTACTATTCTGCCTGGCCACACACCACCGCATATGAACCAGCGGGTAGGGGCGTCCCTCGCCATCGGTTGGCGAACGCCCGGTGGGAACGAAGCCGAGACGTCGATAGAAGCCGACGGCCTGCCCGTTCTGTTCGTTCACGTCGGTCGTAAGCGCGCCGTGCATGGCGATTGCGTCCTGCACGAGCGCGCGTCCGACGCCGGCCCCTCGATGCTCCGGATCGATGAATAGCGCGTCCATGTGGTCGCCGGTGAGCCCCATGAAGCCGATGGCCCGGTCCCCCGTCGTCGATGGCGAGCCAGAGGGCCGCCCCGGGAAGAAATTCTCTGACCTCGTAGTCGATGGCGAGGCGATCCTCCCTGGTCAGGAAGTCGTGAGTGGCGTCGACGGCGTTGCGCCATATGTCGACGACGCGGGGCCCGTCATAAGGCCTGGACTGGCGGAGTTTGACCATGGCGCACGAAT
>NZ_DASPMQ010000045.1:0-5993 GCF_035626975.1 Brevundimonas sp.
GTCAAGGCCGAGCCCGCCCCCGGCAAACGCCCCCCCTCCGAGGCCGCCCGCCTGATCGCCACCGTCATCGCCGACATGGACGAGGACGGCGACGGCTGGGTCAACGCCGGCGGCATCGCCAACCGTCTCAGGAACGCCTACCCGGACTTCGACCAGCGCAGCTACGGCTACGCCAAACTGTCGGACCTGATCCGGGCGACCGGGCGGTTCGAGGTGGAGACCAGCGCGGGCGGGGCGATGAAGGTAAGGGACCGGGCGTAAGGGGAGGGGCCTTCCCCCTTCACACCCGTCATCCCCGGGCTTGTCCCGGGGATCCATTTGTCCGTTGCAGAGAGGCGGATACCCCGTCCGTTCGAATTCCTCCGCCTGAATCCTGTGGATGATTCGTTCTCCGCCTTCGGGGTTCTGGGAGTGATCGTTGAGGATCATCAAGAATAGCGAGCAATTTCAACCAACTAGAGTGAACCATATATACCGGAATACCCAAGAACCACGCCGGTTGACGCGGTAGACCGTTCAGGGTACCACAGAACCCATCAACGGGGGTTCCCCAGTGCCTGTTACACCAGATCGCGCCGGGCCATACGCCCCCGCAAAAGTCATTATCGATCTGATCGAACGCTACCGCAGCAAGGGCTTGCCCACGCCGGTAAATGGCGAAGTCTTGGGCCGCGCCGGCGTCCCTGACAGCTTGATCGCCCGTACGCTGCAAGCGTTGACCGTGTTGGATCTTATAGATCCCGAAGGCCGGCCAACTCCGGCTTTGGACGAAATGCAGAAGGCTTCCGAGGCCGATTACCGCACGCGAATGGGAGAATGGCTGGCGGCGGCTTACGCAGACGCCCTGCAGTTTGTTGATCCGGCATCTGCTTCAGAGACGGAGGTCCGGGACGCTTTTCGCCAGTACAAGCCGGTCGGGCAGCAGAGACGGATGGTGATCCTATTCATGGGACTTTTCCGTCACGCGGGCATTGCTCCGGGCAGGACCCCAACGGGCGGCGCGGCCCCACGCAAGAAAGTGAGCGACGCAGGCGCTAAGCCGCGCATGGAGAAGCGTCATGTCGCTCCGCCCAAGCCGAAAGACGACTTCGGCGCCGACGAGAAGCGAGGCGAGGCGGGTACCGGGAACCTGCAGGGTGATCAGAAGCAGCAAACCGAGTTCATGAAAGCCTTGCTCGACAAATTTCCGGCGTTTGATCCTGCCTGGCCCGACGACATCAAGGCCAAGTGGTTCGAAGGCTTCGATATCTTCATGAAGGGGGCGAGCCTGAAATGAGCGCTCCGTCAGGTTCCGCGAACGCGGAAACGCCCAGCCTGCAGGCTGGGCGTCCCACCATCGATCAACACCCTGCGGGCGAGTACCCCGAGGGCCGGACGCTGCGTCAACAGCGCACCGGAGGGGGGTGGCACATGAGGAGGTAACTCCACACACCGAGTCTGCACCCGACATCGCTTGCGGTGTCGGGTGTTGGCACGCCTATCACATCGGAGAGCGGAGAGGAATCCGTGAGCGATGATACCTGTCAGGCCTTGGCAGCAAACCCCTAGTAGGCGCCGTAGCGTTCCCGGTGTCGGCTAACGTATTTGGGATCAGGCCACTGACTTTTGTTCCTCGGCAAACGGATGCGATCCATCTGATGCTGGAACAGGCCGCGAAGCGCCTCAGGCACACGGTTGTGGGCGACAAGCAATCGATAGTCGTCGGTGAGAGAGATCAGATGGCGATCAAAGAGCCAATGGACGGTCCCCGATAAGGCCAGCCCATTCCGGACCGTATCCGGGCCGCCGTGCTCGACGGGCCAGATATGCGCGGCTTGGACCTCTGATCGCCCCCCACCGTTGATGATACGTAGCCCCGTGACCGCGCAGGTGTCGTCATAAGCCCTGCACACCAGTCGGCGGAAGTTGGCGTCCCTCACTTTGCGATTGATCAGCGTGGTTTCGATGCGCCGCACGAACGCTTCATCATCGGAATCTGAGGCGCCGAGCACCGGGATATCGTTGGCGTCGGGCCCCGTGGGCCCATAGCGCTGCAAGTTCTCGGGCAGCAAAGCAGTGCCCAAACCTGTCGAGACGACTGCCGCGAAATCTGAATCGGAAATCGGTCGTACCGACTTGCCTTGGAAGGTAACTCCCATGAGCCGAGAATCTGTGACCTGTCTGGCCATCTCTTCCCGGTAGACGCCGCTCGAATCCTTCAGTGGAACCGGAGGGTCGAAAGCGAAGTAGTCTGCAAGGTTGGCGCAATAGCCCGCGATTCCGTCCTTCTCGATCGAAACAACGCGCGCTGCCCCAACATATCCTTTCCGGCCGCCGCTCCGTTTGGACTCCCGGTACAAAATCCAGTCGCCCTCGGCGGCCCTAGCAACGGCCAAATAGTCCTTGCGAGAACCGATATAGTACCGGTCGGGGCTATCCCCGTACGGAGACCCCGGCTCAAGATCGAAAACACCTTTCACTCGCCCTCGCCCCGTGACGCTTCAAAGTGACCTTCCGTCCGTTGGTGCGGAATGACAAGCAGCTAGCGGAGTTGCCCCGTCAGCAGCCAAACGGTGAGGGCGGCTTGCGCCAAGGTACACAGTACCATTGCAGCGATCAGCGTGGCCTCCGTCTTGTCACGACCCATCACGGCACCTCCATCTGTTCGATAAATTCCCGACGCCGCTTGGAGAACCAGCGGACGCGGAACCACGCCGCTTCGCCGTCAAACTCGGGGAACTGGCCGGGTGATAGGTAGGCCAAGGCCGGTCCCGCCTCTCCTCGATAAGTCATGACGCAGAAGACTGTGCCGCTGCCGGCGTTCGGAAGGAAGCGGTGACGGGCGAGGTGGACGGTGCGGACATCGGGCATTCCTTGGTGTTCTTACTTTGTTCTCACATCGTCAATGTGACCCTCCCGACGATCCACAGCTCCGTGCGGTGAACCGGTCAGGCCAGCTTCGGACAACCTATCCTGGTATAATCTTAGTTCATATGGTCGACCATCGGCACCGCTCCGGGCTTGCCGGGCAGCGCGAGAGGACGACGAAGTGGGCTTGGGAGATGCAATGAACAGGGCTCGAACGTGAGGGTCCTTGTCGCCTGCGAGTACAGCGGCACCGTGCGCAACGCCTTTCTCGCCCTCGGCCACGATGCGTGGTCCTGTGACCTCCTCCCGAGCGAGGACGGCTCGAACCGGCACATCGTTGGCGACGCTCGCGACCTACTGAACGACGGCTGGGACCTGCTGATGGTCGCGCACCCACCGTGTACCCGGCTGTGCAACTCCGGTGTCCGCTGGCTGACCGTGCCGCCGCCGGGGAAGACCCGAGACGAGATGTGGGCCGAACTCGACGAAGGCGCTTCGCTATTCTCCGATTTCTGGAATGCACCCATCGACCGCATCGCGATCGAGAACCCGGTGATGCACAAACACGCCAAGGCCCGGATCGTGAATTTCGAGGACTTCGCTCAAAGCATCCAGCCTTGGCAGTTCGGTCATGGCGAGACGAAGCGGACCTGCCTCTGGCTCAAAAACCTGCCCCCGCTGGTCCCGACGGATATCGTGAGCGGTCGCGATCCTCGGGTGCATCACATGCCGCCCTCGCCCGACCGCTGGAAAGAGCGGTCTCGGTTCTTCCCCGGGATCGCCAAGGCGATGGCTGAACAGTGGAGTGCGGTCGCCGCCCCTGCTGCTGCCTGACCTTTCGCCATTGCCCATCCCACAGCTTCCCGCGTTATCCTCTCGCCATGTGCGCCTCCTACGAAGCCCGTTTCTCCGTCACCCAGTTGGTCGAGGCGTTCGACCATCATGGCGCTCCCCTCCGCTTTCCACGCGGCCTGCCGAACATCGAACCGGTCAGCGAAGTTCGTCCTACCGACCTGTCCCGCGCCATCCGCGCCGCCGGTCCGGCCGAGACTGAACTCGTCGAAATGCGCTTTGGCTTCCCGCCGCCAGCCCCCAAGCGCCCACCGGTCATCAATTTTCGTTCGGAAGGCCGCCGCTTCTCCAACAGCCCAACCAGCGGCCGCGCCCTCGTCCCGGTCAGCGGCTTCTACGAGTTCACCGGCGACAAGTACCCCAAGACCCGCTGGGTTCTGCGTGGCGTCGAACAGCCTTTCTTGGCGCTGGCTGCGCTCTGGCGAGCGGGCGTTGATGGCGCTCCGGACGCCTTCTCCCTGCTCACCGCAGAACCTGGCCCCGACGTAGCGCCCTACCATGATCGGGGCGTGTTGCCCTTGCCGCCCGAGCTTTGGGGGGATTGGCTGTTTGACCGCCGACCAGCCGATGAGTTGCTGGAGCCGCCTCCGCAGGGGACCCTCAGGGCCGAAGCAGCGCCGCGTGGCGGCTAGATCTGTCGTGACGCTGTGCTGACAATCCGGCTAATTATAGTCGGGTTCAGCCGAAAACCCTTTGCCCGATCAACACCCTGACGTTTTCTCGATCCGATCTTCCCGACACAGGAAGCGGGCGCCTCATACTGTCTCCGGTCTTTGACAAACGAACCGCCGCCGCATCGCCGGAATCAGACTCTTCAGACTATTCAGACCCTGTTTTGAGTCTGAACTCCCGCCGCCGACCCCGATGCTCACCGCTTCCTGAACCGCCCCGCCTCGGCCTTCAGGTTGGCGCCCCAGTCCGTCGCCGGATGGTCCGGCTCGGCCGCGAACGGCAGGGTCCCCGCCACGCCGCGGGCGGCCAGGGCCAGCGGCAGGGCGAACAGGGGCAGCAGGCGCAGGGGCTTGCGGCGCCTGTCCGTGACGTCCCAGCCCTCGGCCTCGAAGGCCCGGGCCAGGTCGGCGGGGGACTGACGGTGCAGCTCCCTCAGATGATCGGGCCAGTCGGCGGGCAGGGGGACCCGGTCGGCCTCGTCCAGCGACAGGCCGAAGGCGGCGCGGGCGACGGCGTCGACCTCCGGGTGCTCGTCACGCAGATCCGGGTCGGCGAGGCGCGGCTTCATCAGCGCCTTCAGCTCCAGGTCGCCGACGCCGGGCAGGTCGATCAGGCGGCGCATCGTTCGGGTCCTACGCCGCCGCGCCGAGGTAGTCGCGCTTGCCCAGCGGCACGCCGGCGCCGCGCAGCAGGCCGTAGGCCGTGGTCACGTGGAAGAAGAAGTTGGGCAGGGCGAAGCCGGTGACATAGCCCTGACCCTTGAACGGCCATTCGCCGCCGGGGAACTTCAGGACCACGTCCCGGTCCTCCTGCCCGTCGATGGCGCCGCGGGGGATCGAGGCGAGGAAGGCCAGGGTGGCGTCGATGCGGGCCTTGAGCTCGGGGATGGTGGTCTCCGTGTCCTCGTTGACCGGGGCCTCGACGCCGGAGAGGCGGGCGACGCACAGCTTGGGTCCGTCGCAGGCGATCTGCACCTGTTTGACCAGCGGGTGCATGTCGTCGATCAGCCGCCGGGCCAGCAGGGCCTCGGGTCTGTCGCCGGTCTCGGCGGCGTTGGCGGCGGCCTTGTCCAGCATGGCCGACAGGGCCTTGAGGCTGCGGGTGAAGACGGGGACCGCCAGGTCGTAGAGTTCGGTGGCCATGGCGAAGTCCCACAGTGTTTCTGGTCCTGCCGCTCTAGCTTGGAGGCGACACATCCCACAATCCCAAGCCGTCATCCTCGGGCTTGACCCGAGGATCAGACCGTCCGGTGTTCCGTTGAACGGTGCACGACCGGAGTGGCCGGGCCGGCTCCTCCGCGCAGATCGCCTCCCGCCCCTGATCCTCGGGTCAAGCCCGAGGATGACGAGCTCACGGGAAGGTCACCACGGTGCGGACCGCCCGGCCGTCGGCGAGGGCGTCGAAGGCCTCGTTGATCCGCTCCAGCGGGATGGTCCCGGTCAGCAGCCGGTCCACCGGCAGCCGCCCCTCGCGGAACAGGCGGATGAAGCGGGGGATGTCGCGGCTGGGGACGCAGGTCCCGATGTAGCTGCCCTTCAGCGTCCGCTCCCCGGCGACCAGCTCGACCACATTGACCGCCAGCGCGGCTTCGGGCGGGGGCAGGCCGGCGGTGACCGTGGTCC
>NZ_DASPMQ010000046.1:0-18504 GCF_035626975.1 Brevundimonas sp.
ATGGGGAGGTGAGGACGGGTTTCACCTCCCCACCCCGTGGGGAGGTGGCCGGGCCGCGATCAGCGGGCCGGACGGAGGGGGCGGCGCGGGCGTCGACAAGCTGTTTGCTCATCACTTCCGGCCGGCGCCGCCCCCTCCACCGCCGTTCTGGCGGTCCCTCCCCATCTGCGATGGGGAGGTGAGGACGGGTTTCACCTCCCCACCCCGTGGGGCGGTGGCCGGGCCGCGATCAGCGGGCCGGACGGAGGGGGCGGCGCGGGCGGCGACCCGTTGGCCGCCCCCTTGCGGAAACCGCCGCCCGGCGCATCATCCCCCGGTGAAACCCCTGTCCTGGATCCGTCTGCACCGGGCGCTGGCGCTGGCGCTGGCTGTCGCGGCGTCGAGTCTGGTCTGGCCGCTGTCCGCGAGCTGGCTGTCGCGGCTCGCCCTGGGATGGGACCTGGGCGTGGCGCTGTTCCTGGTCGAGAGCCTGGCCAAGGTGGCGCGGGCGCGCACGACCGACGGGATCCGCCGCCATGCGGCGGCGCTGGACGAGGCGGGGCCGGCGGTGCTGCCGCTGGCGCTGGTCGCGGCGCTGGCCAGCGTGGCGGTGGTGATCGGCGAGGCGGCGCGGGCGGCGGGGGGAACCGCGGACGTGACGACGGCCACGCTGGCGCTGGTCACGGTGGCGCTGTCATGGATCTTCACCCATGTGATCTTCGCCTTCCACTACGCCCACGCCTGGTACGCCCCGGCCGCGGGCGGCGACGCCGGCGGGCTGCTGTTCCCGGGCGGCGAGGAGCCCGACTATTGGGACTTTCTGCATTTCTCGCTGATCATCGGCGTGGCGGCGCAGACCGCCGACGTGCAGATCATCAGCAAGCGGTTGCGGCGCATCTCGACCGTGCACAGCGTGACGGCCTTCGTGTTCAACACCGTGATCGTGGCGCTGTCGGTCAATCTGGCGGTGGGGTTGCTGGGACGCGGTTAACCTGAAGAGGCGTCGGCCGGTCGCATACGACCGGCCTCCACGCCTTGACTTGGCCGCATTGAAAGCCCAGTTACGCTGCGTCGCACAATTGCGATTACCGGTGCGCTCCAGCGCGTGTGGGTCTTCAGAAGCCGAAGACCTGACTGTAGCAGCGGCCGGCCCTCAAGATTCATTCGCTGCCCGGACACGCGGGGCGGCGCCCGATCCACCCCGCCGGCCCCATTCAGGGGCTCGTTCGGGACTGGCGGTGCGCGGCCTTACCGGCGTTGAGCCATGGCTGTTGCGCGCCGCCGCACGCGAAAGAAACGTTCCAAGTGAGCAACAAGACCTTCGACACCATGGGCCTGAATCCGGCCCTCCTCCAGGCGCTGGCCTCGGAAGGCTATACGACGCCGACGCCGATCCAGGTCCAGGCCATCCCCGACGTCATGGCCGGCAAGGATCTGCTGGGCATCGCCCAGACCGGCACCGGCAAGACCGCGGCCTTCGCCCTGCCGATCCTGCACCGGCTGGCTGCCAACCGCACGCCGCCGGTGCCCCGCACCTCGCGGGTGCTGATCCTGTCGCCGACCCGCGAACTGGCCAGCCAGATCGCCGAAAGCTTCAAGACCTACGGCAAACACCTCGGTTTCCGCGTCGCCGTGATCTTCGGCGGCGTGAAATACGGGCCGCAGGAGCGCGCGCTGCAACAGGGCCTCGACGTCCTGGTCGCCACGCCCGGCCGCCTGCTGGACCATATGCAGCAGAAGACGCTGGACCTGAGCCGCACCGAGATCTTCGTCCTCGACGAGGCCGACCAGATGCTGGACCTCGGCTTCGTCAAGCCGATCCGCCAGATCGTCAGCCGTATCCCGGCCAAGCGCCAGAACCTGTTCTTCTCGGCCACCATGCCGACCGAGATCGGCAAGCTGGCCGGCGAGCTGCTCAAGGACCCGGTCAAGGTCCAGGTGACGCCGCAGGCGACCACCGTGCAGCGCATCAACCAGTCGGTGATCCACATCGAACAGGGCCGCAAGCGCGCCCTGCTGACCGAGATGTTCTCGGACGCGACCTTCACCCGCTGCCTGGTCTTCACCAAGACCAAGCACGGCGCCGACAAGGTGGCCGCCTATCTGGAGGCCGGCGGCGTCGAGGCCGGCGCCATCCACGGCAACAAGAGCCAGCCGCAGCGCGAACGCACCCTGGCCGCCTTCAAGGCGGGCAAGCTGCGGGTGCTGGTGGCGACCGACATCGCGGCGCGCGGCATCGACGTCGACGGCGTCTCGCACGTGGTCAACTTCGAGCTGCCGTTCGTGCCCGAAGCCTATGTGCACCGCATCGGCCGCACGGCCCGCGCCGGCGCCGACGGCACGGCGATCAGCTTCGTGGCCGGCGACGAGATGAAGCTGCTGCGCGACATCGAGAAGGTCACGCGCCAGAAGATTCCGGCCATCGACCGCCGCAACGACAAGGCCCTGGGCCTGCTGGACGCCTCGATCATGGCGGCCGGCGTCGGCTCCAAGGCGACCATGCCCGACCGCGAGGAGCGCGACGGCCGGGGACGCGGCGAGCACCGCAACCGCAATCCGCGCCGCGACGGCGTCAAGCTGGAAGGCGGCGGGCAACCGCACCGCGTCCGCAAGCCCGGTCCGGGCCGCGACGTCCGGCCGACGCCGGAGCGCGCCTTCGATCCGCTGGCGCGCGAGCGTCCGCGTCAGTCGAACAACGACCCGCGGCATGGCGGCGGCGGGAGCGGCGCAGCCGTGGCCGTGGCGGCCAAGCCGGACGGCGAGATCAAGCGCCGGCCGCGCCGCCGGCGTCCGTCGAACGGCGGACAGGGCTACGCCAAGGCCTAGGTCTTCCGGTTTCTGAACGTCATGACGCCCGCCGGAGAAATCCGGCGGGCGTTGTCGTGCGGGGTCAGATCGTCGGGTCGCGGACGGCCCAGCCGGTCATGCCGGGCAGGTTCTGGCCGCCCACGGTGGTGGCCGACTCGCCGTCCTCCGCGACGGTGAACAGGACGCTGGCCCCCACATTGATGATCACCGTCGCGACATTCCCCTCCTCCGTGCAGGCGGTGACCTGCTGGATGTAGGAGCCGCCGTAGGGGGCGGACGGGTTGGACGGGGGGAACGGGGTGGGCCCGGCGGTGGCGAGGATGGTTGCGCCGACCACGCCGGAGCGGAAATCGAGAACGCTGACGCCGGCCCGGGCGGGGTCGCCGCCGTCGATGTAGTGGACCCAGCGGGCCCCGGCGAGCTTGTCGCACGGCCCGGCGGCGGCGGTTCCGGCGGCGCCCAGAAGGGCGGCGACGGCGATTACGGCGGCGGATATTCTGATCATGGCTGGGTTTCTCCCGGCGGGGCGGTCCGGAAGCCCGGCCTGATTATCTGCGCGGACGAGATCGCCCCGGCCGCCGGAACGGCGAGACAGGAGCCCACCTATCCGGGAGTTCGTCAACCAATGGTTTTTCATCCGGCGACGCGGAGGGCGAGCCGCATCGACTGGCGACGGCCGTAAGCCACGCTGCGCAAAAGCCATTCCGCCGGACCGATCGAGAACCGCCGCAGGTAAAGCAGGCTGAACAGGGCCTGGAACACCCAGACCCCGACGCAGACGCCCCACAGCTGGGCCCAGCCGAGACGATCCCACAGGCCGAACCCGTAGAACAGGATGGCCGCGATCGCCGACTGGCCGAGGTAGTTGGTCAGGCCGAGGCGGCCGATGGCCCTGAAGCCCTGGCCGATCCGGCCGAGCGCGCCCGCCTTCCACAGCAACAGGACAAGGCCGAGATGGCCGATGGTCATGGCGAGGCGATCCAGCTGGTAGGTCGCGCCGGTGATCCAGACATCGGGCCTGAAGCCGTTGTTCCAGTCGGTCACGGCCTCCCAGATATTCAGCGGCAGGCCGACCGCATATCCGCCGGCGGCCATCAGGGCGTAGACGCGCCACGAGCGCTCGCCGGTCAGCACGCCAAGCTTGAACAGGGCCATGCCGATGAGCATGAAGGCGGCGGACTCGACAAGGATGTCGATCAGCAGGCCGGCCACCACCACCTGCGTCCACCAGGTCCAGCTCCAGCCCATCACCGACAGCCAGCCGCCGGTGCGCTGCTCGCGCTCCCGGGCCGCGCGGGGCGACTCCGTGGTCTGGCGTTCGAGCGCCCGCGTCCAGTTTCCGGCCTTCTCCCGCTCCGCCTCCGACAGGATGCGCCCGGCCGCCTGCGCCTCGGCGAGGACGCGCGCCTCCCGCATCTCCAGGGCGTGGGGCCGGAGGTCGGCGATCCCCTTGGCCGACAGGGCCAGCAGGAGAACGCCCGCGAGAACCAGCAGGGTGCGGGGACGGGCCTTGCGGAACACGAACAGGAACAGGCCGGTGACGCCGTACATAAACAGGATGTCGCCCGGGAACAGGAAGACCAGCACATTGGCCAGGCCGAAGGCCATCAGCATCAGGCACCGGCGAAAATAGACGTCCGCCGTGTCGGCGCCGTCGCGCCGGGTCATCAGCAGGATGCCGGTCCCGAACAGCAGGGTGAACAGGCCCCGCATCGTGCCCTCGAAACCGACCGACTGGACGAACCAGACGGTCCAGTCCGGGGAACCGGCGACCGCGGGCAGGGCCGGACGGCCTGCGCGGCTGCTGCCCATCAGCATGATGTTCATCAGCAGGATGCCGCACAGGGCGAAGCCGCGCAGGACATCCAGGACCTCGAGCCGGTCCTGCGGCGCCACGGGCGCTGAAAGCTGGTCGGTCATGCCGCTCCCCCGGGATCGGAACCAGACTAGCGGGTGTTCGCGGCGACGCCAACGCGAACGAAAAACGCCCGCCGGGTCACTCCGGCGGGCGTTTCAGTCCGTGGATTGCCGGCCGGTCAGGCGGCGACGGTGACCGGGGCGGAGGATTCCGACGGGTCGCGCAGCACGTAGCCGCGGCCCCAGACGGTCTCGATGTAGTGTTTGCCGCCGGCGGCCGTGGCCAGCTTCTTGCGCAGCTTGCAGATGAAGACGTCGATGATCTTCAGCTCGGGCTCGTCCATGCCGCCGTAGAGGTGGTTGAGGAACATCTCCTTGGTCAGGGTCGTGCCCTTACGCAGGGAGAGGAGCTCCAGCATCTGGTATTCCTTGCCCGTCAGGTGGACGCGGTGACCGTTCACCTCGACCGTCTTGCCGTCCAGGTTCACGGCGATCTCGCCGGTGTGGATGATGGCCTGGGCGTGGCCCTTGGAGCGGCGGACCACGGCGTGGGTGCGCGCGATCAGCTCGTCCTTGTGGAAGGGCTTGGTCATGTAGTCGTCGGCGCCGCCGCCGAAGGTCTTGACCTTGGTCTCGATCTCCGAGGAGCCCGACAGGATCATCACCGGGGTGTTGACCTTGCCGACGCGCAGCTGGCGCAGAACCTCGAGGCCGTTCATGTCGGGGAGGTTCAGGTCAAGCAGGATCAGGTCGTAGTCATAGATCTTGCCGAGGTCGATGCCTTCTTCGCCGAGGTCGGTCGTGTAAACATTGAAGCCTTCCGACTTCAGCATAAGCTCGATGCTCTGCGCGGTCGCGTGGTCATCTTCGATTAGCAGGACGCGCATTGATGCCCTCCGAGGCATAGCTTGACGATAAATGAAACTGTCCCGTTTCCGGGTAACCTTGTTCGAACGTTAACCAGCGAAAACCTTAAGAAAGGTTAACGGGAGATCGAGGCGAATCGTAGGCTGATTTGCGAATCGGCGTCGAGAGTCCGAGTCAAGACGGTGATCTTTTTCTGGCGATTTCCCGTCCCCGCCCCGGGGATACGTCCGATTTCGACGGATCGTAGACATATATTCCTATCACGGACGCCGACGACGAGGGCGCTCCGGCGACGATGGGAGAGATCAGGTGGAAGAAGCGTATCAGGTGCCGGTCCGGGAAGCGGACAGGATCAAGGCGGGGCTGGCCCTGCAGCTGGTCGCCGCCTCGACGGGCGTGCCCAGGGAGCGGATGGAGACGCGGGCGCGACTGGAGGGCAGGGCCTGCCGGGCGCGCTGGCTGGCCATGTATCTGGCCTATGTGACGTTCGGCTGGCCGATGGACCGGGTCGGGCACGCCTTCGGGCTGAACCGGGCGACGGCGGCGGCGGCGTGCCGCTGGGCCGAAGACGGGCGGGACCGCTCAACCTTCGACGAGCTGCTGGAGCGGCTGGAGCGGTGCGTGAAGGACCTGCTGGAGGCGCCGTCGTGCGAGCTGCCGGCGTGAGCGGTGAGCCGGGACGGGCCCGGCGGCTGCTGGCGCGGCCGGGCGGCTGGATCGAGGCGACGGCGGGCGGCGGCTACGTCCTGCGCATCGGGGCGGACCGGCGGACGCGGCCGATGATGACGATCGACGAGGCGGGCTTCCGGCGACTGATCGGGGATCCGGGGCTGCGGGCGCGGCCGGGCGGCGGCTGGATCGCGCGGCGGGCGGGGGGTCCGCCGGCGCCGGCGCCGGCGCCGGGCCGTCCCGGGGTCATCGAAGGCGTGCGGGCGGTGATGGACGGCGACGGACGGATGCAGACGCATCGCGCCAACCTGGCCTGTTCGCCCATCGCCTGGCTGGCCGGGCGACGCGACGCGACGGGACGGCCGTGGATCGAGCGGGCCGAACGGGCCGCGGCCGAGCGGCTGGCGGCCGACGCCGAGATCGCGCTGGCCGGCCCTTCCCTGACCATGCGCTGGGACGCCCTGCCCCGCTCGGGCGGGGGCTCGGCGGCGCGGGTCGAGCCGGGCGACCGGGCCCTGGCGGCGGCGCGCCGGGTCGAGGCGGCGCTGGCGGCCTGCGGGTCCGCGCGGGCGATGGTCGAGCTGGTCTGCCTCCGCGCCAGCGCCCTTCAGGCGGCCGAGCAGGGGCTGGGCCTGCGCCGGCGGACGGGCAAGGCGATGCTGAAGGCGGGCCTGCGGGCGCTGGCGGCCCACTACCGGATCGGCTGAGGTCAGCCGGCGGCCAGGGCCGCCTCGCGGATGCGGCCGACCATGGCGTTCAGCCCGTTGGCGCGCTGCCGCGTCAGGGCCGACGGCAGGCCCAGCCGGTCGAGGGCGGCGCGGGCGTCGAAGGCGAGGATCTCGGCCGGCGTCCGGTCGGAATAGAGGCGGAGCAGCAGGGCGATATTGCCCTTGGACAGGGCGCTGTCGCTGTCGGCCAGGAACCGCAGCCGGCCGCCGTCGCGCCGGACGGCCAGCCAGACCTGGGCGGCGCAGCCCGGCACCTTGTTGGCCTCGACCCGGTCGGCGTCCGGAAGGGGCTCCAGATCCTTGCCCAGCTCGATGACGTATTCGATGCGCCCTTCCCAGTCCCCGAGAAGGTCGAACTCCTCGACCAATTCGGCGAGGGTGGCGTCGATCGGGACGTCGATGGCGGCGGCGGAGGTCATGGAGGGCAGATAAGCCGCCACGGCATTAACAACAACCGCCGCGTCGCTCCCCAGAAATCCGCCGTTCCGGCCCTTCGGGGCTCTCCTCAGAAGGGTGCGCGCTTTTGGCGACTCGCCCGGAGGGCTAGGCTCTTCGCCCGGGCGTCCCTGTCGGGTCGCCTCCAGCTTCCGGTCCATAGCCACCCTTGACCCTGCCCGCCGACATCGCCGCACCGGAGACGCCGACCGGCCGCCGGTTGCGCGGCGACCGCGCGGGGCTGGCCGCATGGCACGCCGCCTGGGCCGTGGCCGCGGCGCTGCTGGCGCTGGGCGGCCGCTGGCTGGGCGGGGTCGAGGGACCGGTCTTCTACGCCGTGCTGGCCATGGTGGTGCCCGGCGTGACGGGACTGAGCCTGCTGCAGAACGACGGACCGCGCGAACGGATGACGCTGCTGGGCCTGTGGGGGCTGTCGGCCCTGGTCGCGGCGAGCCTGTCGGGCGGGCTGACCGGGCCGCTGGCCGGCTTCATCTTCCTGCCGCTGGCGGCGGGCCTGGCCCTGGGCGGGGTGCGGCCGGTTCAGGCCGGCGCCCTGGCGGTGGGCGTCGCGGCGCTGGCCGGGCTGTTCTCGGCCTGGCTGGGCGGCCCCTGGCCGCATCTGCCGGTGCTGACGGCGATCTCCGCGGTGCTGACGGCGGGGGCGGCCGCGCTGGCGGTGCGGCTGTCGTGGCGACAGAACGAGGAGCGGATGGCCGCGGCCGAGATCAACACCGCCAAGATCGGGCGCCTGCTGATGGCGCAGCCGGGGCTGACGCTGGTGCTGGAGCGCTCGGGTCGGGTGCTGGCGGCCTATGGCGCCCCCCCGCCCGCCCTGCCGGTCGATCCCCTGTTCGAGCAGGGGCTGGTCGCGGCGGTGCACGCCCCCGACCGTCCCCGCCTGCTGGCCGCCATCGACCGGGCCCTGCAGGGGCTCGACGCCGCGACCACCTTCGCGCCGAGACTGGCGCTGGACCGGCGGGTGCAACTGATCCTGAGGCGGCTGGACGGCCCCGAGTACGATGCGCCCCGGCTGATCGCCCAGGCCTTCGACGGCACCGGCCAGTACGCCCGCGAACTCGGGCTGGAGGCGGCGCGGGGCGAGGCCGAGGCGCGCGAGGCGGGCAAGACCCGCTTCCTGGCCAATATGAGCCACGAGCTGAGGACGCCGCTCAACGCCGTGCTGGGCTTCTCCGACATCATGCGCCAGCGGCTGTTCGGGCCGATGCCCGAACGTTACGCCGCCTATGTCGACAATATTCACGAGGCCGGCGGCCACCTGCTGGATCTGATCAACGACGTGCTGGACGTGTCCAAGATCGAGGCCGAGCGGTACGTGCTGACGCTGGAGCGGTTCGACGCCCGCGAGCTGGTGTCGGCCGCGATCGCCCTGGTGCGGGTCACGGCCGAAGAGAAGGGCGTGACCCTGACCGGCGTGCTTCCGGCCGAGCCGGTCGACGTCTCGGCGGACAAGCGCGCCATCAAGCAGATCGCCCTGAACCTGCTGTCCAACGCCGTGAAATTCACCCCGGCGGGCGGCGCCGTCACCGTCACGGTCGAGGCGATCGGCCCCTATCTGGAGATGGTGATCGCCGACACGGGCGTCGGCATTTCGCCCGAGGATGTGCGCCGGCTGGGCCGGCCGTTCGAGCAGGCCGGCGCCATCGAGCAGCGCCGCCAGGGCACGGGCCTGGGCCTGTCGCTGGTGCGCGCCTTCGCCGAACTGCACGGCGGGCGCATGAGCATCGAAAGCACCCTGGGCGAAGGCACGGCGGTGACGGTCCGCCTGCCGGTGGCGCAGGCGGCCCGGGCGGCGGCCCCGGAGGGCGGGGCCGAGATCATCGCCCTGCCGGTGGCGGGCGGGAAGTAGGGGGACGCCGCCCTGCCCTTCCCCCTCCGTCATCCTCGGGCTTGACCCGAGGATCAGACGTGGGGGCGAGCTGTGCGTTAGAGACGGCCCGGCGAGCGTGACCGCAAGACTTCTGACGCAGCACCGGACGGTCTGGCCCTCGGGTCAAGCCCGAGGGTGACGATCCAGGAAGGGGTTGAGAACCTCAGCCGTCGATATCCAGCCCGAGGGCCAGCCGGCCGGTGTAGCGGAGCTGGGGCTTCTGCTGCAGCGGATGGAAGCGGGCCCCCTGCACGTCGCGGAACGCGCGCTCGATGCCGAGGTCGCGGTGGAAGGCGGCGCCGCCGGCGACTTCCAGGGCCAGCTCCACGGTGCGGATCGACGCCTCGCCCGTCAGGGTGCGGCCGATCATGGCCTGGCTGGTGCTCTCCGGACCGGGCGCGCCGCTTTCGGCAAGTCGGATCATCCGCTCGAGCGCGCCCCCGGCGGCGGCGAAGGCGTTCTCCATCTCGCCCACCAGCTGGAACAGGCCCTCGTCGGCCGGCCGGCGCCGGGCGACCTCGAGCGCCCTGGCCCGCGCGCCCTCGGCCACGCCGAGATAGGCCGAATAGATCAGCGGGAAGGCCAGCATGCTGATGGCGTGGAACAGCGGATGCCATTTGCCCTGGGGCCGCCGCCCGGCGATGGCGGCGTCGGCCACGAAGACCTCGTTCAGTTCGACGTCGTGCGAGCCGGTGCCGCGCATGCCCATGACCCGCCAGGTCTCGCGGATGGAGACGCCGTCGGCGGAGAACGGCACGCCGAAATGCAGCACGGTCGGGCCGGCCTCGGGATCGTCGTAAACGGCGCTGGTCATCAGCAGGTCGCCGGCGAGGCAGCCGCTGGAGAAGATCTTGCGGGCGGTGATGCGGAAGCCGCCCTCGACCTTGACGGCGGTTCCGGCGCTCTTCAGCCAGTCCGTGCCGCCGCTGGAGACCAGCACCAGGTCCTCGGCGGCGACACGCCGGAGCAGGCCTTCGGTGGGAGCGTTCTGATGCTTCCAGCGCCACGCCGCGACGGCGACGAGGTGCGAATGCATCGAGTAGGTCAGCGCCGTCGAGCCGCAGGCCGAGCCGAGGCGACGGATAACCGCGGCGAGCTCGGCATAGTCGGCCCCTCCGCCGCCCAGCTCAGCGGGGACGTGGGCGCCGAAGAAGCCTTCGGCCTTCAGCCGCGCATAGTTTTCGGCGACGAAACTGTCGTCGGCGTCGTGCCGGGCCGCGTTGCCCGCCAGCAGGGCGCAGACCGCGTCGGCGCGGGCCAGCCAGTCGATCGGGGCCGTCTCAAGGGCGGCTACAGGAGAAATGGACATCGAACACCCTCGTCTGATCCGTGTGAGGACAATGGTGTGACGGGTTGGCCCCGCCGTCTCCAGTTCAACAACTGAATCGGGGCGCTACAGATACTGTACTGTCTGACGCGCCCGATCGGCGTTATCCTGCGCCTCTTCGAGGGAGGATGCGATGGCCCAGGGAAGCTATCGGCAGTTCTGTCCGGTCGCCATGGCGGCCGAGGTGTTGAGCACGCGGTGGACCATCGTGCTGCTGCGGGAATTGCTGGCCGGATCGACACGGTTCAACGACCTGAGACGCGGCGTGCCGAGGATGTCGCCGGCCCTGCTGGCGCAGCGGCTGAGGGACCTGCAGGAGGCGGGGGTGGTGGCCAAGGTCACCAGCGCGTCGGGGGCGGTGGAATACCGGCTGACCGAGGCGGGCAAGGAGCTTCAGCCGATCGTCGAGGCCTTCGGCATCTGGGGGCAGCGGCGGGTCAAGGCGGACGTGTCGCTGGAGCATCTCGATGTCCAGCTGCTGATGTGGGACATGCACCGCAATCTGGACACCACGCCGATGCCGCGCCGACGCGTGGTGATCCAGTTCATCTATCCCGAGCTGCCGGCCAGCCAGCGGAACGCCTGGCTGCTGGTCGATCCGGAAACCGGCGTGGACCTCTGCACGGCCGATCCCGGCTTCGACGTCGATCTGTATGTCAGCGTCGACCTGCGCACCATGACGGCGATCTGGATGGGTCACGATACCGTCCGGCGGGCGCTGGACGAGGGGCGGATGGTGTCGACCGGCGACGACAGGCTGGCCGCGGACATGCAGACCTGGCTGGGCCTGAGCCCGTTCGCCCGCTATGCGCCGGGATTCAACGCCCCTTCCGTCGCTGCATGACGAAGCCGATGACCTTGGCCGCCGCTTCGAAATGCTCGCGCGGGATGGTCTCGTCGACGTCGACGGCGGCGTAGAGGGCGCGGGCCAGGGGGACGTTCTCGACGATCGGCACGGCGTGTTCCCGGGCCACCTCGCGGATGCGCAGGGCCAGGGCGTCGACGCCCTTGGCGACGCAGACCGGGGCCGCGTCGCCGGTGTCGTAGCGCAGGGCCACGGAATAGTGGGTCGGGTTGGTGACGATGACCGTGGCTTTCGGCACGTTCTGCATCATCCGCTGGCGGCTGCGCTGGGCCCGGATCTGCTTCAGCCTGGCCTTCACGTGCGGGTCGCCCTCGGACTGTTTGTAGTCCTCCTTCAGCTCTTCCTTGGACATCTTCATCCGCTCGGCGAAGCGGAAGCGCTGCCAGATGTAGTCGGCCCCGGCGGTGAAGCCGAGGAAGACCAGGGCCGAGACCATCAGGGCGATGGCGAGGTCGCGGGTGAACGGCAGGATCAGGGCCGGCGACATGGCGGCGAGATTCTCGAGCTCGCGCACGTGCGGCTTGAGCACCAGCCAGCAGATCAGGCCGACGGCGATCAGCTTGAGGAAGGTCTTGATGAACTGGACCAGGCCGTCGGGGCCGAAGATGCGCTGGAAGCCCTTCAGCGGGCTGACCTTCGACCAGTCGGGCTTGAGTTTCTCGGCCGTGAAGATCAGGCCGGACTGGGCCAGGTTGCCGCCAGCGCCGCCGAGGATGGTGGCCAGCATGACGGCGCCGAGGAAGGGGGCGACGGCCCACAGCGCCTGGGCCCCGATCTCGATCCCGGCGCCGGTCTCGAGGCCGCCGGTCATGGCGTGCGGCTCGGCGATGAAGGGCAGGAGCTGGCCGGCGATGGAGGTGGCGAACCAGCCGCCGGACATCAGGATGACCGCGGCCGCCCCCATCAGGGACAGGGCCGAGGCCACGTCGGGCGACTTGGCGACGTCGCCCTTTTTCCTCGCGTCCGCGAGTTTTCGCGGGGTCGCCTCTTCTGTTTTCGACTCGGGATCGGGCGCGTCAGCCACCGGCGCCCCCCGCGAAAACACCGGCCAGGGCGCGGTAGCGGTCGATGAAGACCGTTCCCATCACGCCGAGGCTGAGGGCGAAGACCGACAGGCCCAGGATGATGCTGAGCGGGGCGGCGGCGAAATAGACCTGGAAGGCGGGCATGACGCGGCCGACGAGGCCGGACGCCAGGTTGAAGATGATGGCGAAGACCAGCACGGGCGCCGACAGCTGGATGCCCAGCATGAAGGCGTCGCCGAGGGTCTTGATGGCCAGGGTGGCGAAGTCGCCGGTGACCAGCGGCCGGACGGGCGCGATCAGCTCATAGGAGCCGACCAGGCCGGCGATGAACAGGTGGTGGGTGTTGGTGGCGAAGATCAGGGTCGTGCCGAGCAGCATCAGGAAGGCCGAGATGGTGCTGCCCGGCTGGGCCTGCATCGGGTTGGCGGTCTGGGCGAAGGCCAGGGTGGTCTGCAGCGCCACCACCTCGCCAGCGGTGGCCAGCACGGTCAGGAAGCTGCGCAGCAGGGCCCCGATGGCCAGGCCGACGATGACCTCGCGGATGATCCAGCCGGCCATGCCCCCCAGGGTCTCCGGCAGGGGAGGCAGGCTGCCCGAGACCACCGGCCACAGGGCCAGGGACACCACCAGGGCCAGCGACAGGCGGATGCGCGGCGGCACATAGCTCTCGCCCACGCCGGGCAGCATCAGCAGGACCGCGCCGATGCGCGCGAAGATCATGGCCCCCTGCCAGACCTGGTCGGCGGTGGCGTAGGGCTCCACTGGCTACATGCCGGCGATGCGCGCGGCGATGGTCCGCATGAAGCCGCCCAGCAGGGAGCCCATCAGCGGCAGGAACAGCAGCAGGGAGACGAAGATGGCGATGATCTTGGGGGCGTAGACCAGGGTCTGTTCCTGGATCTGGGTCAGGGCCTGGAACAGGCCGATGACCACGCCGACGACGAGGCCGACGATCAGGATGGGGGCGCACAGCTGGATGGTCAGCCACAGGGCGTCGCGGCCCACATCCAGAACTTCCGCGCCGTTCATCAACCGCCCCGAATCACGCCCTGGCCCGCCGGGCCGCACTGGGCAGAAAGTGCCGGGAGTGTGGTTAACGAGGCGTTAGCGGAGCTGTTGTTCGCAGCAGCCCGCGGCGTGGTAGAACAAGGCGTGACCTACCCACCGACCTATGATCTCCCGCCCCCGGTTATCGCCACCCTGGGGCCGCTGAGTGCGGCCCTGCTGCGCGACGAGCCGGACCAGCAAGCCGCCCGGCGATGCGTTGAGGCGCTTGAGGCGTTGCCGCCTTCGAAGGTCGACAGCGTCTACTCGGCCCTCGGGGTGTGGGTGAGCATGCTCGAATGGGTGGACGCGCCCTTGCCGAAACGCCGCCGCAACATGTTCGGCTGGCCGGTCGGTGCGCCGGTGGACACCGCGACCTGGAGGCCCCGCCAGCCGAACCGCAGCAAGGCGCTATCCCAGCTGAAGCGAATCCCGGGACTGGACGTCATCTTCCTGTTTTGCCCGGACGGGTACATTCGCGAAGCGGCCCTGAAGCAGCTGGTTTCCACCCGGAGCGCCTTCGTGCTCACGGCGGTCGCCTATCGGCTCAACGACTGGGTTGGACCCGTGCGGTTGGCCGCGCAGGCCTGCGCCATGCGAGTGTTCGCGTCGGCGCCGGTCGATGCGGTCGCCGAGGCCGCGCTCTTTCTGACGCAACGCAAGTCCTTCTGGCGGCGGGGCGAGGCGGAGATCGCCCTCCTCGATGAGGCCTTTGCACGTCCGGACGTGGTCGAGGCGCTGGCGGGGCTGATCCTCTCCGGCCGCTCGGGACTGGTCAGCAGGGCGTTCAGTCACGTCCTCGCGCGAGACCTGCTGGATCACCGACTGGTGGAATTCGCGACCCGGGCCGAGAATCCCGCCGTTCGTGTCATCGCCGCGCGCACGCTGATCGAGGGCAAGGCCTCCCGGCGGATCGGGTATGACCGGCAGTGGATCGACAAGACCTATAATCTGAGCCGGCGCGTTCCCCGTTTCGCCTCGCGCCCGATCCACAGACCACAGCCGGTTGAGGCCCTGATCGCGCTGACCGCTCACGACCGGTCGGCGGCGGTCAGGCGCGTGGCCGCCGAGGGTTTGGTGCGGCTCAGGCGGGATATCGAGACCCCCGGCCTTCTGCTGGCGATGCTGAAGGACGACCGTTCGGCGTCCATCCGCCGGCGCATCCAGTTCGTGGCGGACGATCTTGGACTGGAACTCTCGCCGGCTTCGCGGTCTAAGGGCGCATAATCGACCTGACACGCTTGTCAGCCCCAGGATGCCGCCATGGAAGACGCCCGCCCCTCCCCTGATCATGGCCACGCTCACGCCCACGGCGAGGACTGCGACGGCAGCTGGGTCGAGCGGGAGGCGCTGGCGCGGGCGGCGGGAACGCCGCTGCCGAAGCGCGGCGGGAAGCGGCCCGAGATCGACCTGCCGGGCGAGGACGAGGTGCGGGCGGCGGTGCGGACGCTGATCCGCTGGACCGGCGACGATCCGGAGCGCGAGGGGCTGGTCGACACGCCGGACCGGGTGATGCGCAGCTATCGCGAGATGTACGCCGGCTACGACGTCGATCCGCGCGAATACCTGGAGCGGACCTTCGAGGAAGTCGGCGGCTATGACGAGCTGATCGTGCTGAAGGACATCCGCTTCGTCAGCGTGTGCGAGCACCACATGCTGCCGGTGATCGGCAAGGCGCACGTGGCCTATCTGCCGACCGACCGGGTGGTCGGCATCTCCAAGCTGGCGCGGGTGGTGCGGGGCTATGCGCGCCGGCTGCAGATCCAGGAAAAGATGACGGCGGAGATCGCGCGCGCCATCCAGGAGGTGCTGAAGCCGCAGGGCGTCGGCGTGGTGATCGAGGCGGAGCACAGCTGCATGACGCTGCGCGGCGTCAACGCGCCGGGCACGAGCCTGATCACCAGCCATCTGGTCGGGATGATCCGCGACGACGCCCGGACGCGCGAGGAGTTCCTGCGGCTGGTTCGCGGCTGAAACAGATGGTGACCGAAATACCGCCGCTATTCAGATAGTTCGCCTGTTTATTGTCACGCTTCGACCCTAGCGGGGCGGCGTGACCGTAGCCTCGACTCCCTATCTTTCCTGGTTGAGTTCCGCTCTCGCGCATCCCCGTGTCCGCCATCCGGCCAGCGCCGGGCGGCGCGCCGTTCTGGGCTACGCCACCGGTTACGCGGCGGCCGACCTTGAGCCGTTCGTGCGGTCGCTGCGCGCCCATTTCGACGGCGCCGTCGCCCTCTACGTCGACGACCGGCCGGACGTCGCCGACCTGCTGGACCGGTATCAGGTTATCGGCGAACCGCCCCTGCCCCGCGACGCCTGGGCGCCGCACCCGGTCATGGAACGGTTCGCCGCCTATGACCGATGGCTATCGAGCCGGCCCGCCGTGACGGAGGTGCTGCTGACGGACGTGCGCGACGTGGTGTTCCAGGGCGACCCGTTCACCCGACCGGCCACCCGCCTGGAAGTCTACAGCGAGGGACAGGGCGGGCTGGCGGGTCATGCCTTCAACATGAAGCATATGCGCGCGGTGGCCGGCGCTCCGCTGGCGGACGCCATCGCGGACAGGCCCAGCCTTTGCGTCGGCACTATCTGCGGCCCTGCGGTGGAGGTCGGCCGTCTGTGCCGCACCCTGCTGATGCTGGCCGCGATTCCGAGGTCGGAGGTGGGCGGGGCCTTCGGCGCGGATCAGGCCGCGTGCAATCTGGCGGTCCACCTGGGGCTGGTCGATGCAGACGTCCGTCCCAACTACGAACGGGTCGCCACCATCGGCGATGTGCGGTCGGCCGGGCTGCACGTCCGCGACGACGGGCTGATCCTGAACCCCGACGGCTCGATCAGCCCGGTGGTGCATCAGTACGACCGGCACCAGCATCTGGCGGATGCTGTAAGGGGTCGTTGGGGCCGCCCGGACCACTGCGTCGCCCGCGGCCGCCGCAAGACCTTCCGCGACCGGCGTCGACGACTTGCCGCCTCGATCAACCGCCGGCTGCCCGAACTCCGCTGAGCCTCACCGCCGCCGGCTCTTGACGATGATCGCCACGATGATGATCAGGAAGGCGAGCAGCCGCAGCAGGTAGAACGGGCTCTGCTCCTCCCGGGGCACCTCGAGCAGGGTGGTGAGCAGCGGCGTGGCGGCCATCAGCAGGAAGGCGGCCGCAAAGGCGAGAAACAGGCTGTCGGCGGTGCGGCGCCAGAACTTGAGGAAGAAGACGGCCGCCAGGGCGTAGCCCATGATGATGGCGCCGCTGGCCACGAGCGGGAGGTTCAACGGTCCACCTCCCAGATGAAGCCGTAGAGCAGCACTCCGACCGCCGCCAGGGACGTCACCTGCCGGGCCAGCGACAGGTCGATCCCCGGCAGGACCACCATGTCCAGCACGACCAGCAGATTGTTGATCGCCAGCAGCGAGAAACAGGCGGCGCTCCACAGCAGGAGCGGCTGCCGCGACCGGCCGTACGACCGGATCAGCAGGGCCGCGCACAGGGCGCTGGTCAGCAGACACAGGCCATAGACGGCCCCCGGTCCCCACCCCGTCACGACTTCCACCCCCCAAAGCGGAACGAGTCCGCGAAACCCTTCAGCGCGTCGGACCGGCGCCGCGTGATGGTGTTGACGACGGCGACCGGACGCTCACGGTAGGCGGCTTCGAGCTCGTCGCAAAGGGCCGTGAGCGTCGGGGACGCCGGCGCATACCGGACGCCGTCGCCCTCGCCGCGGATCAGGCCGGCGCGCTGAAGGACCGCCAGACAGTCGTTCACCAGCGGCCCGCTGGCGCGCAATTCCGCGACCAGCCGATCGGGAGCCCAGCCGACATCGGGGTTCCGGCGCAGGAACAGAAGGGTCTCCAGCGCCCACACCGAAGGCACGGCGCTCTCGATGAAGGCCGAGAGGTCGGCGCTCAAGGGCGGCGGCGGCGTATTCACGCGCGCGGCGCTCGGTCTGACCGGGGCGACATGGCGCCGGACCCTAGCGTCACACCGCCAAATGGCAACGCAAGAGATTCACCACACTGCCCGGGAACCAAGCCCCCGCTCGGTGGTTTGTCGCAATTGGTTCGGGGGAAGCAGCGCCATGCGGTGATCGGAGCCAGGGAGTCGGTCGACGACGGTCGAGCCTCCCTGTCGCCGCGATCGATGGGTCCTGCACCTCCGGATTAAGGGTCGAACCCGCTCCGAAGGTGAAGAATGTCCGTCGCCGCCCTGGCTCCCGAACCCGCTCTCGACACGCGCCAATTGCTCGCCGCCTTCAGGGCCTTCAGGCGCGGCGACTTCTCGGTCCGGCTGCCCGGCGACCTGACCGGCGTCGACGGCGAGCTGGCCGAAGCCTTCAACGACGTGGTCGAGCTGAACGACCGGATGAGCCGGGAGTTCAGCCGTCTGGGCGAGGCCGTCGGGCGGCAGGGCAAGATCAACAACCGGGCGCGGGTGCCGGCGGCGACGGGCTCCTGGGCCGCCAGCGTGGACGCCGTCAACACCCTGATCGCGGACATGGTGCACCCGACCGCCGAGATGGCGCGGGTGATCGGGGCCGTGGCCAAGGGCGATCTGAGCCAGACCATGGACCTGGAGAACGAGGAGCGACCGCTGCGCGGCGAGTTCCTGCGCATCGGCCGGGTGGTGAACACCATGGTGGGGCAGCTGGGCTCGTTCGCCTCGGAAGTGACCCGGGTCGCGCGCGAGGTCGGCACCGAGGGCAAGCTGGGCGGTCAGGCGAACGTGAAGGGCGTGGCCGGCGCGTGGAAGGACCTGACCGACAACGTGAACTTCATGGCCGCCAATCTGACCGGACAGGTGCGCAACATCGCCGAGGTGACCACCGCCGTTGCGAACGGCGATCTCTCGCGAAAGATCACGGTCGACGTACGGGGCGAGATCGCCGAGCTGAAGACGACCATCAACACGATGGTGGATCAGCTCAACTCGTTCGCTGCCGAGGTCACGCGCGTGGCACGCGAGGTCGGTACCGAAGGAATGCTCGGCGGTCAGGCCGAAGTGAAAGGCGTCAGTGGCACC
>NZ_DASPMQ010000047.1:0-12232 GCF_035626975.1 Brevundimonas sp.
CGCACATCTCCATCGCCACGGTCTACCGCACGGTGCGCCTGTTCGAAGAGGCGGGCGTGGTCGAGAAGCACGACTTCGGCGACGGCCGCTCGCGTTACGAGGAGCTGACCGACGACCACCACGACCACCTGATCGACACCCGCACCGGCAAGGTGATCGAGTTCTACGACGAGGAGATCGAGAAGCTGAAGGAAGCCATCGCCGCGCGGCTCGGCTACCGCCTCATCGGCCACAAGCTCGAGCTCTACGGGGTGGCCAACGGCGAGAAGTCCTGAGGCGCTGGCGCAACGCCGGTTCGGCTGCGGCGTGGGGATAACTTGCGCGCTCGGGCCGCGAGCACCATAAACCCCGCCCATGTCCGACCAGCCCGCCCAGCCGCTGAAGCGTCTGCACATCAAGACCTACGGCTGCCAGATGAACGTCTATGACTCCGGGCGCATGGCCGACGTGCTGCGCCCGCTGGGCTATGTCGCGACCGACACGGCCGAGGACGCCGACTTCGTCATCCTCAACACCTGCCACATCCGCGAGAAGGCGGCCGAGAAGGTCTATTCGGAGCTCGGCAAGCTGAGAGAGATGCGGGATCGGGGGCTGGCCGCGGGCCGGGCGCGGATGACCATCGCCGTGGCCGGCTGCGTCGCCCAGGCCGAGGGCGAGGAGATCATGAAGCGCCAGCCGGCGGTCGACCTGGTGGTCGGGCCGCAGGCCTATCACCAGCTGCCGGAACTGCTGACCCGGACGGCGCGGGCGCGCGGCGAACGGATCGGGGCCGACTTCGCGCCCAATGAGAAGTTCGACGCCCTGACGCACGAGAAGATCGGGGCGCGGGGCGGCGACGGCGTCACGGCCTTCCTGACCGTGCAGGAGGGCTGCGACAAATTCTGCACCTTCTGCGTGGTGCCCTACACCCGCGGGGCGGAGTGGTCGCGGCCGGTCGCGGACGTGCTGGCCGAGGCGCGGGAGCTGGCGGCGCGGGGGGTGCGCGAGGTCACCCTGCTGGGCCAGAACGTCAACGCCTACGATGGCGAGGGCCCCGACGGACAGCCGTCCAGCCTGGCGCGGCTGGCCTATGCGCTGGCGGAGATCCCGGGGCTGGACCGCATCCGCTACACCACCAGCCATCCCAACGACATGTCGGACGACCTGATCGCCGCCCACGGCGAGCTGGACGCCCTGATGCCGTATCTGCACCTGCCGGTGCAGTCAGGCTCGGACCGCATCCTGCGGCTGATGAACCGCAAGCACGGGCGGCAAAAGTATCTGGAGCTGGTCGAGCGCATCCGCGACGCGCGCCCGGACATGGCGCTGTCGGGGGATTTCATCGTCGGCTTCCCCGGCGAGACGGACGCCGACTTCGAGCAGACCATGGATCTCGTTCGCAGGGTCAGATACGCCTCGGCCTTCTCCTTCATGTATTCGCCGCGCCCCGGCACCCCCGCGGCGACCATGGCGGCGCAGGTTCCGGACGCGGTCAGCCGCGAGCGGCTGCACGCGCTGCAGGCCCTGCTGACCGGACAGCAGGTGGCGTTCAACGAAGCGCAGGCGGGCCGGACGCTGCCGGTGCTGTTCGAGCGCAAGGGCCGGCACGGGGCGCAGGCCATCGGCCGCTCGCCGTATCTTCAATCGGTTCACGTCGAGGACGCGGATCATCTGATCGGGCGGATCGTTCCGGTGGAGATCGAGCGCGGCCAGCAGAATTCCCTCACCGGCCGGCTCCAGCAGAAGGCGGCCTGATGGCGCGTGAGAGTGAGTTCCTGGCGCTGGACGACGCCGCCCTGCGCGCCGTCGTGGGTCCCCACAGCCGCCACGTCGCCCTGATCGAGGACGCCTACAAGGTGCTGGTGGAGGCCCCGGGCGGGGGCGTGACCATCAACGGCTCCAGCCGCGACCGGGCCCAGGCCAAACGCGTCATCCAGACCCTGGCGGACCGGGCCGGCGCCGGCGCCGTGATCACCGAGGCCGATGTGCGCACGGCGCTGGGCGCGGCGGCGACCCAGCCGCGGCCGGGGCAGGGCAGTATCGCGCCCAACGCCATCGCCCTGCCGGTCGGGCGGCGCGGGGCCATCGCGCCCAAGACGGCGGCCCAGGCCAACTATCTGGACATGCTGTCGCGCTGCGAGCTGACCTTCGGGGTCGGCCCGGCCGGCACCGGCAAGACCTTTCTGGCGGCGGCCTATGGCGCCTCGCTGCTGCGGCGGGGTCAGGTCGACCGGCTGGTCATCACCCGGCCGGCGGTCGAGGCGGGCGAGAAGCTGGGCTTCCTGCCGGGCGACCTGAACGAGAAGGTCGATCCCTATCTGGCGCCGATCTGGGAGGCGTTGAACGACATCCTCGGGCCGGACGACGTGCGCCGGCGGCGCGACAAGGGCGAGATCGAGGCGGCGCCGATCGCCTTCATGCGCGGACGCACCCTGGCCCACGCCTTCATCATCGTCGACGAGGCCCAGAACACCTCGCGGCTGCAGATGAAGATGGTGCTGACCCGGCTGGGCGAGGGCGCGCGGATGGTGGTGACCGGCGATCCGTCGCAAATCGACCTGCTGAATCCGCGCGACTCCGGCCTCCGGCACGCGCTGCGCATCCTCGACGGGGTCAAGGGCGTGGCCATCCAGACCTTCCAGGCCCAGGACGTGGTCCGCCACGCCATGGTCGAGCGCATCGTCCGGGCCTACGACGCCGACGCGGCGAAGCACCGTCCGGCGGCCGATCTCGAAGACCCGGAGTCGCGGGACTCCGGCGCATGATCGAGGTCGAGGTCGAGGACGAGGCGTGGACGGCCGCCCTGCCGGGGGCCGCCGCGACGGCCGAACGCGCGGCCGAAGCGGCGCTGGGCGGGGTCGAAGGCGATGTGGTCGTCCTGCTGACCGACGACGCCGCGGTCCGGGACCTCAACGCGCGCTTCCGCGACAGGGACCGGCCGACCAATGTGCTGTCCTTCCCGGCGGCGGAGAGCGCCGCGCCGCACCTCGGCGATCTGGTGCTGGCCTTTGGCGTCTGTGCGGCGGAGGCGGAGGCGCAGGGCAAGACGCTGGCCGACCATCTGACGCACCTGACCGTCCACGGAGTGCTGCACCTGCTGGGCCGCGACCACGAGGCCGAGGCCGAGGCGGACGAGATGGAGGCCGAAGAGCGGACCATCCTTGCCAGTCTGGGCGTCGCCGACCCATACAGGACCGATGCTCAAGCTTGATCCCGCCTCCCGCCGCGACCGCCTGATCCTGCGCTTCGGCCGGATCGCCCTCGCCCTGTTCGCCGGCGCCGGCGCGGCCCTGGCCCATCCACCGTTCGGATTCCTGCCCGGGTTGCTGGGTTATCCGCTGCTGATGCTGCTGGCCGAGCGGTCGACGACCACGCGCGGCGGCTTCTGGATGGGCTGGCTGGCCGGCTTCGCCTATTTCTTCATCAGCTGCTGGTGGGTGGCCGAGGCCTTCCTGGTCAATCCGGCCCAGGCGTGGATGGCGCCGTTCGCGGCCTCCCTGCTGCCGATCGGCCTGGGCCTGTTCTGGGGAACCGCGACGGCCCTCTACCGGCGGTTCGCGCCCGGCGGCGTCGGACGGGTGCTGGTCTTCGCGGCCCTGTTCTGCCTGCTGGAATGGCTGCGCGGCCACATACTGACCGGCTTCCCGTGGAATCCCGCCGGAGCCAGCTGGAAGGCCGGGTCGGCGGGCTCGCAGTTCGCCTCGGTGGCCGGCGTCTACGGCCTCGGTCTCGTGACCGTGGCGGCGGTTTCGGCCTTCGGTCCGCTGGCGGGCCCGGGACCGCGCAAGGCCCGCATCGGCGCCGCCGTCCTCGGAGCGCTGGCGCTCACGGCCCTGATCGTCGGCGGGACCTTGCGGCTGTCGGGCGCGCGGCTGGCCCTGACCGACACGGTGGTGCGCATCGTCCAGGCGGACGTCGCGCAGGAGTCGAAATGGACGCCCGAGGCCTATCGCGGCATCGTCGACCGCTATGTGAATCTGACGGCGCGCCCCGGCGCGGTGACGCCCGACGTGATCATCTGGCCGGAGGGCGCCCTGCCCGCCTCGGCCAACCAGGTGTTCGCCCCCGGTTCGCCGGACGCCGTCGCCATCGCCCGCGCCGTGCAGCCGGGCCAGACCCTGATCCTCGGCCTCGGGCGAGGCCTCGCCGATCCGGCCGCCCCCGACGGCGCGCGCTATTACAACAGCCTGCTGGCCCTGACCGACGCGGGCGACGCCGGCCTCAGGATCACCGCCACCTATGACAAATACCGGCTGGTGCCGTTCGGCGAATACCTGCCGGCCGGGGGCTTGCTCGGGGCGCTGGGCGTCCGCAGCCTGACCCACATGCCCCTGGACTTCAGCGCCGGACCGCGGCCGGCGCCGATCGCCATCCCCGGCCTGCCGCCGGTCCAGCCGCTGATCTGCTACGAGAGCCTCTATCCCGGCTTCACCCCCGGTGGGGCCGGCCGGCCGCGCTGGATCGTCAACATCTCCAACGACGCCTGGTTCGGACGGACCTCGGGCCCGCTGCAGCATCTGAACCTGGCCAGCTACCGCGCCATCGAGACCGGCCTGCCGGTGGTCCGTTCGACGCCGACCGGGGTCTCGGCGATGATCGATCCCTGGGGGCGGGTGGTCGGCGACCAGCGGCTGGAGCCGGGTGAAAGCGGGGTGATCGACGCCCGGCTGCCGCACCCGACCTCGGTGACCCTGTACGGCCGGTTCGGCGATCTTCTGTTCGCCCTCGGCCTGCTTCTGGCGCTCGCCCCGGCGGTCGCGTGGCGGCGGTTTATGATCCGCGCACGGGGCTGATTCCACCCCTGTAAGGCGATTTTCCCGTCGGTGGGGAGGGTCCGAAAGGGTTACGCAACCCACGGCTGCGCCACGGGCCGAAACCGGCTGTTTTTCCGTGACAGCGGGCCGAAGCAGGCGCATTCAAAGTGGGCTTCACCCAACGAGGGCAAAACAAAAATGGCCAGAGGCAAGGGCGTGGACGGACCTCATCCCGTAGACCGGCATGTCGGCCGGCGTGTCTGCGAAAAACGGCTGGCGCTCGGTTATAACCAGAGCGACCTCGGCCGCGCGCTGGGTCTGACATTCCAGCAAATCCAGAAGTACGAAAAGGGCGCGAACCGCGTCTCGGCCTCCAAGCTCTGGGACATCGCGCGCTTCTTCAAGGTCGACATCGGCTATTTCTTCGAGGGCCTGAACGGTGGTCAGGCCGCCGGAATAGCGGAGGGCGGCTCGGGCTTCGATCATGATTTTCCCGCCACCCGCTACACCATCGAGATCAGCCGCCTGGCGCCCCAGCTGTCGACCCGGCAGCAGAAGCTGGCGCTGGAGCTGATCCGCGACATGGCGGACCGCAAGGAAACGGACGAGGCCTAGATCATTTTTGCTTCAGGTCGGATCGACCTGAATCCAAAAAATGGTCCAGAATCAGCGGAGCGAAATCCGAACCCGGTTGGCCTGCGTCCAACCCGACCGATTTCGCTCCAGGGTCCGTCTCCCCCGCTCATTCCGACGACCGCGAGAACCGCCGGCCGAACGTGGGCGCGGCGCTCTTTTGCTGCACCCAGTAGGCGGCGCCGTCACGCGGCTTGAACATGGTCTTGGCCACGCCGTCCCGCGACACCACGGCGAAGGTGTTGGTCGAGGCCTGGTAGAGAAGAACGTCGCCGTTGGCCCGCTCGACCCGCTCGGTCCCGGTCGGCGGCCGGGCGGTGAACGCCCGGACCTTGGCCAGATAATCCTCGGCCGAGGCGGCGTCGAAGTCGGCGCCGTTGGTCTCGAACAGCCGCGCGACCTTGGCGTCCACGGTTTCGCGCCGGTTGGCGGTCAGAACCGGCGGCGCCTTCTCCGGGACGGCTTCCGCCGCCGCGGGCGTTCCGGCCGCCGAGGTCAGCACGGCCTGCGCGCCCTCGGCCGCCCGATCACGGGTCTCGACCGCCGACCCGCCGTTGCCGCAGCCGGCCAGCCCGAGCAGCGCCAGCGCCGCGCCCGTCGTCCATGCCGTCCTGATGCTCTTGCCCGTCATCACACCCTCCAATGATCCTGACTCGCCGGACTCCATAACGTCGTTATTTTGTTCTTGCAATGTTCTTGTTCAGAGCCGCCTCCCTCGACGCCGGGGGGCGGGATCGCTAGATCAACGGCATGACCCCAGCTGCGCTGTCCGGACGGAAGATCCTGCTGATCGTCGGCGGCGGCATCGCCGCCTACAAGGCGCTGGAGCTGGTTCGGCTGCTGAAGAAGGCCGGCGCGGAGGTCATGAGCGTCCTCACGGCCGCGGGCGAGGCCTTCGTCACCCCGATGTCGCTGGCGGCCCTGACCGGCCATCCGGTGCGCCAGGCCCTGTTCATGCCTGAGGACGAGACGGCCATGGGCCATATCGAGCTGTCGCGCTGGGCCGACCTGGTGGTGGTGGCGCCGGCCACGGCCGGGCTGATCGCCAAGGCGGCAAACGGGCTGGCCGACGATCTGGCCTCGACCACCCTGCTGGCCACCGACAAGAAGGTGCTGCTGGCCCCGGCGATGAATGTGCGGATGTGGCTGCACCCGGCGGTGCAGGCCAATGTCGAGCGGCTCAAGGGCTTCGACGGCTTCCACGGCGCGGCGGTGGTCGGTCCCGACGAGGGCGAGATGGCCTGCGGCGAGTTCGGGCCAGGCCGCATGGCCGAGCCGGCGGCGATCCTGGAGGCCATCGAAGGCCTGCTGGCCGGGCCCGACGGACGGCCGCTGGCAGGACGCACGGCGGTGGTGACGGCCGGACCGACCTTCGAGCCGATCGACCCGGTGCGGGGGCTGACCAACCGCTCCAGCGGCAAGCAGGGCTACGCCATCGCCGGCGCGCTGGCGGCGCTGGGGGCGCGGGTCACGCTGGTCTCGGGGCCCGTCGCCCTGACGGCGCCGATCGGGGTCGAACGAATCTGGGTCGAGACGGCGCGCGAGATGCAGGCGGCAGTGCAGGCGGCCCTGGATACGAAGGAGGGGCCGGCCGATATCGCGGTGATGGGCGCCGCGGTCGCCGACTGGCGGGTCGACGGGGTGGCGTCGGGCAAGATCAAGAAGGCCCCGGGCGGGCCGCCCTCACTGGCGCTGATCGAGAATCCGGACATCCTCGCGGGGGTGTCGGCGCCCGGGAAGGCCCGGCCGAAGCTGGTCATCGGCTTCGCCGCCGAGACCACGGACCTCGAGGCCAACGCCCGGGCCAAGCTGTCGCGCAAGGGCTGCGACTGGATCGTCGGCAACGACGTCTCCGACGACGTGTTCGGATCCGAGGGCAATGCCGTGACCCTGTTCACCCGGGACGGCGTGGTCGAGGCGTGGCCGCGCCAGTCGAAGGGCGAGGTGGCGCGCAAGCTCGCGGCCCGTATCGCCGGGCATTTCGGCTGATCTGCCCACAGGTTGTCCACCGGGACTCCACTGGAACTCCACCGAAGACAGGGCCCTTCATCCACGGATGATGATCTTCCCGACGCGCGCCGAGGCATCCGGGCGTCGCCGGGCGCGGTAGAGGTCGGCGGGCGAACTATCGCCTTCGTACTCACGTAGAAGCCGCACCCATGACCACTGTCCGGATCGAACGTCTGCCGCATGCCGAAGGGCTGCCGCCGCCCGCCTATGAGACCTCGGGCTCGGCCGGGATGGATCTGCGCGCGGCCGTGCCGGAGGCGGTGCCCCTGATCCTGCCCCCCGGGGCGCGGGCGCTGGTGCCCACCGGCCTGAAGATCGCGCTGGAGCCCGGCTTCGAGGCCCAGGTGCGGCCCCGTTCGGGTCTGGCGCTGGAACACGGCCTGACCTGCCTGAACTCGCCCGGCACCATCGACAGCGACTATCGCGGCGAGGTCGGCGTGATCGTGATCAATCATGGACAGGAGCCGTTCGTGATCCGGCGGGGCGAACGCATCGCCCAGCTTGTTATCGCCCGGTACGCGCAGGCGGCCATGGTCGAGGTGGGCGCGCTGGACGAAACGGCGCGCGGCGCGGGCGGATTCGGCTCGACGGGGCGCTAAGCGGAGCCATTCGGCCGCAGCGGCGTTAACCCTGCTCACGGCCAAGCTGGCCGCATGCAGATGGAGGTCGGCGTATGGAGTCCCTTATCGATTCGATCGGCGCGTTTCTGGGCGGCCTGTTCGGCCTGGCCCAGGGCGGGTTCGACGGCGTCAACCAGGTCATGGGCCTGCTGATCGCGATCATCGCGGCCCTGCTGATGCCGGCGTGGAGCCGGTTGTGGGCCACGGCCCTGGGCGCGGCCCTGGCGCATGTGGCCGTCGGCGTGATCCGCCCGATGCTGGACGGCGGGGCCTTCGTGCTGCCCGACCTGCTGTCTCTGGGCTTCTGGATGGGCGTGCTGGCCCTGTTCCTCGGCTATGCGATCGTCATCGCGGTGTTCTTCCTGATCAAGTCGCTGGTCGTCGGGGGCGGTCACGGGCGCCGCAAGCACGCGCACTGAGGGCCGGGGGCCTCAGGCTCTCTTCGTGAGCCGCGGTCACAAGGCTCCGCCTTGTCGACCCGACGCGGCCTGGCGCTTCGCGCAGGGGAAAGGCCCCTGGATCGCGCTCAAGCAGCGAGCGACCGCGTCGCGAGCACCCCAGGCAGGCCGTCAGGCCTGCCGGAAGCCCAGCACGTCCTGCATGTCGTAGAGGCCGGGCTTGCGGCCGCGGACCCAGGCGGCGGCGGCGACGGCGCCCTTGGCGAACAGGGAGCGGTCGATGGCCGAGTGGCTCAGGGTCAGGGTCTCGTCGTCCGAGGCGAACAGCACCGTGTGCTCGCCGATCACCCCGCCGGCCCGCAGCGAGGCGAAGCCGATGCGGCCGGTTTCGCGTGGACCGGTGATGCCGTCGTAAGGGGCGCTGCGCACGTCGGCCAGGTCCTCGCCGCGGCCGCTGGCGGCGGCCTCGCCCAGCATCAGGGCGGTGCCCGAGGGGGCGTCGGCCTTGCGGCGGTGGTGGGTCTCCAGCACCTCGATGTCCCAGTCGCGGGCGTCGAGCCGCTGGGCGGCGTGCTCGACCAGGCCGATCAGGATGTTGACGCCCAGGGAGAAATTGCCGCTGCGGACGATGGCCACGGTCTCGGCGGCCCGGAGGATCTCCGCGTCCTGTTCAGGCGACAGGCCGGTGGAGCCGATGACCAGGGCCGGACCCCCGCGCGCGGCGCAGGCGCGGGCCAGCTCGACCGAGGCGTCGGGGGTGGAGAAGTCGATGATCACGTCGCACAGCGACAGGTCCGGGGTCTCGCCGCGGTCGAAGCGGGCGGCGACCACCACGTCCTCGCGGGCGTCGAGCACGGCCGAGACGGCCCGGCCCATCCGGCCGCGGGCGCCGGAGATGCCCGCGTGGAAGATCGCACTCATCGGACGCCCCCCGGCAGGAGTCACTGGGCCGTTTCCTTGGCCCCGGGTTCCGCGCCGAGGATGTCGGCCCAGAAACGTTTGGCCTTGCCGGCGAAGGAGGAGTTGCGCGGCGTCTGGGTGTCGCCCAGCGAGGCGGCCAGCTCCTCGAGCAGCTCCTTCTGGCGCGGCGTCAGGTCGGTCGGGGTCTCGACGAACAGCTCGACCACGAGGTCGCCTCGGTTCTTGCCGTTGAGATGGGGCATGCCCTTGCCCTTGATGCGGACGGTCTTGCCGGTCTGCGAGCCCGCCGGCACCGACACGGGGGCCTTGCAGCGGCCGTCGCAGGCCTCGGAGGTCAGGCAGGGGGCGTCGATCTCGCCGCCCAGCGCCGCCGTGGTCATGGGCACCGGCACGGTGACCAGCAGGTCGAGGTTGTCGCGCTCGAACAGTTCGTGGGGCGTGACCGACAGGAAGACATAGAGGTCGCCGCGCGGGCCGCCGCGCTGGCCGGCGTCGCCCTCGCCCGAGAGGCGGATGCGCGAGCCGTCGTCCACGCCGGCGGGGACCTTGAGCTGGAGCTTGCGGTTCTTCCGCACCTGGCCGTGGCCGTGGCAGGTGGTGCAGGGCTCGGCGATCATCTGGCCGTGGCCGCCGCAGCGCGGGCAGGTCCGCTCGACCTGGAAGAAGCCGTTGGCCGAGCGCACGCGCCCGGCGCCCTGGCAGGTGGTGCAGGTGGTCGGCTTGGTGCCGGCCTTGGCGCCTGAGCCCTCGCAGGTGTCGCAGGTGGCGGTGGTGGGCACCGCGATCTCGACGTCGGCGCCCTTGTAGGCCTGCTCGAGGGTGATCTCGAGGTCGTAGCGCAGGTCCGAGCCGCGCCGCGGCCCGTGCTGGCGGGCGCCGCCGCCGGCGCGGCCGCCGAAGACGTCGCCGAAGGCGTCGCCGAAGACCTGGGAGAAGATGTCGTTGACGTCGGCGAAACCCGCGCCGCCCTGGCCGAAGGGGTTGCCGCCGCCGTTGACGCCGGCGTGGCCGAAGCGGTCGTAGGCGGCCCGCTTCTGGTCGTCGCTGAGGACGCTGTAGGCCTCGGAAATCTCCTTGAACCGCGCCATGGCGTCATCGCAGCCGCCGTTGCGGTCCGGATGGTGCTGCATGGCCAGCTTGCGATAGGCGGATTTCAGCCCGGCGGCGTCGATGGTCCGCTCGACGCCCAGGATCTCGTAATAGTCACGCGTCGCCATCTGGCGTTCGTCCTCTTACCCTGCCGTTCCCGCCGCCGCCTCTGCTGGGCGCCTCGCCGGAAAGGCTGACCGGGCTGACATGGGCGCCCGGCCGACTGATGCAAGTTTCATGAAACGGCCCCGCCCGTCATCTGACAAGCGGGGCCGCGGTTATTTGCGCGGAGCCTGTGGCCTATGCGCTCTTCTTCTCGTCGCCGGCCTCGGCGTCCGGGGAGACTTCCTCGAACTCCGCGTCGACCACGCCGTCGTCGGCGGGGGCGTCAGCCGCGGCGCCGTCGCCGGAGCCCTGCTGGGCCGCATACATGGCCTCGCCCAGCTTCATCGAGGCCTGGGCCAGGGTGTTGGTCTTCTCGCGCAGGGCGTCGACGTCCGTGCCGTCCCTGGCCGCCTTCAGATCCGCCAGGGCGGCCTCGATGGCGGTCTTGCCGGCCTCGTCGATCTTGTCGCCGTGCTCCGACATGGCCTTCTCGGTCGAGTGGATCAGGCTGTCGGCCGAATTCTGGGCCTCCACCAGTTCGCGCCGGGCCTTGTCGGCCGCGGCGTTGGCCTCGGCTTCCTTGACCATCTTGTCGATGTCGGCGTCCGACAGGCCGCCGTTGGCCTGGATGCGGATCGACTGCTCCTTGTTGGTGGCCTTGTCCTTGGCCGTGACGTGCACGATGCCGTTGGCGTCGATGTCGAAGGCCACCTCGATCTGCGGCATGCCGCGCGGGGCGGGCGGAATGCCCATCAGGTCGAACTGGCCGAGGATCTTGTTGTCGGCCGCCATCGGCCGCTCGCCCTGGAAGACCCGGATGGTCACGGCCGACTGGTTGTCGTCGGCGGTCGAGAAGGTCTGGCTCTTCTTGGTCGGGATGGTGGTGTTGCGCTCGATCAGCGGGGTGAACACGCCGCCCAGGGTCTCGATGCCCAGCGTCAGCGGGGTCACGTCCAGCAGCAGCACGTCCTTGACATCGCCCTGCAGCACGCCGGCCTGGACCGCGGCGCCCAGCGCCACGACCTCGTCCGGGTTGACGCCGGTGTGCGGATCGCGGCCGAAGAAGGCCTTCACGGCCTCGATCACCTTGGGCATGCGCGTCATGCCGCCGACCAGCACGACCTCGTCGATGTCCGAGGCCTTCAGACCCGCGTCCTTGAGGGCCTTCTTGCAGGGCTCGATGGTGCGCTGGATCAGGTCGTCGACCAGGGCCTCCAGCTTGGAGCGCGACAGCTTGATGTTCAGGTGCAGCGGGCCCGAGGCGTTCATGGTGATGAACGGCAGGTTGACCTCGTACTGGGCCGTGAAGGACAGCTCCTTCTTGGCCTTTTCGGCCTCTTCCTTGAGGCGCTGCAGGGCCAGCTTGTCGGTGCGCAGGTCGACGCCCTGCTCCTTCTTGAACTCGTCGGCCAGGTAGTCGACGAGGCGCAGGTCGAAGTCCTCGCCGCCGAGGAAGGTGTCGCCGTTGGTCGACTTCACCTCGAACACGCCGTCGCCGATCTCGAGGATCGAGACGTCGAAGGTGCCGCCGCCGAGGTCGTAGACGGCGATCTTCTGACCGTCGTTCTTGTCCAGGCCGTACGCCAGGGCGGCCGCGGTCGGCTCGTTGATGATGCGCAGCACCTCGAGGCCGGCGATCTTGCCGGCGTCCTTGGTGGCCTGGCGCTGGGCGTCGTTGAAATAGGCCGGGACGGTGATGACGGCCTGGGTCACGGTTTCGCCG
>NZ_DASPMQ010000048.1:0-25494 GCF_035626975.1 Brevundimonas sp.
GAACTGAACATAACGCCGCGCCACGGGGTGCCTTCACCTTGGCCGGTGCATTGTGCCTGTCCATCGATCAACTCGATGACAGGAGATGAGCAATGTAGAAGAACAAGATCACCGTCGCTCTGGCCTCGGCCGCCCTGCTGGCCTCGCTGGCGCCAGCGGCCCTGCCGACCGCCGCCATGGCCCAACAGGCCAACGGCATCACCAACTGCGACGCCCCCGGCGGCCGTCAGCGCACCGGCGCCCTGATCGGCGCGGTCATTGGCGGCCTCGCCGGCAGCCAGATCTCGCGTAACGAACGCACCCTCGGCGCGGTGGTCGGCGCCGGCGCCGGCGCCGCCGCCGGGTCCTACATCGGCTGCAACCAGCAGCGGGCCAGATCCTACAGCTCAAACTACAGCTATGGTGAGGGCGACAGCTACCGCGCGACCTCGAACCTGCGCATCCGCTCGGGCCCGGGGACCAGCTATCGTCAGGTCGGCAGCCTGTCGGCCGGCCAGCCGTTCACCGCGATCAGCTCGCAGGGCGAGTGGGTCCAGATCGCCGGCGGCGGCTGGGTCAACGCCCACTACGTCAGCCGCTGACAGCGCCGCACCGCAAGGAAAGGCCGCCCCCCGGGGCGGCCTTTTTTGCGCGCTACTGGCTGACCCAGAGAATCCGGCCCATCCAGACGATGTCCTTGCGGGGCACGACGCGCGGCTCATAGGCCGGATTGACGGAGGCCAGGGTCACCGCGCGCGCGGTCAGTCCGGCCACCTCCTTGGCCAGGGTCTCGCCGCCGGTGGTGCGCACCACCACCCGGTCCCCCTTGCGCACGTCCGAGGCCTCGCGGTCGACGATGACCCGATCGCCTTCGCGGTACAGCGGGACCATGGAGTCGCCGGCGATGCTCAGGCTCAGCAGGGTCTCCTTCGGGCGCGGCAGTTCGGTCTGCTCCCAGCCGTCCCCGACCGGCAGGCCGGCGTCGTCGAAGAAGCCGTCCTGTCCCGCCTGGGCCATGCCCAGCATCGGCACGGTCGCCGCCCGCTCCGGCGCGTCATTGGCCAGGGCGGCGAACTCTCCCAGCGACAGGCCCGTGGCCCGCAGGACCTGGGTCAGGCTCTCGGTCGACGGCCAGCGCGGCCGCGGCGGGTCGCCCGGCCCGAACCGCTTCGACGGATTGAAACTGGTCGCGTCCAGCCCGGCCCGCCGGGCCAGGGCCGAGGCGCTGATCCCCTCCCGCCGGGCCAGCCCGTCGATCGCCTTCCAGAGCTGGCCGTGGGAGAGGGGCATGGGGGGCGGGACCTCCGGGACGGCCCGAAGGCCGATTCGGAGGCAGGATACCGCAGGCGTCTAGGAATATCCACCTAGAGGCGCCCGGGCGGCTATTCCAGCCCGAGGGCGCGGCGGTCGCGCCAGGCCTGCAGGACGCCGAGCGTGAGAGCCAGCAAGACGCCGTAGTTGGCCAGGTTGATGACCGCGTAGAAGGCCACCATGGGCGGCCGGACGTCGACCATCGTCAGGACGTGGGTCATGACGGCCAGCGACTGGAGCGCGCTGGCCCAGACGGGCCACGACCGGCGGCTTTTCCACGCCACGGCGGCGTAGGCGGCGAGCAGGACGATATCGAGGATCATCAGGCCCGCCTGGACGCCGTACAGCCGGGTCTCTTCCTGGACCAGCAGGGCCGCCAGGGCGCCGATGGCATAGATGCCGCCGCCGACCCGCTCGGGCTCGTCGCCCTTCAGGAAGGCGAAGGCCACGACGATCACGCCGACCGTGGCGGCGACCTGGGAATAGATGGTGTCGAACACTGGCTGGCCCTCCGCGCCGGACGCTCACACCGGAGCCTCAGCGGCTTCTAGATTTCCCCGGACCCCATGGCGGCGGCCCGCCGCTCCTGCCAGGCCCAGAAGGTGCCGACGGCGAGTGCGATCAACAGGCCGTAGTTGGACATGTTAATGACCGTGGCGAAGGCGTCGGACGGCGGCCGCAGGTTGGCCGCCACCAAGAGGTGGCCGGTGACGATCAAACTCTGAAAACCGGCGGCCCAGACGGGCCAGGCCCGGCGGCTATGCCAGGCGATCCCGAGAAAGACGACCAGCAACACAATCTCGAGCGCCATTACACCCCATCGCGGAACGCTCAGGCTGGTGCCATCCCTGATCATCGTCGTGGCCAACAGGGCAATCGCATAGGCCGCGGCGCCCATTCGCTCGGGCTCGTCTCCCTTCAGAAAAGCAAAGGTGACGACGAGGACGGCGACCGCGAGGACGACCTGCGCGTAGATGGTCTCAAACACAGAATCGCCCCCATGCGCCAAGCATGAGGGCGATGATGCCTTAAGTCAGCACTCGCGGAAATGACCGCTCGCCGACATTACTTCGAATTAAACCGCGCGGAGACGGTGCTCGCCGATGGTCTCGGGTCGCGTCTGGCCCTTCTCCGCGATCTCGGCATAGACGCCATAGCCCAGACGGCGGTGATCCTTGGCGAGCTCTTCGTGGCACGCGACGACGGCCTGACGCGCGGCGCCTAGGGCAGCGATGGCCTCGAGCGCCCTGGCCTGGGCCTCGGCGCCGAGGACCGGCGAAAGGTTAAGCGCCGAGCGCGAGCCGATCATCGACTGCACCAGGGTCGTGGCGCGAGTGATGGCCGCGTCGACGGATTGTTCGGTCGCATTCAGATCACCGGCGACGCTGGCGATCACTTGGGCCTTATCCATGGAAGTCTCCAAACTGACTCAAACTGAAGAAGTAAATGAGGTCTTAACACAACTCACCAATTGTCGGTAGGGATTTGTTCACCATGGCGACGCTTGTGTCACCTTCCGGACACACCCCGCCGCCGATGGGCGGGGTGTCGCCCGGCTTGTCGACGGGCCCGACGGCGAGGGTTTCCAGGCCCAGTTTCCGGGCCAGGGCGGCGAGGGTGTTATGGGTCTGCACCAGGTGGCCGCGCGCTTCGGCCAGGGCGCCGATGGTGGCCGCCGCGCCGCTGAAGGCGCGCTGGCCGGTGACGGCGGACAGCCAGGCGTCGGCCCGGGCTCCGGGCAGGGCGGCGGTCAGCGCCGCGGTCTCCGCCATGGCCCGGTCGATGGCCGCTTCGGCTGAGTAGAGGCGGGCCGCGAGGGCTTCGCCGATGCCTTGTCTCGTCATGATCTTCCTCCGTGATTAACCATCACGTAGAGGAAGCAATCAGGCGTTACAACGAACTACAACTAGAGATTGTAAGTAGACACGAGGAAATGGGCCGTGAGGGAGGCGATCGGCTGGGCTTCGTCCTCCTGCCAGGCCTCGGCCAGCACGTGCGCCACCCGCCGTCCCGCCTTGCTGATGCGTGCGCGGGCATGGACGTCGGCGGGTCGGCCCGTGCGCAGATAGGCCACCGTGACGTTGATCGGCCGCGGCAGGCGCAGGCGGGGGTAGGACAGGGCCACCTGGGCCACGGCGGTCAGTTCCAGCAGGGCGGCGGTCGCCCCGCCGTGCAGCGCCGGCAGCATGGGATTGCCGATCAGCCGCTCCGCGAACGGCATGGTGACGGTCAGGACGTCGCCGTCCTGGTCCGAGGTCAGGCCGAGGAAGCGGGCGTAGGGCAGATGGTCCAGCAGGGCGCTCATTTCACCGGCTCCCGGCCGTCGCTGGCGCTGAGCATATAGGCGGCCTGGGCCGCGGCGACCGGATCGTCGGGCCCGTCCTCGAACGCCCACGCCCGCACGAAGGCGATGGAGTGGGTCAGGCGATAGCAGCGCGCCTCGGCGATCAGGGCCCGCCGGGGCTCGGCCGCCCGCATGTAGTCGACGCGCAGATCGAGGGTGGCGATCGGTTCGAACCGGTCCAGCGCGATCCACACCGCCAGGCCGCCGACATGGTCCAGCAGGGCGGTGACGAGACCGCCCGCCAGCACCCCGGTGTCAGGATCCCCGACCAGATCCTCACGCCAGGGCACGCGGAGGCGCACCCGGTCGCCCTCCAGGCCGTCATAGACGAAACCGAGGGCGTGGGTGTGGGCTGCCCCGGAGGCGAGCTGGGGCAGCAGGGAGACGAGGGTGGAGGACGTCATGACCTGCTATCAACCCGGGGGAGGGCGTGGACGCAAGCGCGGCTCGTGCGTTCCCGCCCTGTCACGAGGGCCCATATCCGACCGATGACCCGCTTCGAGGACCTGCTCAGACCGACGCCGGCCGGCCTGTATTGCCCGCCGGGAGACTTTTACGTCGATCCGGTGCGGCCGGTTGACCGGGCGGTGATCACCCATGGCCACTCCGATCACGCCCGGGCCGGGCACGGCGCCGTGCTGGCCACCCCGCAGACCCTCGCCATCATGGCGGAACGGTATGGCGTCGAATTCGCCGGGCGCGAACAGCCGGCGGCCTACGGGGAGGCGGCTTCGCACAACGGCGTCGAGGTGACCCTCGTTCCGGCCGGCCATGTGCTGGGCTCGGCCCAGGCGGTGATCCGCTGGAAGGGCGCCACCATGGTGGTCTCGGGCGACTACAAGCGCCGCCGCGATCCAACCTGCGCCCCGTTCGAGCCCGTGCCCTGCGACGTGTTCATTTCCGAGGCGACCTTCGGCCTGCCGGTCTTCGTCCATCCGCCGGACGGTGAGGAGATCGGGCGGCTGGTCCAGTCGCTGCGGCAGTTCCCGGAGCGGGCCCATCTGGTCGGCGCCTATGCCCTGGGCAAGGCGCAGCGCGTCATCCGCCTGCTGCGCGAGGCGGGCTGGGAGCGGCCGATCTATGTGCACGGCGCCCTCGAGCGGCTCAACCGCCTCTATGAACGCGAGGGTGTCGAGCTGGGCCCGCTGTCGCCGGCCACCGGCCTGAAGCCCAACGCCCTGGGCGGGGAGGTGGTGATCGCCCCGCCCTCAGCAACCCAGGACCGCTGGGCCCGCCGCTTCGCCGATCCTGTTCTGGCCTTCGCCTCGGGCTGGATGGGAGTTCGGGCGCGGGCGCGCCAGAGGGGGGTGGAGCTGCCGCTGGTGCTATCGGACCACGCCGACTGGCCCGAACTGACCGCCACCTTCGCCGAGCTCCGGCCCGAGGAGGTGTGGATTACGCACGGGCGCGAGGAAGGGCTGCTGCGCTGGTGCGAACTGAACGGCCAGAAGGCCCGCGCGCTGCGGCTGGTGGGCTATGACGAAGAGGACGAGGAGACCCCGCCGGCCGAGGTCAGCTAAGCCGCCGAGCGGGACGACCGACTCCTGACCGGGGTTTCGGCCGGGGCCAGCGCGCCATGGATGGCCATGCGCAGCCGTTCGGGCTTGATCGGCTTCTCCACCACCGCGGCCATGCCGCAGGAGAGGTATTTCTTCGCGTCGTCGGGATCGGCGTTGGCGGTCAGGGCCACGATCGGGATGACGCTGACCGGCCCTTCGAGGGCGCGGATCGCCTGCGTCGCCTGGACGCCGTCCATGCGCGGCATCTTGATGTCCATCAGCACCAGATCGAATTTGCGCTCCTGCACGGCTTCCAGCGCCTCGACCCCATCCACGGCGGTCTCGGAGGTGCAGCCGAACATCTCGCACAAGGCCTGGGCGACCACGCGGTTGGTGGCGTTGTCGTCCACGATCAGAATGTGCGGCGTGGAGGTCATTTCATGGTCGGACAGCGACTGGACGTTTGACGCCGCCGCCGACTCCACCCGGATGCGGTCGACCTCGAGGTCGAAGGCGAACGTCGCGCCGCGTCCGCGATTGTTCTCGGCCCAGATGCGGCCGCCCATGCGGTCGATGATCTGCCGGCAGATCGAGAGGCCGAGGCCCGCCCCGTCCTGCCCGGAGCCGTGGACGAAGGGTTCGAAGATCGCATCCACGCGGTCGGCGTCGATGCCCGGACCGTCGTCACGGATGCGGGCCTCCAGCGTGATGCGGTCGCCGGCGGCCACCGCCTTGAGGCTGGCCTCGACCACCCCGTTTCGCGCGAATTTCAGGGCGTTGCCGATCAGGTTGTTGAACACCTGCTTCAGACGCACGCCGTCGACGACGGCGCCCAGTTCGGTGTCGCCCTCATAGCCGATCATCAGGGTGACATTGTCCTGCGAGGCGCGCGGCGCCCACATGGCCTGGATGTCGTCCATGAGGCTTCGCAGCGGAGTCGGCTCCGCATGCAGCTCCAGTTCCCCGGCCTCGGCCCGCGACAGGTCGAGAGCGTCCTGCAGGATGCGCAGCAGGGTCTCGGAGGATTCCACGATCGTGGTCACATGGGCGTGCGCCTGGGCGTTCAGCGGCTGGCGGCGCAGCAGCTCCGCTACGGCCAGCACGCCGTTCATCGGCGTGCGCAGTTCATGGCTCATGATGGCCAGGAACTGGCTCTTGGCGCGCGCCGACATCAGGGCCTGGGTCCGGGTGTCGCTCAGCACGCGCGCCTGCTCGGCCAGTTCGACGTTCTGGCGGCGCTGGCGCTCGTTGACGGCCTGCAGCAGGGACACGGCCGTGCCGACGCCATGGTATTGGCCGTTGCGGGTGACGATGAAGCCGCGCATCAGGGCGCCGGGTCCGCTCTTCAGCAGCACGTCGCAGAAGGTGTCGACCGCCACGCCGGCCTCGACCACCGCCGGATCCGGATCCATCAGATGGGTGATCGGCCGCTGGGCGTAGAGGGCGTGGCCGAAGGCGCCGGCGATTTTCAGCAGGAAGACGTTGCGCTCGATCAGGCCGACCGGGCGACGGCCGTCGACGACGGCGATGACGAGGGTGTCGGGCTCGCTTTCGAAGCGGGCGAATACCTCACTTCCCAGCGTGTGAGGCGACACCGCCTCGGCGCGCTCGGTGAGAACTTCGATGGTCGGCATACTCACCGGCACTCCACTGCGACCGGTGGACACTGCAAGGGAACCTTTTGCGGAAGGGTTAAGCTCGGCGGTGCTGTTTATCGCGCCGCTTTTGCGCGGACCCGCGGGCTGGTGTAGAAGGCCGGCCCCGTCCTGGAACGGCCCTGTCACCCTTGTCCATGCGCGCGGCCGACCGGCCGACCGCAGGTTTGTCATGAGCGATTCACTGCAAAATCCTGCAAATTCCGCTCTCGTGCTGTTCTCCGGCGGGCAGGACAGCGCCACCTGCCTGGCGTGGGCCCTGACGCGTTTCGAGCGGGTGGAGACGGTCGGATTCGACTACGGCCAGCGCCATGCGGTCGAGATGGAGGCGCGTCTGACCGTCCGCGAGGGCATGGGGCGGGTGCTGCCGCATCTGGCGGCCCGGCTGGGGCCGGATCACGTCGTCGACCTGACCGGCTATGGCAGGATCGCCGAGAGCGCCCTGACCGCCGACCGTGCCATCGAGATGGACGCCCGGGGCCTGCCGACTACCTTCGTCCCGGGCCGCAATCTGGTTTTCCTGACCTGCGCCGCCGCCCTGGCCGACCGCCGGGGGCTGGAGACGCTGGTCGGCGGGATGTGCGAGACCGACTACTCGGGGTATCCAGACTGCCGCCGCGACACGATCGACGCCATGGCCCATGCGCTGAGCCTCGGGCTGGACAAGCCGGTGGTGATCGAGACGCCGCTGATGGCGATGACCAAGGCCGACACCTGGGCCCTGGCCCACGAACTGGGCGGCCAGCCGCTGGTCGATCTGATCGTCGAGGCGTCGCACACCTGCTACCGCGGCGACCGCGACCACCGCGAGGCCTGGGGCTACGGCTGCGGCGACTGCCCGGCCTGCGAACTGCGCGCCGCCGGCTACGGCGAATGGGTGGCGCGGCCCGGGGGGCTGGCGTGACCTGGTCCGCAAAAGAGGTCTTCCTGACGGTGCAGGGCGAGGGCGGGCAGGCCGGGCGGCCGGCGGTCTTCCTGCGCTTCGCCGGCTGCAATCTGTGGAACGGGCTCGAGCGGGACCGCGCGGCGGCGGTCTGCACCTTCTGCGACACCGACTTCGTCGGGACCGACGGCGACGGCGGCGGCAAGTTCACGACCGCCGACGCCCTGGCGGACCATGTCGCCTCGATGTGGCGGGGCCGGGCCGGGGACCCGAAGCTGGTCGTCTGCACCGGCGGCGAGCCCTTGTTGCAGCTGGACGCCGCCCTGATCGAGGCCCTCCATGCCCGCGGCTTCGAGATCGCCATCGAGACCAACGGCACGCTGCCGGCGCCGGAGGGAATCGACTGGATCTGCGTCAGCCCCAAGGCCGACGCGCCGGTGGTCCAGACGTCGGGCCAGGAGCTGAAGCTGGTCTACCCGCAGCCCGCCGCCATGCCCGACCGGTTCGAACACCTGGCCTTCGAGCGGTTCTGGCTGCAACCCATGGACGGCCCGGACCGCGAGGCCAATACGGCGGCGGCCATCGACTATTGCCTGCGTCACCCGAAATGGCGGCTCAGCGTCCAGACCCACAAATACATCGGCGTCAGATGAGCGTTTTCGAGATCACCAAGGCGGCCACCTTCGACGCCGCCCACCACTTTCCGAACGAGCCGGACGGCAGCCCGTACCGGCGCATGCACGGCCATTCCTTCTCGGTCGAGGCGACCGTGCGGGCCGAGACGCTGGACGGCCACGGCTGGGTCGCCGACCTCGGCGCGCTGGACCGGGCCCTGAAGGCGGCGGCGGAAGAACTCGACCACGGCCTGCTCAATGACAAGCCGGGGCTGGAGCTGCCGACGCTGGAGCACCTGTGCCTGTGGTTCGCCGACCGGCTCAAGCCGGACTGGCCGGGGCTGAGCCGCATCGCGGTGTCGCGCCCGACCATTCACGAGCGCTGCGTGCTGACCCTCTAGGTCAGCAGTCGCGGCCCTGGCGCTGGCGCTGTTCGCAGCGGCGCTGCTCGCGCTCATACTCGCGCTGTTCGCGCTCGCGTTTGGCCCGTGTCTCCTCGTCGGAGGTGGTCACGGCGTCGACGCCCGCGCCGACGACCGCCCCGGTCGCCTTGACGGTTCCGCCGACCACGGCGCCGGCCGTGCCGACCACGGCCCCGACCACGCAGCCCTGAAGCATCAGGGCCCCTCCGAGGACGGCGGCGAGGGCGGTGCTGCGCGTGAATATGGACTTCATTGGAACTCTCCGGACGCCGCTTCCTGACACGGAAATGGTGAACGGCGCCTGACCGCGTATGGAGGACGGGCGCGGATGGTGGGCGGCGAGGGGTTCGAACCCCCGACCCCCTCGGTGTAAACGATGCTACTCGCGTTCGAAAGTATTGATTTTAAAGGCCTTGCGGTGCCGTTCCCCCCCGTTTTGTTCACGGCCTTTCCGCGGGTTTCAGGGGGGAAACCGGGGGGCTAGTGGGTTTTGGGCTTGTCGTCGTGCGAAACGACTTCCCCGAATCCTTCCTGCGTTTTGAACGAAGAAGCAGTGGTTGCTGCAGTCGCATTCTCGGCCGTTTTCTTTTTGGCTTCGGCCTCGGCCATTTCCGTTCGGACGGTAAGTGACCTGCGAATTGCTCCCGGGACTGCGCCGGACTTGCATACGACGAGGACCGCCAGCGCGCCGACCACGCCCTGCCCGCCAGCAGCCATCAGTTGCAATGCCAAGGGGTGGATCTGATTGGCGTATGGCGCGGGCACGTTCAGCAAAAGCAGAACCACGAGCGTCAGAGCAATCATGCCGAAGACGGCGAACAGCAAGTCCACGGTCGCCATGATTTCAGCGCCGAGCGAGGAGACGAGCCTCACCGACCGCGAGCCAGTGCCCATCCCCCCAACGATGAGCGAGATCGTGGGAAGAATGCTAGCTGCGAGAAGGCCGAGAAACGTCGTGAGGAGTCTGCCCGGCTCACCAGAAAGCGAGCCGGCCGGCAGGAGAGCCGCGGCTATAAAGCCGCAGATCGCCGCGAACACCTCGGTCAGGCGAAGTTGCAATCGATCTTTCCCGCTTCAGCCCATTCCTTGAGCGCGTTCACAATCTGTTCCTTCGCGTCGGCGGGGTCTAGTAGGGTTCCGATCGTGGCCACCTGCTTCTTCACCGACAGCTTCACGATCCCGCCGCGTTCCTTCCCGTCGCCATCCATGCCGATATCTGCGGGGTCGATGTTTCGAAGGGCCTCATTTATTGTCGCTCGTGAGATTTTGGCTTTCCGGTTCTTACGTTTGATGAAGACCTTGAAGAAGCCCTCGATCCACCCGTCCGATGGAATCTCGTGGTCGAGGGCTGCAATGGCCTGTTCATCCCATCCTAACGTCCTCAACACGTCAAAAACGGTCGCACCTTCTCTTCTCAGCCTAGCGCGCTCTCGCTCGACGATCTCTTCCAGCGCTTCGGCAGCCGCGGCCACCCCCGCTCCCAAGTTCCGTTCAGCCTGAACGGTGATTTCGGTGCTTTCGGCCAGTTCCTTGCCGTCACCGGCGAGGAACCGGCTGTTCAAAACGACGGGTGCCCCGCCGGGTTCGAGGATTTCTACTTTCTGGAATAGGCTTGTCAGGTACCGTTCCAGGGTGCGCCCTTTGACCTGCTGACCTTCGATGAGGCCGACGTGGTTTCCGACAGCGGCGAAGTACAGGATGCCCTTCGCTACGCTCGCCTCCCCCAAGTTGATCTGCTGGAGAAGGAATTCCTCCGCGTCCTCCTCCAAGGACTGCATAACGGCGGCCACATCCGCGCCCTGCTGGAGATGGATCAGCTGGCCTACAAATATCTGGGCGTCCCACCCGGCCGGCTCTGTGATCTTGTTCAGAATGACGTAGCTGCCATCCTGGTCGATATCGATTATCCGGGATTTAGCGTTCAGGCCGATCATGGCCCCGCTTCGCTTGGTTCGCATGGCATCCACGATCATCGCCTTGAGCGTGCCGTCTTGAGGCATGCCTTCGGTCTTGAGCTGGCGGTACTGAATTGTGACTTTGGTCATAGGCGCTCCCCGAACCCGCGTTCTCTGACCACTCGCTGCTCAACCGGAGCATGAGTCAAGTCACGCTGGCTCTTGCCACCTCCTCGGCGCACCCGAGGGGCACTGATGGCCGGTCACATAGCCAGGGCTGTGAACCAAGCGCGCTCAACCCTTTGAAATGCCAGCCGGATTATTCGATCGAGGCACATGGCAATCGAGCGAGGAGTGCTGTCGTATGCGATCCCGTCTCCAATCATGGGGAAACAGGGGGGCAAAACGGCCGATTTCACGCCCCGAGCGGGTCTAAGTCATTGAAAACATGGTGGGCGGCGAGGGGTTCGAACCCCCGACCCCCTCGGTGTAAACGAGGTGCTCTGACCAGCTGAGCTAGCCGCCCGTTCGCCGACCTAGAACCGGAAGCTGGCCCGCAGGAACAGCATATACCGGATATAGTCGTCGATCATCTCGGCGTCGGCGCTGACGGACAGCATGCCCAGCTCGTTGCCGACGTTGAGGCGGAAGCCGAGGATCGGGCCGCCGCCCTCGATGGTGTCGGGCGTCAGGGTGAAGTCGCCGCCGCCCGAGCGGAAGCGGGCGATGGTCTCGCCCGGATCGACCGAGATGTTCTGGCGCCAGCCGACCCGGACCTCGGGGCGCAGCCAGTCGTTCTGGCCCATCTTCATGCCGAAATTGATCGCCGCCGTGGCCGAGAACATATGGCCTTCGCGGTCGTCGATCTCGAGGTCGAAGCCGTCGCCCCCGCCTTCCTCGACGTGGCCGTCCTCGCTCAGCGAGAAGAATTCGGCGTAGGCCTCGGGACGGATGGTGAAGCGCCCGAACTCGCGCTCGTAGGACAGCCCGCCGGCCGCGGCCAGGGTGAAGCCGTTCCAGTCGGACTCATTGGACAGGTTCAGGCCCTCGCCGACGAACCGACGCTCGGAGGTGAACGAGGCGTAGCCGGCCGCGGCGCGGGCCCAGGTGGTCCAGTACTGGCCTTGGGCGCGCCAGTAGAGGCCGAGCTCCAGCAGGCTGGCGGACAGGACTTCCTCGGCCTCGGCCTCGGGATCCTCGAGGTCGGACGAGGTGAAGGCGGCGGTCAGGCCGATCGCGCCCAGGCCGGTGCCGCGCTCGACCCCGCCGGCGACGCCGAAGCCTTCCGAGCGGAAGCCGTAGGTGTCGGTCTTGTCCTTGTCGGCGTAGAAATTGATCTCCTGCACCCAGGCGCTGGTTTCGCCCGGCGCCGCCGCGGCGTTGCGTCCGGTCAGGGCGCGGGTGACCGCGTCCACGCCCGAGGCCAGCGACAGCAACGGTCCGCCGGAGTGCTCGGGCAGCAGCTGCTCATACAGGTTCAGGAAGCCTTCGCGGTCCGTCTGGGCCAGGAAGGCGTTGCGGACGGCCTCGGCGTCGTCGTCGCCGATCGCGCCGTAGAAGGCGTCGAACATGGAGGCTTCGACCGGGATCAGGTCCGCCTCGGCCGCGGTGCGGCGGCGCACGTCAGCGAACACCTGGCCGGCGGGCACGTCGGCGCCGGCCTGGACCACGTACAGATAGGGCGAATTCTCCTCGACCGCGCTCAGGTCGAGGTCGCCGAAGTTCAGGGTCGTGGCGTCGATCAGGGTGAAGCGTCCCGGCGCATCCAGCAGGGAGGTGAACCGGACGCCCAGGCCGGCGCCGTCGGCCAGCGTGGCCGTTCCGGCGACGTTGAAGTAGCCGGAGGTGTTGTTGGCCGGATCCAGGGTGACGATAAGGTTGCCGTCGCCCCCGACGTTGAGACTGGTGACGTTCAGCACGGCGTTCTGGCGTGCTTCGAGCGTGCCGTTGGCGACGTTGACGGCCAGCGCCCCGTCGGTGTCGCTCAGCCCCCCCCGCACGATGGCTCCGCCGGTGACCGACAGGGTGTCGGCGCCCGCGCCGAAGGCGATATCGCCGAACACGACGCCGTTGCGGATGTCGAGGGTGTCGGCGCCGCTGCCCAGCCTGACCGCGCCGACCATGTTCGGTTCCGCGCTGTCCGGCACGCCATCGCCATCGGTGTCGGGATTGGACGTCGTCGGCGTGCCGGGGGTCCCTGACTGGATCAGGGTGAATCCGGTCGTATTGGCGCTGACGTCGATCGCGACGCCGACGCCGGTGATCGGATCGCCGTCGGCGTTCGCGCCCACGTTGGCCTGGATGACGCCGGTATTGGTGACCGTGTTGAGGCCGCCGCTGAGGTCGCGGATGGCGAAGGTGTTCGCCACGCCCCCGGTGGCGGACGCCACGATCGTGCCGCTGTTGGCCACGCTGCCGACGGTGGCTCCGGCATCGATCTGAACGGCTGTGACGGTCGCCGCCACGTCGCTGGTCGAGCCCGCCGTGATGCTGTTCGAGTTGATCAGCGTGGGCGCGGTTACGCCGCCGCCGAACCGGATGGCCGTGGCGTCTCCGTCCTGGGCCACGGCGATGATCGTGCCCTCGTTGCGGACTCCGCCGGCGATGTCGACGGTCTGGCCGGCGTTGCCGCCAAGCACCAGGGCCTGGGCGTCGATACCGTCATAAATTCCCTGGGCCGCCACCGCGCCGCGGTTGATGAAGCCATAGGCGTTGGCGCCCGTGCCGACGACCCCGAGAGTGATCGACTGGGTTGCGGAGCCGATCTCGATGGCCGGGGCGGATCCGAAGCTGGCGACCGACGCCGTGCTTTCGGTCGAGTCGAGCAGGCCGTCGCCGTCGCGATCGGTGTCGGTGCGGTTGACGGTGCCGTCGCCGTCGTCGTCCTCGTCACCGTTCTTGACGCCGTCGCCGTCATCGTCGCCCTCGATGCCGAGGCCGGAGTACTGAGGCGCCCGATCCAGCACGACGCCTTCCGCGATGTTGCCCTGGATGCTCAGGGCCGCGCCGCCTTGCAGCAGGTCGTCGGCGTCCAGTTCGTCCAGCAGCAGGATGCGCTCGTCGTCGGCGGTCGGCTCGACATAGTCCGCCGGGCGCTCGGCGGGCCGGGCGGTGAACCGGTAGCCGGTCGACGAAATGGCGGAATGAACGACGAGGCCGCCGCCGACATCGCCCTCGATGGAGGCTCCGACCGAATTCCCGCCGCGCACGGTGACGGCGCCCAGCAGTCTCGTGTCGCCGCTGACGTCGCCCGTGACGCGGACGCCGTAGCTGTCATTCCCCACGACCTGGGTCGAGCCCAGCATGTCGAACCTGCCCGTGAGAGGCGCTTCCAGCGAGATTCCGTAGGAGTTGTTGCCCTCAACGGTGATCGACGCGCCGGTCTCGACGACGATATTCCCCACCAGCGGCGACGCGCCGGCCACGCGGACGCCGTAGCGGCCGGTGCCGCTGGCGAACGCACCGTCGGCATCGCCGTCGTTGTCGGTGTCGAGATCGGCGTCCGACGCGATGTTATCGGTGATCGAGATCGTGCCGCCGAGCGTGATGTTCGCCGTGTTGCCCCCGTTGACGAGCACGCCGGTGGCTCCGTCCGCGGCGCTCGCCATGGTGATCGAGCTGCCGGAATCCATGTCGAAACCGTGGCTGGAATTCACCGTCACGGCGACCCCGGTGTTGACCGCGATCGAACCGCCGGAAGCCATGCGGATGCTGTCAGGACCGGACCCGGTGGCGTTAGCCGTGGTGATCGGCGTGGTCCGGGCCGTCGAGATGACGACTTCGGCCATGGCGCCGGAAGCGGCCATCAGGGGAGCGATCGCCACCGCGGTCGCGAGCATAATACGCATTCAGAAGAACCCCTGTGGACGACACGCGCAGAGACGCCGGCGATCCTCTAACAGGGACCACGCCAGCCTGCCTCAAGTTTCTCGAATTTGAGGCGAATGCAAGGCCGAAGGCGACCCTCCGACGACGAACGCAAGCGCGGCTATTGCCTAAATTGAAATCAGAGTGATATCACTTCCATATCGAATCAGGAGGGACTGATGACCACGACCCACTCGAAATCCACCGAGCGCCCGGCGTCCACCGCCAACGGGTTGGTGATGCTTCTCCTCGGCTTGCTGCTGATCGTCGGCGGCCCGATCGTGGTGTCGCAGGACCCGGACAACGCCCTCGTGGTCATCGGCGGAATCGTCACGGCCGTGATCGGCCTGCTGCTGCTCTGCGGCCTCTATTCGCTGCAGCCGAACGAAAGCATGGCCATACTGCTGTTCGGCGAATACCGCGGCACCGACCGCCAGACTGGACTGCGCTGGGTCCTGCCCTGGTACAGCCGCAAGAAGATCAGTCTGCGGGTCCGCAATCTGACCAGCGACAAGCTGAAGGTGAACGACAAGCGCGGCAGTCCCATCGAGATCGCCGCCAACGTCGTCTGGCGGGTCCAGGACTCGGCCCAGGCCCTGTTCGACGTCGATGACTACCAGGCCTTCGTGAACATCCAGGTCGACACCGCCCTGCGCGACATCGCCTCCCACTACGCCTACGACCACGGCGAGGAGGACGCCGAGCCCGAGATGACCCTGCGCTCGGACGCCGAGGACGTCGCCGGCCGTCTCCGCGACGAGCTCGTCAATCGGGTGAGCGTCGCCGGCGTGGCGGTAGACGAGGCGCGGCTGGCGCACCTGGCCTACGCCCCGGAGATCGCCGGCGCCATGCTCCGCCGCCAGCAGGCCGAGGCCGTCCTGGCCGCTCGCCGCCTGATCGTCCGCGGGGCCGTCAGCATGGTCGAGAACGCCCTTCTCGATCTGGGCGAGCGGGGGGTCGTCGAGCTCGACGAAGACCGCAAGGCGGCCATGGTCTCCAACCTGCTCGTCGTGCTGTGCGCCGACCGCGACGCCCAGCCGGTGGTCAACGCCGGCACCCTGTACGGCTGAGATGGCGCGATCGAGGAAGCCGTTCCTGATGCGCGCGTCTTCCGGCGTGATGGCGGCGGTCGAGCGATTGGCCGCCGCCGAGCTTCGCTCGGTCAACGCCCAGATGGAGGTATTGCTGCGCGAAGCCCTGGCGCGGCGGGGCGTCGTCCCGTCGGAAGACCCTCCGCCGACGGATGACGCTTGAGCTTCGCGGTCGCGGGCGCTACGGCGCGCGGATGGTGAAGTCGCATATGTCCAAGGTTCGCAAGGCCCGTCGCATCCAGAAACGGGTCAGGCGCGTTGGCCCGCTCGGTATCAGCGCCGCGGAGAAGGAACTGATGAACCTGGCGGGACTGGAGGTCCAGGAAGGCGAACTGCGCCTCATCCCGGGCTGGGACGAGGAGGTCTCGGAGACGCTCAGGGCGACCAAGGCCGCGGGCGAGGACGACCGGCCCCGCCTGGTCGACACCACCATGCTCTATGCGCCGCGTTCCGGCGGGGTGAAACGCTACCTGCTGTCCAAGAAGGCGTGGCTGGAGGCAGAACGCCCCGGCGTCGCCCACTCGCTGGTCGTGCCGGGCGCGCACCACAAGGCCGGCGAGGACGGGATCGTCCAGCTGCACGCCACCAAGCTTCCATTCGGCGACGGCTACCGCTGGCCGACCTCGGTGCGCCGCTGGGGGGCCTGGGTGGCGTCGCTCAATCCGTCGATCATCGAGGCCGGCGATCCCTACACGCCCGGGCAGGGGGCCCTCGAGGCCGGCCAGCGCGCCGGCTGTCCGGTCGTCGGCTTCTGCCATTCCGATCCCGCCGGCCTGGCCGCCCTGCATTTCGGCGAATGGGCCAAGAAGCCGGTCGAGAAGCGCTGGGCCCGGCTGTTCGGCCAGTTCGACCGCGTCGTCTCGCCCAGCCGCTACATCGCCCGCCGGCTGGAGGAAGCGGGCATTCGCGACATCGTCATCCAGCCGCTGGGGGTCGAGGTCGACACCTTCCGCCCGGACCGCCGCGACCGCGACTGGCTGCTGAAGAAGCTGGGCCTGCCCGCCGCCGCCCGTCTGCTGTGCTTCGCCGGCCGCCCGGCCCGCGAGAAGAACATCGACGTGCTGATCGAGGCCGTGCAGCGTCTCGGCGATCCCTATCACCTGGTGCTGGTCGGCGCCGGCGCGGGCCTGCCCGCCGAGGACCGGGTCATCTCCCTGCCGTATGAGGCCAACCCCAAGGCCGTGGCGCGGATCATCGCCTCCTGCGACGCCTTCGTGCACGCCAACGACAAGGAGCCCTTCGGCCTGATCGTGCTCGAGGCCATGGCCTGCGGCCGGCCGGTCGTCGGCGTCAACGCCGGCGGGGTCAAGGAGACGGTCGACGACACCGTCGGCCAGCTGGCGAAGAGCGCCGATCCGGTCCACTACGCCGCCGCCATCGAGGCCCTGTTCGCCCGCGACATCGAGGCCCTCGGCGCCGCCGCCCGGGTCAAGGCGGTCGAGCGGTTCTCGTGGGGCCGGGTGTTCGAGGACCTGTGCATGACCTACGCCGACGTCAGCGGCAAACCGGCCTTCGTGCAGCCGCGCGAGGAGTGGGCCGTCCACTGACGATCTCGACAATGGGCTCCGCCCCCGCCAGTCTGCGGAAAACGGGGACCCTCCTATGAAACGCCTTCTGTTCGCCGCCGCGGTCTCGCTGCTGACCGCGACTTCCGCCATGGCCCAGACCGTCATCATCGTCCGCCACGGAGAAAAGGTTGACGCCAGCGCCGACCCCGCGCTCTCAGAAGCCGGGCAGGCGAGGGCGCGGGCGCTCGCCGCCGAACTCACTGAGGCCCACCCCTCGGTGATCCTGACCAGTCCCTTGCAACGGACCCGGCTGACCGCCGCGCCGACGGCCGACTATCATTCGGTGACTTCCGAGGCGGTGCCGCTGGACGGCGGGGCCGGAGCCCATGTCGCCGCCATCGCCGCCCGCGTGCGCGCCCTGCCCGAGGACGCGACCGTCCTGATCGTCGGCCACAGCAATACCGTGCCGCTGATCGCGCGGGCCTTGGGGTATGCGGAGGCCGCCGACATGCCGGAATGCGAATACGACCGGATGACGGTGCTGCACCTGAACGGCGACGCCGCGCACGGCGTGGTCACCCGCTACGGCGAACCGACGACCTGTCCGTAATCACACGTCCAGCTCATCCACCACGAAGCGGGCGTTGTCCTGGATGAACTGGTAGCGGGCCTCGGCCTTCTTGCCCATCAGCCGCTCGACCAGGTCCTCGATCTCGTCCTCGGACGCCGGCACCGTGACCCGCGCCAGGGTGCGCTTCTTCGGGTCCATGGTGGTCTCCTTGAGCTGGGAGGCCATCATCTCGCCGAGGCCCTTGAACCGGCCGATCTCGACCTTCTTGCCCTTGAACACCGTGGCCAGCAGCTCGTCGCGGTGGGCGTCGTCGCGGGCGTATTCCGACAGGGGCCCGGCGCTGATCCGGTAGAGCGGCGGCAGGGCCATGAACAGCCGGCCCTGGCGGATCGTCTCGGGCATCGAGCGGTAGAAGAAGGTGATCAGCAGGGCCGCGATGTGCGCGCCGTCCACGTCGGCGTCGGTCATGATGACGATGCGCTCGTAGCGCAGGTCCTCGATGTTGAACCGGCTGCCCGGCTGCACCCCCAGCGCCAGCGCCAGGTCGGACAGTTCGATGTTCTGGCGCAGCTTGTCGGCCGTGGCCGAGGCGACGTTCAGGATCTTGCCGCGCAGGGGCAGGATGGCCTGGGTGGTGCGGTCGCGCGCCTGTTTGGCCGAACCGCCGGCCGAGTCGCCCTCGACGATGAACAGTTCGGTGCCCTCCGCCGTCTGGCGCGAGCAGTCCGACAGTTTGCCGGGCAGGCGCAGTTTGCGCGTGGCCTGGGCGCGCTGGACCTCCTTGTCCTTGCGGCGTTTCAGCCGGTCCTCGGCCCGCTCGATGACGAAGCCCAGCAGGGTGTTGGCCTGTTTCGGGCTCTCGGTCAGCCAGTGGTCCAGCGGATCGCGCATCAGCTGTTCGACCAGCCGCTGGGCGTCGGGCGACGACAGCCGGTCCTTGGTCTGGCCCTGGAACTCCGGATTGCGCACGAACACCGAGATCAGCGCCCCGGCGTTGGCGACCACATCCTCGGCGGTGATCAAGCCGGCCCGCTTCTCGTTGGTGAGCTCGCCGTAGGCCTTGAGTCCCTTGACCAGCGCCGCCCGGAAGCCGGCCTCATGGGTGCCGCCGTCCGGCGTCGAGACGGTGTTGCAATAGGACGAGACGAAGCCGTCGGCCTCGCCGAAGCCGATGGGGCTCCAGGTCACGGCCCATTCGACCGCCCCGGCCTCGCCCTTGCGCTCGACCCGGCCGGCGAAGGCGGGGGTCACGGTCTCGATCTCGCCGATCCGCTCGGACAGGGCGTCGGCCAGGCCGTTGGGGAAGTGGAAGACGGCTTCGGTCGGGGTGTGGTCGGTGATCCGCTCCGGCGCGCAGCTCCAGCGGATCTCGACGCCGCGGAACAGGTAGGCCTTGGACCGCGCCATGCGGAACAGCCGCGCCGGCTTGAAGGCCGCCCCGGTGCCAAAGATTTGCTCGTCCGGCTTGAACCGGATCAGGGTTCCCTTCTTCCTCGACGGCTGCAGCTGGGCGATCGGCCCCAGCGGCAGGCCGCGGCTGAAGGACTGTTTCCACTCGTAGCCGTCGCGCCAGACGGTGACGTCCAATCGCTCGCTCAGGGCGTTGACCACCGAGACGCCGACGCCGTGCAGGCCGCCCGAGGTCTCATAGGCCTTGCCCGAGAATTTGCCGCCCGAGTGCAGCACCGTCATCACCACTTCCAGCGCCGACTTGCCGGGGTGTTTGGGGTGCGGGTCGACCGGAATGCCGCGGCCGTCGTCCCGGACCGCCAGCCAGCCGTCGGCGTCGAGGTCGACGGTGATCAGCTTCGCGTGCTTGGCGACCGCCTCGTCCATGGCGTTGTCGAGGACTTCGGCGAACAGGTGGTGCAGGGCCCGCTCGTCAGTGCCGCCGATGTACATGCCGGGGCGTTTGCGGACCGGCTCCAGCCCCTCCAGCACCTCGATCGACGAGGCGGAGTAGCCGGTCGCCGCCGCCAGCGGGGCGGAGGCCGGACCGTCGGCCGGGCGGGGCTGCGGCGCGGGCTCGTGTTTCGGCGCGGCCGCCTGCGGAGTCAGGGCCGGGTCCGCCGTGGGGAGGGGCGAGGCGGGGTCGCCCGGGCGCGGCAGCGTCGGTTCGTCGTCAAACAGCGAAAGGAGGTCGGCGGACTGGCCCATGGGGATACTGTGCGGCGATTCGGGAGCCGGTCTGGTAGGCCCGGCGGCGCTTCTCCACAAGCGGGACAGGACCTGGGGCCGGCGCCGGCAGGATGCCCCGGGTCATCACCGCCATGAACAGCACCCACGGCAGGCCCTGGTGGGCCAGCAGGATGCTTTCCGACAGGCTCAGCACGAAGAAGGCGGTCAGGAAGCCCAGCGCCCACCAGCCCTCGCGCAGGCCCTGGCCCATCGAGCGGAACAGGGTGATCAGGGCCGTGGACGCCATCAGCGCCCCGACCAGGATCGCCCCCGGCCAGCCCAACTGCACCAGCAGGTCGATCCAGCCGTTGTGGGCGTTCGGAACCGGCCACTGGGTTTCCTTGCGCACCCAGTCGGCCGGGACGGACTCGCCGGCGCGACCCCAGAAGGCCCCGTAGCCGTAGCCGGTCCACGGCTTGTCGGCGACCTTGCGCATCAGGGCGTCCCAGATGTCGGTGCGCCCGGTCAGCGACGGGTCCTTGCCCAGCGCCTCCAGCACCGCCACCGAATTGGACTCCCAGGTCCATACGCCCAGCGCCGTCACCACCACGGCGCACCAGATCGCCACGACGCTGAAGGCCGCGCCGCCACGACGCAGGCTCCAGAACCCCCCCACGAAGGCCAGCCCGATCAACAGGCACAGCAGCGAGGTCTTGGACTGGGTCGCCAGCACCAGTCCGCTGGACAGAACCAGCGCGATGGCCGGCAGCAGGCGTCGCGGGTCCGGCGAGGCGAGGCAGGCGGCCGAAGCCGTGGCCCCGATCACCATCACCGCCCCCATCTGGTTCTTCTCGTACCAGAGCCCGCGCCACAGGCCGGCGTTGTCGTACTGGTGCACGCCGATCGACGGGAAGGCGAACACCATGACCAGGCTGCCGACCGCCATCAGCAGCGCCGTGTGCATCAGCAGCCGCGGCAGATGCGGCCCCCGGAACACCGCGCCGAGATACAGGGCGAAGACCCCGCTGATGGCCAGGGCGATGACCCGCCGGCTGGTCGTCTCGAAGTCGATCGACCAGTAGCGCGAGGCGAAGGCCAGCCCGACCAGCAGCCCGACGGCGATCGCCGCCGGCCACGCCCGCCACAGCCGGTCGATGCGATACAGCGCCATGCCGAAGATCGCCGCATAGGCCGGCAACCACACCAGCCGCAGCACCGGCGTTTCTTCCTGCAGCGGCGCAAACACGGGCCCGATCAGAGCGCCGGTCAGCATGGCGATGATGACAATACAGATCGCCCGCTCCCACAGGCTGGGAGCGGCTTCGATCAGGACCGCGTCTGGACGGGACTCGCGCACCCGTGCAGGGTCGCCGAACGGGCTTAAGGAAGGGTTGGGGAACCATGGCGCGCGGCCTGCTCAGGAACCGGGACGGGGCTCACGCGCGGGTCGGCTTCGTCGAACTGTTCTTCGACCTGGTCTTCGTCTTCGCCGTCACCCAGCTTTCGCACACCCTGCTGGAGCACCTGACCTGGCTGGGCGTGCTCCAGGCGGCCATGCTGCTGGGGGCTCTGTGGTGGGCCTGGATCGACACCAGCTGGATCACCAACTGGCTGGACCCCGAGCGGCCGCAGGTGCGGATCATGCTGTTCGCCCTGATGGGCGCGGGCCTGATCATGTCGACCTCCCTGCCGGAGGCTTTCGGCGACAAGGGCCTGGTCTTCGCGGCCGCCTTCGTCTCCATCCAGGTCGGGCGCGGCCTCTTCACCCTGTGGGCCGTGCGCCGGGACGAGGCGCTGCGCCGGAATTTCCAGCGCATCTCCATCTGGGCCGTATCGGGCGGCGTGCTGTGGATCGCCGGCGGCCTGCTGGAAGGGCAGGCGCGCCTGATCGTCTGGCTGTTCGCCGTCGCCGGAGAGTTCGCCGCTCCGATGCTGTATTTCTGGGTCCCCGGCCTCGGCCGGTCCCACACCGCGGACTGGCAGGTCGAGGGCGGGCATCTGGCCGAGCGCGTCGGCCTGTTCATCATCATCTGTCTGGGCGAATCCGTGCTGGTCACCGGTGCGACCTTCGCCGGTCTCGAGTGGACGCCCGCGGTCGTCGCCGCCTTCGCCTCGGCCTTCATCGGCGCTCTCGCCATGTGGTGGATCTGGTTCAGCCGGGCCCACCACGCCGCGTCCGACATCATCGCCCGCTCGGACGACCCCGGCCGCATCGCCCGGCGCGCCTACACCTATGGCCCCATCCTCGTGGTCGCCGGCATTATCGTCACCGCGGTCGGCGACGAGCTGTCGCTGAGTCATCCGGGAGGACCGGTGACGTTCACCACCGCCGCCGTGCTGATAGGCGGGCCGCTGCTGTTTCTGGCCGGCGCCCAGGTCTTCAAGCTCGCCGCCTTCGGGACCTGGTCGCCGTCGCGGCTGGTCGGCGCCGCGGCCCTGGCCGCCCTGGGCGCCCTGGTCCCGGTCGCGCCGTGGCTCACGCCGCTCGGTCTGGCGGCGGCGTCGACGGCGGTGCTTGTCGGGGTGGGGGCGTGGGAGACGCTGGCCGGGCGGACCACGCCGATGGACGGGGAATAGAGCGATGCTGTCTGGACTTTTCGGGGTGCGGCGCTTCCTCGATCCCGATGTGGAGGACTGGCACCTCGACACCTGGCGTATCCTCATCGAGCGCTTCGGAACCGAAGTGGCCCTCCGGGACACGCCGGTGGCCCTTCCGACCCGCGAGTTCTTTCCGCCGACCGAGGCCCGTGGCCATGACAAGGCCCGTCACATCTTCGATTGCGTGCGGGCGATCATGCAGATGCCCGAGGCGGACTGGCCGTGCCGGCTGGAGCCGCAACCCCGGCGGATGACGGGGGAACGGGTCGCCGAGTTCGTGACCATCGCCGGCGACCAGGATCCCAACGGGACCTTCCGGATCGAGCCGGACGGGGAGGTGGTCATTTCGTATGCGCCGGACCTGCTCGACGACCCGGGCGCTCTGGTCGCCACGCTCGCTCATGAGATGGCCCATTACCTGCTCGCGGCCGAGGCCGATCTCGTGGAGGACGAGACCCACGAACTGATGACCGATCTGGCGGTCGTCTACGCCGGGCTCGGGGTGTTCGGAGCCAATACGGCCTTCAGATTCGAGCAGCATGGCGACGCCTTCAGCCAGGGATGGAGCAGCCGCAGTTCCGGCTATCTGTCACCCCGGAGCTGGGCCTTCGCCCTGGCGGTGTTCGGTCGCCTGCGGGGCGACGACGGCGACATGGGGCGTCACCTCAAGTCCGAAGTCGACCAGTTGAGACGGCAGGCCCTGAAGTATCTCGACCGGACGCCGGAACTCCTCGCCGGGATTCAGCCGGCCGCCGTCTAGCCCGCCGCCGTCAGCGCCACGGCATGCGCCCGGATGCGCTCCAGCGTCGAGGCGTCGCTGTCGAACACTCCGTACCAGCCCTGAGGCTCATGGGGCGGGTCGCCGAGGAAGGCGTCGTCGCCGGGCCGGAACCGGGCGTCGGCGTGGGCGGCCCGGCCCTCGCCGTTCCAGGCCCAGAAGTTCGAGCCGACGAGCGGATCGCCCGCGCGGACGCTGGTCAGGACGGCGTCGTGGATCATGCCGTAGAAGGCGTCGCGCAAGGTGGTCGGCGCGTCGGGGGAATAGACGTCTCCGTCGCGGGGATAGCCGAACTCCTCGAGCACCAGCGGCCTGTCCAGCCGGCGCGCCAGCGCGATGTGCCGGGCGATGTAGTCCGCCGACTGCGTCATCGCCCGCCCGTGGGTTCCGGCCATGTCCGAACGGTCCAGCCAGCCCCAGTTGCCGGGCCAGAGATGCGCGGTCGTGTAGTCGATGTCGTCGAACGCCTGAGACGACAGGACGAGATCCTCGCGCTCCATCGACCCCTTCAGCCCCTCGCCGCCGGTCGAGACCAGATGGTTCGGATCGATCGACTTGATCAGCCGCGCCGTCGCGCCGATCCAGTCGTGGAAATCGGCCAAGCTCTGGTCCGCGACCGGATCGCTGCCGCCGGGGCGTGGCTCATTGGCCAGCTGCCAGGCCATGATGGCCGGGTCCTCGGCATAGGGCACGCCGGTCACGCTGTTCATCCGGCCCACGATCCGCCGGACGTGGTCGTGATACAGGGCGACGGCCTCGGGGCTGCGGTAGAAGCCGGCGACGAAGTCGGGGAACGCCGGCCACGGATGGGCCGGGTCGTTCATGTCGATATAGCGCCCGCCGTTGGTCCACAGCAGGTAGGTCGCCATCCCGCCGGACCATTCCCAGAAATTGGTCAGGTACAGCACCGCCTTCAGGCCGCGCTTGCCGATCTCGGCCATCGCATGATCGAGGCCGGTGAGCAGCCGCTCGTCATAGGCGCCAGCCTCGTCCCGGAACGCGGGTCGAACCGAGTTCTTCAGCGGCGACAGCTCGGCCGAGGCGGCGATGCGCAGGTTGGTGACCCCCAGGCCCGCCAGCGCGTCCAGCTCCCGCCCCAGTCGCGGCCGGTCGCCGATCCAGGCGGCGTACCATAGGTTGGCCCCGACGAACCGGTACGGCCGCCCGTCCAGAGTCAGCGCCATCCCCTCCCGCCGGACGAAGCCCGCCGGCGGCGCCGGGCGCGCCATGGTCGGGCCTCCGATGGAGAGGGTTGCAGCCGAGGCGGCCAGAGAGGTCGCGATAGCGGCCCGGCGCGTGATCATGGCTGGATCTCTCACGATGTTCAAAAGGCCGACAGGGCTTCGTCGATTCGAAGCACGTCCTCGGGCCGGTCCTTCCGGCTGAGCCTGAGCGCCGCGCCGTCGCGCAGCAGCGTCGGGCACCGCATGTCGCTCAGCGCCTTGTCGATCTCGGCCCGCCGGGCGTCGTCATAGGGCTCCTCGCCGGAAAAGTGCGCGCACATTTCGGCCCGCTCGACGAAACGGGTCACCGCGTCCTCGCTGTATGAGGTGGCGCACCCGGACAGGGCGAGGGCGGCCGTCGCGAGCACCAGCATCCGCATCAGGTCTTCTCCACGAACGTGTCGATTACCTTCTTCTCGCCCGCCTTGTCGAACGCGACCAGCAGCTTGTTGCCCTCGATCCCGATGATGTGGCCGTAGCCGAATTTCTGGTGAAACACCCGCTCGCCCTTCGACCATCCGCCGCCCGCCTGCGGATCCGCCGTGGCCACCAGCCGTCCGTCCCCCTCGATCAGCGTATGCCGCGCCGGCCTCGCCGCCGGGGCCCGCGCGGCCGCGAACGACTGCGCCCGCTTCCAGCCTGGCGAGGAATAGCCGCTGCCGAAGGTCGGCATCTCGTCCCAGCGGCTCTTGGCCTCCTTCATGCCGGGGGTGACGCCGTAGTAGCCGGTGTCGCTCTCGGCCTCGACGTGATCGATCGGCAGCTCGTCGACGAAGCGGCTCGGCAGCTGCGAGGTCCAGCGCCCGTAGACCAGCCGGTTGGCGGCGAAGCTGATGCGCGCGTCCTGCTTGGCCCGCGTCACGCCGACATAGGCCAGCCGCCGCTCCTCCTCGAGCCCCTTCTCGCCCTTCTCGTCGATGCTGCGCTGGCTGGGGAAGACGCCTTCCTCCCAGCCGGGCAGGAAGACCAGCGGGAACTCCAGGCCCTTGGCCTGGTGCAGGGTCATGATCTGCACCCGGTCGCCGCCGGCGTTGCGGTCGAGGTCCAGCACCAGCGACACGTGCTCCAGGAACGCCTCGAGCGTGTCGAACTGGGCCATGGCGTTGACCAGTTCCTTCAGGTTCTCCAGGCGCGTCTG
>NZ_DASPMQ010000049.1:0-26819 GCF_035626975.1 Brevundimonas sp.
GGCCCGCGCCGCCTCGCCCGGCTCCCCGCGCCGCCCGGGTGGTCGCCACGCCGCCGCCCGAGGTCGAGCCGCTGCCGGCCGCGGTCGCCGCGCCCGTCCCGGTCTTCGCCACCCTCAGCGACGCCCAGCTGGCCGGGGCCATGACCGCCGGCTCGGGCTCCGGCCAGGGACCTGGATCGGGGCAGGGGACCGGTCAGGGGTCCGGGGGCGGCCCGGGTCCGGACGGCGCCGGAGCCGGCTGCGACATGATCGGCCGGCTGCAGGACGCCCTGCGCGCCGATCCGGAGGTCCGCGCCGCCGTCGCCGAGGCGTATCGCGCGGGCGGCCAGGGCCGGGCCCTGCTGGTCTGGGACGGCGACTGGATCCAGACCCCGGGCCAGGCGGGCAAGGGCCTGGCCGGGGTCCGCCAGGCCATCGCCCTGGAGGTCGCCTTCGCGCCGGAGGCCTGCCGCCGCCAGCCGATGCGCGGCCTGGTGCTGATCAGCTTCGCCGGCGGCCCGCGGGTGGTGTTCGGGACGGGACGCTGGCGCTGGTCGGAGCTGCTCGGCGGGGGGCGGTAGGGGCCGGCGGCAAGGCCGGTTGAGATTCGCCCGAAATCCCTTCAGGGAGGAGTCCCAGGGCGACGCCGGCTTCCCGGTCCGACCATCCAGCGGACAAGGAGCCGAACCCATGACGACACTCTTCATACTGGCCGTCGTCATGGGCCTGGCCGCGGGCCCGGATGCCGAACGGCTGGACGAGTTCTCGTCCGATCTCAGCGACTACAATCTGAGCCTCGACGACGCCGGGCGGTTCGCGGTGCTGGCGCGTTCCGGGGCGGATTTCGCACAGGCGGCGATCTATTCCGCCGAACGGGGGGCCGGGGGCTGGGCGGCGCCGCGCAGGATGGCCTTCTCCGACCCGGCCTGGGCCGATTCGGATCCGTGGGTCACGCCGGACGGCCGCACGATCTATTTCATCTCGACGCGTCCCGCGCCGGGTCGGGAGGCGGATCGTCAGGACTATGACATCTGGCGGGTCGACCGCACCGCCGCCGGCTGGTCCGAGCCCGAACACCTCGGCCCGGAGGTCAACAGTCGCGGGCAGGAGCTCGGACCCGAGCTGCACGGGGAGACGCTCTATTTCTCGTCCGCGCGGCGCAGCGGCCCGGGGGGCCTCGACATCTACCAGGCCGGGATGAAGGACGGCGGCTTCGAACCCGCGAGGCTCATCGACGGGCCGTTCCTCACCGCGCAGAGCGAGAGCGACTTCACCCTGAGCAGGGACGGCGCGACCGCCCTGTTCTGGAGACTGGTCGACGGCGAGGGCCTGCTGCACATCGCCCACCGCTCGTCCGCGGGCTGGAGCGAACCCGCGATCCTGCCGCCTCACATCAATATAGGGCGGTTCAACTTCACCCCCTCCTTCTCGACGGACGGGGACGAAATCCGCTTCGCCAGCATGCCTCGCGGCGAGGAGACGGACGGGGCCATGGCCGACATCTATTCGGTGCGCCTGTCCGGACCGGCGGGCTGACCGACGGGCGCGCAGGCCGGGACCTGCGCCGTCGTCGCGGCCGCCTGACCGGGCCGCGGCTCCATGGAGACAGGGCCGGAGGAGCCCGTACCGCCCCCACCGCGACGGAATCCCGCTCCCGGGGAAACAAGCGTGGCGGAAATGAGACAGATTGGCGTCCGCTTCGTTGCGGCACCGTAACCGTTAGTGACAGGAGACGGCATTCTGCCTGATATGCGGCATCGGCGCGCCGTGGGGGAGGGACCCCCGAATCTGCGACGCCTATCAGGAGGACGGCAAGTGTACTCATACCGGACCAGGCAACAGCTGCTGCGGACCACCATGCTGGGCGGCGTCGTCGCCGCCATGGCGCTGACGGCGACCAGCGTTTCCGCCCAGACCACGGTTCAGGATCCCGGCACGCCCCAGGAAGAGGCTTCCACCGTCGACGACATCGTCGTCACGGGCTCGCGGATCGCGCGTCAGGACTACACGTCCACGAGCCCGATCGTGACCGTCGGGGCGGAAGATTTCCAGGCGACCGGTTCGGTCACCATCGACACGCTGATCAACGACCTTCCGCAGTTCGTGCCGTCGATCAACCAGACCTCGAACAACCCGTCCAACGGCGGCCAGGCGAACATCAACCTTCGCGGTCTGGGCACGGCCCGCACGCTGGTCCTGATGAACGGCCGGCGCATCATCCCGTCGAACTCGACCGGCGCGGTCGACGTCAACATCATTCCGACGGCCCTGATCCGCAACGTTGAGGTCATCTCGGGCGGCGCCTCGGCCGCCTACGGCTCCGACGCCCTGGCGGGCGTGGCCAACTTCATTCTCGACGAGGACTTCGAGGGCGTGCAGTTCGACGCCCAGTACGGCGTCACGGACCGCAGCGACGGCGCGACCGAAAGCTATTCGGTGACCGTCGGCGGCGATATCGCCGACGGCCGCGGCAACGCGGTCCTGTCCCTCGGGCGCTCCACGCGCGAGTTCATCTACAACCGCGAGCGGGAATTCTCGGCCATTTCCGGCCCGTCGGGCACCTCGCCGCTCGGCAGCACGGTGTTTGACTCCAACAACCTGCCCTCGCAGGCTTTCGTGAACGGCTATTTCGGCGCGACCGTCGCCCGGACCGGCTCTTTCGGCTTCAACGACAGCGGCTCGATCTTCAGCTATTCGGGGACGCGCAATTTCGAGAGCCCCGGCGGCATCGATTTTGACGGCTTCAACACCCCCGGCGGCAACTGGGCCTACAACACCGGTCCGCTGAACTATCTGCAGCTGCCGCTCGATCGCTGGAACGCCTATGCGTCGGCCAACTACGAGCTGAACGCGGGCGCCGAGGTGTACGGCAACCTGCTGTTCACCCAGTATGAATCCTCGCAGGAACTGGCCGCCACCCCGGCCGCCTCGACCACCGGCTTCCGCGTGCCGGTGACCAACCCCTTCATCTCGCCGGACCTGGCCGCCTTCCTGGCCTCGCGTCCCCTTCCGGGCAACTCCTTCCGCCTGGACAAGCGCTTCACCGACATCGGCGGTCGTCACAGCACCGAAGACTACACCGTCTTCCAGGGCACGGTCGGCGTTCGCGGCGACCTGGTCGGGCTGCGCGACTGGACCTATGACATCTACGCCCAGCTCGGCCGCGTGGAGCGCGTGACGGTCCAGACCGGAAACGTCTCCCGTTCCGCGGTTCAGACCCTGCTCGACGCAGCGGACGGCGGCGCGTCGCTGTGCGCCGGCGGCTTCGACTTCCTGGGCCTGTCCGATATGTCGCCCGAGTGTATCGCGTACATCTCGCGCACGTCGCAGAACGTGACCGAGCAGGACCAAAGGGTCGTCGAGGCCTCGCTGCAAGGCGGCCTGTTCGACCTGCCGGCGGGTGAACTCCGCTTCGCCGCGGGCATCCAGTATCGCGAAGACAACTTCAAGTTCGTTCCCGACGCCTCGCTGGCCCGCATCAACCCGATCGTCACCCGCCCGGACGGCGGCACCACCGGCGGCTCCGAGATCGCCGGCTTCAACCCCAGCCAGCCGCTTTCGGGCTCGACCAACTCGGTTGAGTATTTCGCCGAATTCCTGGTGCCCCTGCTGACGAATATCCCGATGATCCAGCAACTGGATCTGACGCTCGGATATCGCTATTCGGACTACAGCACCGTCGGCGGCATCGACGCCTACCGCGCCGACCTGGACTGGGAGGTCACCGACTTCCTCCGCGTCCGCGGTGGCGTCTCGCGGTCCGTCCGGGCGCCGTCCATCGGCGAACTGTTCGCTCCGATCAACACCAGCTTCCCGTCGATCGGCGCGCCGTCGTCGACCGGCCTGTCGGGTGATCCCTGCGACATCCGCAGCAGCTATCGCACCGGGGCGAACGCCGCCCAGGTCCGGGCGCTGTGTATCGCGCAGGGCATTTCGCCGGCGGCCGTCGACGCCTACGAGTACACCAACAACCAGGTGCCCGGCTTCACCGGCGGCAACCCGGACCTGTTCGAGGAAACCTCGGACTCGTTCACGGTCGGCGTCGTGATCAACTCGCCGTTCGACAACGCCTGGCTGTCGGGCCTGTCCGCCTCGATCGACTACTATGACATCTCGATCGAGGATGCGATCGGCACCATCGGCGCCTCGTCGATGCTGCAGGGCTGCTACAACGCCCAGGGTCAGAACCCGACCTATGACGCGTCGAACTTCTTCTGCCAGCTGTTCGAGCGTGATCCGCTGTCGGGCAGCGTCATCGACGCCCGTGAAACCAACGCCAACCTGGCGACGCTCAACACCTCGGGCATCGACGGCCAGTTCGACTGGAACCTGGTTCTGGCCGACATCGGCATGCCGGATTGGGGCAGCCTGTCGTTCAACGTGATCGTCGGCTGGCTCGAGAACCGCGACGGTCAAGCGTTCGCCGGCGCTCCGGTCATCGACCGCACGGGCACCATCGACAGCGTGTTCGGCAACACCTTCCCCGAGTGGAAGTCGCTGAGCTCGGTGAACTGGCGGAACGGCGCCTTCGGCGTCGGCGCCCGCTGGCGTCATGTCGGCGAGATGACCCAGTTCGGCACCACGAACGAGATCGAGGCCAAGGACTACTTCGACCTCAACGCGAGCTGGGAAGTCACCGAGAACTGGTCGCTCCGCGCCACGGTGAACAACCTCCTGGACGAAGAGCCGGCGGTCTATTCGCCGGGCGTGCAGGCGAACACCGATCCGTCGACCTATGACACCCTGGGCCGCCGCTACACGATCGGCCTGACCGCCAAGTTCTGATCCGGACTTCGCGACGACAAGACAGGACGGCGGGGCTTCGGCCCCGCCGTTTCTGTTTGGGCGACATCAAACCGGAGCGAAATCCGGGCTGGGTTGGACCGCGTCCAACCCAGCCGGTTGCGCTCAGCGTCCCGTGCGGATCCAGCCGGTGATCGACAGCCGCGGCCCTCCGGCGAAGGCGGCGACCTGCGAAACCATGTGGGGCTGCGGCACGCGGAACAGGTTCAGGGCGTTGAAGGCCGGCGTATAGGCCTCGGCCACGTGCCCGTCGGCGTCGAGGAAGCCCAGCAGCCCGCCCCACGAAGGCCGCCACGTCGGGGTCAGGTTGAGCACATAGGCCAGCCGGCGTCCGGCGCCCGGCTTCTCGTCATCGTGTTCGTTCAGATAGTGGCCCGGCAGGTACCGGGTCGCCTGGGCGTCGACATAGGCGAGCTCCGGGTCGCCCGAGAGGGCCCGGGCGAACGACAGGAAGGCCTCGCCGTTCAGCCACTCGTACAGCGCCGCCAGCGCCGGCGGGACGGGCGCGCCGGACTCGACGAGATCGCTGATCCGCAGGCTGTGGAACAGATAGTGGAAGCCCGACCTGGCCTCGCCGTGCGCCGAGGCGATCAGGGCCGTCCGCGCCGCCTCGTCCGCCGCGGTGAAGGCCTCCACCGGGATGTCGACCGTCGACCCTCCGCCCATGGTCGACATGGTCCAGCCGTCCGCCCCGGACAGGGCGGCGACGAGAGCCTTCGCCCCCGGCTCGCGCAGGAAGCCCGGCAGGTGCAGGCGGCCGAAGCGGCTGAAGATCGGGGCCAGCCGCCCGCCGTCGAGCGACGGGTCGATGCCGAAGTCCGGATGGTCAGGGATCATGCGCCACGCCCGGGCTGGAGGTCGAAGGCCACGGTCAGGCGTTCGCCCGGCCCGTCGAACGGCTCGGTGCCGTGCCAGAGATATGACGGAAACAGCACCAGCGTCCCCGGTTCGGGCCGCACCCAATGCTCGGCCGGCAGGCCGAAGGCGGCGCCGATCCGCGCCGCGCCGAAGCGGAGCCAGCCGGCATGGCCGCCGGCATCCACCTCGGGCGGCGTCTCGATATAGACGGCCGAGGATATCCAGGCGCGGGGGTGGACGTGGTCGGTGTGGCGTCCGCCGGCCGCGAGCTTCACCGACCAGGCCCCGGACATCCGCCAGCCGTCCGCCCCGGCGACATAGGCGTCGATGGGAGCCCGCAGCGCCTCGAACAGCCGGTCGATGTCCGGATCGCCGGCCGCGCGGGGATCGATCATCGACTGGGCGCCGTGCCGGACCGACTGCTGGAAGGGGTGCGAGCGGAACGGATGCAGGCGGCGCAGCGCCGCCGCCGTGCGCGCCAGCCACGCCGCGCGGTCCGCCGCGTCCCCGCTCTCCAGCCGGTAGACCTGGACCAGTCGCTCATAGTCCGCCGGGGTCAGGGCCCGCGCGTCGCCGGCCACCCGCCATGCCGTCAGCAGCAGCGCCCGCGCGTACTGGTCCCCGGGATCGCGCGCCAGGTGCCGCTCCAGCCGGGCGCCCGCCGCCGTGGGCTCGCCGCAGGCGATCTCGGCCGCCGCGACGCCCAGCCCGGCGCGCGGGTCCGAGGGAGCGAGGGTCAGGGCCCGCCGGGCGTGCCCTAGGGCCAGGGCGGGGTCCAGCCCCGACGCCGCCGCCGCCGCCGCCAGCGCCACCTCGACCGACCCGCGCTCCAGCCACGGCCCGAGGCTGTCCAGCGCCGCCCGGTCGCCGGCCGTGTCGCGCAGGATCGACGACAGCAGCAGGGCGGCGTCCTCCCGGCCGCGCGCCAGGGCCGCGAGCGGCGCCAGCGTCGCGGTCAGAGCCTCGAGATCGCCGTCCCGCATCCAGACCAGCTGGGCCAGGTCGCGGAACGCCGGCAGGAAGTCCTCGCGCAGCCGCAGGGCCGAGCGGAAGGCCTCCCCGGCCTCGTCCAGCCGGCCCTGGGCCGTCAGCGCCCGCCCGAGGACGAGCCAGGTCTCGGGCGCCCGGCCGCCCTTGGCCAACGCCCGCCGGGCGGCCTGCTCGCTCTCCCGCGCGCGGCTGCAGTCGCCCAGCGCCGCCGCCAGATTGTGTTCGGCGACCGTGCTGGCCGGCTGGCGCCGCACCAGCGCCTCCAGAACCGCGATGGCGTCGCCGGTCCGGTCCCCGGCGCGCAGGGACGCCGCCAGCAGCCTGAGCGCCTCGTCCGGCGCCGCCGGGTCGGCCATGGCCGGCGACAGCCGCCGCGCCGCGCCGGCGGGATCGCCCGCGGCCCGGGCGGCCCGGGCTTGGGCTAGTTCGCTCGGCCAGTCCCGGATCATCGACGCCCTCATCAACCACGCCCTTTATCGGCCAGGGCGCCGGTCTGGAACCCTAGCGGGCGGCCGGGCGGTTGAATACCGGCCGCCGGGGCCCGGCGCCGTGCTGACAATCCGCCGCCAGCCATCACAATAATTCCGGCCAAGCCCCTGATTTTCCTCGTCCCGACCCTTCGCCCAGCGTCCTGAACCCGCCACAGGAAGCGGGCGCCTGACAATGGGGGGATGAGAAGGAACGCGCACAGGACGGATCACAGGGCGGACACCGCGGCGAAGGCGGAGTGGCCGGATGACAAGCCCTACAAGCAAAGCCCGTCGGGAATGAGCCCGGCGCGGTGGCGGGCGCTGCTGGACCGATATGTTGCGGGAGAACCGATCAAGGCGCTGGCGGCGGAATACAGGGTCTCGCCCAGCGCGATCTACAGGCAGGCGAAAGCGGCGGGGAAGCGGAAACGCGACGTGGGTGCGCCAACCCTGCGCAAGGGGCCGCCGCCGCTGATCGTGGAGGTGCGGGAAGACGGGCGGGTGCTGCTGGCCTGCGGGCGGGAGGGTTTCGTCCTCGACACCAGGCATCCCGAGCGGTCCGTGGCGACGCTGCTGGCCCAGGCCGACGACCGGGCGCGGGTCGACGACTTTCTGGAGGTCACGCGGCGGTTGCGTATGGTGGAGATGGTCCGTCGGGTCCTGATCGGGCGTTCAGCCCGGAGCGGAGGGGCGGGGAGCGAGACGGAAGACGAAGACGCCCCCGACGGCCCGCCGCTCAAGCTCCGCACCTCCCAGCGCCCGCCCGCCGGCGACTGGTCCACCTGGCTGTTCCTCGGCGGCCGCGGCGCCGGCAAGACCCTCGCGGGCGCCAGCTGGCTGGCCGACCAGGCCGGGGCGCTCGGCCCCGGCGGCCGCCTGGCCCTGATCGGCCCGACCCTGCACGACGTGCGCGAGGTGATGATCGAGGGCGTCAGCGGCATCCGCTCCCTGCCGCGCTGGACCCGCGCCACCCGCCCCAAATTCCAGGCCTCGCGCCGTCGCCTGGTCTTCGCCAACGGCTGCCTCGCCTACGCCTTCTCGGCCGAGGACCCCGACAGCCTGCGCGGCCCCCAGTTCAGCGCCGCCTGGGCCGACGAGTTCTGCGCCTGGCGCGGCTCCGGGCCGAGGGGCGCGGCGGAGACGCTGGCGCTTCTCAGGATGGGATTGCGCCTGCCGGGGCCGGACGCGGCGGCGCCCCGCCTCGTCGTCACCACCACCCCCCGCCCCACCCGCGCCCTCGTCCGCCTCCGCGACGAGGCGACCTGCGCCCACAGCCACGCCCCCACCGCCGACAACACCGCCCACCTGTCCGCCGGCTTCCTCGACGGCCTCCACGCCCTCTACGGCGGCACGCGGCGGGCGGCGCAGGAGTTGGAAGGGAAGATCGTCGAACTGGACGGGGCGCTGTTCACGGCGCAGATGATGCAGCGGGCGCGGGCGACGCCGGTAGCCGACGGCTCGCTTCCTTCTCCCTCGAAGGGGGAAGGAGACGCGCGCCCGACCTCCCTTTTCTATGAGCGGACAGTGGTCGCCATCGACCCCACCGCCACCGCCGGCGGCGCCGCCTGCGGCCTGATCGCCGGCGCCAGCTACCGCCGCCCCGACGGCGTGCGCTGCGCCGTCGTCCTCGCCGACCGCTCGATCGCCGGCCTCGGCCCCGACGCCTGGGCGCGCCGCGCCGTCGCGCTCGCGGCGGAGTTCGGGGCCTCCGCCCTCGTCGCCGAGGTCAACCAGGGCGGCGACATGGTCAGGGCGGTGCTCAAGACCGCCGGAAACACGCTGAAGATCCGCGAGGTCCACGCCACGCGCGGCAAATACGTCCGCGCCGAACCCGTCGCCGCCCTCTACGAACAGGGCCGCATCCACCACGCGGGGGCGTTCGACGCGCTGGAGGAGGAGCTGATGGCCTTCGGCGGCGAGATGGAGGCGGCGGGGAGCCTGGACCGGGCGGACGCGCTGGTGTGGGCCATCACCGACCTGCTGATCGACGCGCCGGAGGGGGAGCGGGGGCCGAGGATCCGGCAGTTGTGACCGCGTCCGCGAACCTTGGTCCGTCTGGCGGGTTTCCGCCCCATGACCCGCCACCGCATCGCCATCGTCGCCGGCAGCCTGCGCAGGGAGAGCCGGAACCGCAAGGTGGCCCGCTCGATCTGCGCCATCCGCGACGACGGCCTCGACTGCTCCATCGTCGAGATCGGCGACCTGCCGCTGTTCAACCAGGATCTGGAGGCCGACCCGCCCGCCGCCTGGACCCGCTTCCGCGAGCAGATCGCCGCCGCCGACGGGGTGCTGTTCGTCACGCCGGAGTACAATCGCGGCGTCCCCGGCGTGCTCAAGAACGCCATCGACGTCGGCTCGCGCCCCTACGGCCAGAGCGTCTTCCACAAGAAGCCCGCCGCCATCGTCAGCGTCTCGCCCGGCGCTATCGGCGGCTTTGGGGCCAACCACCAGCTGCGCCAGGCCTGCGTCTTCCTCGACATGCCGGTGATGCAGCACCCCGAGGCCTATCTGGCGCATGTCACGGACGACAACTTCGACGCGGACGGGGGGCTGAAGGACGGGCCGCTCAGGGAGCTGGTGGAGAAGCTGGCGCAGGCGTTCCACGACTGGGTGGACGTGATCATCCGGGCGCGGGCGGCGCTGGCGTAAGGAAGGGCGGCGTGCGCTGATTGCCGGGGTCTCAGCCGGTCTTCGACCGCTTCCGCAGCGACAGACAGTAGGCCAGCGTGACCGCCATTCCGGCCACGATCGCGCCGCAGCCGCCCCACAGCGCCACCGGGAAGGGGGCGAAGGCCCACAGCCCGGCGTAGACCAGCCCGCTCAGCGCCAGGGACCAGCCGGCCACCCGCGTGACCTGCCGCCCGCGCGGATCGGGGACGAAGGCCTTGGGGGCCCGGTTGCCGGCCCAGGCGACCATCAACCCGGTCGCCCCCATGACCAGCCGCGTGACTGTATCGCCGTCGATATAGCCCTGCTGGCGGGCCGCGGTGGCGCCCAGCGCCAGGGCGATCAGCCCGCCGGCGACGGCGAGGCTGGGCAGGATTTCCGTCTTCATCTGGCTCATTGTGTCGTCTCCTCCGGGGGGGCGGGGGCGGGCGCCTCGGCGCCGCCGCCGAATGAATGGACGAAGCCCAGCAGCGCTTCCTCAAGCACCGACAGCTTCAGGTGATAGATCACGGACTTGCCGGCCTTCTCCGCATGCACGAGGTCGGCTTCCTTCAGCACCGCGAAATGGGCCGACATGGTCGGTCTGGAGACCTCGAACCGGTCGCTGATCTCCCCCGCGCTCATCGGCCCCTGGCGGAGCAGCTGCAGCACGCGGCGGCGGGTGGGATCGGAAAGGGCCTTGAAGACGTGGCTCATGCAAAGACGTTTAGCTAAACGTCGAAATGAGTCAAGAGGGCGGCTGGGGATGCGGGTCGTGGCGCTCAACCAAAGGGCAGGCCGCAACCACCACGCGGGGCCTTCGACGCGCTGATGGGCGAAGCTGACGGCCCCGGACCCTGTGGACCGGCGTCGCGTGCCGGTCAGGGCGCCGGCCGCATGGTGGCCGTCTCGAGAACGCCTTCCCCGGTCAGCGTGATCCTCCATTCCATGGCGCTATCGGCGAACCGCACCCGGTAAACGTCCGCGCCGCCGGATTCGACGCCCGCGAACTCGATCGAGTGAACCGGGCCCAGGGCGGAGAACTGGCCCTGAAGCAGGGCGAGGTTGTCGCGAACGGCGTCGCCGAGCACGGGGCCGAGCCTGTCATAGTCCGGACGGCCGTCGGCCAGACGGGCGATGAATTGGCGAAGGACCGCCTCGCCCTGTTCATAGGGTTGCTGTTCGCGCACGCGCAGGGCGATGGCGGCCTGTTCTGCTCGTCTGGCCTCGGCGACCGGAAGCCAGGCGGGAGAAAGCGCGGCATAGACGTCGATGAATCTGGACTGGCACATGTCTTCCGCGCTGCCGAGGCAGATCACGCCAATCTGTTCGTCGGGGTCGAAATAGGCCGATGAGGCATAGCCGGTGGTCAGGCCGCTGTGACCAACAAGCCGGCGCTGGCCGTAGGTGACTTCCGCGAAGCCGACGCCGAACAGGCCGCCGTCGACCGCGGGGTAGCGCCGGTTGAAATTGTCCGCCACGAGCGCGGGGTGGATCGGCGACCGGGGGGCCTTGCCCATCTCAAAAGCCATGAACCGCGCCAGGTCGGCGGCGGTGGAGAACAGCCCCCCGTTCGGAACCCGGTAGCCGCGCCCTCCGGCCACCTCGGACGCCGCCTCCGCCGTGTCCGTCCCGGCGCTGGATCGATATCCGACCGCCAACCGCGCCAGCCCGTCGTCGTCCAGGTGGAAGGTCGTGGAGGACATCCCGAGGGGCGCCGTGATCCGGTCGTGGACGAAATCCACATAGGGCGACCCGGACGCGCGTTCGATCGCCAGTCCGAGGGCGGCGTAGCCGATGTTGGAGTAGCGTCCCCGGTCGTTTGGCGCGAACGGCGCCCGGGTGTGCTGAAGCGCCTCGCTGGCCAGGGCGCGCCATTGATCGATCTGGCCCGTCGAGTAGACGTGGTCCGGGTCGTCGGGCTCGCGCGCCAGTCCCGCCCGATGGGTGGCCAGCGCCAGCAGGTCCACCGGGGCCGCAGGGTCGCCGAGCGCCGCACGGAGTTCGGGGACAAGCCGCACGACCGGGTCGTCAAGCCTTGCGCCTCCGTCCGCGACCAGCCGCAGCAAGGCGAAACCGGTGACCTGCTTCGTGATCGATCCGATCCGGTAGACGGTGTCGGGCGTGGCGGGGACCTGACCCTGCGCATCCGCAAAGCCGTAGCTCCGCACCCATGCCAGATCCCCTCGCACGACGATGGCGACGGTCATGCTTCCATTCGGATGCCGGGCCGCTTCGGCATCGATGATCCGGGCGGCGGCCTCCAGTCCCGGATCGCCGACCATGGCGGCCGTCGGGGCCGGGCAGGCGAACGAGAACAGCGCGACGGCGAGACTTGCACGCACCGCCCGGTGAATCATGGCGAAGATCCGCACGGAACGTCCTCCAGTGAAACAAGGTAACGAGTTACGTAACGCGGATCATAAGTGGGTGCAAGCGGGGTGGATGGCCGCTACGATGGCGCATGGACGACTTCATCCACTCCCAGGGAATCATCTGGCTGCCGCATATCCTGCGCCGGCTGAGCAACCGGTTCGTGGAGGCCTGTGATGAGGTCTTCGAAGACTTCGGGCTGATCGTGCCGCCCAATATGGTCTCCGTGGTGCACCTTCTTTACGAGCGCGGCCCGCAGTCGGTCATGAGCATCGCGACGACCACCACGCAGTCTCACCCGCTGATCAACAAATACGTAAAGGCGTTGAGGGCGCTCGGCCTGGTGTCGACGGAGACCGACCCCGGCGACAGGCGCCGCACGATCGTGTCGCTGACGGAAGACGGGCGACAGCAGGCCGTCAGGCTCCTCGAAGCCAGGGAGGCCTTCGTTCCGGCATTTCGGCGCCTTCTCGACGAAGCGGACGCCGACGTGTTTGAAGCCTTGTGGCGGGTCGAAAAGGCGTTGATATCCAAGCCGTTCGGCGAGCGGATTCTGGCCGAGCGGAACCGGGTTCCCTGACACGCCGCGCCGCGCTTCGCCTGCCATGCATTTGCGACGCCCATGTCAGGCGGCCGTCTTCGGCGCGGCTGTGACCCCATCCCCCCGGCTCAAATACCACCAAGCCCAACGTCCGCCGCCGCGGGGGCCCGGGCCGCTGCGCTGACCGCCCCTCTAGCCCCCCCGTCGTCCCGCCTGCCATAACCGCGCCTTTCCCCGTCTCGCGAGCCGGCTCATGCCTCCCGCCTTCCGCCACCTGCTGGTCAACAACCTCGTCGCCAACATCACCAATTTCACGGTGTGGTTCGCCGTGACCTTCTGGACGTTTCTGGAGACGCGGTCGGTGTTCGCCACCGGGATGATCGCCGGGGTCTATCTGGTGCTGACCGCGGGCTTCGCGATCTGGTTCGGCAGCCTGGTCGACCATCATCGCAAGAAGAGGGTGATGCTCGGCTCGAGCCTGGCGTCGCTGGCGCTGTACGGCGCCGCCTTCGCCGTGCATCAGGCGGCGCCGGAGGGCAGCCTCGCCGAGGTGGCGGGCGTGTGGCTGTGGCTGTTCATCGGCGTGGCCATGCTGGGCGTCATCGCCGGCAATATCCGCTCGATCGCCCTGCCGACGCTGGTCACGGCGCTGGTCCCGGCGGACCGGCGCGACCGGGCCAACGGGCTGGTCGGGATGGTGACCGGGATCGGCTTTCTGACCACCTCGGTGATCAGCGGCCTGCTGGTCGCCCGGGGCGGCATGGTGTGGACGCTGGTGTTCGCCCTGGTTCTGACCGTAGTGGTCTTCGCGCACCTGCGGTTCGTGCGGGTGGACGAGCCCGACCCCAAGGCGGCGCGCGCGGCGTCGGGCGAGCGCAAGCGGGTGGACCTGAAGGGCACGATGAAGGTCGTGGGGGCCGTGCCGGGCCTGTTCGCCCTGATCCTGTTCGGCGCCTTCAACAACTTCCTCGGCGGCGTCTTCATGGCGCTGATGGACGCCTATGGCCTGTCGCTGATGCCGGTGCAGGCCTGGGGGCTGATGTGGGCCGTGGTGTCGACGGCCTTCATCCTCAGCGGGATCATCATCGCGAAGACGGGGCTGGGGCGGAATCCGCTGCGGACGCTGGTGCTGGTCAACCTGGGTTGCTGGGCGACGGCGGCGCTGTTCACCATCCAGTCGTCGATCGTGCTGCTGGGTGTGGGCTGTTTCATCTGGATGCTGCTGGGGCCCTATGCCGAGGCGGCCGAGCACACCACGCTGCAGAAGGTGGTCCCGTTCGGGCGGCAGGGCCGGGTGTTCGGCTTCGCCCAGTCGGTTGAGCAGGCGGCCTCGCCCCTGACGGCCTTCCTGATCGCGCCCCTGGCCCAGTTCGTCTTCATCCCGTTGATGACCGACGGGTGGGGCGCGGACCTGATCGGCGACTGGTACGGGCGCGGGCCCGAGCGGGGCATCGCCCTGGTGTTCACCGTGGCGGGCGTGCTGGGGCTGATCGCGACGGTGCTGGCGTGGAACTCGGGGTACTACCGCCGGCTGTCGGCGGCCTATGCGAAGGCTCCGGCGGTGGAGGCGGGGGCGGGTTAGGGGCGGAGCGCCGTCCGCTCGGTCGGCTCGACGCCGGCGCCCTTCGGCGAAGGACCGAACCGGTTGGGGCCCTTTGTGCCGTCAATGACGCCGAGGACGATAAAGAGCCAGAGCTTGGCGAGGGTCACGCCGGCGCCGAGAACGGCCAGAGCGATGTCGAGCGGCGTCTCGACCCATCGGCCGCTGACCATCAGGTCGTAGATTGAGCCGGGCGCGAAACTCAGAATCCAGACTGCGATGAGAACGCCGACGGTCAGGCGGGCGCTTCGGTCTCGATCGTGCGTCCGCTTCGTCGCCAGCGCGAGGCTCGGCCAGATAAAGAGCAAGGCGACCGCGACCGAGATCATCGTCTGACGCGGGTCCAGAACCGGCGGCTCACCGGCGAAGGCGTCGCTCATGGTGTAGGCCGCTGGTCCGAGGACGATCTGCGTCAGCATGGCGGCGACCAGACTCTGGGTCACGCCGACACCGATCGCGGCCAACCACCAGTCTCGGCGGCGCAGCCGGCCTTTAAAGCTGAACAGCGTGTCTTTCAGACTCATCGCGCTTCCCCCGGAAGCGGGAAGCTAATCAGACCTAGGCGAACTCCACCAGCACGTCGTCCGCCGCCACCGGGTCGCCGGCTTTGGCGGACACCGCCTTGACCACCCCGTCGCGCTCGGCCTTGAGGATGTTCTGCATCTTCATGGCCTCGATGATGGCGACGGTCTCGCCGGTCTTGACCTCCTGGCCGACGGCGACCGGGATGGCGACAACGAGGCCGGGCATGGGGGACTGGATCAGCTTGCTCGTGTCGGCGGCGACCTTTTCCGGCAGGCGGGCGTAGAGGGCGGCGACGGCCGGGGCCAGGACGCGGACGCGGGCGCGGGCGGCGCGGTGGCGGATGACGAAGCCGTCGGCGACGCGGGCGACCTCGGCGGTGAAGGGCTCGCCGTCGAGCGTGGCGCGGAACTGGGCCTGGCCGGGGCGCCAGTCGATGTCGGAGAGCTGGAGGGCGCGGTCCTCGCCGGCCAGCTCGAGGGTCAGGGCCTCGTCGTCGTCGTAGCCGAGGGTGACGCCGTGGGCCTCGCCGTGGCCGCTGAGGGCGCCGATCAGGACGATCCAGTCGGTGCGGTGCGAGGGGTCGCCCGAGAGCTCGGTGAGGACCTCGTTCATGGCGGCGGCGGCGGCGATCAGGATGTCGGTCTGGCGGCGGTCGGGGGCGAGGCCGTGGAAGCCGTCGGGGAACTCGTCCTTGATGTAGCTGGTCGAGATCTGGCCCGAGCGGAAGCGCGGCTGGTCCATGACGGCGGCGAGGAAGGGCACGTTGTGGCCGACGCCCTGCAGGTGGGTGTCCTCGAGGGCGCGGGCCATGCCGTCGATGGCGGCGTCGCGGGTCGGGCCCCAGGCGCACAGCTTGGCGATCATCGGGTCGTAGAACATGCTGATCTCGTCGCCCTCGCGGACGCCGGAGTCGTTGCGCACGGTATAGCCGTCGGGGTGGGGGCCTTCCTCCGCCGTCTCGTACCGGACGAGCCGGCCGATGCTGGGCAGGAAGCCGCGGTAGGGATCCTCCGCATAGATCCGGCTCTCGATGGCCCAGCCGTTGATGGCCAGGTCCTTCTGCTGGAAGGCCAGCTTGTCGCCCCACGCCGACCGGATCATCTGCTCGACCAGGTCGACGCCGGTGATCAGCTCCGTCACCGGATGCTCGACCTGCAGCCGGGTGTTCATCTCAAGGAAAAAGAACGACCTGTCCTGCCCGGCGACGAACTCGACGGTGCCGGCGCTGTCGTAGTTCACGGCCTTGGCGAGGGCGACGGCCTGGGCGCCCATGGCGGCGCGGGTGGCCTCGTCGAGCAGCGGGGAGGGCGCTTCCTCGATGACCTTCTGGTTCCGCCGCTGGATCGAGCATTCGCGCTCGAACAGGTGGACCACATTGCCGTGCTTGTCGCCGAGCACCTGGATTTCGATGTGGCGCGGGTCGATGATGAATTTCTCGAGGAAGACGCGGTCGTCGCCGAAGGCGCCCAGCGCCTCGGCCTTCACGGCGGCGAAGCCCTCGGCCATGTCGGCGTCGGAATGGGCGACGCGGATGCCCTTGCCGCCGCCGCCGGCCGAGGCCTTGATCATGATCGGATAGCCGATCTCATTGGCGATGCGGACGGCCTCTTCCGTGGTTTCGATCAGGCCCATGTGGCCAGGGACGGTGGAGACGCCGGCCTCGGCGGCCAGCTTCTTGGAGCTGATCTTGTCGCCCATGGCCTCGATGGCCTCGGGGTGGGGACCGATGAAGACGATGCCCTCGTCGCGCAGGCGGCGGGCGAAGCCGGCGTTCTCGCTGAGGAAGCCGAAGCCGGGGTGGACGGCCTCTGCGCCCGTTTGCCGCACGGCCTCCACGATCCGGTCGGCCAGCAGATAGGACTGGTTGGCCGGGGCGGGGCCGATCAACACCGCCTCGTCGGCCATCTCGACGGCCAGGGAGCCGGCGTCGGCCTCGGAATAGACCTGCACCGTGGCGATGCCCATGCGGCGGCAGGTCTTGACGATGCGGACGGCGATCTCGCCGCGGTTGGCGATCAGGATCTTTGAGAACATGCGTGTCAGGACTCTGAAGCGAACGTGATCGCCGATGAGGGCGCCGCCCCGATTAGGCCGCGATCCCGGGCGAGTAAACCAACGGGGGCGTTCATCCGGATGGGGTGCGGGCTTGGCAAGGCCTGCCCGTATGGGCTTTAACGCTGCCCGTTCCCTGTTCCACGGCCCGGAGCCAGACTTGATGTCCCGTATTCTTCCCGTCGCCGCGATCGCGGCCCTGACCCTGGCGCTCGGCGCCGGCTCCGTTGTCGCGCAGGACTTCCGGGCGCTGGCGCGCCAGGACCTGCAGGCCGCCCATGACGAACTGGCCGCCAACCATCCGGCTCCGGTGGTGCCCGGGCAGGCCAGCGACACCTTCCGCGCCTGGGTCGACGCCGGCCTGCAGCAGGCCCTGTCCAAGGCCGGTCAGTCCACCAGCGGCTCCAGCCACGCCTATCTGCTGCGCTACTACGCCGCCGGCTTCCGCGATTCGAACATCGTCATCCGCCCCAGCTATGAGACGTCCGCCGACCGGTTCACGGCCACCAGCTGGCCCGGCCTCGCCACCGGCTGGCGCAACGGCCAGTATGTGGTGACCTATGTCCAGCGGGGCGTGCGCGGCCTGCCGCCCCTCGGCGCCGTGGTCACCGAATGCAACCTCACCCCGATCGAGGAGTATTCGCGCGCCAAGCTGGACCTGTGGGAAGCCGACCTGAACACCGAAGCCGGCCGGGTCTCCAGCGCGCCCTACCTGCTGTGGAACCGCAACAACCCGTACGCCGGCGGCACGCCCTCGACCTGCAAGTTCAAGGTGGGGAACCGCCGCGAGCGGGATTATGAGCTGAAGCCCGTGCCGGTGGTCCCCGCCGACCTCGAGGCGGCCTACCGCGCCACCCTCTACACCCCCGGCCCGACCCCGCTGTCGATCGAGACCGTCAACGGCCGCCCGTGGGTCAATGTCCACTCGTTCGCCGACAGCGCCGGCTGGGACGCTTTCAACAGCGCCCTCGAGGGCCAGGCCGCGACCCTGCGTGGGCCCCAGGGCTTCGTCCTGGACCTGCGCGGCGCCTCGGGTTCCTCGATCTACACCTCGACCGCGCGCGGCTACGGCATGGCCAACCGGATCTGGACGCCCGAGTTCACCGTCAGCCGCCAGCCGGCCGCCGGCGACATCACCTATCGCGCCACGCCGGGGAATCGTCAGTGGTACGCCGACACCCTCGGCCGGATGGAAGCGGATCCGCGCTTCGTCCAGGAGGCCACGCCGGTGATCGAGCAGACCCGCGAGATCGTCGCCGCCTTCGACGCCGCCATCGCGGCGGGCCAGCCGACCTTCACCCTGCCCGGCCGCGCCGTGGTGGCCGACACGGGCGCCGCCAACCCCGTCCAGGGGCCGGTGGTCGTCCTCGTCGACGCGGGTTGCTCGGGCGGCTGCCTCGACACCCTGGACCTGGTGTCCAAGCTCCCGAACGTGCGCATCGCCGGCTCGACCACGGCGACCGACTCGATCTTCGTCGAGCAGACCCTGCTGCGCCTGCCGTCGAGCTATGCGGACCTGAGCTATGGCCACAAGGCGTGGATCTCGCGTCAGCGCGGCAACAACCAGCCCTTCACGCCGGCGCAGGGCCTGGCCTATGCGGGCAACCCGGCCGACGAGGCCGCCGTGCGCACCTGGGTGGGGACGCTGTTCCAGTAGCGCTACCGCGCTTCGCTACTTGAGCGCGGTGCACGGACTTCGGGCCGGGCAGGGGTGGAACCCTTGCCCGGCCCTTCTTATTTGCCCTGCATGACCGACACCGACATCGCCCCGACGCTGCGCTCGCCCTCGGGCTTCGACCTGACTCCGCCCGACGAGGCCGAGCGCGCCAGACTGGAGGCCGATCTGTCGCCGGAGGAGAAGCGCGTCCTGCTGGCCCACGGGACCGAGGCGCCGTTCTGCGGGACATTGCTGGGCGAGAAGCGCGCGGGCGTCTTCTGCTGCCGCGAATGCGGCCTGCCGCTGTTCCGGACCGGGACCAAGTTCGAGAGCGGCACCGGCTGGCCGAGCTTTACCGCACCGGTCGACCCGACCCACGTGAAGGCGGTGACGGACCGGTCGCACGGCATGACGCGGACCGAGACGCGGTGCGCCCGCTGCGACAGCCATCAGGGCCATGTGTTTCCCGACGGTCCGCCGCCATCCGGACTGCGCTACTGCATCAACTCCGTGGCGCTCGCCTTCGTCCCCGAGGGCGAGCCCCTGCCGGATCCGCTGAAGCGCGGCGACGGTTCGGCCTGACCTTGGCCGCATTTGCGGCTAGGGTAGGCTTTCCGCAGGAGTCGAACCCATGCTGATCACCGCGCTGCTGATGACCGGGGTCCTTGCCGGCGCGCCGCAGGGCGAGCCCGGGGACGAGCAGGACAGCGTGGTGGCGACCGCCCCGGCCACCTCCGTGGCCCTGGACGCGACCGCCGGGCCCGTCGCGCCCTCGGTCGGAGACGCGCAGTCGGCGGAATCGCACAACCTGAACACCGACCAGCAGATCGCGCAGTGGCTGGCGGCCCGCGCGCCGGCGCCGTCCGCCCCCTATGGCGACTCGCCCGTCTGGCGCGACGACCGCAAGCCGCATGGCGAGGTCAGCGTCGGCTTCGGCACCGGCGGCTATCGCGACTACGCCGTGGCCATGTCCCTGCCCATCGGGGAAAGCGGGCGGCTGGATATCAGCGTCCGCCAGGTCGAGAACGGCTATCCCTACGGCTACGGCTACGGCTACGGCTACGGGGACTACGCCTACGGCCACGACCCATATTTCACCGACGGCGGCTACGCCCTCTCCGGACGCGAGGCCGGAGCCGCGCTGGAGTTCGGGCGCCGTCCGGCCCATCCGGACGGGCCGCCGAATCGGTGGCCGGCCACCCGCCCGCTGCAGGCGGCCGAGGACTGACGGATTACGCCGCTGCGACTTTGGTGGTAGACATCGGCGTCGCTGGACCGGAGCCGAGATCATGACCCTCAGGACGAAAATCGCCGTCGCCGTCGCCGCCACGGTCGTGCTGGCCGCGGGTGCGGCCTTCGCGAAAAGCGCCGTCGGGTGCTGCTGCAAGGATGACTGCTGCGATGAGATGACCGCGCCCGCGGCTCCGGCCCCGGCCCAGCCCCCGGCCGGGTGATTCTGGGGACGGTCGGCCCGCTCGGTCGCTCACAGACAAAAGGCCCGATCCGCGGATCGGGCCTTTTGCTTGAGTGGTGCCGCCGGGGGGAATCGAACCCACGACCTCAGCCTTACCAAGGATGCGCTCTACCACTGAGCTACGGCGGCCGTCACTGAGGAAGCGGCCCTATAGCCAACCGGGGACAAAGGGGGAAGCCCCGATTTCCCCGGCTTGCGGAAAACTTCGTCCACGGGTCTCATCGCTCCATGGATGAGTCGAAAATCCCGGCCCCCCTTCCGGACTTGCCGCCCAGCCTGCCGGACCCGCTGGCCCCGCCGACGACGCCCGCCACGGCGCGCGCGCAACGACTGGCGACGGCGCTCCGGGCCAATCTGAAGCGGCGCAAGGCGGCGGCGCGCGCCGTGAAGCCCGCCAGGCCGAGCAACTGAATGTCATCGGCCGCGCCAGCCGGACGGCCTTTCACAACCCCTGCCGTCCGGGCTAGATAGCCGGCCCCCGGCGCCCCCGCGCTGGCCTGTAGAGACGACATGGACAGCATCGCCATCCAAGGCGGCGCCCGGCTGAACGGAACCATTCCGGTCAGCGGCGCCAAGAATTCCGCCCTCAAGCTGATGGCCGCGTCGATCCTGACCGATCAGCCGCTACGCCTGACCAACATGCCGCGCCTTGCCGACACGAAGTTCCTCGGCCGGCTGCTGCGCGAACTGGGCGTCGAGGTCGCGGAGAACGGCCACACCGAGGTCGGGGGCGGCGAGCAGGAGACCCTGTTCCATGCCGCGCGGATCACATCGACCTTCGCGCCCTACGACCTGGTCCGCCAGATGCGGGCGTCGTTCAACGTGCTGGGGCCGCTGCTGGCCCGGACCGGCGAGGCCAGGGTGTCGCTGCCGGGCGGTTGCACCATCGGGGCGCGGCCGGTCGACCTGCATCTGCAGGCCTTGACCGCCATGGGCGTCGAGATCGAGCTGGACGAGGGCTATGTCATCGCCCGCGCGCCGAAGGGGCTGAAGGGGGCCGAGATCGAGTTCCCGTTCGTCTCGGTCGGCGCGACCGAGCACGCCCTGCTGGCCGCCGTATTGGCGGACGGGACGACGGTGCTGAAAAAGGCCGCGCGCGAGCCGGAGATCGGCGACCTGGCCCGCTGTCTCGTGGCCATGGGCGCCAAGGTCGAGGGGATCGACACGGACGAGCTGGTCATCACCGGCGTCGGCTCGCTGGGCGGGGCGACCTGGTCGGTGATTCCCGACCGGATCGAGATGGGCTCCTACGCCGTGGCCGCGGCCATGGCCGGGGGCGAGGTGCGGCTGACGCGGGGCCGCGCGGACCTGATCCAGGCCCTGACGGACAAGATGGTCGAGGCCGGGGTCGAGGTGACGCCGACCGACGACGGGGTGATCGTGAAGCGCGACCCGGCGCGGCGGCTGAAGGCGGTCAATGTGGCAACCGAAGTCTATCCGGGCTTCGCCACCGACCTGCAGGCCCAGTTCATGGCCCTGATGACCACCGCCGACGGCGAGAGCGTCATCCACGAGAACATCTTCGAGAACCGCTTCATGCACGCGCCGGAACTGGGGCGGCTGGGGGCCGACATCCATGTCCACGCCGGCGAGGCGGTGGTGAAGGGCGTCGAGGTCCTGCACGGCGCCCAGGTCATGGCCACCGACCTGCGGGCCTCGGTCAGCCTGGTGATCGCCGGTCTGGTCGCCGAGGGCGAAACCACGGTCGGACGCGTGTATCATCTTGATCGCGGGTTCGAGCGGCTGGAGGAGAAGCTCGGAGCCTGCGGCGCGCAAATCCGCCGGATCAAGGGCGAGGACCATGACCACTAAGGCGTCCACCGCCGACACCAGCACCGCCCCGGCGGGAACCGCCGCGGAACCCCTGCGACTGCTGGCCGAGGACGCCGACGACCTGCACATCATCTCGGCGGCGCTGCAGGACGCCATCATGCGGCCGGTCGACATCGTCTGGGAGCCGCAGGCGCGCCGGGTGACCCTGGCGCTGAGCCGTTTCTGCTGGGAGTGCGGCGGAACGCGGGTCATGTCGGCGATGCAGTTCGGCGACGTCCTGTCGGTCAAGAGCCGGCGCCTGCCGCGCGGGCCGGAGCACGCGCTGGAGCTGCTGGCCATGGATTTCGAGCCGGGCGAGGCGCCGGGCGGCCGGGTCATCCTGATGTTCGCCGGCGGCGGCGACCTGCGCATCGACGTCGAATGCCTCGACGCGGTGCTGACCGACCTGTCCGAGCGCTGGCCCGCGCGGGTCGCCCCCACCCACCTGGCCGAAGGGCCGGAGCCGGCGTGAGCGAGCATCGTCTGTCGTCAGTCGAACTGGACCCGGCCACCCTGCCGGCCGCCACCGCCGAGATCGAGCATGAACGTCGAGTTGCGATCTTCGACCTGGTCGAGAAGAACAGCTTCGAGCCCGTGGGCGCGAGCGGCGGGCCCTATACGCTGAAGCTGTCGCTGGTGGACGGGCGGCTCGTGCTCGACGTCGCGGGCCCCGGTTTCGCCAGGGCCCACGGCCTGTCCCTGAACCCGCTGAACAAGGTGGTGAAGGACTATATCGCTGTCTGCGACAGCTACTACGAAGCGCTGCGCGGCACCTCGCCGGGCCAGATCGAGGCGGTCGACATGGGCCGGCGCGGGCTGCACAACGAAGGCGCCGACCTGCTGAAGGCGCGGCTGGACGGCAAGATCGCCATCGACCACGAGACGGCGCGGCGGCTGTTCACCCTTGTGACGGCGCTGTACCGGCGCGGTTGATCTCGACTATCCCGACGTTTTCAGGCATTAGGCCGCACCTTGACGACGCGCGCTCCCGCCCGGCGCGCGCCCGGACGCATATTCATTGGGCGCGAGAGGCCGCATGGCTAAGGAAGAACTGCTCGAGTTTCCCGGCACCGTCAGCGAACTGCTGCCGAACGCCACGTTTCGCGTGACGCTCGAGAACGACCACGAGATCATCGCCCACACCGCGGGCAAGATGCGCAAGAACCGCATCCGCGTGCTGGCGGGCGACAAGGTCCTGGTCGAGATGACGCCCTACGACCTGACCAAGGGCCGCATCACCTACCGCTTCAAGTAAGGACGGGGCGTGACTCGCCCTGACCTGGTGCTGGCGTCGGCCAGCCCGCGCCGCGTGGAGTTGCTGGCGCTGGTCGGCATCACGCCGGACCGCATCGAACCCGCCGACATCGACGAGACGCCCCTGAAGGACGAGACGCCGCCGCGGCTCGCCGCCCGCCTCGCGCGCGGCAAGGCGGAGGTCGTCGCTGCGCGGGCGCCTGAGGCCGTGGTGCTGGCCGCTGACACCGTGGTCGCGGTGGGCCGCCGGCTGCTGGAGAAGGCGGCCGACGAGGCCGAGGCGGTCCGCTTCCTGAAACTGCTGTCCGGACGCAATCATCGGGTTTTCACCGGCGTGGCCGTCGCGGCGGGCGGGGCGATACGCCATCGCGTGGTCGAGGCGCGGGTCTCGTTCAAGGCGCTGTCCGAGGTCGAGATCGCCGCCTATGTCGGCTCGGGCGAATGGCGGGGCAAGGCCGGAGGCTACGGCATCCAGGGCCGGGCCGCGGCGTTCGTGACCCGCATCGTCGGCAGCTATCCCGCCATCGTCGGCCTGCCGCTGCACGAGACGGTCAACCTGCTGGCCGGGGCCGGCTGGCGGGCGGAGTGAGCGCGGTCGAGGCCTTTCTGGACGAGACGCCCGGCGAGGCCCGGGGCGTGATCGTCCGGGACGGCCGCTTCGACAGCCTCCTGATTCAGCGAGAGAGCGACGTCCCTCAGCACCGGCTCGGGGCGCGGTCGGTCGGCCGGGCGGCGACGGTCGACGCCGGCCTGCGCGGCGCCTTCATCGATCTGGGCGCGGCGGAGCCGTTCGGCTTTCTGCCTCTGCGCAAGAGCGACCGGATTGCCGCGGGCCAGAAAGTCGAGGTCGAGGTCTCGGCCGAACCGCGCGAGCTTAAGGGGCCGACCCTGCGACTGATCGGGGCCGGGGAGGGCGAGCCGCGGTTGCTGCGCCCCGCACCGGCCGTGAGCGAGATTCTGGCGAGGCTGGTCCCGGGCGTCGGGCCGCGGACCGGGGCGGCGGCGATCCGGGCGGCGATCGAGGCGGAGGAGGAGGCCTTGGCGCCGGGCGGCCTGTTCGGCCACCTGGGCGTGCGTCTGGCCGTGGAGCGGACGCGGGCGCTGGTCGCCGTGGACATCGATCACGCCGCCACGCCGGGCCGGGAGGGGCGGCGCGACAAGGGGCGGGCGAACCGGGACGGGCTGATGCAGGCGGCCCGGATGATCCGGCTGAAGGGTTGGGGCGGGCTGGTCGCGATCGATCTCGTCGGGAGCGGCCACGACGGTGCGGCGATGCTGGCGGCGGCCCGGGAGGCGTTCGGAACCGATCCGGAGATCGCCTACGGGCCGGTCAACCGCTTCGGCGTGCTGATGCTGTCGCTGCCGTGGCGGACCACGCCGGTCGAGGAGCGGCTGAACGGCCCCGACGGGCGGCCGACCCTGGAGACGCGGGCCCTCGACGCCGTGCGGCGGCTCAGGCTGGCGCTGGCGGAGAATACGACGGCGCCCTGGCTGACCCTGCGTTGCCCGCCCGCGGTCGCCCCGGCGGTGGAGGCGCTGGCGGCGCGGCTTGGCCCGCGGGCGCGGGTGAAGGCCGATCAGGCCCTGTCGGGCGGGATGGAAATCGATGAAGGCTGAAACCAAGGCGACCTGTCCCATCTGCCGGCGCAGGCCGGTGGACGAGACCTACAGGCCGTTCTGCTCCAAACGCTGCGCCGATGTGGACCTGCAGCGCTGGTTCACCGGCGGATATGTCCTGCCGGACAGCGGCGGGGATGTCCCGACGGACGACCCGGACGACGATTGAGCGAAATCGCGGGCGATCAGGGGTGGGGGTCGGGAATCCCGCATCTCACAGAGAGCGCTCTCAGAATTGCATCCTTGCCGGCCACGAAGCGGCGGCCCTGATGCTGGCCGGTTTCCAGGCCGGCGGGGGCGTCATCTGCGAGGACCAGGACCGGCAGGGACTGATGATCCGGACCGAGAAGGTCGATCACCGCCTGCCGGGGACGCGGCCATTCGATACGTTCCACGTCGACGGAGCCCAAGGCCGCCGGGAACGACGCGATCAGCCCCTCCATCAGGACGCAGTGCCAGCAATAGAACACCTGTCCCGGAAATGCCGGGTCCGCAAAGCCCGGCTTGAGAATGAACAGTTTGTCGCGCGTCATCGAGCCGGCCCCCTGGGTGCTGCCGGTCCCGTAGGCGACCGTTGCGCGCCGGACAAGCGAGTCCTGGATAAAGTCGCCGATCGATGGCTGGACACCTGAAAAGGGCTCGCCTATAGACGCCGCTCTCGCGAATGGACGCCTCGCCTGGGTAGCTCAGTTGGTAGAGCAGCGGATTGAAAATCCGCGTGTCGGTGGTTCGAATCCGCCCCCAGGCACCATCGCTTTCGGCTTCGCCGGGCATCGACGTCCATCCATCATGAAAATGTCGCTTTCGGCCTGAATTCTTGGCATCGAACGCGCTGGCTCCCCCGCGAGGGGAAAAGCGCCGTTGCGCACTTGACGCTCTGGTATGCGTTCGCCAAAGGAGCTTGACCGCTTTCCTTGGCGAGCGGTCGGCGAAAGCGGGTTTCTCCACAAGCCCGCGGTCGTCGACACCGCCCCGGAAGCCAACAGGCAACCGGAAGCGTCAGGAGGCGTTCCGCAGACCGGGGTTCCATAAAACCCCGGCTGCAGACGAGATTTTCATGGGGGGGCGGTCGTCGTCTGCGGCCGTTCCTCAGGGTTCCACGAGTCAGACCAAAAAAGCAGGAACTGGCGAACTATGCTCGATATCAAGAAGACCAACATCCTCCTGGCCATGGCCGGCGCCGCCGTGCTGATGGCCGGTACGCCGGTCCTCGCGCAGGATGCCACCGCCCCGGCCGCTCCCGCCGCCGAGGCTCCCGCCGCCGCGCCGGCTAACGCGGTTCCCGCGCCGGCCGCCGCCGAACCCGCCGCTCCCGAAGCGGTCGGTGGTGAAGACCACGGCAAGATGACCCCGGCCAGCATGTTCCTGGAAGCGGACATCGTCGTTAAGGTCGTCATGATCGGCCTGCTGCTCGCCTCGGTGTTCACCTGGGTGATCCTGCTGATCAAGATCTTCGAGTTCGGCGCCCTGAACCGCGCCACCGACCGCTTCCTCGAATCCTTCCGCCAGACCCGCACGATCGCCGACATGCGTCGCGTGGCCACCTCGGAAGAGTTCGAAGGCAACCCGCTGGCCGACATGGCCGCCGCGGCCACCGACGAAGTCGAACTGTCGCGTCAGGCCGGCCTCTCGGTCACCGGCGACCACCGCGACTCGGCGCTGAACCGCGCCCAGGCCGCCGTCTCGGCCGTGCAATCCGGCCTGGCCAAGCGCCTGTCGGGCGGTCAGCAGTTCCTCGCCTCCGTCGGTTCGACCGCGCCGTTCATCGGTCTGTTCGGCACCGTCTACGGCGTCATGAACTCGTTCATCGGCATCGCCAACACCCAGACCACCAACCTGGCCGTCGTCGCCCCCGGTATCGCCGAGGCGCTGCTGGCCACCGGCATCGGCCTGTTCGCGGCCATCCCGGCGGTTATCTTCTACAACTACTTCAACACCCGTATCGCGGCGTACGGCACCCGTTCGGACGGCTTCAACGCCGAGCTGATGAACGCCGTGTCGCGTAACCTCGACAAGGGGGCGTAAGTCGGATGGCCGCCAAACTCTCCGGTGGCGGCGGCGGCAGGTACGCCATCGAGCAGAACAGCGAGATCAACGTCACGCCGTTCGTGGACATCATGCTTGTCCTGCTCATCATCTTCATGGTGGCGGCCCCGCTCGCCACCGTG
>NZ_DASPMQ010000050.1:0-23666 GCF_035626975.1 Brevundimonas sp.
CTACTGGTACACGGTGGAGTTCGGGCTGCTGCAGACCGCAGCGGGCCTGCGGATCTACGGCGCCGGCATCGTCTCCAGCCGGGCGGAGTCGATCTTCGCCCTCGACGACCTCTCCCCCAACCGCCTGGGCTTTGACCTGGAACGGGTGATGCGCACGCCCTACCGGATCGACGACTTCCAGCAGGTCTATTTCGTGATCGACAGCATCGACCAGCTGAAGCGGGACACCCTGCAGGACTTCGGCCCGATCTACGAACGGCTGAAGGGCGCCGATGACATCGCCATCGACGCCATCCTGCCGACCGACCGGGTCTTCACCCGCGGAACCCAGGCTTATGCGGCGAGGGGCGGCCGGTTCGCGGCCTGACCCCGTCCTCGCGGAGGATCAGACCCGGGCCTGGGCGAGATCCGAGGTCGAGCGATCGTTGGACCGAACCGGTTTCGCCCCGGGGCGCACGCCCAACAGCAGACCCGGCCAGCCGAGCCGGCGCGCGATCTCGTAACCGAGGAAGCAGGCCGAGAAGGTCGCGACGATGACCAGCGCGGCCTCGACGCCCAACGGCAGGTTCAGGGGCATCAAATACCAGGCGGCGATGATGATCGCGGTCTGGTGCACGATGTAGAAGGGAAAGACTCCCGTGCCGAGGTAGCGCAGCACCGGCCCGCCGCGGTTCAGATACCGCGCGCCGTAGCCGAGAATGGCGGCGATCCACGTCCACTGGTCGACCGCGTAGACGAGCCGCATGGCCATGCGCAGGGTTTCGGGCGGCACGGCGTCGTCCGCGCGCCAGATCCAGGCGTAGGTCGCCCAGCCGGCCCAGCCCAGCACGGCGAGGATCAGGGCCGGCCGGCGCATGTGGATGAAGCCCGCCCTGAGCCCCTCCGACCGGGCGATCAGGAAGCCAAGAAGATAGGCGCTGAACGAAAGGGCGTGATTGTACCAGTCGTCGGTGAGGGCGTGGGTGATCTCGAACAGCGGCGCCAGGGTCAGGCGCAGGACCGCGAACCAGACGATGGGCCAGATCAGCAGGCCCCAGCCGGACAGGACGCGCTCCAGCCCGCGCTCCAGCGCGCCGAGCGGCCGGCCCCCGAGGCCGACCAGCAGGGCCACGATCAGGCCATAGGGCAGAAGGTAGGCGACAAACCACAGGTGGTTCCAGGTCGGGGTGGTCAGGCAACCCGTGTCGTCGCACCAGTTTCCGGAGGCGGTGGCGTACTTCACCCAGAAATTCTGCAGGTAGGGCGAATGCGCCGGATCCGCGACGCCGAGGCCTTTCAGCGCCTCGAGGACTTCGTAGTAGCTCTGGGGCGGCACGATAACGAACATGCCGAACAGCAGGGGCGGAAGCAGGCGCAGCAGCCGTGAACCCGCCAGCCGGCGACCCGGGTGGCCGCCCCTCGCCGCAAAGCCCTCGACCATGAAGCGGGTGGCCGCGCCCGAGACGAGGAACAGCAGGGTCAGCCGCCACGGGTTGGTGAGCATCATCAGGGGCTGGATCGCCTCGACGATGCGGGGGCTCTTCACGTGGAAGTCCCACGACACATAGAGCATGCCGACGTGATAGAGAATCAGCAGGAAAAAGGCGCCGACCCGGATCCAGTCCAGATCGTATCGGCGGGTTGGGGCGGGCGCGACTTCGGGGAGCAGGGCGGACGACATGGCGGATTTCCATGAGCGATGAACGGTCCGCCGGCGTCCCATCCGGGGCGGGCGCAGGGCAATCGCCGGGGGACGGGCGGGGCGATCGGCGGGACGTGGCGAAGGCGGCTGTGACGAGCGGCGCGAACCCCGGGACCGGCGGCTGGCCGCGTTCGGCTCCCGACGTCCGTGACCTTCGCACGGCGTACCTGTTCGTCGTGCCGGTGACGTCGGTGGTGGTCGTCGTCAACGCCCTGACCAACCTCAGCGACATCCCGGACATCGCGACGTGGGAACCGTGGGTCTGGGAGATCAGCAGCGCGATTTCCATCCTTGTGGCCATGCTGCTGCCGTGGCTGGCGACCGCCGCGGCCCCACCTGACGAGGCGGTCGCCGAGGGCTGGCGGCCGAAGGCGCGGTTCGTGCTGATCCACCTCGCCGCGCTGCTGGTCTTCTCCGCGGTGCACGTGATCGGGTTCGTGGCCTTGCGCAAGGTGGCTTACGACCTGATGGGCGCAGGGCCGTACGAGTTCGGCGACCGCTTCATCTATGAGCTTCGGAAGGACCTGATCAGTTACGGGACCTATGTCGCGACCTTCTGGCTGATCGGCCATCTGCGCCGGCGCCGCGACGAGCCGGTGCGGCCGGTCAGTTTCGACATCCGCGACGGGGGTCGCATCCTGCGCGTGCCCCTGAGCGAGATCGTCGCCGTGTCGTCGGCCGGCAACTATGCGGAGTTCTGGCTGGTCGACGGCCGCCGTCCGCTGATGCGCACGACCCTGGCGGCGGTCGAGGTGGAGCTGGGCGGTTTCGGCTTCGTGCGGGCGCATCGGTCATGGCTGGTCAATGCGCGGCGCGTGAAAGGGCTGAGACCGGACGGCTCGGGCGACTGGACCGTCGAACTGGGCGTCGTGGACGCGCCTCTGTCCCGTCGCTACCCGCAGGCGCTCGAGCGGCTGAAAACCCCGGCCTGATCAGTCGGCGTGGGTGATCAGGCTGTTGCGGCCGGTGTCGCGCATGCGGATGTAGGTCAGCAGCGACACGCCGATCAGGGCGGTGACGTACCAGAAGAAGGCGCTCTCCATGCCGTTGTCCTTGAACCACAGGGCGGCGTATTCCGCCGTGCCGCCGAACAGGGCGTTGGCGATGGCGTAGGGCAGGGCGACGCCGAGCGCGCGGATATGGGCCGGGAACAGCTCGGCCTTCACCACGGCGTTGATCGAGGTGTAGCCGCTGACGATGACCAGCGCCGCCATGGCCAGCAGGAAGGCCAGGAACGGGCTGTCGACGCCGGACAGGGCGGTCATGATCGGCACGGTGAACAGAACGCCCAGCACGCCGAAGCCGACCATCACCGGCCGCCGTCCGATCCGGTCGGACAGGGCGCCCACGGCGGGCTGGATCAGCATGAAGACGAACAGGGCGCCGGCGCTGATTTCGGTCGCCGTGGCCTTGCTGAAGCCGGTCGTGTTGACGAGGAATTTCTGCAGGTAGGTGGTGTAGGTGTAGAAGGCGACGGTGCCCCCGGCGGTGAGGCCGAGCACCATCAGCGCCTCCTTCGGATGTTTGAGGATCAGCAGCAGGGCGCTCGACTTTGGGGCCTCCCTCATGTCGGTGGCGATGAAGGCCGAGGTCTCGTCCAGACGCCGCCGCAGCCAGAAGACGATCACCGCCAGCGCCGCGCCCACGAAGAACGGGATGCGCCAGCCCCAGGTCTCCAGGGCGCCCTCGCTGAGGGTGTTCTGGAGCAGGATCAGCAGCAGCAGGGCCAGCAACTGGCCCGAGATCAGGGTGACGTACTGGAAGCTGGACCAGAAGCCGCGATGCTTCGCCGTGGCCATCTCGGACAGGTAGGTCGCGGAGGAGCCGTATTCGCCGCCGACGCTGAGGCCCTGCATCATGCGGGCGAGCAGCAGCAGGGCCGGGGCCGCGACGCCGATCGTGGCGTATCCGGGGGTTACCGCGATGATCAGGGCTCCGGCGCACATCAGACTGACCGACAGGGTCAAACCCGCCTTGCGGCCCCTGCGGTCGGAATAGACGCCCATGACCCAGGCCCCGACGGGGCGCATCAGGAAGCCGACCGCGAACACCGCCGCGGCCTTGAGCAGTTCCGCGGTGCTGTCGCCGCTGGGGAAGAAGACCGGGGCGAAATAGACGGTGAAGGCGGCGTAGGCGAACCAGTCGAACCACTCAACCAGATTGCCGGCCGAGCCGCCAATGATGTTGCGCAGGCGCCGGGCGGGCGTCATCCCGCCGGTGGTTTCCCTCATGCTGGCCTCCCCCTCAGAGACCATCACCCAGCGGTTTGCCCATCCTGACCAGTGGGACGGGCGCGCCGCCGCGGTCGTCCTCGAAGCGCTCGATCTCGCGATAGCCGGCGGCGCGGTACAACGGCTCGCCGCCGAGGGTGGCGACCAGTTCGGCGCGGTCATAGCCGGCGGCGCGGGCGGCGTCCTCGCACAGGCCGAGGATCCGCCGGCCGACGCCCTGCCGCAGGAACTCGGGAGCCGTGTACATGGCGCGGATGCGGGCGGCGTCGACGCCGGGAGTCAGCGGTGAGGGAACCCGGCCCGGCGTGTGGTCGCCGCCGTAGGTCGTGATGCGCCGGCTCCAGCCGCCGCAGCCCGCCAGCGCGCCGTCGCTCTCGACGATGAAATAGGTGCGGTCGGCGATGATCTGGCTGTCGAGGCCCATCAGCTTGCGGCTGGCGGCGATCTGATCCGGCGTCAGGAACTCGGCCAGCGGCCCGCTGATGGCGCGGTCCATCAGGGCGACGAGGGCGGGGATGTCGGCCTCCGTGGCGATGCGGTGGGTCAGCACGGGTTGGGTCTCCGGCTGGCGCGATCAGAGCGGGGCCGGGCGGGCCGACAGACCGGGCCAGGCGATCCATGTCCCGATTGCGTAGGCAAGGCCGTAGACCAGCACGATCAGCGAGCTCCACAGTACGAACGGGGTGACGCCGCCGGGGTTGAGGGCGAAGGCGGGGACCAGCACCAGTCCGCGCAGCAGGTAAACCGCGGAGATCAGGACCAGCGCCGTCCGGACCAGCGGCAACCGCGGGATCAGGCCTGCTCCGGAAAAGGCGTAGGCCGCCCAGACCGCCAGAACCCCCGCGATGCCCACGGTGAGGAGGGCGGGCGTCCATGAGCCCTGTTCGGCGAGACGGGCCATGCCCTCGCCCGCGCCAAAGAACCGGTACCAGTCGGGTCCGCCGGCGATGACGGAGAGGTGCAGGACGGCAGCGGCGGCGCTCAGCAGGCCGCCAGCGACAAGGGTCGGGTTGCGGGTCATGGGATCAGCTCCTCTGGAACGGATAGAAGTCGGAGCCGAGGTCGAGGATGGAGGTCAGTTCGTCCAGCGCGCCCCGGCTCTCGTCGAGCAGGGCCGGGTCGGCGAGGTCGGCGGGGCTCAGCGTATCTCGGTACCAGGTCGTGGCCCAGATCGACAGGCGGGCGTGGAGCTCGTCGGTCATCCGCATGGCGGGATTGGTCGCGGCCAGTTCGGCTTCGGTCAGGGCGACGCGCAGACGCAGGCAGGCGGGGCCGCCGCCGTTGCGCATCGACTGGCGCACGTCGACGTATTCCACCCGTCCGATGGGGCCGTTGGAGGCGGCGAGGCTTTCGGCCACGGCGTGGCTGCGGGCGTTGTCGCGGGTCTCGGTCGGGCAGATCAGGGTCAGGCGGTCCTCGCCCGGCAGCGACACCAGCATCGAGTTGAACAGGTAGCTGGAGATGGCGTCGGCCAGCGGCAGTTCGGCGGACGAGACTTCGACGAAGACGGGCTCGAAGCGGCCGTCGGCGGCGGCGCGGATGGCGGCGAGCGTGCCGGCCGTGTCCTCGAAGGCGAGGTCGTGGAAGAACAGGGTCTCCAGCGCGCCGACGCAGACCACGTCGTTGTGGAAGGTTCCGCCGGCGATGGCGGCGCTCGATTGCCGGGCCAGCACCACGCCCGAGGCGCCGTGGCGGCGCGCGATCGCTTCCGACGCCTCGCGGGTCTGGCGGGCGGGGTACCGCCCCTGCCAGTGTTCCCAGGCCTCTCGCCCCCAGACCAGCAGGTTGACGCCCGGCTCGCCGTGATCGGCGCACAGGCGCACGTGGTTGGCCGCGCCCTCGTCGGCGAGGTGGGCGACGGAGGGCAGGGCGTCATGCACCGCGAACCGGGCCGGATCGGGGAACAGGGCGTCCAGCGCCCGCTTCGTCTGGGCGTGCTCCAGCGAGCGGTGCAGGTTGGTGACCAGGTTGGCGGGGGTGAAATGCACCCGGCCATCGGCGGCGTCGGCGGAAGGGGTCACCGTGGCGGCGTTGGCGGCCCACATCGGCGAGGCCGAACAGGCGGCGGCGGCGAAGGATGGCGCATCCTTCCAGGCCTGTTCCAGCACGGCGGCGTCGGAGCCGGTGAAGCCGAGCGAGCGCAGGAAGGGGATGTTCGGCCGCTCGTGCGGCGGCAGCACGAACTGGGGCAGGCCGAGGTCGGCCAGCCGTTTCATCTTGTCGAGGCCCTGCAGGACAGCGGCGCGCGGGTTGGAGGCCTCGCCGGCGTTCAGGCTGGAGGCGAGGTTGCCCGGGGCCAGGCCGGCGTAGGAGTGGGTCGGACCGATCAGGCCGTCGGCGTTGGCTTCGAGGGCGGGCGGTAAGGCGCTCATGAGCCCTCCCCCTCGAGGGGGGAGGGTTGGGAGGGGGTGGTGGCAGGATGCGCGCTGATTGCGTGCGAGAGGCTGGACGGCGCCTCAAGCGCGAGCCCGCTGGACAGCGAGCCCTCACCCCATCCCCCGGCCCCTTCCCCCTCGAGGGGAAGGGGAGATGTTTGGCGGATCGCCAGAACCACTTCCGCGACGACGGCGTCCAACTCGTCCGAAATCCGGTGACTGTCGATCCTCAGGACGCGGTAGCCCTGACCATTCAGCCATTCATCTCGCTTGAGATCACGCAGCGCGACATCGGTCTGGTTGTGAATGCCGCCATCGACTTCGATGACCAGTTTGGCCCGAAGGCAGGCGAAATCGACGACATACGGACCGATCGGAGCCTGGCGCCGAATCCGGATCGGGAGGAGCCGCAGCTGCTCCCAAAGTCTGGCTTCCGTCCACGTTGGTCCGGCACGCAGGCGGCGAGCGCGCTCACGTCCTCCAGGCTTGATTCGCTCCGGCTTCGAGAACCGATCGAACTCCATCAGACCAACCCCTTGATCTCACTTTCGATATTCTTCACCGCCTCGGCCTCGAAACTGGCCACCGGATAGGCGCAGTAGTCGGCGGCGTAATACGCCGACGGCCGGTGGTTGCCGCTGGCGCCCAAGCCGCCGAAGGGCATGTCGCCGGCGGCGCCGGTGGTCGGGCGGTTGAAGTTGACCACGCCGGCGCGGATGCGGCGGATGAAGCGCTGCCAGTGGAACGGATCGTCGCTGACCAGACCGGCGCTGAGGCCGTAGCGGGTGGCGTTGGCCTCGGCGATGGCGGCCTCAAGCGAGCCGACGCGGGTCACCGACAGGAAGGGGGCGAACATCTCCTCGTCGGGCACGGCGACGCCGGTGACGTCGATGATCGCCGGCTTGACGAAGGCGCCCGGCAGATTGCCGACCGGGCCCGAGCCGCGGATCACCCGGGCGCCCATGTCGATCCGCTCCTGCAGCGCCTTCAGCGCCGCCTCGGCCGCCTTCTGAGAGATCAGGGGACCGGCGTAGGGCTCGGGCGAGGCGTTCCACGGCGCGAAGGTCAGGCGGTCGCTGAGCGCGGCGACGGCTTCGACGATGGCGTCGCCCCGGGGACCTTCGGGCACGATCAGGCGTCGGGCGCAGGAGCAGCGCTGGCCGGTGGTGATGAAGGCGGACTGGACGACGATGCCGGCCACGGCCTCGACGTCGGCGGCGTCCCAGACCACGAGCGGATTGTTGCCGCCGAGCTCGAGCGCGAGGATCACATGCGGGTCGTCGGCGAATTTGCGCCGGAAGTGCGCCCCGGCCGCGCCGGAGCCGGTGAACATCAGGGCGTCGATGCCGCTGTCGAGCAGGGCCGCGCCAGTGTCGCGCCCGCCCTGGACCAGGTTGAACACGCCGGGCGGCAGGTCGGCGGCCTCGAACGCTTCGGCCATCAGCTGCCCGGTCAGGGGCGTCTCTTCCGACGGCTTGAACACCACCGCATCCCCGGCCAGCAGGGCCGGAACGATGTGGCCGTTGGGCAGATGGCCTGGGAAGTTGAACGGGCCGAGCACCGCCGCCACGCCGTGCGGACGATGGCGCAGGGTGGCGTGGCCGAAGGCCGTGTCGGCCGTGCGCTCGCCGGTGCGCTCGTCATAGGCGCGGATCGAGATGTCGACCTTGCCCTGCATGGCGGTCAGCTCGGTCGTGGTCTCCCACAGCGCCTTGCCGGTCTCGCGGCTGATGGCCTCGGCGATCTGCGGGGCGCGGGCCTTGAGCACGGCCTGATAGCGTTTGACGGCGTCGATGCGGTCCTGACGCGGGCGATCGGCCCAGTCGGGAAAGGCGGCGCGGGCGCGGTCGGCGGCGGCCTGGACCTCGGAAGGCGAGGCGGCGGCGCCCTCCCACACGGTTTCGCCGGTGGCGGGATCGAGAGATTGGAAGGTGGTCATGGGATCCAGATGGGGGGTCACGTCTTCACCCGCACGGTGTCGCCGGCCCGCACCCTGAGGGCATCGGCGGTTTCGCGGTTCAGGGTCGCCGTGTCGCCCTCGACCGCCGCGCGCTGGCGCACAGCGCGGAAGGCGGAGACGCTGTCGGTCGAGATCAGGGCGGGCAGTTCGGCCTCGACCTCATCGGCGATCCGAACCGTCAGGCGGCGGGCGTCGCGCACCGTTCGGATGTTGTCGCGACCGCACGAGACGGTCGGCCCCGCGTCGAAGATGTCGACCAGACCGTTGGGGCGGAAGCCCTCGCTCTCCAGCAGGGCCATGGCCGGGACGCCCTGCGGATGGACCTTGCCGATCACCGCGCGGGCGGGCTCGGGCAGCAGTTCGACATAGATCGGGTGGCGCGGCGACAGGTCGAGGATGAACTGCTTGTCGGTCGAGCCGGTCATACGGTCGGCGTCGTCGAACTCCATCGGGAAGAATTTGTGCGCCACATGGTCCCAGAACGGGCAGGCGCCGTCGGGGGTGAACACACCGCGCAGCTCGGCCAGCACCGTCTCGGCGAACAGCTCGGGCCGGGCCCCGATCAGCATGTAGCGCGACTGGCTGAGCAGGCGCCCCGCGCCGCCCTTGCGCCGGTCGGCCTTGAGGAACAGTGACCCGACCTCGGTCCAGCCGGTACATTCGTTGACCAGCACCAGGGTCTGGTGGTCCAGCTTGACGCCGAGCGACGGCGACGACTGGGTGTTGTTGACCAGCCGGAACGAGAAGAAGGGTCGGTGCAGCCCGACGGCCGCCTTGACGGAGCCGACACCGTCGACGTCGCCGGTCTCGGATTCCTCCAGCATCAGCGTGTACCAGCACTCTTCCGGGGCCAGCTTGCCGGAGAAGCTGTCGCGGCCGAGTTCGAGCCGTTCAGCGAGCTGGTCCGGGTCCTCGGGCAGGCTGGTGAAGCCGGGGCCGCTGAGGATGGCCAGCTCCAGCAGGTGGTCGAGGTCGGCGGGGCCGGCGGGTCGGACGACGAGCATGGGTTACATCGTCTCCAGACGCAGGGACTTCAGTTTCAGGGCGTCGATCTCGCCCGAGGCGATCTTGCACAGGATCAGCGCGCTGAGCCGGGCCCGTTCGAGGAAGCTGGCGGGCCAGGCGAACTCCTGATCCGAATGGATGTCGCCGCCGAGGACGCCGAGGGTGTCGATATTGGGCAGGCCGGCGGCGTGCAGGTTGTTGCCCTCGCAGACCCCGCCCGACGGCTTCCACGCGATGGTCTGGCCCAGCAGCGCCCCGGTCTCGCGCACCGCCTCGAACAGGGCGGACTGTGAGGCGTCCATCGGCTTGGGCGCGCGGGTCATGCCCCCATGAAGGTCGAGGGACAGGCCGGGAAAGGGGAGGTCGGCGGCGATCTCGCGCACCGCCGCCTCGATCCAGTCGGACGCCGCCTTGTCGGGCACGCGGACGTTGAAGCGGACCACGGCGTTGTCGGCGACCACGTTCAGCGGCCCGCCGCCGGCGATCTTCGCCACATTGACGGTGACGCCCTCGCGCCGGCCGTTCAGGGCGTGCAGGCGTGCGGCGACGATGGCCGCCCCGGCGACGGCGTTGGCGCCCTCCTCGAAAGCCCGGCCGGCGTGAGCGGCCTTGCCGGTGACGATCAGGTGGTAGTTGCCGCTGCCCTTGCGCGCCCCGGCCAGCGAGCCGTCGGGCATGGCCGGCTCATAGGTCATGCCGACATGGCCGCGCGCGCCCAGTTCGGCCAGCAACGGGGCGGAGGCGGGGGAGCCGATCTCCTCGTCCGGCGACAGTAGCACGGTCCAGCCGACGCGGCCCTTGTCCGGATGGGTCTCAAACGCCTCGAGCGCCGCCAGCATGACGCTGATCCCGCCCTTCATGTCGGCGACGCCCGGACCGTTCAGGGCGCCGTCCGGTCGGATGACGACGGTCTGGAAGGCGCTGTCGGCGGGGAAGACGGTGTCGTAGTGGCCGGTCAGGACGACCTGCACCGCCGCGCCCGGCCGTGTGCTGATCTTCAGGGCGTCGGCGTGGGCGTCTTCACGCACCATGCCGTCGTCGCCGACGCTGACCGAGGCGCCGGTCGGCAGGCGCGCGACGTCAGCGGCCAGGGGCGCGGCGGCGGCTTCCAGCAGATCGAGCATCCGCGCCAGTCCGGCGGCGTTGCGGCTGCCGGAGTTGACGTTCGCCCAGTCGATCGCCCGGCCGACGATGGCGGTCTCGCGCGCCGCGACATGGTCGAGCACGGTCTGGTCGTGAGGAAGAATCCGCATGCGGCCGGACCCTAGCCGCGCCGACGGCAAAGGTGAAGGCGAGGGAGCGATGGCGCGGCTCCCGGTCAGCGGCTAGGCTTCCGCCCCACACAGGGAGGAAAAGGCATGAGTGACTGGATCAAGGCGTTCAATCCGATGGCGACCATCGGGACGGAAGCAGAGGCGCTGAAAGCCGCGAGGGCGAGCGCGATCGCCATCTTCATCGGAGTCGCCTTCAGCCTTCTCGGCGTCGTCATGATGATGAATGGGGGCCTGGAGGCCATGGAGAGCGCCGTCGCGGCCCAGAGCGCCGGGGGCGACCCGCAGATCGCGAGCATGACCGGGGCCATAGCCCAGTTCACGCTCTACCTGATGATCGTGGTGGTCGTGGTCCAGCTGATCCTCGGGTTCGTCCAGTGGGCGAAGCCGAACATGGTGATCCCGATTCTGTTTATCGTGCTTGTCGTCTACGGCCTTGGCTCCACGGTTCTGGCGCAGATGATGGCCGGCCAGATCGATGTGCCCGAAACGCCGATGAACGCACCGTGGATGATCGTTCTCGGCATCGTGGTCATGGTCGTCGAACTGATCCTCCACATCGCCGGCGTCCGCGGCGCCGGAGCGCTGAAGAAGTTCCGCGACGCCCGGGCGTACTGAGGCCTACCGGTTCGGGCGCCGGTCCTCGCGACCGGTCCCGGGCTGGCGGGACTGGCGGCGCCAGCGTATCGACAGGCTGGCGTCGCCCTGTCCGCCGAATTTCGAGCTGACGGTCAGGTTGCGCCGCACCTGCCATTCCACGTTCACGGCCGCGCCGTTCTCGCCACCGCCGATGATCTCCAGATAGACATTGTCGGTCAGATAGCGCCCGCCGGCCACGGTCAGGCTGGACGCCTCGCCCCCGAACGACAGCCGGTCCAGCCCGGCGAGTTCGCGCAGGTTGCCGATCACGTCGAAACCGCCGCCGCCCGCCAGCGCGCCGACGCTCGCGGCCAGCTGGGCCGCCTCGAACGCCGACAGCTGGGACGCCGAACGCCCGAACAGAACCTGGGACAGAATCTCGTCCTGGGGCAGGGCCGGCGTCGAGGTCAGGGTGATCTCCGGCCGCGCCGCGGTTCCGGTGGCGCGGATGGTGGCGGTCAGGGCCGGATCCTCGCGCGTCGCGGTCAGGTTCAGCCGGATCTGTTCGGGGCGGGTCGACAGGGTGACCGTGCCCCGGTCGTCGAAGACAAACCGCTTGCCGGCGAAGTCGTAGTCGCCGCGCACGACGCGGGCCGTTCCGGTCAGCGTCGGCTGGTTGATCGTGCCGGTGACCCGGGCGTTGACGCTCATCTCGACGTTCAGTCCGCGCCCGACCACCCGGACGTCGCCGCCGGGCGAGCGGACGGCGATGTCGATGCCGATCTGCAGGCCGCGCGGGCGGTTCTGTTCCTCCTCGGGGATGTCGCCGCCGGGCTTGTTGATCTCGACCACGTCCATGCGGACGATGCCGGTCGATCCGGGCGGGTTGGCCTGGATGCGGGCGTCGTCGATGTCGATGCGGCCGGTCAGCTGGATCTTGCCGTCCTCGGCCCGGACGACGCTGAGCGGTCCAGAGGCGCGGGCCACGGCGATGTCGTTGTCGATGATCCGGAACCGGGTCAGGGCCAGTTCGACGCTTGAGCCGGAGCCCTCGCGCAGGCCGATGCGGCCGTCTCCGGTCACCGTGCCGCCCGAGCCGTCGGTGGCCGTGAAGGTCTCCACCAGCGCAGTGGTGTCGTCGAACCGGCTGGCGAGGGTCACGTCACGGAGCTGAAGGCCGGTGGCGTTGTCCCTGAAACCGCCCTGACGCAGGTCCAGCCGCCCGTTGATCCGCGGGGCCGCGATCGAGCCGGCGAGCGTGGCGCGGGCGTTGATCTGGCCCGACAGCGAGCGTTCGCCGCCGAGGAACAGGTCCCAGACCGGCTGCACCTGGCCCTGGATGTCGATCTCGCCGGTCATGGGCCGGGTGCGGACCACGGCAAGCCGCAGCGGGGCGGCCGAGGCCTCGACGGGCAGGGTGACATCGGCCGTGGCCCGCACCTGATCCCCGTCGGCGACGCGGGCCTGGATCCGCAGCGTACTGTCGAGCAACACGGCGTTCAGCGTGCCGTCGATGGCCAGGTTGCTCGGGGCGTCGATGCTGCGCACGTCCTCCAGCGCCATGTTGGCGGAGCCGGACAGATCGGCTCCGGACCCCCGCAGCGACAGGCGGCCGGTCGCCCGGCCGCGCAGGTCGGGGGCGAGGGAGCCCAGCTCGACGCTGGTCAGGTTGGCCTCGATGACGGCGGCGCGGGAATCCTGGCGCAGTTCGCCGGTCAGGACGCCGCCGCCGACGCCCAGATCGACCCGGACCACGCGGCCGTCGCCCGACAGGGCCACGACGGCCGGATTGCGCGTGGAGAAGGCGATCTCGCGCACCCGGCCCGAGCCTTCCAGCACCACGGTCTGGGCGGTCGGCTGCCGTGAATAGACGCCGGTCCCGTCGAAGCTGACCGGCGTCCGGCCGCCGACGTCCGCCTTGAGGGTGAAGGGCAGGCGGTCCAGCGTGCCCCGGCCGTTCAGGTCCAGCGAGCGGATGACCCAGGTCGATCCCGTCAGACGCACGTTGCGGCCGGTGACGTCGAGAATGGCGGTCTCCGCCCCCGCGCCCTCGGTCAGGCGGATGCGGCCATCCGCCGTGCCCGAGGCGAGGAAGGCCCCGGGCCGGGCGGTGAAGGTCAGGTCGGCGCTGGACGGGAAGCGGTTCGACAGGGCGATCGCGCCCTGCGCGGTCACTCCGCCGGCGTCGAGATCCACGTCGGTCAGGCGGATGCGTCGGCCGCCGAGGTGGAAATTGCCGCTGCCCCGGGCCGGGCCGTAGTTGGAGCCGGCGACGATCGATATGCGTCCATCGGATGCATCCGCCCCGCGCCGGAAGCTGAGGTCCATGGTCGCGTCGGTCAGGATCAGCGCGCCGGCGCTGACCCGCCCGAAGGCGGCCCGCAGATCGGCGCTGGGCCGGGCCAGGGTGCCGCCGACCGTGCCGCTGCCGGTCATGGCGCCGTCGATCTCCACCGGGCCGACGCCGAAGGGTCCGCGCGCGTTCCAGTTCATCGCCAGCCTGAGGCGGCCGTCGCCCTCGACGAAGCCCCGCGCGGCGGCGTTGCCGTGCGTGCCGCTCAGCCGGGCGGACTCGATCTGCACCCGCGCGTCGGTGAGGGTTCCGACCAGCTGCAGCCGCGGGGTCCTGCCCAGCAGCCGGTCCAATTCGCTGACGCCCAGGGCGAAGCCGCGGCCGCGACCGTCGAAGCTGATTCGCCACGGCGCGCCGCTTCGGGGCATCGAGGCGGCGATGGTTCCGCCGAACGCCCCGTCGGCCCCCCGACGCAGGCGCGAGGCGTCGGTGACCTCGGCCCGGCCCCGGAAGCCGAGGCCGCCCAGCAGGTTGCGCCCGCCCGTGCCGGTCACCTTCAGCGCCTGTCCGGTGGCCTCCAGCCGTTCCAGAAGGAAGGAACCGTCGGCCAGCCGCGCGGCCTCGAACTGGACCCGTGGCCGGGAGCCCAGCAAGCCGCCGACGATGCCGGCGGTCGATCCTCCCGCGGCGCTGACATCGCCGTCGATGTCGTACCGGCCGGCCTGCGCCTGGATGTTCACCGGCCCGCGAATGCGCTGCGCCCTGTAGCTGGACAGGTCAGCGCCGAGCACATCGATCGAGCCCCGCAGGCTCCACTCGGTCGCATCGCCCCGGAACATCGCCGACCATGCCGCGCCATTCCCCAGGGGGCGCCCTGCGAGCCGCGTCAGCGAGGGAGTCGAGACGTTGATGCGCACGCCCTGGGGCACGCTGCGGTTGCTGATACGGATCAGACCGCTGGCGCCGGAGTTCAGGTTGTCGGCGGTCAGGCGCCAGCCGACGCCTTGCAGGCCGTCCTCGTTGCGGTCCGGGGCCGTGGCCAGGGCGAACCTGGCGGTACGGCCGATCCGGCGCACGAACGGGTCGAGCAGGTCCGATCCGGAGAAGTCGACATAGCCGGCGATCCGGGTCTGTTCGGGCCCGTACCGGCCCTTGATGATCAGGGGGGTGAAGTCGCCGGTCCGCACCACGGCGTCGACCACCTCGCCGTTGACGATCGCGGTCGCCAGGAAGGGTTCGTCCGGCGAATAACCCAGGGCGCCGGCGATCGGACCGCCGCGCGCCTCTTGAGCGCGCAGGTTGAGCCGCAGGTCGGCGATGTCGTCGCTCATGGCGGCGGTCAGGCGCAGGAAGTCGCCGGGGCGGCTGTTGCTGTCGGCGTTGACGGTCACCTGTTTCAGCCCCTTGCGCGGGACCATGGCCTCGCCCGTCAGCTTCCAGCGGCCGTATTCCTTGCTGAAGTCCTCCAGCAGTTCGACGTCGGCGGCGAACCGGTCGATGTCGACCGAGAGGGGTTGCGGGCCGGGCGGCTCGGTCTGCGGCTCGACCAGCGGCCGGCGGATCAGGCGGACGACTTCCGCCTCGACATCGGTGGCGTGGAACCGCCGGCCGACCAGCGGCCACCAGTCCCAGTCGACCCGCACCTTGCGCGCCTCCAGCCAGACGCCGTCGGCGTCGGTCACCGTCACCCGGTCGATGGTGAAGTCGTCGAACAGGTCGCCGCGCACCCCCTCGACATTGATGCGGCCGTAGCGGCCCAGCTTCTTCCCCGCCACGAAACTGGTCACGAGATCGCGCCCGGAGTCGGACAGCAAATACATCCGCCCGCCCACCAGGGCGACGATCAGCAACACCGCCAGAACCGCCAGCCCCATGCCGCCGAAGAAGGCCAGGGCCTGCAACCGCGTGCGCTTCTTCCGGGCCACGACAGCCGGGGGTTCAGGCGTTTCCGGTGGGGGTGGCGCGTCGGTCAAAACGCCTGCCCGATGCTGACATAGATCTGGAAGTCGGCGTCACCCTCGCGCTTGTCGAGCGGGAAGGCGATGTCGGCCCGGATCGGGCCGAACGGCAGCTTGTAGCGCACCCCGAAGCCGGCCCCGTAACGCATGTTGCTGAAGTCGGGCGCCTGGTTGAAGCCCACCGAGCCGGCGTCGACGAAGACCACCCCCTGGAAGTTGCGGAACAGGTCGCGCCGGACCTCGGCCGAGACCTCGAACAGGCTGAGGCCGCCGCGCGGCGTATTGTCCGGCAGGCGGGGGGCCACGCCCTGGTACTCGTAACCGCGCACCGATCCGCCGCCGCCCGAATAGAACAGGCGGTCCGACGGAACGGTCAGTTCCTCGCCGCCCAGGATCGAGCCGAGACGGACGCGACCCGCCAGCACCGTCTTCGCATTGTCCTGGACCGGCAGATAGGCGGTGGCCTGCGCCTCGGTGCGCAGGAACAGCGTCGTGTCCTCGCCCGCCACAGCGGTCGGCTGGGCCGAGGCCGTCAGACGCCAGCCCGTCGTCGGATCGAGCGGGTCGTTGGAATAGTCGAGATAGGCGCTGCCCCGGCCAGTGAGGATGACCAGGTCACGCTCGAAATTGATCGGCAGCTGGGTGACCGGATCGAACCGGTTCTCGTCATATTTGCCGGCATCGAGGCCCAGGCCGTAGCTGAACCAGGAGGTCTTGCCGATACGCTGTTGCAGGTCGGCCGCGGCGGCGACCGCGGTCCGGCGGTAGGCGTCGGTATCCTCGTTCAGCACGGCCGCCGACAGTCTCAGCGTCTGGCCCGGCCGGCGCCAGTGGGGCAGGCGGAGATCGACGCCCAGCCGGCTGTCGACATCCGCCGCGCGGGCCTGCCAGACCAGGGTGTCGGCCCGGCCGAAGCGGTTGTGCCAGGTCCAGAGCAGGTCGACGCCGGAGCCCTCGGCGGTCGAGAAGGTGGCGCCGGCTTCCAGGATGCGGCGCGGCCGGTCGGTCAGGGTCACGATGATCGGCCGGTTGCCGTCCGGCCGGGTCTGGTCGGCCGGCGCAAGGGCCACCCCGACGCCGTCGTAGACCCCGGTCTCCAGCAGCCGGCGCTCCAGCTCGGCCACGTCCTCCGGATCATAGACCTCGCCTTCAGACCACGGGGCGAGACCGGCGACCCAGTTCGGATTGGTCGGGCCGCGCGTCTCCAGCCGCACCCCGTCCAGACGCACCAGCGGACCGGCGACGATATTGTAGGTGGGTTGCACCGTCAGGGCGGCGTGATCGACCAGCACCCGGCGGGGATTGGCCCGCGCGTCGGCATGGCCGCGCCGGGTCAGGCCCGCGACCAGCCGCCCCTCGCCCGAGATGACATCCACGGCGCGGCCGGGATCCCCCGCCTTGAGGCCGATGTCTCCACGAACCTCTTCCTGCAGCGGGGGTGCGGGCGGCGGCTCGACCCAGTTGACGATCGGTTCGGTCAGCGCGAAGCGGGGGCCCGGCGTCACCTCGACGATGGCGACCGGGGTCTCCTCGCCCTCGACCACGTCCTCGAGGACGGGCTGGTAGTAGCCTTCGGAGCGCAGCAGGGCCTCGGCCGCCTCCAGCGCTCCGCGCGCCCGTCGCCGGGCCTCGAAGCGGTTGGAGGGCGGGCCGTCGACCTCGCCGATGGCCCGGTGCAGCTGTTCTCTCAGTTCGGCGCCCATTTCGCCGCGCACATGGGCGCGCGGGTCGGCGGCGGCTGTCGAAGCCAGAAGCGCGAACCCCGCCACGCTGGACAGAAACAGGGCGGGCCTCGGCGTCAAACTGGAACCTTCGTCAGCGGGCGGGCGCCCTTCGATTGGCGGGCGGCGGGCGGGGTCGCATCCGCCGACGGCGCAAATGGGGCGCCGCCTTGCCGGCACGTCAGTAGAACAGCGTCTCGCTCTCCGGCCGGACCGATTCTTCCGAGGTGCGCTTCTCGGCCGGCAGGGCCTCGTTGGACGGCGTGTCCGTGGCGCTGGGCGCCGCGACCGGCGCCTGCACCGCTTCGGCGCTCGGCGCGAGCGGCTCGTCCAGGGGCGCGTCCATCACTTCCGGCTCGGCGGGACGCGGGTCGTCGCAGGCGGTCAGGGAGACCGCGCCGGCTATGGCGACAAGGGCGAAAAGGCGTTTCATCTGGCAGCTCCCCGGATCGGCGTTCCAACGCGTGGCGGTATCGCGTGTTCCATAGCCATGATCGTGCGTCGGGTCACCACGCTCGGCAACCAATCCTTTTCCAATTCGCGCGAGGATGGCGCGCTGGAGGGCCTTCGATGACGGCGACCGCCTACGCCATGGTTTCGCTGGTGCGATACCGGGAGCTGAAGACGCGCATCGCGCTCGCCGCCTTCATCGGCGCCACCGCCTGGCTGATCATGCCGACCATCTGGCCCGCCGTCTGGTTCGCCGCCGTGCTGGCCACGCAGGCGCTGGACAGGATGGTGTTCAGCCGCTTCCGCCTCAATCCCGCGTGGACGCCTGATCGCGCCTATGTGGCGCTGTCGTGCCTGACGACCGTTGTGGGCGTGGCCGTCTATGCGGGGATCAGCGCCTACATGTGGTTCATGGGCGGCGAGGTGGGCCGGATCTTCGCCATGGTCCAGTGCGCCGGCGGCCTGCTGCACGTCAGCCTCCACATGCACAACGTGCGGCCGATCCTGATCTCGGCCGTCGCGGCGCACGGGACCTATTTTCTCGGCCTGCCGACCTTCGGCGCCATCGCCACCGGCGAGTGGCGCGAACTGCTGATCGCCATCGCTTGCCTGCTCTACATGAGCCATCTGGTCGTCGCCGTCCGCCAGAGCTCGATGACCACCACGGCCCTGCAGTCGGCCCGCGACGCCGAACAGCGCGCCCGCCAGAAGGCCGAGGTCGCCAGCGCCGCCAAGTCGGACTTCCTTGCCGTGGTCAGCCACGAGATCCGCACGCCGATGAACGCGGTGATCTCGGCCGCCAACCTGCTGCGCCGGACCCGCCTCGACACCCGCCAGCGCGAGCACGTGTCCATGCTGATCGACGCCGGCGACGTTCTGATGGGCCTGCTCAACGACGTGCTGGACTTCTCCAAGATCGAGGCCGGCAAGATGGAGCTGGAGAGCGCCGACATGGTCGTGCGCGAACGGCTGGCGACGCTCGGCCGCCTGTGGGAGCCGCGCGCCACAGCCAACGGAGTCCGGCTGACGCTGCGAATCGCGCCGGAGGTTCCGGAGGCGGTGCGGACCGATCCCCTCCGTTTCCAGCAGATTCTCTTCAACCTGCTCTCCAATGCGGTGAAATTCACCCTGGACGGTGAGATCGTCGTGGCCGTGAACTGGGAGGACGCCCGGCTATCCGTCGCGGTGTCCGATACCGGCTGCGGCATTCCCGCCGACCGGCTGGCGCAGGTGTTCAACAGCTTCGAACAGGCCGACGTCGGCACCACGCGCCGCCATGGCGGCACCGGCCTTGGCCTGTCGATCAGCCGCAAGCTGGCCGAGATCATGGGCGGAACCCTGACGGTCGCCAGCGTGGAGGGCGAGGGCTCGACCTTCACCCTGCGCCTGCCGATGGACGCGGTCGAGGGCGCGGCGATCCGGCCAGAGCGGCAGGCCGAAACCGCCGGCTCGCTCCAGGGGCGCTCGATCCTCGCCGCCGACGATCACGAGGTGAACCGCCGTATCCTGACCCTGCTGCTGGAGCCGCACGGTTGCCGGCTGATCCTGGTCGAGAACGGGGCGGAGGCTCTGGAGGCGGCGTCGAACCAGTCGTTCGACGCCATCCTGATGGATATGCAGATGCCGGTCATGGACGGGCTGGAGGCGACGCGGCGCATCCGTCAGGGCGCGGTCAACGGGGACACGCCGGTGATCGCCCTGACCGCCAACGCGCTGGACGTCCACCGGGCCGCCTGGGATGCGGCGGGCGTGCACGCCTTCCTGACCAAGCCGATCGACCCGGTCATGCTGGCCCGCACCCTGGCCGAGGCCTGCGCCGCCGGGCGCCGGGAACTGGTCGACAGCGCCGTCGCCTGACCCGGCTCAGGTCCAGCGCGTCACCGCCTCGTCCAGCGACAGCGGCGCGGGTTGCGGCGCCGGCGTCGGGGCCTCCTCGCCAAAGCGCGGCGCCGGGCCCGGCTGAACCACGCCCTGTTCCACGAAGGTCCCGCGCGCGGCGTTGTGCGGATGGCGCGGCGCCTCCGACAGGGTCAGCACCGGCGTGACGCAGGCGTCCGTGCCGGCGAAATGCGCCGTCCAGTCGTCGCGGTCCCTTGTGGCGAACACGGCGGCGAAGCGGGCGTGCAGTCCCCCCCATCCCGCCAGGTCGAACTGCGGCGCCTCGGCCGCCGGAACCTCCAGCCCGGCCAGCAGGGCCGCGTAGAACTGCGGCTCCAGCGCGCCCACGGCCACGAACCGGCCGTCGCGGCAGGTGTAGCAGCGATAGAAGGGCGCGCCGCCGTCCAGCAGGTTGCCGCCGCGCGTCTCGCTCCACAGTCCGCGCGCGCCCAGGGCGTGGAACAGGCTGGTCAGCAGGGCCGAGCCGTCCGTCATCGCGGCGTCCACGGTCCGGCCCCGGCCAGTGGTCCTTGCTTCCAGCAGAGCGGCCAGCACGCCGGTGACCAGCAGCATGGCCCCGCCGCCATAGTCGCCGACCAGGTTGAGCGGCGGCCGCGGCGGCCGGTCCGGCTCCCCCATCATCGACAGGGCTCCCGACAGGGCGATGTAGTTGAGGTCGTGGCCCACCTGCCGCGCCATCGGCCCGGTCTGCCCCCAGCCGGTGACGCGGCCGAAAACGAGGCGCGGATTGCGGGCGGCGCACACCTCCGGCCCCAGTCCGAGCCGCTCCATCACCCCGGGCCGGAATCCCTCGATCAGGGCGTCGGCCGAGGCGATCAGTTCGTGCACCCGGGCCAGGTCCGACGCGTCCTTCAGATCGACGGCCACCGCGGGCCGCGCCCGGTGCAGCACCTCGCCGCCGACGTCGGTGAACGTGGGCGCGCCGGCCGCGGCGCTGCGGGTCAGGCGCAAGACGTCGGCCCCCAGATCGGCCAGCACCATGCCCGCGAAGGTCACCGGCCCGAGACCGTCGAACTCGAGGATGCGCAGGCCGGACAAAGGTTTCATGGCGTTTTCCTAGCCGTGACCGTCGCGACGGTCGAGGCGACGCTTGACCCCGGCCCCGCTTTGCAACAGAAGGCGCGTCGCGGTGCGCAAGCGCGGACCCGCGTCGGTGTGCGTCCTTAGCTCAGTTGGTTAGAGCATCTGACTTTTAATCAGAGGGTCCTCGGTTCGAGCCCGAGAGGACGTACCACCTCCCTTTCCGGAACAAGCCCTTGGCGCTCCCGTTGTCGAGAGACAGTGAAGGAGGCCCGCCATGCCGCACCAGAACGTCCATTCCTCCAAGGGTACGGCCCAGAACGCCGTCACCGATCCGATCATGCCCAGCGATCAGGCGCGCGGGCAGAAGGCCGCCATCCATCCCGAGCCGCGTAGCTATGCGGCTCCCGAGGTGACCGATTCGTCCCTGGCGCCGCCCGCCGCCGGCGAGATCGCCGACTATATGGACGAGGGCGACCCGATCGGGGCCGATGACGTGCAGCAGGGCGCCACCAACGCCAATCGGCCCGAGCGCACCGAAAAACTGCGCGGACAGGGGCCCAAGACCCGCGCCGGCAACCGCAACCGGATCAAGTCGGGGTCCGCGGACGGCCGCTGAGGCTCAGGGCCCGGCCCGCCGCGCGCGGCACTTCTTGCAGACCAGCGTTCCCGGCCGCGACCGGCTGTATTTGAATGCGTGATGGCAGCGCATCTGCCGCCACCAGTGTCGGATAGACTGAAACATGCCCGTTCGCCCAGCGTTGTCCCGTTGACGAGAAATCGTCAGCGCCCGGGGCGTTCCCGCAAGGCGGTGGACAGCGTTCCGCGCCGCGTGGTTCAAGACGCCATGCGCCTGCTCGTCCTGTTCACCACCGCCGCCCTCCTGTCCGGCTGCGGCGGCGCCATGGGCGATTTCGGGGCCGGGGTCGGGGCCGCCGCCACCGCGCCGCTGGACGACCTGAATCTGCGCCGCCAGTACATTCCGACGGTGCTGCTGCAGGCCGAGGCCAATCCCTACGACCTGCGCAACCTCAACCAGTGCTCGACCATCGGAGCGGAGATCGCCCGCCTCAACGAGGCGCTGGGCCCCGATACCGACGAGCCGCCGGCGCCGGACGGCTCGACGCTGGGCGAACGCGCCGGCGACGCCGCCTCGAAGGCCGCGCTGGACGCCATCCGCGACGCCGCAACCGACTTCATCCCTGGCCGTAGCTGGATCCGCCGGTTGTCGGGGGCCGAGCAGCACAGCCGTCATGTCCAGGCCGCGATCCAGGCCGGGCGGATGCGCCGGGCGTTCCTGAAAGGCGTCGGCATGAACCGCAACTGCGCCCCGCCGGCGGCGCCGGCGTGGTTCCGGCCGCGTGGCCGCAGCCAGCGCTAGCCGCCGCTGGGGACCTGCCGGGCGTGGAAGTCGCGCCGGAAGGCCTCGAACCGGCCTTCCGCGATCGCCGCCCGCATCGCCGCCGTCAGGGCCTGGAAGAAGGCGATGTTGTGCCAGCTCAGCAAGACCTTGCCGAGGATCTCATCGGCCCGGATCAGGTGGTGCAGGTAAGCTTTTGAATAGTCTATGGAAGCGGGGCAGGGCACATCGAGGTCGAGCGGGTCCTGGTCCTCGGCGAAGCGGGCGTTCCGCAGGTTGATCGGTCCGGTCCAGGTCCAGGCCTGACCGTGGCGGCCGGCCCGGGTCGGCAGGACGCAGTCGAACATGTCGACGCCGCGCCACACCGCCTCGACCAGATCGGCCGGCTTGCCGACGCCCATCAGATAGCGGGGGCGGTCGGCGGGCAGCATGTCGGGCGCATAGTCCAGCACCTCGCACATCGCCTCATGGCCCTCGCCGACGGCGAGGCCGCCGATGGCGTAGCCGTCGAAGCCGATCTCGCGCAGCCGGTCCGACGACTCGCGGCGCAGGTTTTCAAAGGTCGAACCCTGCTGGATGCCGAACAGGGCCTGCGTATCCCGGGTCCCGAAAGCGTCCTTCGACCGCCGCGCCCAGCGCGCCGACAGCTCCATGCCGGAACGGGCGCGGGCTTCCTCGGCCGGCCAGGCGACGCACTCGTCCAGCTGCATGACGATGTCCGAGCCGAGCCGGTCGGCCTGGATCTCGATCGACCGTTCGGGCGACAGCACGTGCTTCGAGCCGTCGATATGGCTGGAGAAGGTCACCGCTTCCTCGGTCAGCTTCGAGATGCCCGCCAGCGACATGACCTGGAAACCGCCGGAGTCGGTCAGGATCGGCTTGTCCCAGCGCATGAACTCATGGAGCCCGCCCAGCCGCTGCATCCGCTCCGGGCCGGGCCGCAGCATCAGGTGGTAGGTGTTGCCAAGCAGGATGTCGGCGCCGGTCTGGGCCACCTGATCCACCGTCAGCGCCTTGACCGTCGCGGCGGTGCCGACCGGCATGAAGGCGGGCGTGCGGATGTCGCCGCGCAGCATCGCGATCGTCCCGGTGCGGGCACGCCCCTCCCGGGCAGAGATGGTGAATTCGAAGCGACTTGCCGACACGCGGCGCCTCCTACACTATCTGGCCCATTCCCGAAGGGAAAAGCCGCCGCCCGCCGCAACCCTCCGCCCCCTCCCCCGTTATAGGTTCGAAACGAACGGAGGGATCAATGCCCGTATCAAACCTGACGCTCGTCGAGCGGATCGCCCGTGTCCTGGCTGGACGGGAGCTGAGCATCAACGCGGAGGGAGAAGATCCTTCGGCCGGTCCAAATGTGGACGAGGTTTGGCACGAATATACCGCCGATGCCTTGGCCATCCTGCGCACGATGCGGGAGCCGGACGAAAATATGGCGCGGGCGGGAGATCCGGAAGTCTGGGAGCGAATGGTCCTGGCAGCACTGGAGCCCGAAACGAGCAGCGCCACCTCCTTCTGAAGGCCGGTTTTTCGGGCCGCGCGACCCACAAGCCTTAGGATGGATGTCAGGCCTTTTGCGCCCGTCAGGCCGCCCATCTGCTCGCGTGGAACGGAATCCGCCTTCTTTCTTTCAAACCTATCCGCGACGCGGCATCGGCACCCGTAGTGACGTGGTGAACATCCAATCACCGCTCACCCTCGCAAAGATGCGGGAGCCCGCCTCCACGGAATAGCGAGCATAAGCTGCCACCCTCCCGGCCTCACCATCGAGGAGCGACCGATGAGTCACCGTTTGACGAGGGCAGTGGTTGCGGCCGTCATTGCAGCCGGGCTGAATGCTGCTGTCGCTGTCCCGACGGCTAA
>NZ_DASPMQ010000051.1:0-38542 GCF_035626975.1 Brevundimonas sp.
TGTCGGCGTCCGACGCCTGTCCGGTCAGCATGATGATCGGGGTCGAGACGCCGTCCTTGCGCAGGAGGCGGCAGGCCTCGCGCCCGTCCATGTCCGGCAGGTCGACGTCGAGCAGGATCAGGTCGGCCCGGGTCTCGCGGCCCAGCCTGACGCCCTCGGCCGCGGTCGCGGCCTGCACCGGGCGGAAGGCCTCGTGCAGGGCCAGTTGCTCGGCCAGCGCTTCGCGGAGGTCGTCGTCGTCGTCGATGATCAGGATCGTCTTGGGCGTGGGCATGGGTACCAGAATGGCGAGCGTCGGCCGTTCCGCCAAGGGTCGGCGCCGAAGCGGGGCGGTTTTCAGTCACTAGAGGGCGTTTCAGGGCGGTTTCGTTCCCCGAACAACGCCGATCCGACCCGGACGTGGGTCGCGCCGAAGCGGATGGCGGTCTCGTAATCGCCGCTCATGCCCATCGACAGCGTCCCGAGACCGTTGCGCCGGGCGATCCCGCGCAGCAGGGCGAAATGCGGTCCGGGCGCCTCATCCGCGGGCGGGATGCACATCAACCCCTCGACGATCAACCCCTTGCCGCGGGCGTACCGCACCAGGGCGTCGGCGTCTTCGGGCAGGACGCCGGCCTTCTGCGGCTCGGCCCCGGTGTTGACCTGGACCAGCACCCGGACCGGCCGGCCGGCCTTTTCAGCGGCGGCGGCGAGGGCGTCGGCCAGTTTCGGCCGATCCAGCGTCTCGATGATGTCGAACAGGGCGACCGCGTCGTCGGCCTTGTTGGTCTGCAGCGGCCCGATCAGCCGCAATTCCAGATCGGAGATGGAGGTGCGCAGGCCCGCCCAGTGCGCCTGCGCCTCCTGCACCCGGTTCTCGCCGAACACCCGCTGGCCCGCGGCGAGCGCGGCCGACAGGGCCTCCGGCGGCTGGGTCTTGGTCACGGCGGTCAGGACGACCCCGGCCGGATCCCGACCCGCGAGGCGGCAGGCGGCGGCGATCCGGCGGCGCACCGCCGCCAGGCGTTCGGTCACGGCGCTGGACCTGTCGGCGGGATCGGGGGATGAGGAGGCCATGAACCGGTCCGGGGCGGAGATCCTGTGGGAGGTCGCCAGCGTCCTCGCACGGGACGCGGCCGATGTCAGCCGCGCCAGGGGCGAGCCTGGCCCGAACCTGCCGCCCCTGCTGTTCTTCACCGACCCGGCGCGCACCCCCCGGCCGTGGGAGACGGCCGCCCGGCTCCCGGCCGGATCGGGGGTGGTCTACCGCTCCTTTGGCGCGCCGGACGCGCGCGAGGCGGCGCTGCGGCTGCGCGAGGCGACCCGCCGCCGGGACGTCCTGTTGCTGATCGGACTGGACGCGGACCTGGCCGAGGCGGTCGGGGCCGACGGACTGCATCTGCCGGAGCGGGCGCTGGCGCAGGCGCCGGCGCTGGCGGCCCGCCAGCCCGGCTGGCGGATCACCGGGGCCGCGCACACGGCCGGGGCGCTGTCGCGCGCGACCGGCCTGGACGCGGCCGTGCTGTCGCCGGTCTTCGCGGCCGGCGGGGCCTCGGCCGGCCGGGCGGCCCTCGGCGTTGAGGCGTTCAGCGATCTGGTCCGGACGGCGACGGTCCCGGTCTACGCCCTGGGCGGCGTCAACGCCGCCAATGCACGGGCGCTGATCGGCTCGGGAGCCTGCGGTCTGGCGGGGGTGTCGGCGATCCGGACGGCGTTCGGGCCCGACTGAGGCCTAGAAACGGAAGATCGATTCCAGCCGGAACCGGGGGGCGGCGCGGCGGTCGGTCTGCGGCGGGCTGGCGGGGTCGCTGTCGGGCTCGGCCAGGCCGGCGGTGGCGCCGACGCGCAGGCGCGGGTTGACGCGGTAGTAGGCCCCGGCCTCGACGTCGCCCAGATTGCTCTCGCGGCCGACCGGCTGGCTGAGGTTCAGGTCCAGACCCCAGCGGCCGCGCTCGGTGAAGCGCAGGCGGGACTGGGTCGGGGCCGCGGCCGAACGGGCGGCCTGGGCTTCGGTGAGGGTGACGGCGGGCGCGCGGCTGCGGGACGTCGCGGCCTGGGCCGAGGCGGCGTCGGCCACGGCCAGGAGCGCAATGCCCGCGGCCAGCCCAGCGATGACGGCGCTCTTCTTGCGCATGTCCTGCCCTTCACGCCGCGACGGAGTTCCGCCACGGTCCTTGTCAGCGATTAGACACCGCTGCTCAGCCCGGTCAACGAAACGTGGCCTCTTACCTATGGTTCCGCAAGACTCTGGGGGACTCCTGTGGCGCGAGCGTCACGGGTCGGAAGTCGCCCCGGACGGGCTGGGGCCCTTCCGTGGCCATCAAGCGGCGCCGGTGAAACGACTTCGCCTTGTCATCGCCCCTTTTCGCCGTGTTATAGAGCGTCGCTTCGGCTGCCGCCCGCGTGGGCGAGCCGGCGCGTGCGCGGGACGGCCCGCCGCACGTCTCGTTGAATTATGGAGAGTCTCGATGGTGCTGGTTCGTGGCGCAGCGGTCGCCCTGATCGCCTCGGGTCTGATGCTGGGCGGATGCGGCGGGATTCCCGGCATGGGCGGCGGCGGGGCCAAGCCCGTGCCGGCCGGCCAGACCGGGATCGGGGTCAACGCCTTCCTGTGGCGCGCCACGCTGGACACCCTCAGCTTCATGCCCCTGGCCAACGCCGATCCGTGGGGCGGCGTCATCAACTACGACTGGTTCACCGACCCCCAGACCCCGAACGAGCGCTTCAAGGCGACGGTCTTCATCCTCGACACCCGTCTCCGCGCCGATGCGCTGAACGTCACGGTGACCAAGGAAGTGCGGGACGCCACCGGCGGCTGGGTCGGCGCCCCCGTGGCGGCCCAGACCGAGACCGACCTCGAGAACGCCATCCTCACCAAGGCGCGCCAGCTCAACCTGCAGAACGCCGGCTAACCCTCCCCGACCACCACCGCCTCCTTCTGGCCCGCCCTTTAGGAGCCGCCTGAAGGATTCCCGTGGCCCGCTACGAGCCCAAGACCGCCGAACCCCGCCAGCAGGCCCGCTGGGCGGCCGCCGACGCCTTCCGCACGCCGACCGAAGGCACGGGAAAGCCGAAATACTACGTGCTCGAGATGTTCCCCTATCCCTCGGGGAACATCCACATGGGCCACGCCCGCAACTATGTGATGGGCGACGTCGTGGCGCGCTCGAAGCGGGCCCAGGGCTTCGACGTGCTGCATCCGATGGGCTGGGACGCCTTCGGACTGCCGGCGGAGAACGCCGCCATCGAGCGCGGCGTGCATCCCGGCGACTGGACCTGGTCCAACATCGCCACGATGCGCGAGCAGTTGAAGCTGCTCGGCCTGTCGCTGGACTGGTCGCGCGAGTTCGCGACCTGCGACCCCGCCTACTATGGCCAGCAGCAGGCCTGGTTCCTCGAGCTGTTCAGGCGGGGTCTGGTCTATCGCAAGGACTCGGTGGTCAACTGGGACCCGGTCGACAACACCGTGCTGGCCAATGAGCAGGTCGTCGACGGCCGCGGCTGGCGCTCGGGCGCGATCGTCGAGAAGCGCAAACTGAACCAGTGGTTCCTGCGCATCACCGACTACGCCGATGACCTGATCGAGGGCCTCAGGGAGCTGGAGGGCCGCTGGCCCGACAAGGTCCGGCTGATGCAGGAGAACTGGATCGGCCGCTCGAAGGGACTGCAGATGACCTGGCGCTGGGCCGGAGCGGCGCCCGAGGCCGCGCCCGACGGGCTGGAAATCTACACCACCCGTCCGGACACCCTGTTCGGCGCCTCCTTCATGGGCATCGCTCCGGATCATCCGGTCGCCCGCGCCCTTGCCGAAACCAGTCCGGACGCCGCCGCCTTCATCGCCGAGTGCCGCAAGGGCGGCTCGACCCAGGCGGAGATCGAACAGGCCGAAAAGGTCGGTTTCGACACCGGCCTGAAGGTGCTGCATCCCTTCGACGGCCATGAGGTCTCGGTCTGGATCGCCAACTTCATCCTGTCGGAGTACGGCACCGGCGCCATCTTCGGATGTCCTGCCCATGACCAAAGGGATCTCGATTTCGCGCGGAAGTATGGCCTGCCAGTGATCCCGGTCGTGAGACCCGACGGGGCTGGTGACGATTTCGATGTTGGAACAGAAGCTTACACGGGTCCCGGCTCCATCTTCCACTCCGACTTCCTCGACGGCCTCGACATCGAGGCGGCCAAGGCGGCGGCGATCGCCCGGGTCGAGGCGGCGGGTCAGGGCGAGGGCGCGACCATCTACCGGCTGCGCGACTGGGGCGTCAGCCGCCAGCGCTACTGGGGTTGCCCGATCCCCATCGTCCACTGCCCGTCCTGCGGTCCGGTCCCGGCCGCCGAGCTGCCCGTGGAGCTGCCGAAGGACGTGACCTTCGACCAGCCCGGCAATCCGCTGGACCGCCACCCCACCTGGAAGCACGTCTCCTGCCCCTCCTGCGGCGGCGAGGCGACGCGGGAGACGGACACGCTCGACACCTTCGTCGATTCCAGCTGGTATTTCGCCCGCTTCACCGACCCGACGGCCGCGGAGCCGATCTCCAGGGCGGCGGCCGACCGTTGGCTGCCGGTCGACCAGTATATCGGCGGGGTCGAGCACGCCGTGCTGCACCTGCTCTACGCCCGCTTCATCTCGCGCGCCCTTTCGGACGCGGGTCTGATGAGCGTGAAGGAGCCGTTCGCCGGCCTGTTCACCCAGGGGATGGTGGTCCACGAGACCTACCGCCGCGCCGATGGCGGCTGGGTCGAGCCGACCGACGTCGAGCTGATCCACGAAGGCGGCCAGCGCTCGGCCCGCCAGCTCTCGACCGGCGAGGCCCTGATCATCGGCGACATCGAGAAGATGTCGAAGTCGAAGAAGAACGTCGTGGCCCCGCATCAGATTGTCGAACAGTACGGCGTCGACGCCGGCCGACTGTTCGTCCTCTCCGACAGCCCGCCCGAGCGCGACGTGCAGTGGACGCCTGGCGGCGTCGAGGGCGCCAGCCGCTTCGTGCAGCGGGTCTGGACCGAGATCGAGGGCTTCGACCCGACCGTCGCGGGCGACGAGGCCGCCAACGCCTCCCTGACCCGGGAGACGCACAAGGCCATCAAGGCGGTGTCCGAGGGCATCGGCGGCTTCCGCTTCAACTCGGCCATCGCCAAGCTCTACGCCTTCGTGGCTGTCATCCGCGATCACGCCACCGCCGGCGGCGAGGCCCGGCGGCAGGCGCTGTCGGCCCTGCTGCGGCTGGTGGCGCCCTTCACCCCCCATCTGGCCGAGGAAGGCTGGACGCGGCTGGGCGAAGCGGGGATGATCCTCGACGCGCCGTGGCCGGTCCATGACCCGGCGCTGGCGGCCGACGACGAGGTCACCCTGCCGATCCAGGTCAACGGCCGGCGCCGCGGCGAGATCCGCGTCGCCCGCGGCCTGGAGCCGGCCGAGGTCGAGGCCATCGTCATGGCCGACGCGGACGTGCGGGCGCGGCTGGAGGGTCAGACGGTGAGGAAGATCGTGGTGGTCAAGGATCGCATCGTCAATCTGGTGGTCGGCTGATGCGCGCCTCAGGCGTCGCTCTTGTCGCGCTGATGGGACTCGGCCTGTCGGCCTGCGGCTTCACGCCTCTGTATGGCGAGGCGGGCGTCGGCTCCAGCCTGTCGCGCATCGCCGTGGTCACCCAGGACGACCGCCTCGGCTACCGCGTCCGCGAACAGCTCGAGGACGCGCTCGGCCGCGATCCCGCGCAGGCCGCGCTGTGGCGGCTCGAGACCACGGTCGAACAGTCGCGACGCCCGCTCGGTCGCCGCATCGACGACACCGCCACCCGCTACGAACTGACCGTCCGCGGCAGCTGGACCCTGACTCCGGTCGGGGGCGGCTCCTCGTTGTCGGGCGTGGAAACGGTGACCACGACCTACGCCGCCGCAGACCAGCCCTACGCCGCCATCACCGCCCAGCAGGACGGCGAGGAGCGCGCCGCCGCCGAACTGGCCCGCCAGATCCGGCTGGGCCTGATGCAGGCCCTGCCGGACCACCCATGATCCAGCCCCGATGATCCTGGCGAAGCGGCCCGAGGTCGATCGTTTCCTGAAGACGCCGGACCGGTCGGTGCGCGCCGCCGTCATCCACGGCAAGGACCGCTCCGGCGTGGCCGAGCGCGCCGCCCAGCTGTGCCGCGCGGTCACCCCGGACCTGAACGACCCCTTCAACGTCACCGTCCTGACCGACAGCGACATCGACGGCGACGAGGCGCGGCTTGAGGAAGCCCTGACGGCCCTGTCGATGATCGGCGGCCGCAGGCTGGTCCGGGTGCGGATCGGCTCGGAGAAGGCCTCGATCGACAAGATGCTGGCGGCGGCGCTGAAGGCCCACGCCGACGGAAGCTACAACCCCGACGCCATGCTGGTGGTCGAGGCCGGAGCGCTGGGCCGCGACTCGGCCCTGCGCAAGGCGGCCGAGGCGTCGTCCGGCGCGGTGGCCATCGCCTGCTACGAAGACGAGGTCGGCGACGTGGCGCGGATGACGCGCGAGGCGCTGGCGGCCGACAAGGTCGGCCTGACCCAGGACGCGCTCGACCGCTTCGTCGCCCGCCTCCCGCGCGAACGCGGCCTGATGCGGCAGGAGATCGAGCGGCTGGTGCTCTACATCGGCCCCGGCTCCGGCAAGACCATCGACGTCGAGGAGCTGGAGCTGCATCTCGGCGTCGAGCCGGACGCCTCGTTGCAGGACGCCGCGCTTCAGGCCTTCGGCGGCCGCCCGGCCCCGGCCCAGTCCGGCCTGCGCCGCGCCCTGGCCGAGGGCGAGTCGCCGGTGACGGCGGTGCGCCAGGCCTCGATCCACCTCGGCAAGCTGCGCCGGATCAATGTGCTGCAGGCCAACGGCGCCGGGGCCAAGGAGGCGGCCAAGGCGGCCGGGGTGTTCTGGAAACAGGAGGCCGAGATGCTGCGGCAGGCGCGCAACTGGCGGCTCGAGGATCTCGACAAGGTGCTGGACAGCGTCAACGCCGCCGACATCGCCACCAAGACCACCGGCTCGCCCGACCAGCTGATCGCCGAGCGCCTGCTGCTGGAGATATCCGCCCGCGCCCGGCGGCTCGGGCTGTAGGATTCAGTCCGGCGTTGGAAGGCGCAGACTGTTGCAGCCTCGGCTGACCGGATTATCCGCAAATCCATGGTCGAAATAGTCGGGAAATGGTCGCCCGCTAGCCCCGCTTCGACGCCTTGCGAAACGCGGGCTTGGACAGAGCCAGATTGCGCGTCTGCTGGGCCTTCTGTTCGGCTCGCGCGGCGCCCTGCAGACCGGTGTGATTCGGCCCTCCGCCCGCCTTTTTGGCGGCCAGCGCCTTCTTCATCGCTTCCGCGGTCGGATTGCTCGGTTTCTCGGTCATGCCGTCACTCTAGCACGGCCACGGACTAGCCGCGCATCAACCTGCGGCACAGGTCGTCCAGCTGTTCCAGCGTGCTGTAGCGAAGGGTCAGCTCGCCCTTGCCGCCGCGGTCGGCCAGCTGCACCTGCAGGCCGAGCGCATCGGACAGGTCCTGCTCCAGCGCCGCGATATCCGCCCCGCCCTCGCTGGCGGAGGCCCCCGGGCGGCCCCTGGCCTTGCCCGGCTTCGGCCCCTCCGCCGCCCGGCGCGCCAGCGCCTCGGCCTGGCGGACGTTCAGCCCCTCATTGACGATCTGGTCGGCCAGCGCGCCCGGATTTGGCGCGGTGATCAGGGCCCGGGCGTGGCCAGCGCTCATCTTGCCGTGGCGGACGTACCAGAGGACTTCTTCCGGCAGCTGCAGCAGGCGCAGGGTGTTGGCGACATGGCTTCGGCTCTTGCCGACCACGCCGGCGACGGCGTCCTGGGTGCGGCCGAAGCGCTCCATCAGCAGGCGATAGGCCTCCGCCTCCTCGAGCGGATTGAGGTCGGCGCGCTGGACGTTCTCGATGATGGCGACCTCGAACACCGCCACGTCGTCCATGTCGCGGACGATGACCGGGACCTGGGCGAGGCGCGCCAGTTGGGCGGCGCGCCAGCGCCGTTCGCCGGCGATGATCTGCCAGACGCCGTCCTCATGGGGATGCGGCCGGACGAGGATCGGCTGCAGCACTCCCTTGTCGCGGATGGACTCGGCCAGTTCCGCAAGCTCGGCCTGGCCGAAGGTCTTGCGGGGCTGGTCCGGGTTTGGCTTCAGCGCCTCGATCGGTTCGATGCGCACGCCGGCCGGCGCCGACGAGCCGTCCACCGGCACGGCCTCGCCGACCTGTTCCCCGAGAAGGGCCGACAATCCCCGGCCCAGACCGCGCTGACGTTCGCTCAAGAGACTGATTCCGTTCCAGAAGGTTGCATCAGGCAGCCTGCAGCCGCCGCGTCTTCTCGCGCGCCACCACCTCGCGGGCGAGGCGCAGATAGGCCTGGCTGCCGGCGCATTTGAGATCGTAGATCAGCGCCGGCTTGCCGAACGACGGCGCCTCCGACACCCGTACATTGCGCGGGATCACCGCCTCGTAGACCTTTTCGCCGAAGTGGCTCCGCACATCCGCCGCGACCTGCCCGGACAAGGCATTGCGACGATCGTACATGGTCAGGACAAGGCCCTGGATCTCCAGCGTCGGGTTCAGGCTCTGGCGCACCATCTCGATGGTCTTCATCAGCTGTGTGAGACCCTCGAGCGCGAAGAATTCGCACTGCAGCGGGACCAGCACGGCGTCGGCCGCGGCCATGGCGTTCAGCGTCAGCAGGTTCAGCGACGGCGGGCAATCAATCAGGACATAGTCATACCGGGTCTGACCGTCCCGCCCCTGCCCCGCCAGCGCGTCGCGGAGCCGGAACGAGCGGCGGTCGGCCTGGCTGAGCTCGATCTCGACGCCCGACATGTCGGCGTCGGCGGGAATGATGTGCAGGCCCGGCACCGCCGTCTGCACCGCCGAGTCGTCCACCGAACGGCCGTCGACGATCACGTCGTAGATGGTCACCCGCCGTGTTTCACGTGGAACACCGAGACCCGTCGAGGCATTGCCCTGCGGATCCATGTCGACGATCAGCACCTTCTCGCCGATCGCCGCCAGCGCCGTGCCGAGGTTGATCGCCGTGGTGGTCTTGCCCACGCCGCCCTTCTGATTGGAAACGGCGAGGACGCGAGTCTTACCGGCTATGGACACGGCGGAGGCTCCGGACGGAAACGATACGGCCGCGCGGATCGCTGCGCGAGACGGAGAGGTCGCTATCGAAATGCCAGACCTTGCGGGCTTCGATCAACTCAGCCTCGGCCTTTTCCCCCTTGAGAAACAGCCCCTGGGCGCCGCGCTGTAGATAAGGCTGTGCATAGCCGAGCAGTTTCTCCATCGGCGCGACCGCCCGGGCCGTCACCACATCGACCCTGAGCGCCTGTTCCTCGGCCCGGCCATTGATCACCGTGGCCGGCAGGATCAGGGCGTCGACGACCTCCTGCAGGAATCGGCAGCGCTTGCCGAGACTGTCGATCAGCCAGACGTGCGCGCCCGGACGACCCTTGAGCAGGATGGCGAGCACCACGCCGGGGAAGCCGGCGCCGGCGCCGAGATCCGCCCAGGTCCGGGCCCCCGGCGCCAGATCGAGCAGCTGGGCGGAGTCCCATATGTGCCGGTTCCAAACATCCGGCAGGGTGTCCGGACCGATCAGGTTCATCACAGCATTGGCCTCGGCCAGACGGTCGATGAAGGTCCCGAGATCGGCGATCTGCCCGGCCGTCGCGCCGGTCAGGGCCTGAAAGGCGGCCGCACTGCTGACGGTCACGCGGCCACCCGGGTCCGCTTGACGTGCGACAGCAGGGCGGTCAGGGCCCCCGGCGTCATGCCCTCGATGCGTCCCGCCTGCCCCAGGGTGCGCGGCTGGACCAGCGTCAGCTTCTCGCGCACCTCGTTCGACAGGCTTCCGATGGCCGCGTAGTCGAGGTCGTGCGGTATGGCCAGCGACTCCTCCCGGCGCAGCGCCTCCGCGTCCGACGCCTGGCGGTCGAGATACCCCGCATAGCCCGCGTCGATCTCGATCTGCTCGCGCACCTGACGCGGCCAGGCGGCGATGGCCGGATGGGCGGCCTCAAAGGTCTTCAGGTCGACGCCCGGGAAGGCCAGCAGGTCGCGGATCGAGCGGCGTTGGCCGTCGGCGTTGACCGTGATGCCGAGCGCGCCGGCCTCTTTCGGGGTATAGGCCGCGCCGCGCACCAGCGCCGCCGCCTCGGCCAGCAGGGCGGCCTTGGCCTCGAACGCGGCGCGGCGTTCCGGGGAAACCAGACCGGCCGCCATGGCGATCGGGGTCAACCGTTGATCGGCGTTGTCGGCCCGCAGCGTCAACCTGTACTCGGCCCGGCTGGTGAACATCCGGTAGGGCTCGGTCACCCCACGCGTGACCAGGTCGTCGATCATGACGCCGATATAGGCCTGGTCGCGGCCAAGCACGACCGGCTCCAGGCCCGCCGCCGCCCGGGCGGCGTTGAGCCCGGCGATGAGACCCTGCGCCCCGGCCTCCTCATAGCCCGTGGTGCCGTTGATCTGGCCGGCCAGATACAGCCCCGGCCGCTTCTTGACCTCAAGCGCCGGCGTCAGCTCGCGCGGATCGACATAGTCGTACTCGATCGCATAGCCGAAGCGGAACACCTCCACCGCCTCCAGCCCGGGGATGGTGCGGAGAAAGGCGGCCTGGGTCGCGTCGGACACCGAGGTCGAGATGCCGTTCGGATAGACGGTCGGGTCGTCCAGCCCTTCCGGTTCGAGGAAGATCTGGTGCGAGGTCTTGTCGGCGAAGCGCACCACCTTGTCCTCGATCGAGGGGCAGTAGCGCGGGCCGCGCCCGGACAGGTGACCGCCATAGACGGCGCTCTCGCCGAGATTCTGGGCGATGATGCGGTGGGTCTCGGCCGTGGTGTGGGTCACACCGCAGGCGATCTGGGGCACGTCGATGCGGTCGGTCAGGAAGCTGAACGGCACCGGCTCGTCATCGGCCGCCTGCATCTCCAGCCGGTCCCAGGCGATGGTGCGCCCGTCCAGCCGCGCCGGGGTGCCGGTCTTGAGCCGGCCCATCGACAGACCTGCGCCATAGAGGTCGGCGGCCAGGCCGGTCGACGGCGCCTCGCCGTGCCGGCCGGCCGGGATGCGCTGGTCGCCCTTGTGGATGACGCCGTTGAGAAAGGTGCCGGTCGTCAGCACGACCGCGCCGGCGCGCAGTTCGGCCCCCTCGCCCGTGACCACGCCGGAGACCCGACCGCCATCGAGGATCAAGCCTTCGGCCGTCCCGGCCATCAGGGTCAGATTGGGGGTGGCGGCGAGTTCGGCCTGCATGGCCTCGCGGTAGAGCCGCCGGTCGATCTGGCTCCGGGGCCCCTGCACCGCCGCGCCCTTTGACCGGTTGAGCAGGCGGAACTGGATGCCGGACACGTCGGCGAGGCGACCCATGACGCCGTCCATGGCGTCGATCTCGCGCACCAGATGGCCCTTGCCCAGCCCGCCGATGGCCGGGTTGCACGACATCTCGCCGATGGTCTCAAGCTTCTGCGTCAGCAGCAGGGTGGCTGCGCCCGCGCGCGCGGACGCCGCCGCGGCCTCACAGCCGGCGTGGCCGCCGCCGATGACGATGACGTCGAAACGCTTCATGGGCGGGGACATAGGGGAAAACCGCCGCCTTCGCTACCGGCGCTGGACGAGCGTTTCACGTGAAACAGATCACTTGCCGATGCAGAAGGTCGAGAAGACCTCGCCGAGGATGTCCTCGACGCCGATGGCGCCGGTGACGCGGGCGAGGCTTTCGGCCGCGCGGCGCAGATCGTCGCCAGCCATCTCCGGGGCGACATCGAGGGCGCGCCGACCCGCCTCCACCGAAGCGAGCGCCTCGGTTAGCCGCCGGCGATGTCTCTCCCGCGTGACCGCCGGGAAATCGGCTCCCGAGAGATCGCGCGCCAACCTCGCGGCCAGCCAGTCGTGCAATGCGCCCAGTCCCTCGCCAGTCTCGGTGCTGACCACCAGCGCCTCGCGATCAGGCGGAGGCGCGGCGCGGTCGATATCGGCCTTGGTGAAGACCATCAGATCGTCGGGCCGGACGTAGCCGGCGGCGGGGCCCGCGGGATCGCCGGGCGCCCGGATCCACAGCCGCAACTCGGCCTGCTCCGCCCGTGCCCGGGCCCGCCGCACACCCTCGGCCTCGATCGGATCGTCGCTGTCGCGCAGGCCCGCGGTGTCCGACAGGGTGACCGCATAGCCGCCGATGATCAGGTCGGCGTCGAGCACGTCGCGGGTGGTGCCGGCGATCGGGGTTACGATGGCCGCCTCGCGGGCGACCAGGGCGTTGAACAGCGACGACTTGCCGGCGTTGGTCTCGCCGATCAGGACGATGCGGTAGCCCTCGCGCACCCGCTCCCCGCGCCGGGCGTCGGCCAGCGCCGCCCTGAGGTCGGCGACCAGCCCGTCGAGCACCGGACCCGCCGTGCGGGCGAGGTTGTCCGGCACCTCCTCGTCAGGGAAGTCGATCTCGGCCTCGACCAGCGCCAGGGCCTTGAGCAGGTCGCGGCGGAAACCGGCGTAGGTCTGCGACAGGGCGCCGTCCAGCTGGCCGAGCGCCTGGGCCGCCTGGGCGGTGGTCTCGGCGTCGATCAGATCGGCGACGGCCTCGGCCTGGGCCAGGTCCATGCGGCCGTTCTCGAACGCCCGGCGGGTAAACTCGCCGGGCTCCGCCAGACGCAGATCCAGCCTCAGCAGGGCGTCGCTGACCGCCTCGACCACGGCCCGGCCGCCGTGGAGGTGGAGTTCAGCGCAGTCCTCGCCGGTGTAGCTGTTCGGGGCCGGAAAGCGCAGCACCAGCGCCTGGTCGAGCGCCCGGCCGTTGAGAGCGAGATCCCGCAGGCCGGCCAGACGCGCCTTCAGGCCGCCGGCGCCGAGGCGGGCCAAGGCCTCGTCAGTGCGCGGGCCGGACAGGCGGATGATGGCGATGGCCCCGCGCCCCGGTGGGGTCGCCAGGGCGAAGATGGTGTCGGTCATGGCGCGGAACGGCGGCGCGGCCTCACGGCTTGGCGGCCGCTTCCATCAGCTTGCGGAACTGGTCCTGGGCCTGGAGGCCGAAGCTGGTCCAGGTCTTCATGAGCTCGTCGGGCTGCATGGCGGTGATGTTCTCGTCCATGCGCCGCTTCATCTCGGCGACCAGATGCTCGTTGAGCGGCGCGACGTCGGGCAGGCCGAGAAAGGCCCGGGCCTCGGCCGGCGTGCAATCGATCTCGACGTTGACCTTCATCGACCCGCTCCTGTTTCACGTGAAACAGCGGCCATACCGCCGTCAGGTGTTCATCGACTGGAAGAAGTCCGCATTGTTCTTGGACTGGCGCAGCTTGTCGATCAGGAATTCGATCGCGTCCTGCGGGCCCATCGGGTTGAGTATGCGGCGCAGGACATAGGTCTTGGCCAGCTGGTCCTTCGGCGTGGTCAGCTCTTCCTTGCGGGTGCCGGACTTGAGCACGTCGATGGCCGGGAAGATGCGCTTGTCGGCGACCTTGCGGTCCAGGATGATCTCCGAGTTGCCGGTGCCCTTGAACTCTTCGAAGATCACCTCGTCCATGCGCGAGCCGGTATCGATCAGGGCGGTGGCGATGATGGTCAGCGACCCGCCCTGCTCCACGTTCCGCGCCGCGCCGAAGAAGCGTTTCGGCCGCTGCAGGGCGTTGGCGTCGACGCCGCCGGTCAGCACCTTGCCCGACGACGGGACGGTGGCGTTGTAGGCGCGGCCGAGGCGGGTGATCGAGTCGAGCAGGATGACCACGTCCTTCTTGTGCTCGACCAGACGCTTGGCCTTCTCGATGACCATTTCGGCGACGGCGACGTGGCGGGTGGCCGGCTCGTCGAAGGTCGAGGCGATGACCTCGCCCTTCACCGTGCGCTGCATGTCGGTGACCTCTTCCGGCCGCTCGTCGATCAGCAGAACGATCAGGAAGACCTCGGGGTGGTTCTTCTCGATCGACTTGGCGATGTTCTGCAGCATCACCGTCTTGCCGACCCGCGGCGGGGCGACGATCAGGCAGCGCTGGCCCTTGCCGAGCGGGGCGACGATGTCGATGACCCGGCCCGAGCGGTCCTTCAGCGTCGGATCCTGGATTTCCATGTGCAGCCGCTCTTCGGGATAGAGCGGGGTCAGGTTGTCGAACAGGACCTTGGTCTTGACCGTCTCCGGGTCTTCCAGATTGATCGTGTCGACCTTGAGCAGGGCGAAGTAGCGCTCGCCCTCGCGCGGGCCGCGCACGGCCCCGTGGATGGTGTCGCCCGAGCGCAGGCCGAAACGGCGGATCTGCGACGGCGACACATAGACATCGTCCGGACCCGGAAGATAATTGGCGTCGGGACTGCGCAGGAAGCCGAAGCCGTCCGGCAGAATCTCGAGCACGCCGTCGGCGATGATCTCGACCTCCTCGTCGGCCAGGGCCTTGAGGATGGCGAACAGCAGGTCCTGCTTGCGCAGGTTCGAGGCGTTCTCGATCTCGAGGCCTTCGGCGAAGGCGACCAGATCAGCCGGCGTCTTCTCGTTCAGCTCGGCCAGGGTGATGCGGCCGTTGGGGACGATCGGCTCGCCGTCGTCCTCGTCTTCCTCGTCGGCCTCCTGGTCGACCATGGGCAGGTCGGCGGCGGCGACCTCGTTGGTCGGCTGCTCGCCGTCGAGGGTTTCGGCCTCAGGAGCTGTGGGATCGGTGTCGCGGACGTCGGTCATGGGAATTCTTCTTCAGGCGTGCGCGCAAGGACGCCCGCGGGACAGCGGGGTCAAAGCGGCTGGCGATGTTGGCCCGGAGGCCGGCAGGGAGGGCGACGGGAGTCCCGCAGGGTCGATCCGGCAGGCGTCGCTGTAAGAGAGGGACCGTCCGGAAGGCGAAAGCCCTGGGCCAGGATCGGTTCGGGACCAGCGAAACCACGCCCGGCCGGTAAGGTCAAGCGTCGGCGCTCAGCCCAGCGTCCATTCCGTCGTCACCGACAGGACGGCGACGACCGCGATCGCGAAGGGAATCTCGTTGGTCATTCGCCAGAAACGGCCTGAGCGGGTCGAGGTCCCGGCCTGGATGCGTTTGAACTCGCCGGCCAGGAAGCCGTGCCAGCCGCTGAGCGCCACCACCGCCAGCAGCTTGGTCGCCATCCACGGCCGGGCGAGGAAGCCCCAGCCTTCGCCGAATCCGTAGACGTGGATCAGGATCATCCATACGCCGAACACCCAGGTGGCGGTCATCGCGGGATTGATGATGATCCTGAGCAGGCGCCGCTGCCATTCCCGCAGAAGACCCTGCATCTCCGACCGCAGCGGCTCGGCCTTGCCGGCCTGTTCGGCGTCATAGGCGTAGAGGCGGGGCAGGAACAGCATCCCGGCCATCCAGGCGATCGCCGCCAGGATGTGCAGGCCGCGCACGATCTCGAATGTCATGCCGCTCTCCTCCGGGGACAGTAGCCGTGCTGCGCCCCACAGTCATGATCACCGACAATGGGCGTGGTCGAACCGAGCGCCTTGTCCACCTCCTCGGCCAGAACGGCGATGAACTGCGGCGCGACCCCCAAGGTCGGGGCCCGCGCATAGGTCTTGATCCCCACCTGCCCGGCCAGCTCGGCGTAATCCATGTCCAGTTCGACCCGGGTCTCGATGTGTTCGGACACAAAGGCGATCGGCACGACCAGGACCGACTTGCCGTCGGCTCCGGCCTTGCGGATGGCTTCTTCGGTCGACGGCCCGATCCAGGCCAGGGGGCCGACACGGCTTTGATAGCAGGTGACGTGGTCCCGTTCTGGACCGACCTGGGCCATGACCCGGCTGACCGTCGCCTCGATCTGCTCCTGATAGGGATCACCCGCCGCCACGATTTTTTCGGGCAGGCCGTGTGCCGAGAAGAGGATGCGCACGCTGCCCGGCTCCGACGGGAGCAGTTTGAGCCAATTCTCCACGATCTTTGCATGGGCCGCGATGAACCGGTCGTTGGCCGCGTAGCAGCACACCCGCCGGGACGGTCCGTCATACGACCGGTCAAAGGCATCAAAGCCCGATAGCGTCGTCGTAGAGGAGAATTGCGGATAGAGCGGCAGGACCACCACCTCATCGGGACCCCAGGCGCGGATGGCACGGGCTGCGTCGGGAATGAAGGGCTTCCAGTACCGCATGCCGACAAACACCCTGGCCTCCGTTCCGGCGCGGCGGTTGAGCCGCCGCTCAAGCGCCTCCGCCTGTTTTAGGGTCTCTCCCAAGAGCGGCGATCCGCCACCCATCTTCGCATAGTTCGCCCGTGCCGAGGGGCCGCGCGCCACAGAGATGATCCAGGCCAGGATATGCCGCACGCCCCTGGGCAAACTGATAATGCGGGGATCCGAAAACAGATTGCGGAGGAAGGGCTGCACATCCTCAGGACCGTCTGGCCCACCGAGGTTAAACAGCAGAACGGCCAGCCGGCGCCTGGTCCTAGCCGGGGCGGTCATTGCGCCCCGATCCGCTTCAGCACCTGTTCGACGTGGGCGACGGGCACGTCCGGAAGGATTCCGTGGCCGAGGTTGAAGATCCACGGCCCCTGCCCCCAAGACTCGAGCAGCTGGTCCACGCGCCGGTCCAGCAATGGTCCGCCGGCGCGCAGCAGCAGCGGATCCAGCGCGCCCTGGATCGGCTTGATGAGTTGTACGCGCTTGCCGACCGCCAGAGGGCAGGCGGTGTCCAGGGCCACGGCCTGAACGTCGCATTCCGCCGCGTATCGCTCGGCCAGCGCCGCCGAGCCGCGGGGGAAGCCGATCAGGGGAACGGTCACGCCCAGTTCGCGGACACGTTTCACCAGCGCCTGGTGCGGCCGCAGGACGAGGGATTCGAACAGGTCGTCGGGCAGGCCCTCGGCCCAGCTCTCGAAAATCTTCAGCACCTGCGCCCCGGCGTCGGCCTGCATCTTCAGATAATGCGCCGTGGCCTCGACCAGCACCTCCAGCAGGGCCGCCACCTTGTCCGGCTCGGCATAGGCGTAGGTCCGCGCCATGGCCCGCTCGCCCTTGCCGATGGTGCGGGCCTCGCCATCGAGCATATAGGTCGCCACCGTCCACGGCGCGCCCGCAAACCCGATCAGGGCCCGGTGTGGCTCCAACTCCCCCCTGACGATCGACAGGGTCTGGCCGACCTGGTTCAGCGCTTCGCCCGCCCCGGAGGCCAACTCCCGCATCGACTCCACCGACGGCAGGGCGCCCAGGCGCGGTCCTTCGCCAGCCTCGAACCAGACCTCCTGGCCGAGGGCGCCGGGGATCAGCAGGATGTCGGCGAACACGATGGCGGCGTCGAAACCGAACCGCCGCATCGGCTGCAGCGTCGCCTCCGCGGCCTTGTCCGGATCAAGGCAGAAGGAGATGAAGTCCGGCGTGGTCGCCCTGAGCGCCCGGTACTCGGGCAGGTACCGCCCCGCCTGGCGCATGAACCACACGGGTGGGCGCGGCGTCGTCTCGCCAGCGAGAACCTTGAGCATCGGGGGGGTGTCAGGGAGGGTCATCTGATGTCGGGCTTACCGGGGGGCCGGGTCCCGCTCAAGCCCGGGCCGTGTCGCACCCCCCAATCCTTTAGTGAAAGAGATTCGAGAAGAATGGTGGAGGAAGGCAGGGCGGGGGATGACGGGGATAAGAGCGGCGGATCGGAGCGCCGCCGGGGAGTTTTCCGCAGCCTGCCCGGGGTTCGTCCCCGGGCGTCCACGGGGCTGGTGAAAACGGGGACAGTCGCTGACGGGGCCCTGACGCGCCGGGTTTTCGGACACGCCGGGTTCAGTTCGGAATGGGCGCCGTTAAGGTCTTGTTAAGATTGTCCACACCCGATCCCGGCGCCGTTCCGCAACACGGGACGACTCGCCGGATGGCGGGGGTCGCCGTCCACCTTCATCCCCGCTCGCCGCGTCCGGTCCGCGCGGCTATAGAGATCGACGCACCGGTCGGGACGATCGGCGCCCGGCCCCGTCCACAGGAGTCTCGCCGCCATGGACAGCTTCCGATGAGCCGATCCACGGAGTGGGCCTCATGAGTCCGGCTCGTCCCGCCGGCGTCTCCCGACTGGCGACCTATTTCCACGTCCATCTGGTCTCCGACTCGACCGGAGAAACCCTGAACGCCATGGCCAAGGCCGTCGTGGCGCGGTTCGACGGCGTCATCCCGATCGAGCACATCTACGCCCTGGTCCGCTCGGCCAAGCAGATGGACCGGGTGCTGGAGGAGATCGCCGCCTCGCCGGGCGTGGTCCTGCACACCCTGGTGGACCGGGAGCTGCGCGAGCTTCTCGAGGAAGGCTGCCGCCGGCTCGACATGCCGCAGATCGCCGCCCTGGATCCGCTGGTCGGGGCCCTGTCGCGCTATCTGGGCGCCGCCCTGTCGACCCGGGTCGGGGCCCAGCACGCGCTCGACACCGACTATTTCAACCGCATCGCCGCGCTCGATTACGCCATGGCTCACGACGACGGCCAGGGCACGACCGAGCAACTGGAAGGCGCCGACGTGGTGCTGTGCGGGGTCAGCCGGACCTCCAAGACGCCGACCTGCATCTATCTGGCCCACCGTGGCATCCGCGCCGCCAATGTGCCGCTTGTGCCGGGTCAGGAAGACGGCGAGCGGCTGGTCGGATTGAAAAATCCGCTGATCGTCGGCCTGACCGTCTCGCCGGACCGGCTGGTGCAGATCCGGCGCAACCGGCTGGACGGGCTGAACGCCAGCCGGGCCTCGTCCTACACCGACCACGACGCCGTGCGCGAGGAAACGGTCAAGGCGCGCCGGGCCTTCGAACGCCGCGGCTGGCCGGTCATCGACGTGACCCGCCGTTCGGTCGAGGAGACCGCCGCGGCGATCATCAATGTGCTGAACGAGCGGCGCACGCACCGGCTGGGGACGAATTGGTGATGAGTGGAGAACGCCTGATCCTGGCCTCGAAAAGCCCGGCCCGACGGGCCATGCTGGAGGGCGCGGGCGTGCCTTTTTCGGTCCAGATCGCCGACGTGGACGAGGACGCGGTCAAGGCGGGACACGATCCGGCCGACGCCGCCGGGCTCGCGGTCGAGCTGGCGCGGGTCAAGGCTCTGGCGGTGTCGCGCCACGATCCGGAGGCCTGGGTGCTGGGGGGCGACCAGACCCTCGCCTTCGCCGGCGGGTTGGTGTCCAAGGCGCCGTCGATGGTCGCGGCCCGGACCCGGCTGGCGGCCATGCGCGGCGGAAGCCACCAGTTGCATTCCGGCGCGGCGCTGGCGCGCAACGGCCAGGTGGTCTGGTCCGGGGTCGATGCCGCGACCATGCGAATGCGCGATTTCTCGGACGCCTTCCTCGACGCCTATCTGGCGGCCGAGGGCGAGGCGCTGCTGGGGTCGGTCGGCTCCTACCGGCTCGAGGGGATGGGATCGCAGCTGTTCGACGCCGTCGAGGGCGACTATTTCACCGTGCTCGGCCTGCCGCTGTGGCCGGTGCTGGCCGAGCTGCGGCGGGCCGGAGTGCTGGCGACATGACCGTGATCGCGGGCGTCGCGGGCCAGCCGATCGCCCATTCGCTGAGCCCGCTGATCCATGGGGCCTGGATCGCCGCGGCCGGACTGGACGTCGACTACCGCGCCTTCGGGCCGGAGGACGAGGCCGGGTTCGCGGCGCTGGTCGCCGGGGGCCGGGCGGGGCGGTTGCGCGGGCTCAATGTCACCGCGCCGTTCAAGGCGGCGGCGCTGGCCCTGGCGGACGAGGTCAGCGAGACGGCGCAACTGTGCGGCTCGGCCAATCTGCTGGTCTTCGACAGCGGCCGGGTTTGCGCCGACAGCACCGACGGCGAGGGCCTGCTGGCGGCGCTGGCCGGGCAGGCCCCGGACCTGGTCCTGAAGGGCGGGTCCGTGGTGATCCTCGGCGCCGGCGGCGCGGCGCGGGCGGCGGCGGCGGCGCTGAAGCAGGCCGGGGCCAAGGTGGGCGTCCTCAACCGGACGCGGGCGCGGGCCGAGGCGCTGGCGGTTGATCTCGATGTAAGCGTGGCCACGCCGGAGGCGCTCGGGGCGGCCGCCCTGGTGGTCAACGCCCTCAGCGTCGCGCCGGATATCGAGATTGGAGCCCTGCGGAGCGACGCTGTGCTGATGGATATGACCTATCGACCGTTGCTGACGCCGTTCCTCGCGGCGGGGCGGGCGAGAGGTCTGACCACCGTCGACGGACTGGCCATGCTGATCGGCCAGGCGCGGCCGTCGTTCCGGGCCCTGTTCGGCCGGGAGCCCCCGGCGGTCGATGTGCGCCGTCTCGCGCTCGAGGCCCTGGGGGAAGCCCCGTGATCGTGCTCGGCCTGACCGGCTCCATCGGCATGGGCAAGACCACGACGACGGCGATGTTCGCCGACGAGGGCGCGCTGGTCTGGAACGCCGACGAGGCCGTGCACCGGCTCTACGCCCGGGGCGGGGCGGCGGTCGGGGCGGTGGGCGAGGCCTTCCCCGGCGTGGTGGTGGACGGGGCCGTCGACCGGATCCGGCTGGCCGGGGCGCTGGGGCAGAACGAGGCCGCCTTCCGACGGCTCGAGGCCATCGTCCACCCGCTGGTCCTGAAAGGCCGGCTGGAGGACCTGGCGGCGGCGGAGCGGCGCGGCGTGCGGCTGGCCGTTCTGGATATCCCGCTGCTGTTCGAGACCGGCGGCGACGCGGCCGTGGACGCGGTGGTCGTGGTCACGGCCGACCCCAAGGTCCAGGCCGAACGGGTGCTGGCCCGGCCGGGCATGACCCGCGAGCGGTTCGAGGCCGTTCTGGTGCGCCAGATGCCGGACGAAGAGAAGCGCCGGCGGGCCGACTTCATCGTCGACACCGGTCACGGGCTGGAGGCGGCGCGGGCCCGGGTGCGCGAAATCGTGGGGACGGTTCTGGCCGCGGGATGGAGATCTCCGCGCCGCGGTCTTCCGCAGGCGGGCGAACCGACGCATTAAGGGTCATGGCCCGCGAAATCGTTCTCGACACCGAAACCACCGGCTTCGATCCGAAGACGGGCGACCGGCTGATCGAGGTCGGCTGCATCGAGATCGAGGACCTGCTGCCGACCGGCCGGACCTACCATACGCTGGTTCACCCCGAGCGGCTGATCCCCCCGGACGCCATCCGGGTGCACGGAATCACCGACGAGAAGGTGCGGGGCGCGCCGAAATTCCGCGAGGTGGTCCACGACCTGATGGCCTTCATCGGCGACGCGCCGGTGATCGCCCACAACGCCGCCTTCGACCGCGCGTTCATCGACCACGAATGCGGCCTGTGCGGTCATGAATTGCTGGAAGAGACGCGCTGGATCGACACGCTCAAGCTGGCTCAGAGCCGGTTTCCGGGCATGGCCAATTCGCTCGACGCCCTGTGCAAGCGGTTCAAGATCAGCCTGGTCGAGCGCACCCTGCACGGCGCCCTGATCGACGCCCGGCTGCTGGCCGAGGTCTATCTGGAGCTGAAGGGCGGCAAGGAGCGGCGGCTGGACCTGTCGTCCGCCCGCACCACGGCGGCCAGCGTGGCGTCGGCCGCGGCGACCGGCGGCTACGGGCCCCGGCCGCGACCGCTGGCGGCGCGTTCGACCGAAGCGGAGCGCGCGGCCCACCTCGCCTTCCTGCGGGAAAACCTGAAGGACCGCTCGCTGTGGGCGGCCTACGGCCTGGACGTCGAGGCCGCCTGAGCCGGCCGCCCCGCCGGACTCAGGCCCGGGCCATTTCCGCCGGACCGCGGGCGATCTGTTGCTGGCGCGACACATAGATGCCGGCGAAGTCGATCGGGTCCAGCATGAAGGGCGGGTAGAAGCCGCCGTCCGAGGTGGCGCGGGCGATGATCTCGCGGGCGAACGGGAACAGGTAGCGCGGGCATTCGATCAGCAGCAGCGGCTCGATGTCCTGCTCGGCCACGCCGGACAGGGCGAACAGGCCGCCGTAGACCAGTTCGACGTTGAACACCGTCATGGCGTCGGTGGTGGCCTTGACCGTCAGGCGCAGCTCGACCTCGAACAGGCCGTCCTTGCGGCCCTGGGCGTTCATCTCGACGCCGAGGTCGATCGCCGGCTTGCCTTCGATGCGCAGCGAATCCGGGGCCTTGGGGTTCTCGAACGACAGATCGCGGACGAACTGGGCCAGGATGCGGAAACCCGGGCCGGCGGGGGCCTCGGCGCCGTTCTCGGCGGGCGCGGGGGTGTTGGCGTCGGCGGGCGGAGCGGCGTCGGTCATGGCGGGGTCGGTCTTGTCTGGAATGGCGTGAGGGGCGCGGCTGTCCGGCCCGGAAGGCGCGGCGACTAGCACGCACCGCCCGTTGCGGCAACGACGCTCGCCCAGGGCGCAAGCGGGCCGGCGACGCCCCATGGCGATCGGTCGCGGAGCGGCGGGGGCGCTGTTCGCCTTGCGCGCCCCCATATCAGTCCCTAATCGTCCTTTCGCCGCGCTCCGCATTGAAGGGGCGCCAATCAGGGAATGCCCGTGCCGGTCCAGGTCCAGATCGTCATCTTCGCCGTCGTCGCGGCCATCGTCCTGTTCCTGCTCTACAATGTGCTGGGCAAGAAGGTGGGCCGCCAGCCGGAGGAGGACGCCCGCGCCCAGCCGCCGACGCTGACGCCGCCCTCGACGGCGGACGCGGCCACCGCCCGGCCGACCCTGCTCGACGCCGCGACCCTGTCGTCGATCGCGGGGCTCAAGGCCCGGGACCCGAATTTCGATCCGGTGCGCTTCCTCGAGGGCGCGCGCCAGGCCCATGAGACCATCGTGCGCGCCTACGCCGCCGGCGATCGCGAAACGCTGAAGCCGCTGCTGACCCCGCGGGTCATGGAGTCCTTCGAGGCCGGCATCGCCGCGCGCGAGGCCCGGGGCGAGACCGAGGAGGCCGAGTTCCTGCATCCCGCCCGGGCCGATCTGGAGCTGGCCACGGCGGAAGAGAACCGGGCCCTGGCCAAGGTCCGCTTCCTCGCCGAGCTGCGCAACCGGGTGAAGTCGGCCGACGCCTCGGCCGCGGAACAGATCGAGGAGCGCCGGGTCGCCGAGGTCTGGACCTTCGAACGCACCCTGGGCGCCAGCGATCCGAACTGGCTGCTGGCCCGCACCGAACCCGCCGCCGCATGAGGCGCCACGGCCGCGGGGCGCATCCCCGGGCGGCCGTGACAGCCGCCGCCCCGGCCTTTATGCTGGCCCTTGTGCTGGCGCTGGCGGCCTGTTCCACGCCGCCCCGGCCGTCCGGTCCATTCGAGCCGTCGCCGGGTCCCCCGCCGCCGGCCCCCGCCACGCCCGGCCCCGCCGCGCCCGCCGGCCAGAGCCCGACGATCCTGCCTGGTTGGGCCGACGAGGACCATCTGGCCGCCTTCAACGCCTGGGCGGACAGCTGCCGCGTGGCCCGCGAGCCGGCCGCGCAGACCCAGTGCGCCCGCGCGATGCAGATCCGCCGGACGTCGAAGCCGGTGACCCCGTCGTTGGCCCGCGCCTTCTTCGAGAGCGGCTTCTCGGTGGTCGCGGCGGAGACCGCCGACGGCGGCCCGGGCCTGCTGACCGCCTATTTCGCGCCCGAGTACGCCGCGCGCCGGAGCCCGGACGGCGCGTTCGACATGCCGGTGCTGGCGCCCCCGGCCGGCTGGACCCGGGGACAGGTGCTGCCGCCGCGGGCCGAGATCGAGGCGAATCCGCAAGCGGCGTCCGGCGCGGCGCCGCTTGCGTGGATGCGGGCCGAGGACCTGTTCTTCATGCAGATCCAGGGCTCCGGCTACCTGACCTTCGAGGACGGTTCGACGGCGCGGGCGGCCTATGCCGCCGACAACGGCCAGAAATTCACCGGCATCGCCCGGCCGATGGCCGAACAGGGGCTGTTGCCGCCGAACGGAACCTCCGGCGAGGCCATCCGCGCCTGGCTGGCGGCGCACCGGGGCCCGGAGGCGCGGGCGGTGATGGCGCTGAACCCGCGCTACATCTTCTTCAGCCTCGACCCGGACGACGGCGGCGATCCGAACGGCGCCGCCGGCGTCCCCCTGCCCGCGCGCCGGGCCATCGCCGTTGACCCGGGCCACTGGCGCTACGGCGACCTGGTGTGGATCGCGGCCGACGGCGGCAACCTGGCCGGGGCGCGGGGTAGCTATCAGGGCCTGGTGGTGGCGCTGGACACCGGTTCGGCCATCCGGGGACCGGTGCGGGCCGACCTGTACATGGGCCGGGGCGCGGCGGCCGGCGAGGAGGCCGGGGCGGTGCGCCATCCCTTGCGGATGTGGCGGCTGGTTCCGCGGGGCTGAGGCCGGCGGCGCTTTTCCCGGCCGCGGCCGCAGCGCGCCGCCTGCGGATGTCGGGCCAGACCAAAAACAGGGTCTGAACAGTCTGAACAGTCTGATCCGTCCGGCCCGGGTCGCGCCGGGCGGGGCGGGGCCGTGGTTCGATTGTCAAAGACCGGAACCCAGTATGCAGCCCCTCTCCCCTGTGGCGGGCCGATCGCACCGGGAATCTACGATGATGTTGAAAGCGCCGGAGATTTTCCGCTGAACCCGACTATGAGTCCCCGGATTGTCAGCACAGCGTCACGGGTCCAGGCCGTAATCGTCATCCTTCGGCGACCCCCGCGAAAGCGGGGGGACACCGGAGGACCTAGCGGCGCCGAAGGCGACCTGTTCAGGCAGGCTGTCGTGAACAGCGGCGCTCCCGGCAGGGTCGCGCTCACGCGCGCCGCTGGGTCCTCCGGTCTGCGCGGCTGCGCCGCTTGCCGAAGGATGACGATAGCCGGGTTGATGGATGGTGCGGTGGCCGCTCAGGCCGAGCCCTGCGGGGTGGCTCCAGGTTCTGCGAGCGCCACCGGATACTCAATAAGGGCCGCCGCCCGCTGAATGATGTCGTTGATCATCGGGCGGGTTTTGCCTTCGACCGGATCGAACCCGGGCGTGAGCGAGAACTCGCCCGCGTCGAAGGCCAGGTAGACCTCCCATGAAAACGGGGTGTGGAACCACTGACCCGTCCGGGCATCGGTCTGGGCAAACGTGTTCAGGTCGTTGGCGATCATGTCGCCGAACTCGAATGTCAGCCGACCCGAAGCGAAGCCGTACGCCAGCCACGCCGCGACCACCTCACAGATCTCGCGCCCTGACAGACCAGTCCCCCGCATCCATTCTTCGGCGATATGCATCTGGAGGCCATAGTGGTGCTCCGGATCGCTGGCATCCCCAGAGCGCAACCATTCCAGGTGCGCATGAACGGCGCCGACGTCGCTCACCGCCGCCTCAGCCCGCCCAGCAGTCCCCGCAGCAGCTCCCGGGTGATGGTCGAGCCCGCCGTCCTGAGCACCGACTTGGTCGCCGCCTCAATCGGGGTTTCGCGGGTCGAGCGGCGGGCGGGGGCGCGGGCGCGGGTGTATTCGCGCTCCAGCCGGGCCTGTTCCTTCGCCCGGGCGGCGGCGGCCTTTTCGGCGTCCTTCGCACTGACGGCGTCGGCCCTGGCGCGGGCCTCGGCCAGTTTCGCCTCGGCGCTGGCCTGATCGGCCTGGCCGCGGCGGGCGAGCAGGATTTCTTCGGCGGACTCCCGGTCCACGGGGGTGTCATAGAGCCCCCGGACGGGGCTGGCGGCCATGACGGCGGCGCGTTCGGCGTCGGTGGCGGGGCCGAGGCGGCTGTCCGGCGGGCGGATGGCGGTGCGGGCGACGACGTTGGGCGCGCCTTTTTCATCGAGAGTCGAGACCAGGGCCTCGCCGACGCCGAGACCCTGGATGGCTTCGGCCGTGTCGAAGGCCGGGTTGGCGCGGAAGCTGTCCGACGCCGCCTTGAGGCCGCGCTGTTCGGACGGGGTGTAGGCGCGCAGGGCGTGCTGGATGCGGTTGCCGAGCTGGGCCAGCACGCTGTCGGGGATGTCGGCCGGGTTCTGGGTGACGAAATAGACGCCGACGCCCTTGGAGCGGATCAGGCGCACGACCTGCTCGACCTTTTCGCGCAGGGCGTCGGGCGCGTCGGTGAACAGCAGATGGGCCTCGTCGAAGAAGAAGACGAGGCGCGGCTTGTCGGGGTCGCCGACCTCGGGCAGCTGTTCGAACAGTTCGGACAGCAGCCACAGCAGGAAGGCGGCGTAGAGGCGCGGGCTGGCCATCAGCCGGGTGGCGTCCAGCACATTGACCTGGCCGCGGCCGTCGAGGCCGGTGCGCATCATGTCCTCCAGCTTGAGCGCCGGCTCGCCGAAGAAGGCCTTGCCGCCCTGCTGCTCGAGCTGGAGCAAGGAGCGCTGGATGGCGGCGATCGAGGCGGGGGCGACGTTGCCGACCTCGCGACCGATGCGTTCGGCGTTCTCGCCGACATGGGCCAGCATGGCGCGCAGGTCGTCGATATCGAGCAGCAGCAAGCCCTCCTTGTCGGCGACGTGGAAGACCACCGACAGGACGCCCTCCTGGACGTCATTGAGGTTGAGCATCCGGGCCAGCAGCAGGGGGCCGATCTCGCTGACCGTGGTGCGGATGGGGTGGCCCTTGAGGCCGTACAGGTCCCAGAACACCACCGGCGCGGCCTTCGGCTGCAGGGTCAGCCCCATGCCCTCGGCGCGGGCGAGGAGCTTTTCGTTCGGGGAGCCGGGCACGCAGATGCCCGACAGGTCGCCCTTCACGTCGGCGCAGAACACCGGCACGCCCGCGTCCGAAAAGCCCTGGGCCATGATCTGCAGGGTCACGGTCTTGCCGGTGCCCGTCGCGCCGGCGACGACGCCGTGGCGGTTGGCGCGGTGGAACAGCAGGCGTTCGGGCCTGTCGCCGTCGTCCTTGAAGGACTGGCCGAGGAAAAGGCCGGCGGCGGCGGTGTCGGTCATGGGGAACTCCTGCACAGGCTTGGCGCTCATGCTCTACCGGCCGGCGGGATGGTTCAAGGCCGATTGACGGCGCTATCGGAGACCTTGACCATATGCCGATGAAAGCCCCGATCAGCCTGCCGACCTCGTCCGTGGCGCGCAATGCGCTGGTGACGATCGCCGTGGTCGCCACCGGCGCCGCAGTCTACTGGCTCAGGGACATCCTGACGCCGCTGGCCATGGCCATCTTCCTGCTGATCATGATCGACGGGGTGAAGCGGTTCATCGAGGCGCGGACCCGCGTGCCGCAGCGGTTCGCTGGGGCGGCGGCGCTGATCCTGGTCGTGCTGCTGTTCTTCGCCTCGATCGGCATCATCGTGAACGGCGCCGCCGGCTTCTTCGACGAAGCGACGGGGGTGACCTCGCGGATCGGTCCGCGCATCGACCAGATCCTGATCGACGGCGGCCGGGTGCTGGGCATCGACACCGTGCCGACGGCCGCCGAGCTGATGACCCAGTTGGACGTGCGCAGCTATGTGGCCAGCGCGGCCCTCCAGGCCCAGGGCGTGCTGACGGGCGCCTTCTTCGTGATGATCTACCTGGCCTTCCTGCTGGCGTCGCAGTCGGGGTTCCGGCGCAAGATTATCGGCATGTTCCCGGACCGCACGGCCCGGGGCGAGGCGCTGGAAGTGTTCCAGCGGGTCCGCGGCGGGGTCGAGGGCTATCTGTGGGTCCAGACCGTCACCGGGGCGATGATCTGCGCCGCGGCCTGGCTGCTGATGCGGGCCGTGGGCCTGCAGAACGCGGAGTTCTGGACCTTCGTCATCTTCATCATCGGCTTCATCCCGGTGCTGGGCGGCGCGGTCGCCGGGCTGGCCCCGCCGCTGTTCGCCCTCGTCCAGTTCGAAACCTACTGGCAGGCGGCGGTCCTGCTGATCGGGCTGCAGATCATCCTGTTCATCAGCGGCAACCTGATCCAGCCGCGCATGCAGGGCGACAACCAGAACATCGATCCGGTGGTGGTGCTGCTGGCCCTGGCCTTCTGGGGCAAGGTCTGGGGCGTGGTCGGCATGTTCCTGTCGACGCCGCTGGCGGTGATGGCCATGGCCATCCTGGCCGAGTTCAAGGGGTCGCGCTGGATGGCCATCCTGCTGTCCGGCGACGGCGAGCCCTATGCCGACGAGGAGACGCCCCCGACAGGGTCGCGGCGCCGCGTCAACCCGCCGCAGGGGAAGGCGGACTGAGCCGCCCCGGCGCCCTTGATTGGCCACAACCGGCTCCTATTTCAATCCTGTCGCCGCGGCTCCCCTCCCCCCAAGGCCGCGGCGCTGAAGATCGGCGCCACCCCTCCCCTCCTGGGCGCCGGTCCGAACAGGCCGCCGGACGAAAGTCCGGCGGCCTAGTCGTTTCTGGACCCGGGCCGGGCCGGGCCCGCGGGCGTCGCGGCCTTCGTCGCATTTGGGGGCTTCCCGCCGTCAGCCGCCTGTCCTAGTTGAGCCGCGTCAGGACGGGCGGCTTGCCGAAGCGGCGAAGCGGCCTAGTCTGGCGACGCCCTCGGCGGCCGATCAGAGGCCGCGTCCGTGAAGAGACTGTCCATGCCCGGCGCTTCGGCCCCCACGCTTCCTCAGGCGATCACCCTGGAGGCGCTGGAGGCGAGTTTCGCAAGCGCGGTCGGCGGCCCCTACGGCGCGGACGCCCGCTCCTATCTCGGCCAGGCCCATGACGACTACGTCGCCGACGAGACGCCGGAGCTGGGCGGCGCCGACCTCGGGCACCTGCTCGCCTCGGTGTGGCGGTCGGCGGCCGGGCGCGGGCGGGACGCCGCCGCGCTGATCACCCTCGGTCCCCTGACGGGCGCCGATGGCCGGGCCACCGGCTACGACAGCATCGCCATCATCCAGGACGACCGGCCCTTCCTCGTCGACAGCGTCATGGGCGAACTGGCCGAGGCCGGCGTCACCGTGCGTTCGATGTTCCACCCGATCGTGGAGATGGACGGGGTCCGCACCTCGCTGATCATCGTGGTCATGGATCCGGTGCCGCAGGAGCGGCGTGACGCCCTCGGCGAGAGCCTGGCCGAGACCATGGCCGACGTGCGCGCCGCCGTCGTCGACCACGCGGCGATGAACGCCCTGATGGCCCGTTCCATCGCCCATCTCGAGACCTCGCCGCCGGGCGTCGATGCGGACGTCCTGGCCGAGAACCTCGCCTTCCTGCGCTGGCTGGAGGCGGACCATTTCGTCTTCCTCGGGGCCCGCGACTACGACTATCCGCGCACGAAGGACGGCGGCTACGAGGCCGAGGCGCCGCTGTCGCAATCGGGGGCGGGGCTGGGCGTGCTGGCCGATCCCGAGCGCACGGTGCTGCGCCGCGCCAACGAGCCGGCGGTGCTGACCAAGTCGATGAAGCGCCAGCTGAACCTGTCCGAGCCGGTCACCGTGGCCAAGGCCAACGCCCGCTCGCGGGTCCACCGCCGGGCCTATATGGACTATATCGGGGTCAAGCGGTTCGGTCCGGACGGCCGGCCCTCGGGCGAGACCCGCTTCGTCGGCCTGTTCACCGCCGAGGCCTATGACAAGACCGCGACCCAGGTGCCGCTGGTGCGGCGCAAGGTGGCCAACGCCCTGGCCCGGGCCGGCAAGGTCTCGGGCTCGCACAGCCACAAGCGGCTGAAGAACATCCTCGAGAATTATCCGCGCGACGAGCTCTTCCAGATCGGCGAGGACGAGCTGCTGGAGATCGCGCTGGGCATCCTGCACCTGCACGACCGGCCCCGGATCAAGAGCTTCACCCGCAAGGACCCGTTCGACCGCTTCGTCTCGGTCCTGACCTTCATCCCGCGAGAGCGGTTCAATCCGGGCGTCCGCGAGCGGATCGGCCGAATCCTCGCCAACGCCTGGGGCGGGCGGCTGTCGGCCTGGTATCCGCAGCTGTCGGACCAGCCGCTGGTCCGCATCCACTACATCATCGGGGTGACGCCGGGCGATCATCCGTGTCCGGACCTTGTTGAGCTGGACGCCGAGATCGCCGAGGCCGGGCGCAGCTGGGTCGACCGCTTCGAGAGCGCCCTGCGCGGCGCCGATGTCGACGACGTCCAGGTGGGGCCGCTCAGCGCCCGCTGGGCCTGGGCCTTCGGGGCCGGCTATCGCGACCGCTACGACGCCGACGAGGCGGTGCGGGACCTGCAGGCGGCGGACCAGCTCAACGCGTCCGGCCTCAACGACGGCGGCGATCCGGTGGCGGTGCGCGCCTTCCGCACCGAGCGCGACGGCCCGCTGAATTTCCGTTTCAAGCTCTATCGCCGCGGCGCCGCCGTGCCGCTGTCCGACGTCCTGCCCGTCCTGGCCGACATGGGGCTGAAGACGCTGGAGGAATGGGGCCACGCCCTGTCGCCGCTGGGCGATCCGCAGATCCACGTCCATGAGTTCCTGCTCGAGGACCCGCGCGGCGGCGACCTGCATTTCGACGACGTCCGCGAGCCGTTCGAGGCGGCGTTCTCGGCCGTCTGGACCGGCCGCACCGAGAGCGACGGCTTCAACCGGCTGGTGCTCGAGCTGGGCGTCGACTGGCGCGAGGCGGCGCTGGTCCGCACCCTCGCCCGCTACCGCCAGCAGACCGGCCTCGACCCCACCCAGGTGGTGCAGGAGGAGGCGCTGCGCGACTACCCCGCCGTGGCGCGCGGCCTGCTGTCGCTGTTCCACGCCAAATTCGACCCTGCCGCCGGCGGCGACGCCGGGGCGCGCAAGGCCGCGGTGAAGGAGCAGGCTGACAAGCTGATGGGCCTGCTGCAGGCGGTGAAGAGCCTCGACCACGACCGGGCCCTGCGCCGGCTGGCGCTGCTGGTCATGGCCATCAAGCGGACCAACTATTTCCAGAGCGGACCGGAGGGCGAGCCGAAGCCGCACATCTCGATCAAGATCGCCTCGCGCGAACTCGAGGATCTGCCGCTGCCCAGGCCGTTCCGGGAAATCTTCGTCTGGGCCCCGCATGTCGAGGGCGTGCACCTGCGCTTCGGGCCGGTGGCGCGCGGCGGCCTGCGCTGGTCCGACCGCCGCGACGACTTCCGCACCGAGGTGCTGGGTCTGGTCAAGGCGCAGCAGGTCAAGAACGCCGTCATCGTGCCGGTCGGCTCCAAGGGCGGCTTCTATCCCAAGACCCTGCCGGCCATCGTGCGCGCCGGCGGCGACCGCGACGCCCAGCAGGCCGAGGCGATCCGGGCCTACAAGACCTTCCTGTCCGGCCTGCTCGACATCACCGACAACATCGCCGCCGACGGGGCGGTGATCCATCCGGCCGATGTCGTGCTGTGGGAGGGCGACGATCCCTATCTGGTCGTGGCCGCCGACAAGGGCACGGCGACCTTCTCGGACATCGCCAACGGGGTGTCCGCCGACTACGGCTTCTGGCTGGACGACGCCTTCGCGTCCGGCGGCTCGGTCGGCTACGACCACAAGGTCATGGGAATCACCGCCCGCGGCGCGTGGGAGGCGGTCAAGCGCCACTTCCGCGAGATGGACAAGGACATCCAGACCGAGCCCTTCACCGTGGTCGGGGTCGGAGACATGTCCGGCGACGTGTTCGGCAACGGCATGCTGCTGTCGAAGGCGATCAAACTGGTCGCCGCCTTCGACCACCGCGACATCTTCATCGATCCGAACCCGGATCCGGCGAGCTCGTGGGTCGAGCGGGACCGGATGTTCAAACTGCCGCGGTCGTCGTGGCAGGACTACGACACGTCGAAGATCTCGGCGGGCGGCGGCGTCTTCTCCCGCTCCGCCAAGTCGATCGAGCTGTCGCCGGAGATCAAGGCGGCGCTCGACATCCAGGAGGACGCCGTCGATCCGGCGGCCCTGATGAAGGCCATCCTCAAGGCCCCGGCGGAACTGCTCTACCTCGGCGGCATCGGCACCTATGTGAAGGCGCCGCACGAGACCGACCTGCAGGTCGGCGACAAGGCCAATGACGCCATCCGGGTCGACGCGGGCGAGCTGCGCGTGGCGGTGGTGGGCGAGGGCGCCAACCTCGGCCTGACCCAGGCCGGCCGCATCGCCTTCGCCAGGAACGGCGGACGGATCAACACCGACGCCATCGACAACTCGGCGGGGGTCGACAGCTCCGACCACGAGGTCAACATCAAGATTCTGACCGGGGCGGCCATCGCCTCGGGCGCGCTGAAGGCCGGGGACCGCAACGCCCTGCTGGCCTCGATGACCGACGAGGTCGGGCTGAAGGTGCTGGTCCACAACTACGACCAGACCCTCGCCGTCAGCCTGCAGCAGGCCGAGGGCGCCGGGGCGCTGGATTCCCAGCAGCGGTTCATGCAGTGGCTGGGCGGCAAGGGAAAGCTGGACCGCAAGGTCGAGGGCCTGCCGGATGACCTGAAGCTGGCGGAGATGAAGGCGTCTGGGACGCCGCTGACCCGGCCTGAACTGGCCGTGCTGACCGCCTATTCCAAGCTGGAGCTGTTCGACGACATCGTCGGCTCGCGCGCCCCGGACGATCCCTTCTTCAAGAAGACCCTGGTCCGCTACTTCCCCGATCCGCTGGCGAAGTTCGAGGCGGACATGCAGCGCCACCGCCTGAAGCGCGAGATCGTCTCGACCGTGCTGTCGAACGAGATCGTCAACATGTGCGGCCCGACCTTCCCGGAACGGCTGCGCCTGTCGGCCCGGTGCGACACCTCGGCCCTGGTCATCGCCTTCGAGGCGGCGCGGCAGGTGTTCCGGCTCGACGAGGCCTGGGACCAGGTCTCGGCCCTCGACCTGAAGATCCCGGCCGGGGCCCAGATCGCCCTCTACCGCGAGATCTCGACCGTGCTGCGCCGCCAGACCTTCTGGCTGGCCCGCCGGGCGATGCGCGAGGGCGCCACGGTCGACGGCCTGATCGGCGCCTACCGGCCGGCGGCCGACGCCCTGCGGGCGGCCGGCTCCGCCGTGCTGTCCCGGTTCGAGCAGGGCCGGCTGGAGGCGCGCATCGCCGCCTTCACCAGCTATGGCGCGAGCGACGGCATGGCCCGCGATTTCGCCATGCTGCAGCCGCTGGTGGCCACCGCCGACATCGGCGACCTGGCCCGCGAGGCCGGCTGGCCCGAACCGGCCATGGCGACGCTGTACCACCAGGTCGGCGCGGCCTTCGACTTCGACCGGCTGCGCGCGGCGGCGGGGTCCGTGCCCTCGGCCGATCATTTCGACCGGCTGGCGGTGCGCCGCATGATCGAGGACCTCATGAACGAGCAGGTCGTCCTGACCCGCGCCGTGGCCCGCTCGACGGACGCCTCGGCCGGGGCCGGCGAGCAGTCGGCGGAGAAGGCGGTGGACCGCTGGATCGGCCCGCGCCTCAAGACCGTCGAGGGCGTCCGCGCCTCGGTCGACGAGATCGAGGCCTCCGGGTCGGGCTGGACCTTCGCCAAACTGACCATCGCCAACAGCGTCATCCGCGAGATCGCGTCCTCGGCGGGCTGATGGGCCGACCCTCGATTGAACCACGCGAGGCGCCGGGCGCTTCGCGTGGGCGGGGCCGATCTGCTAGCGTCCCCGGGGGGTGAGGGAGAGGGCTGCCGATGCCGCGCAAGTTTCTGGTCGTCGTCGACGACAGTCCCGAGTTCGAGGCGGCCCTGCGCTACGCCGCGCGGCGGTCGCGCTCGACCGGCGGCCATCTGGTCATGCTGCGGATCATCCCGCCGGCGGCGTCGGACGCCCACTGGGCCGGGGTGCGCGAGGAGATCGAGCGCCAGACCCGCGCCGAGGCCGAGGCGTCGCTGAACGCCTGGGCGGCCGAGGCGGCGGAGCGCTCCGGGTCGACCCCGGTCCTGCTGATCGAGCGGGGCGACCCGCAGGCCTGCATCCGCAAGGTCGTCGGCGAGGATCCGGACATCAAGATCCTCGTGCTGGCCGCCGGCTCGAACGCGCCGGGGCCGCTGGTCGCCGCCGTCGTCAAGCAGGGCGCGGCCTTCACCGGCCGCAAGCTGCCGGTGACCATCGTGCCGGGGGAACTGACCGAGAAAGAGATCGAGGACCTGGCCTGATATGAAGAGAGGGCCCTAACGCTCGCGACGCGGTCGCTCGCTGCTTGAGCGCGGCGCCCTCCACCGTCTTCGGCGGTCCCCCTCCCCCTGGGGGGAATGGCGTGCGGGCCTTGAACACGCCCTGTCGGGAGCGCACTTACCAGCCATGTTCATCCAGACCGAACCGACGCCCAATCCGAACGCGCTCAAATTCCTGCCGGGCCGGGAGGTTGCGGCCGAGCCGCGCGAATTCCTGACCATCGACGAGGCCGCGGCCTCGCCGCTGGCCGAGGCGCTGTTCCAGCTGGAGGGCGTCGCCGGGGTGTTCTTCGGCTCGGACTATGTGTCGGTGACCCGCGACCCGGCGGGGCTGGACTGGAGCCGGATGAAGGCCCCGATCCTGGCGGCGATCATGGACCATTTCGTCTCGGGCGCGCCGCTGATGCGCGGCGGCGCCTTCGACAGCGCCGCCCCCGAGGGCGAGGACAGCGAGATCGTGGCCGAGATCAAACAGCTGCTGGACAGCCGCATCCGCCCGGCCGTGGCCCAGGACGGCGGCGACATCCTGTTCGACGGTTTCGACGAGGCGAGCGGGGTGCTGACCCTGCGCATGCGCGGCGCCTGCGCCGGCTGCCCGTCGTCCTCGGCCACGCTCAAGGCCGGCGTCGAGCAGATGATGAAACACTATGTGCCGGAAGTGACCCGCGTCGAGCAGGTGATCTAGCCCTTCCCTTCCCCTCATCCTCGGGCTTGACCCGAGGATCAGAGCCGGGAGCGGGTCTGTGCGACGGTGACGGCCCCGCAACGGCGCCCGCAGCCTCGCCACAGAGCACCGGACAGTCTGATCCTCGGGTCAAGCCCGAGGATGACGGCTGGAGCTGGTTGCGTGGCCCTCTGAAACAAATCCGTCCTCGCTTCGGGCAGGCGACGGCGCCATCATCCCCCCATGCCCCGGTTCGAGAGCGATAGCGACGCCCGGCGCCTCGGCGAGGCGCTCGCCTCGCTGCGTCAGGAGCGCGGGTTCAGCCAGGCGCAGGCGGGCGAACGGGTCGGCATGACCAGCCAGGGCTGGGGCCTGTACGAATCCGGCAAGCGGCCGGGCCTGTTCCGGCCCGACGTGCAGCGGCGGCTGACCACGGCGATCGGCTCGACGCCCGAGGCGCTGGCCCTGAAGCTGGGGCCGCCGGCCGCATCCCCGAAGCCGGACGCCGCGCAAGGCCTGGAGAGCGGGGGCCGCGCCTTCACCGGTCCGGCGCCCGCCGGAGCGACCCGCCGGTTGCAGCTCTCGAACGACGACCTTGCGCCCTGGGCGGCCTCGGGCGTGGTGCTGGAATACGAGCCCGGCCGCTGGCCCCGCCGCGACCAGGGCTGCGTCATCGAGATGGCCGACGGAGAAATCCGCGTGCGCCTCTACGACCGTGCCGACGCCGACGCCCTCGTGGTGCGCGGGCCGGGCGGCGGCGAGGAACGGATCGCGCGCTCGGCGACGCGGCTGGTCTCCGCCGTCATCGCCCGGCTGGATCTATAGATGAAACTATTTAGTTGCAAGCGTACCGGTTTCATGAAACTGTTTCGTCGTGAACAGCGGGAGCGGCGTCATGGCCAGGATTGGCGGACCGGAGGAAGTGGACGCCTTCGTCGGCGCGCGGATCAGCCTTCGCCGCTCGGCGCTGGGTCTGTCGCAGACGGCGCTGGCGCAGCAGTTGGGGATCAGCTTCCAGCAGGTGCAGAAATACGAGACCGGCCAGAACCGCATCTCGGCCTCGCGGCTGCATCGGGCGGCGACGGTGCTGGCGACCTCGGTCGAGGCCTTCTTTCCGCCGGTCGAGACGGCGCGCGACGCGGCGGACACCGGCTGGGAGGCGCTGCGCCACATCACCGCCACGGCGGACGGGCGGACCGTGGCGACGGCCTTTCCGCTGATCGACGACCGCGAGGTTCGCAAGGCGGTGGCCCGGGTGGTGCGGGCTCTGGCCCGGGACTCCTGACCGTCGCCCTCTCGGGAGCGGCGTCATGAGGGTGCTGGTGGTCGATACGGCGCTGGGCCTGTGCACGGCCGCGGTGCTTGAGGTCGAGGCAAATGGCGAGACGTGGGTGGCGCGGCCGCTCGGCCTGCGGTCCGAAGCGATGGCCAAGGGCCACCAGGAGCGGCTGGCGGGGATGGTCCGCGACGCCGCGGCCGAGGCCGGCGGCTTCGGGGACGTCGACCGGATCGGCGTCACCGTCGGGCCGGGCTCGTTCACGGGGTTGCGGGTCGGGCTCGCCTTCGCCCAGGGGCTGGGCGCGGCGCTGGACCGGCCGGTGGTCGGGATTTCAACGCTGGACGGTCTGGCGGCTTCGGCGGACGGGGGCGGGCCCGCCGCGGCGCTGATCGATGCGCGGCGCGGCCAGGTCTATGCGCGGTTCTGGCGGGACGGGGCGCCGACCGGCCCGCCCGAGGCCCTGTCGATCGAGGCGGCGCGGGATCGGGCGCTGGGACTGGGTGCGGGCGTGCGCCTGATCGGCTCGGGCGCGGCCCTGATCGCGGGGGAGGTTCCGGGGGCCGTGGCGCTGGAGCTCGCGGGCCCCGCCCCCGGGGCGCTGGCCCGGCTGACGGCGGCGGCCGATCCGGCGGACAACCCGCCGCGCCCGGTCTATCTGCGCGCGCCCGACGCCACGCCGCCGACCCGTCTGCCGGGCCAGGCCCGGCCGCCGGCGCCGTGACCGGCGAGGACGCCGCCTCCGGGCCGGCCGGGCTCGCGGCTCGCCTCGCCGCGATTCACGCCGCGGCCTTCGCCGGGCCGCACGACGCGCCGTGGAGCGAGGCCGCCTTCACCGCCCTGCTGGAGCAACCCGGCGTGTTCCCGGTCGAGGCGACGGATGGCTTCATCCTGATGCGGACCGTCGCCGACGAGGCGGAAATCCTGACCCTGGCGGTGCGGCCCGCCGCCCGGCGCGCAGGATTGGGCGGGCGGCTGGTCGGCGAGGGCGTGCGGGCGGCGGCGGCGCGGGGCGCGGTCCGCGTCTTCCTGGAGGTGGCCGAGGACAATGCGGCGGCCCGGGCCCTCTACGCCAGAGCCGGCTTCACCGAGGCGGGGCGGCGGCCGGGCTACTACGCCGGCGCGGACGGCGGACGGCGCGACGCCCTGCTTCTGGCGCTTAACCTGGCGACACCGCTTCCCTAGACCGCCCGGCCCGCCTATCCTGTCGGCATGGACCGGATCGAGAAACTCTGCGCCGACCGCGGCATGCGCATGACCGAACAGCGCCGCGTCATCGCGCGGGTTCTGTCCAGCGCCGACGACCATCCCGATGTCGAGGAGCTGTACCGCCGCGCCTCGTCGATCGATCCGCACATCTCGATCGCCACGGTCTACCGCACCGTCCGGCTGTTCGAGGAGGCCGGCGTCGTCGAGAAGCATGATTTCGGCGATGGCCGCTCGCGCTACGAGGAGGCCGGCGACGACCATCACGACCACCTGATCGACACCCGCTCGGGCGAGGTCATCGAATTCTTCGACGCCGAGATCGAGCGGCTCAAGACCGAGATCGCCGAACGGCTGGGCTTCGAACTGGTCGGCCACAAGCTGGAGCTCTACGGCAAGCCGGTCGAGGGAGCCGAGCCGTCCAAGCGCGAAGGGCTGATCTTCAAGCGCCACGCCGCCCGGGTGGATCCGGCCGACGTCGATTAGTCCGGCATGGCGCGAACCGAGCGGGCGCTCTAAAACCCGATCCATGACCGAGACCCACGTTTCGCCGCTGGTCGCGGATGAGGCGGGCGCGCCGCCGAAGCGCCTGTTCATCAAGACCTACGGCTGCCAGATGAACGTCTATGACTCGGAGCGCATGGCCGATGTGCTGCGCCCGCTCGGCTATGCGCCGACGGATACGGCCGAGGACGCCGACTTCGTCATCCTGAACACCTGCCACATCCGCGAGAAGGCGGCCGAGAAGGTCTATTCCGAACTCGGCAAGCTGCGGGTGATGAAGGAAGGCAAGGCGGGCGCCATGACCATCGCCGTGGCCGGCTGCGTCGCCCAGGCCGAGGGCGAGGAGATCATGCGCCGGCAGCCGGCGGTCGATCTGGTGGTCGGACCGCAGGCCTATCACCAGCTGCCAGAGCTGCTGACCCGCACGGCGCGGGCGCGCGGCGAGCGGATCGGGGCCGACTTCGCGCCCAACGACAAGTTCGACGCCCTGCCGGTCGCGCGCGGCGGCGACGGCGTGACGGCCTTCCTGACCGTGCAGGAGGGCTGCGACAAATTCTGCACCTTCTGCGTCGTGCCCTACACCCGCGGCGCGGAGTGGTCGCGGCCGGTCGCCCACGTGCTGGCCGAGGCGCGGGAGCTGGCGGCGCGAGGGGTGCGCGAGGTCACCCTGCTGGGCCAGAACGTCAACGCCTACGACGGCGAGGGGGCGGACGGGACGCCTTCGACGCTGGCGCGGCTGGCCCATGCGCTGGCGGAGATTCCGGGGCTGGACCGCATCCGCTATACGACCAGCCATCCCAACGACATGTCGGACGACCTGATCGCGGCCCACGGCGAGCTGGAGGCGCTGATGCCCTATCTGCACCTGCCGGTGCAGTCGGGCTCGGACCGGATCCTGCGGCTGATGAACCGCAAGCACGGGCGTCAGAAATATTTCGACCTCGTCGACCGCATCCGGGAGGCGCGGCCGGACATGGCGCTGTCCGGCGACTTCATCGTCGGCTTCCCCGGCGAGACCGACGCCGATTTCGAGCAGACGATGGATCTGGTGCGGCGGGTGAACTACGCCTCGGCCTTCAGCTTCATGTATTCGCCGCGCCCCGGCACGCCGGCGGCGACGATGGCGGGGCAGGTTCCGGACGCCGTCAGCCGTGAGCGGCTGCATGTGCTGCAGGCCCTGCTGACGGAACAGCAGGTCGCCTT
>NZ_DASPMQ010000052.1:0-4297 GCF_035626975.1 Brevundimonas sp.
AGCTGCGCTTCGCCATCCGCGAAGGCGGCCGCACCGTCGGCGCCGGCGTGGTCTCCAAGATCACCGAGTAAGCACTCCCGGTGCGCTAACGCTCGCGACCCGGTCGCTCGCTCCTTGAGCGCGGCGAGGCGAGCACAGGCCAACCAACAAGGACGGCCCCCGGAGCGATCCGGGGGCCGTTTTGCCGTGCGGTCCCTGACTAGCCCTGCTCGAGCAGGTATTTCGCGTAGCCGGGGACTTCCCGGGCGATGGAATAGAGGTCGCGCGACTCGAACCAGTCCGGATGGGCCGAGCCGACGCCGGGCAAGCCCTGTTTGGCGAAGGCCAGCCGGGTCCGCGAGATGTGGAAATACTGGCTGACCACGATGGCGGTGTGCAGATCGCGGGCCCTCAGAATGCCGGCGGCGTTGCGGGCTGTGGCCATGGTGTCGACTCCGAGGTCGTCGACGATGATCGCCGTGGCCGGTACGCCGCGAGCCACCAGCCAGCGCTTCATGGCCGTTCCCTCGGGCACACCCTCCCTGCCCGTGCCGCCGCTGACGATGATCACCTGAACCCACCCGTCTTCATAAAGGTCGAGGGCGCGGCCGGTGCGCGCGGCGAGGCGCGGCGACAACGTCCCGTCCGGGTTGGCCTTCGAGCCGAGGACCACGGCGGCGTCGCTGGGGCGGATGTCGTCGGTCAACCCGTCGGCGACGATCAGACCCGCAGACAGGGCGAAAAGGCCCCCGCTCGCCGTCGCCGCCGCGAGAAGGCCGTTCCGGATCCGCTTCATCGTCATCTCCCCCCGTCCGACACAGGCTCGCATGCGGCGGCGCGGCGCGACAGGGGGCGGGCTCGCCTGTCCGGCGTGCGGTCCGGTTAACCCGCAACCGCGGGGGGCGCCGCCTTGCCGGGAACCGGGATCAGGCGTCTACGTTCGGCTCACGGACGTTAGGGATTCAGTAACCATGCGGCGCGCGCTTCGGACCGGCCTGTTCATCGGCACCCTGCTCGGCATGTCGGCCTGCGCCGCCCTGCCGGACGACGGCGGGTCGCGCGGGCCCTACGGCTCGGCCGAGATCGGCCGCACGCGCTGATCGCTAAAGGAAATCGTGGCGGAGGGGGCAAAAGCCCCGTATCATTCGCCGTGCGGACGCCGACTGTCGCGCCGCGCCGGTCTCGCTCCCCCTAGATGTTAGCCATCGCCATCGTCGTCGTACTGCTGCTCGTGGTGCTGAACGGCCTGTTCGCCATGACCGAACTCGCGGTCGTCTCCTCCCGCAAATCCAAACTGCAGAGCCGCGCCGAACGTGGCGACCGGGGCGCAAGGGCGGCGCTGAAGCTGGCCGAGGAGCCGACGCATTTCCTGTCGGCCGTGCAGGTCGGCATCACCCTGATCGGCATCGCCGCGGGCGCCTACGGCCAGGCGGCCATCGCCGGGGAGCTGAACCTCATCCTCGAGGGGGCCTTCCCCGGCCTCGCCGCCTATACGGACATATTCTCGACCGTCCTGGTCATCGTCTTCATCACCTATGTGTCGGTGATCGTCGGCGAACTGGTGCCCAAGCGGCTGGCGCTGATCTTTCCGGAAACGATCGCCTCCAAGATGGCGGCCCCGATCGCGATGGTCGCCACCGTGCTGAAGCCGTTCGTGGTGGTGCTGACGGTGTCGACCTCCGGCATCCTCAAGATCATGGGCGTCAAGGACCGCGACGGCTCGGACGTGACCCAGGAAGAGGTCGAGACCATGATCGCCGAGGGCACGGCGTCCGGTCTGATCGAACCCGAGGAGCAGGAGATGATCGAGGAGATCCTGCGTCTCGGCGACCGGCCCATCCGGGTGGCCATGACCCCGCGCCACGAGGTGTTCTGGATCGCGCTGGACGACAGCGAGGCGCAGCTGCGCCAGGAAATCCGCACCTGCCCCTATTCGCGCATCGTGGTGGCGCGCGAGAACGACGTCGATAACCCGCTGGGCGTGGTGCACAAGAAGGACCTGCTGGACAGCCTGCTCGACAACGGCGAGTTCAACGTCGAGCGGCTGGTGCAGACTCCGGCCTTCATCCCGCAGTCGACCTCGGTGCTGAAGGCGCTGGAGATCCTCAAGGCGTCCAAGGTCCACATGGCCTTCCTCGTCGACGAGTTCGGCGCCTTCGAGGGCGTGGTCACGGCGACCGACCTGCTGGAGATGATCGCCGGCGACTTCGACGAGGGCCACGACGAGGAAGAGGCCTATATCCGCCAGCGCGAGGACGGCAGCTGGATGGTCGACGGCCAGGCCGACATCGAGGAGCTGGCCGACACCCTGGGAGAGGATTTCGGCGAGGCGGAGGGCTTCCACACCGTCGCCGGCCTGGTTCTGCACCAGCTGTCGCGGGTGCCGGGGGAGGGCGAAATCCTGCAGCTGGGGCGTTTCGAGGTCGAGATCATCGACATGGACGACCGGCGCATCGACAAGCTGCTGTTCCGCCAGGTGGTCAAGCGCGAGGACGAGGCCAGCGCCGTGGCGGCGCACCACGAGGATTGACGGTTCCGCCCTTGAAAACCCGGACGGCGTGGGGCATACGCCCCGGTCTGGCGATCACATGCGTCCCTAGGGGCGTGCTGTCGTTTGCTCCAGGAGTTTAGCTCAGCTGGTAGAGCACCGGTCTCCAAAACCGGGGGTCGTGGGTTCGAGTCCCCCAACTCCTGCCATTTCCCCTGTCGCCGCCGGATGGGAGCCCCTATCTGGGGGCGGCAGGATCAATTCTTTGACGGATCGCTAATGGCCAAGGCCAAGACCCCCGGGCGCCGCCCCCAGACCGCCCAACCCGCGATCGCGGGCGCCGCCGTCGCGGCCGACGCGCCGAAGAAGCCGCGGGTCACGATTCCGCAATTCATCGGCCAGGTCCGCGCCGAGGGCCGCAAGATCGTGTGGCCGAGCCGCAAGGAGACCTGGATCACCTCGGTGATGGTCTTCATCATGGTCGTGATCGCCGCGGTCTTCTTCTTCGTGGTGGATACGGGCCTGGCCTTCGCCTCGCGCTACATCCTGGCCATCGGCCAGTAAGAGAAACGCCCATGACCGACGCCGCTCCCGCCGCCAAGCCCGCCGCCAATCCGCGGCACAAGTGGTATATCGTCCACGCCTATTCGAACTTCGAGAAGAAGGTCGCCCAGCACCTGCAGGACCAGGCGCGCCAGCAGGGGCTTGAGGACTGTTTCTCGGAAATCCTGGTGCCGACCGAGGACGTCGTCGAGATCCGCCGCGGCCGCAAGGTCAACTCGGAGCGCAAATTCTTCCCCGGCTATGTGCTGGTGAAGATGGAGATGACCGACGACGCCTATCACCTGGTCAAGAACACCCCGAAGGTGACGGGCTTCCTCGGCGCCGCCGGCGGCACCAAGCCGCTGCCGGTCTCGGAGCGTGAGGTCCAGAACATCATCGGCCAGGTGGAGGAGGGCGTCGAGCGTCCGAAACCCACCATCCGCTTCGACATCGGCGAGACCGTCAAGGTCATCGACGGCCCGTTCGCCAGCTTCGACGGACAGGTCGAGAGCGTCGACGAGGACGCGGCGCGCCTGCGGGTCGCGGTGTCCATCTTCGGCCGCCCGACCCCGGTCGATCTGGAATACAGCCAGGTCGAGAAGGTCGCCGGGTAAGACGCAGCTCGCGGCGGCGTCGCCGCGTCGTGTACGACGCGGCTCCACGTTTGCTTTTCCGGCCCGTATCCGCTACACGCGCGCCTCGCTCCGGATGGGGCGGTGCGGGTTCGCCCGCATAAATCCGTGGGAGGCAGCCATGCCACGACCACGGCTCACCGGTCCCGATTGAGTTCGGGGCCACTGTAAGGAGAGACCAATGGCCAAGAAGATTCTCGGCTACATCAAGCTGCAGGTGCCGGCCGGCAACGCCACGCCGTCGCCCCCGATCGGCCCCGCTCTGGGCCAGCGCGGCGTCAACATCATGGGCTTCGTCAAGGAGTTCAACGCGCGCACCGAGAAGGAAGTGAAGGGCACGCCCCTGCCGACGGTGATCACCGTCTATCAGGACAAGAGCTTCACCTTCGTCACCAAGACCCCGCCGGCGACCCACTACATCAAGCAGGCGGCCGGCATCACCTCCGGCTCCAAGATGACGGGCCGCGAAGTGGCAGGGAAGATCACGCGCGGCCAGCTGCGCGAGATCGCCGAAAAGAAGATGAAGGATCTGAACGCCAACGACCTGGACGCGGCGACCAAGATCATCGAAGGCTCGGCTCGCGCCATGGGCCTCAACGTCGTGGAGGGCTAAGCACATGGCCAAGCAAACCAAGCGCTTCAAGGCCCGCACCGG
>NZ_DASPMQ010000053.1:0-16328 GCF_035626975.1 Brevundimonas sp.
GCCGTCACCACGCCGACCGGCGGAACCGCGACCATTCCGTCCGGCGGCGCGTCCGTGACCTACGTGGCCCCCGCCACGCCGGGCTCCTACACCTTCGGCTACACCGCCAACGACGGCCAGGGCGGGACCGCGACCGCGTCCATCGAGATCTTCGTCAAATATGGCGAGAGCTACTGCAACCAGTTCCCGGACAACCCCTATTGCTGACGTCGTGAATTGGGTGGTCTGTCGATTCAATCGCGGCGTTTCGGAACCTGGCCGTTGTTACATCGCCCTTAACGTCAGCTTCCCAAGCTGAATGTCGCGGGTTCGATTCCCGCCGGCCGCTCCAGGTTTCAAACAATCGCCGACAGTCTGCCTTTGAGGTGCTCCTCGCCGCAGCCCCAGGACCTGTGCCCAGGGGCTACAACCCCAGGGCCGAGCGAATGTCGCGCCAGTCGATGAGCTTGAAGTTCTGGGTTCCGGCGTCGTTGACGTCGTCCTGAACCACCACCAGGCCTTCCGGGAAGGCGTCGCCGACGGGGCCGCCGAGGGCGTCCAGTCCGTCCGTCCCGGTGACACGGTCGACCACGCCGGTCTCGACCACGAAGCGACCGCTGTAGACCGGCGCCGGGCCGTCGATACGCCAGACAGGGAAGGCCGAGTCGCCCTGGCTCGACCCGATCAGATAACGGGCCGCGCCATCCTCGATGATGGTGAGGCCTTCGGCGTCGGCGACCAGCACCCCCGGGGCCGTCGGCTGCACCAGGATGCGGCCCGCGCCCGCCGAGGGATCGAGGCGGTAGCGCCACACGCCGACGTTCTCCTCCGCGATATAGAGGGCGTCGGTCGCCTCGTCGGCGGCGCAGCCTTCCGAAATCGTGCCGATCCCGAAGCGGCGGACCTCGCGGGCGTTCGGGCGGCCCGCGGCGTCGACGGCGAGCACGAACTGGCGAACCTCGCCCTCGTGGCCGACCAGGATGGCGTGCACTTCGGCGCCGCGCCGCGCGAAACAGAAGCCGTAGGGCTCGACCACGTCTGAGGTGATCGCGCCCCACGGCCGCACGCCCGCCTCGCCGGCGGGATCAAACAGATACAGCGCGACGCCGGTCTTCCCCGGGGTGCGGTCGCTGGCCCCCAGCACCACCTGCGGCCGGCCATCCACGGACAGGCCCCCGGTCAGGTCGACATTGTTGAGCAGGCCCTCCGGCAGGAACTGCAGCACCGCGCCGTCAAGACCGTAGATGTACAGTCCCGCCTTCTTGTCGGTGCCAGCGACGAACCCCCGGGTCGAAACGCCGCCGATCCGGACCGGAACCGACGAGGCCCAGATGGCCGGATCGTCGGCCGCATCCTGTCCCGCCGTCCCGACGGAGGGCGTTTCGAGGCGGGCGCGCACCGCCGCGCCTTCGCCGACAAGGCCCTCGCCCTCGCCGTGGACGTCGACCTCGTGGGTCGCGCAGGCGGTGAGGAGGACGGTGGAAGCGGCGATGGCGGTCAGGGTTCGGGTCAGCATGGCGCGCCTGTGAAGCTCGGTCTGGACCGGGCCAGATCACGGACCTCCGGGAGCGTCAACGCAAGGCTGGATGACGAAACGGCGTCAACTGCGTGACCGACCGTCCGTTCGGGGAGCAAGCGTCACGGGACCATCCGAAAAGCGCCAACGGCGCTTCGCCAAACCATCGCAGGGGCGTCGTCGCCACGGCCTAGCTGAGCCGTCAGAACCGGCGGCCGTGGGGCCGGCCGGGCTACGGGGATGCTCGCCATGAAACTCAGACTTCTGCTCGGCGCCGCTCTGGCGCCGCTCGCCCTCGCCGGGGGCGTTTGCGCCCAGGATGCCGTCGGCCCGGTCGAGGCGACGCCCATCGAGGACGTCCTCGTCAACGGCGAGATCGTGTTCCGAAACCGCACCGCGGACGAGAACCCGATCCTCTCCTACGACCTCGAATACTTCCAGCGTTTCGAACCGGTGTCGGTCGGCGAGATGCTCAAGCGCGTTCCCGGCGTGACCTTCACCTCGGACGTGCTGGAGTTCGACGGCGTGTCCATGCGCGGCCTGCCGCCCGGCTACACCAACATCCTGATCAACGGCCGGCGCGCGCCCGGCGGCGAGGACGACGGGGCCTTCCTGGTCGACCGCATCCCGGCCGAGCTGGTCGAGCGGATCGAGATCATCCGCAGCCCGCGGGCGGACCAGCCGTCGGACGGCGTGGCCGGCGCGATCAACGTCGTGCTCAAGGAAGGCGCCCAGCTGGAGGGCGGCGCCGTCCGCGCCGGCGCGCTCGTCAACGGCGATGGCGAAATCCGGGGCTCGGGCTCCGTTTCCTGGGCGGCCAATACCGAAAACACCTCGCTCTGGGCCGCTCTCAACTACCAGGGCCGGCGCAATCCGAAGGAGAAGCGGTCGGAGCGGTACGACGATGTCCCCGCCGATGGCGGCGTGCTGGACAACATCGAGCTGCAGGACGACACCCGCGACGGCGAGGATCTGTCGGCCAACGCCGAATATACGGTGCGCTTCGACCGCGGTCGCCTGCGCTTCAACGGCCTGGCGGTGGACACCAGCCGGGACGAGGACGAGACCTCGCTGACCTTCATCGACAACGGCGCCGGCGTGTTCGATGAGCTGGAGGAGACCGAGGTCCAGGCCGAGCGCATCAGCCAGCAGACCTACGCCCTCGGCCTCGACGGAGAGTTCGACGTCGGCCCGGGTGAACTGGACTTCAAGGCCGGCTGGTCCGGCTTCCGTGACGAGACGACGACCACCACCCACGCCGCTGACGCCGGCGATCCGCTGGAACTCGACGACTATGTCGAACTGGATATCACCGACGACGAGTACGAGTTCGGCGTCGCCTACGCCTTCGGCCCGGATTCGCTGCGCCTGAAGGTCGGCGCCGACTATCTGACCAAGGAGCGGGACGCGGCCGAGGTCGAGTTCGACATCGACAACGGCGCGATCGACGATCCCGATCCGGCTCCCGGCGCGATCTACACCATTGAGGAGACCCGGCTGGAGCCGTTCGCGCGCCTGACCTGGGAGCCGACCGAGACGCTGACCATCGACGCCGGCCTGCGCTATGAATCGATGGACCGGGACGTGACCAGCGACCTGGGCGTGGTCTCGTCCGGGGCCGACGAGCTGTTCCCGTCGCTGCACCTGACCTGGTCGCCCGGCGACCGTGATCAGTTCCGCGCCTCCTGGGCCCGCACCCAGCGGCGGCCGGACTACAGCTTCCTCGCACCCTACATCGCCAGCGAGGAACCCGCGGACGAGGACGCCCTGCAGGGCAATCCGTCGCTGGAGAGCGAGTTCGCCAACGGTTTCGACATCGGCTACGAGCGCCGGCTCGGCCTGCGCGGCATCGTCGGCGTCAACCTGTTCTACCGCGAGATCGAGAACCTGATCGAGCTGGTCGACACCGGCGCCGAGGTCGACGAGGACGGCGGCCCGGTCGATCCGGGCGACGACGCCTACAATCTGCATGAGCCGCGCAACATCGGCGACGGCACGACCTGGGGCGTCGAGGTCGACCTGTCGACGCCGCTCGATTTCGTCGGCCTGCCGGAGACCGGGGTCTTCTTCAACTACACCTGGCTGGACAGCGAGGTGACCGATCCCTGGACCGGAGTCGAACGCCAGTTCCGCAACCAGCCGCAGAATGTCTGGAACGTCGGCTTCATCCAGAACCTGCCGACCTGGGGCGCCAGCTTCGGGGCCAGCCTGTACGGCCGCGACGAAGGCTATGAGTCGGGTCTCGATGAACTGATCAAGGTCGAATACGACCAGGACCTGGAAGCCTTCGTCGAGAAGCGCTTCGGCGAACGGTTCGTGGTCCGCCTGTCGGCCCAGAACCTGCTCGACAAGGAGAAGCGCGAGACGTTCTGGAAGTACGACGGCGACTCGATCGAGGAAATCCTCGACAATCGCGCCGCCGGCGATCTGGACGAGTACGAGCTCGAGAGCGAGCGTTCCGGCGTCCTGTATCAGGTCACCCTGCGGGCGGCGTTCTGACCGGACGCCGACAGCCCGAAAGGTCGAGGGGGCGGCTCAGAACGCCCCCTCGACCTGAAGGGACGCGTCGGCATTCTCGACCACGCTGAGGCTGGCGGGCTGGAGCCCATGCGTCGTCTCCAGGGTCGCCAGCCAGCCGAAGGCAGCGGCGCCCGGCGCGTTCGCCAGGCGGAAGCCCAGCCGGCCCGACGCATCCATGCCAGTGGTCAGCTCAAGCCCTGCCGCTTCCGCCGTCTGCCGCACAACCGGTTCCAGACCCCGGGCATCCGCGGCGCGGGTGCCCGCACCAGCCACAGGCGCCAGCCGGGCCAGGGCAGACCGCACCTCGGCCAATTCCGTTGCGGCGCGCGTCCGCTCCCGGGCGGCCTCATCCCGCCAGCCGGTGATCGGCCGGATCACGCCCAGCCACAGAACCACCGCCGCCAGCAGCAGCGCCATCCCTGCCAGCATCCGCTGCTCGCGCCGGGTGCGGCCCTCCCATGCCTGATGCAATTCGGCGACGATCCGGTTCATGGGCGGGCTCCGATGCTGATGTCGCTGACCACCCGGCCAGCGTCGTCGAGGGTCGCGGTTTCGGTGACGGCCATGCCCGCCTCCGCCATCCGCTGATTGATCTGTTCCATGTCCGAGTAGGCGGGATGGCTGAGCGTGGCCTTGACTCCGTCGTCGGGACCGGCGGCGACCATGTCGAGTTCCGCCCCCTCGACGGCTTCGACCGCCGAGTACAGGGCGGCGACGGCTGCCGTTACGCCGCCGGGCGGCGGAGCCGAGGCGGCCCGGCGGCGCAGGGCGGCCACCGGGTCGGACTCCCGCGCGAGATCGGGTGCGGCGGCGGCGATCGCCGTGATCGCTTCGGTCTCCAGCCGGCGGGCGGCCATGTCGTCGCGTGCAGCGGCGGCGGCGGTCAGGAGCAGGGGCGAGACCAGGACAGCGGCGGCCAGTCCCGCCGCCCGCCGCCAGCCGCCCCGCGGGCCCGTCCGGTCCCGAGCGCCGATGTCGAACAGGTTGATGGCGGGCGAAAGCGCCGCCGCCGCCAGCGCCCGCTCCACCGTCCGCGAATCCTCGATGGGGACGACGCGGCGGTCGCCGGCGACGAGGTCGACCAGGTCCGGTTGCACCGTGACGGCGAAACGCCGGCCTCGCAGCGCCAGGTTTTCCCCGAAGGCGACCGCCCGCACGGCGTCGGCGTCCTCGGGCTCTGCGATAGTGAGCATATCCGGCACCAGGGCCTCGGCCCGGACCCCCAACGCTTCCAGATAGTCCGACCAGGCCTCCAGCAGCGCATGACTGACCACGGCGACGAGGCGTGGCTGACCCGGCCCGGCCGAGCCGCCCACGATGGTCGCCACCCGATCCGGGGTCGCGGCCAGATCCTCGCGCAGGCGCCATGCCGCCGCGGCGCGGAGCTGGGCGCCGCCGCCGGCGGGCAGGTCGAGCCAGCGGATGGAGACGTCGGCGCCCGGGCAGACGGCGACGGTGCGCATGGGCTCGGGTCGCTCGACGGTGTCGAGCGCCAGCACGCCACGTTGAAGGACGCCACCGTCCGGGGCGACGATCATAAAGGGCGCCGGCTGGCCGTTGAACGCGGGGATCAGGATCAGGCGGGTCGGTTTCATTCTTCGGGAGTCCAGCGCTGGATGACGGTCCGCACCGCGCCGTCGGGCTGTGCGTGCAGAAGGGCGGTGCGGACGGCGCGCCCGCCGCCGTAGTCGACGTCGATGCGGAGATTGAAATAGCGGGTCAGGACCGTGACCTGCTCGCGCGCCTCGGCCGGGATCTCCACCGCGGCGAGGGCGGGCTGGGCCCAGAAGGCGGCGGCGTCCGGCCATCCCGCCCGCGGCCGCCGGGCGATCAGGGCCCGGGCGCTTTCTGGACCGAGGGCGTTGTCAGTCAGCATCATCAGCAGTGGGGCCTGCTGTGGCGTCAGGGTGTTGACGTTGAGGGGCGACGGCCGGCTGGTCGGCAGGGCGCAGACCCAGGGGCGCAGGCGGCGGTAGAGGTCGGCGTCGACGCCCTTGACCGCGCGTAGCTCGCTGACCTCGGCCAGCAGCACCCCGCCGGTGCGATAGGGCGTGGCCAGACCGGCGTAGGCGCCGTCCTCGGCGCCCAGCGGCCGCGAAACCGCGTCGGCGTCCAGCCAGTCGGTCAGGGCGTCGGCCACCGCGCGCATGCGGCTGTCGGGCGCGCCTATGGCCCGGCCGAGGGCGAGGAATTGCGCCGTCCCCAGTGGTCGCGCCATCAGATCCTCGCCGAATCCCTCGACCAGGCTGTTGAGGTTGAAACAGGCCTGGCCGTCGGTGACCACGGCGCTGATCGAGCCTCCGTCGATGGGGAAGTCCAGACGACGTCCGTTCCACCCCGGTTCCAGCGGCGTGCGGGCCGGTCCCGCCGCCAGCAGGCGGGCCACCTGCCGGCGGGCCAGCGCCTCGGCGCCCGAGGCGTACCACTGGGCCTGGGCCTGGGTTTCGGCGTTGGTGGCGCGGCGCACCGAGAAGCGCACGTCGTCGAGCACGGCGACGGCCACCACCGACATCACCGCCACCAGCAGCAGGACGGTCAGCAGGGCCATGCCCTCGCGATTGTCGGACCGGCCCCGCATCAGCCGCCCCCGACGAGGAACAGCTGTTCGATCGGCCCGTAGCCCTCCAGCGTCATCCGCACCCGCACCGCATCGGGCAGGGGCCGCTCGGCCGTGGTGATATAGGCCGGCGCTTCCTGGCCATCCTTGACGAAGGCCACGGTCAGGTCCCGCACGCCACGGTACAGCACCTGCGGCGGGCCTGGCCGCGCTCCGTCCAGGTGGGTCGCGACGCGGCGCTCCAACCGATCCTCGACCAGCCGGTATTCGACGCGCTGGAGCGAGGGTCGGGGTTGTCCGCCCGGATTGGTCCAGCCCGCGCGGGTCAGGACCAGCACCGGGTCGCCCGGCGCGGTCGGACCGGTCATCGGCTGGGGCATGGGCCGCCCGGTGGGGCCGCGCGAGCGACGGCCCGCGGCTTGGCCGAGATCGGCCTTCAGCAGGCTGCGCATGCGCTGCAGGTCGGCGGTGCGGTCGGTTGCGGCCTTGATGGCGAAGCGGTTGTCGATCGACAGGCTCAGCACCGCCGCCCCCGCCGCCGCGATCAGGGCGAAGATCAGCAGGGAGATGAGCACCTCGACGAGGGTGAAGCCGGCGCGCGCATGGCTCATGACGGTTGCGGCCGGAACAGGACGCGGTCGGCGGCCTGGCCCTCCTCGGTCGAAACCCGGATGTCGATGCGCAACATGCCGGCCTCGACGCCCTGCACGGACCGGCTCCAGCGCCACTGACGGCCTGCGAGCGGAACAGCGCCGTTAGTGAGCCCTTCGGCAAGGCGGGGATCGATCATCGCCTCGACCGCCAGATTTTCCGCGACCACGCCGCCCAGCGTCCGGGTCTCGACCCGCGCCGCGGACCGGGTGTTCTCGCCCGACAGATTGAGCAGGGCCATCGCGGCCAGGCTGAACACCGCGAGGGCGACCAGCAGCTCGACCAGGGTGAAGCCGGACCGGTCAGTCATTGATCGTCACCTCGCCGGCCCCGTCGATCTCGACGCGGGAGGCGCGGCCGTCACGGCTCAGGGTCAGGGCCGCGGGCTCGGCGACCCCGGTCGGGTCGAACACCACCCGGACCGGACCGGTGGGCGAAACCGACACGCCGTCGCTCCACCGCTCCTGCCCGAACGGCCCCTCCTCCAGCGCCGTCCAGCCCGCGCCGTCGAACGACGAGAAGCCGTAGCCCGCCGCCGTCGCCTCGACCGCCACCGGCCGGTTGGACAGCACCGCCTCCTCCCGCGCCCGGGACAGGCGCGCAGCGAACCGCTCGGCGTCGTCCGCCACCGACGGCCGGGGATCGGGCACGGACAGCACCACTGCGCCCGCCGCCAGACCGACGATGGCCACGGTCATCAGCAGCTCGACCAGGGTGAAGCCGGCGCGCGACTTTCTTGCGCTGTCGCGCCACGCGCGGCGCGGCGCTGCTTGAGCGCGGTCGTCAGCGCTCAAGCAGCGAACGACCGCGTCGCGAGCGATAGCGCTTCTAGGGCTCCCAGTTACCGAGGTCGGCGTCATTGCCCTCGCCCCCTTCCCGGCCGTCCGCTCCGAGGGAGAAGACGTCGAACTGGCCGCCGTGAGCGCTGGGGCGGCGATACTGGTAGGGATTGCCCCACGGGTCCTCCGGCAGCCGCCGGACATAGCCGCCCTGCCGGTAGCGTTCCGGCCGGGTCAGACCGGCCGGCGCGGCGACGAGGGCCTGCAGGGTGTCGGGGAAGGTCAGGTTGTCGAGGCGATAGGTCTCGACGGCCTGCTCCAGCACCGAAATGTCGGCCCGCGCCTTGCCGATCATCGCCCGGTCCTGGCTGGGCAGCACATTGATGGCGACCACCGTGGCCAGCAGGCCGATGATGACGATCACCACCATCAATTCCACCAGGGTAAACCCGGCGCGCTTGCGGCGGGCCTCCGCGATCTTGCGTTCGTGTTCGGTCATGGCATGCGACTCCATCACCCCATGGCCAGGGTGTTGATCTGAAGGATGGGCAGGAGAATCGACAGGACGATCAGGGCCACCACCCCGCCCATGACGACGATGATGGCGGGCTCAAGCAGGCTCAGCATGACGGCGGTGAAGGTCGAGAATTCCCGCTCCAGATAGTCGGCGGCGCGCTCCAGCATCGGCTCCAGCCGGCCGCTGCTCTCGCCCGAGGCGGTCATGTAGACGAGGATCGGCGGAAAGACGTCGGCGCGGCGCATGGCCGCCGAAAGCCCGCCGCCCTCGCGCACGGCGTCGGCCATGGTCCCGGTGGCGGCGCGCAGGGCCCGGTTGGAGACGGTGCGGGCGGTGATGGTCAGCCCCTCCAGCACCGGCAGGCCGGCCGCGATCATGGTCGACAGCGTCCGCGCCATCTTCGCCCCGTGCAGGTCGCGGGTCAGCCGGCCAATCAGCGGCAGGCGCAGCAGGGCCGTATCGGCCCTGAGCCGGATCGCCGGATTGCGCAGGGCGACGGCGCCGCCGATCCCCGCCAGCAGAAGGAGCACGCCCGCCAACCATCCCCAGTCGCGCATCAGGTCCGACAGGCCGATGACCAGCCGGGTCAGCAGCGGCAGGGTCTGGTTCATGCTGTCGAACTGGTCGACCACCTTTGGCACCACGAAGGTCATCAGGGCGCCGATGACACCCAGCGCCACCACCGCCAGCACGGCGGGATAGACCAGCGCCGTGATCACCTTGCCGCGCACCGTCTGGTCGCGCTCCAACCCGTCGGCGAGCCGTTCCAGAATGGGCTCCAGCGCGCCCGAGGTCTCGCCCGCCGAGACCATGGCCCGGTACAGCGGCGGAAAGGCTTGTCCCTGCAGGGCCATGGCGTCCGACAGCCGCCGTCCCTCCATCACCCCGCCGTGCACGCCCTCCAGCACCCGCCGCACCGCCGGCCGGTCGGCCTGCAGGGCGATGGTCCGCAGCGCCTCCTCGATCGGCGCGACCGAGACCAGGGTGGAGAGCTGGCGGGTGGTCAGGGCCAGGGTCTTCGCATTCAGCTTGCCGCCGCGCGTCGCGCGTCCGGCCTTCTGCACCGCCCCACGCGCCGGGGTGATCTCCAGCGGCATCAGCCGGCGCCGCTCGATCAGGCCTCGCGCGGCCTCCTCATCGGCGGCGGTCAGGGCGCCGGTGACCGTGCGCCCCCCGGCGTCCACCGCCACATAGTCGAACGCCGCCATCAGGCCGCCGCCTCGGTCGCGGGCCCATCGGCCTGCAGCGCCCCGGCGTCCCGCCGCGTCACCCGCACCGCCTCCTCGACCGAGGTCAGCCCGCCCAGTACGAAGGCGCGCGCCCTCTGGGTCAGGGTGTCCATGCGCTCGAACGCCACCGCATTGATGGCCTCCTCGTCCGCCTCGGCGGCGATCAGGCGGCGCACGCGGTCGTCGACGGTGATGACCTCATACAGACCCACCCGTCCGACGTAGCCGGTCTGATGGCACCGGTCGCAGCCCTGCGCTCGCCACACCGGCTGGCCCGCCTTGACGCCGATCAGCCGCGCCGTGGCGCGATCCGCCGGTTCTGACCGGCGGCAGGCGGGGCACAGCCGCCGCACCAGCCGCTGGGCCACGATCAGCCGCAGCGTCGAGGCCAGCAGGAAGGGCTCGACGCCCATGTCCCGCAGCCGGGTGATGGCGCCCGCCGCGTCGTTGGTGTGCACCGTCGACAGCACCAGATGCCCGGTCAGAGAGGCCTGCACGGCGATGCCGGCCGTCTCCACGTCGCGGATCTCGCCGACCATGACGACGTCGGGGTCCTGGCGCAGGATGGCGCGCAGGCCGGCGGCGAAGGTCATGCCGACCTTGGTGTTGACCTGGGTCTGGCCGACGCCGTCGATGGCGTATTCGACCGGGTCCTCGACCGTCAGGATGTTGCGGGTCGAGTCGTTCAGCAGCGACAGGCCGGCGTAGAGGGAGGTCGTCTTGCCCGAGCCCGTCGGCCCGGTGACGAGGATGATGCCGTTGGGTTCGCGCAGCGCGGCGCGGAAGGCGTCCAGCGTCTCGCCGGTCATGCCCAGCTGATCCAGCTTCAGCTCGGCCTGGTCCTTGTCGAGGATACGCAGCACGACCCGTTCGCCCGCTCGCGACGGCAGGGTCGAGACGCGGACGTCGAGGGTCTTGCCGCCCAGGGCCAGCGGAATACGGCCGTCCTGCGGGACCCGCTTCTCGGCGATGTCGAGCCGCGCCATGACCTTGATCCGCGACACCAGCAGGGGCGTGATCCGGGGATTCAGCGACAGGGCCTCGCGCAGCACGCCGTCGACCCGCATGCGAACTGTCAGGGCGGTCTCGAACGGCTCCAGGTGAATGTCGGAGGCGCCCGCCCTAACCGCCTCGGCGATGATGCCGTTGATCAGCCGGATGACCGGCGCGTCGTCGGCGGTATCGAGCAGGTCGGCGGCGGCGGGGATATCGTCGATCAGACTGCCCAGCCCCGACGGCATGTCCAGATCGTCGCCGTCGGCGGCGCTGAGATGGTCGCCCGCATAGACCTGCGACAGCCGCCGGTCGAACTCGGCCTGGCTCAGCCGCTCGATCCGCAGCGGCCGGCCCAGCGCCCGGCGGGTCTCGACCAGCGCCGCCGGATCAGCCCCCTCGCGCAGTCCGATCAGGGCGATCTCTCCGGCGTCGAGCAGGATGACGCCGTGCCGTTTGGCGAAACCGTACGGCAGGGTCGGATTGACGAGGGTGATCATGTCGGCCTCACTCGGTCCGGGCCGGTCCGGCCGGCGGCAGCGGCGAGAGGGTGACCTCCCCGACGGGCGCCGTGACTACGTCCGACGGCGCGACGGGCGCCTGGGTCCGCATGTAGTCGCGCAGCATCTCGTCCAGGCTGGGCTCGACGCCCGGCGCGTTGTTGAGCTGCTGCTGGCGCATGTAGCCCCAGCGATCGGCGCTCAGGGCCTGGGCGTCGGCGGGCGAGCGGATGATTGTCGGGCGGATGAAGACCATCAGATTGGTCCGGCCGCGCTGACGGCTGGTCGATCGGAACAGGCCGCCGACCATCGGCAGATCGCCGAGGCCCGGGACCTTGTCGACCGACAGCCGGTCGTTCTGGTCGAGCAGCCCGCCGGCCACGGCGATGTCGCCGTCGTCGACCACCAGGGTGGTCTCCAGCTCGCGCTTGTTGAGCACGAGGTCATTGGCCGAGTCGGTCAGCACGCCGTTGATGCTCGACACCTCCTGGCGAAGGAACAGGGTGATCGAACCGCCGGCGTTGATCTGGGGCCGGACGATCAGCTTGACGCCGATGTCCTGGCGCTGGGTCGTCCGGAACGGATTGGAGTTGCCGTCCAGCAAGGTCTCGCCGGTGGTGATCGGCACTTCCTGGCCGACGAGGATGGTCGCCTCCTCGTTGTCCAGCGTCATCAGCGACGGGGTCTGCAGCAGGTTGGAGCCGTCGTCGGTCTTGGCGGCGTTGATGATGAAGCCGAACAGGCCGTCGCCGATGCGCCCGCCGCCGCCGCCGATGAAGCCGTTTGCGCCCAGAAGACTGTTCAGGGCGAGGGTCTGCAGCTGTTCGCGCAGCGGATCGTCCTCGTCCAGCTGGCCCGCCGCCGCGCCGCCGGCGATGGGAACCAGCGGCGTGGCGCGGTCCGAATAGTTGGTCAGGCCGATCGGGTTGCCGTCCTCGCCGGCCAGAAGCCACTGCACGCCCAGTTCGCGCACGGCGTTGTCGCTGAGCTCGACGACGATGGCCTCGATCAGCACCTGCTGGCGGCGCTGGTCCAGCTGGCGGATGACCTCGGCCAGCATCCGCTGGGTGTCGCCCGAGGCCGAGATGACCAGGGCGTTGGCGCCGGGGAAGCGGGCGATGGTGGCGCGCTGCCCGGGCACGGGCGCGGCGGGGGCGACCGAGGCCGGCGCGACCTCGATTTCGGCGCCGCTCTCGCCGCTCCGTGTCGATGGGGGAGCCGCGTTGGCGCTGGCGGCGGTGACCGGCTGGCCGACGATCTGCTGCAGTACGGGCAGCAGCGCCTCGGCGTTGGCGTGCTGCAGGAACACGACCTTGACGTCGTCGGCCGACTGGGCGCGGCGGTCGAGGTCCTCGATCAGCGGCCGCACCCGCGCCACCGCCGTCGGATCGCCGCGCAGCACCACCGAATTGGAGCTCTCGACGGGCGTCACCGACACCATGCCCTGGCCCGGCTGACCGCCGGGCGGAGCCAGCACCGACTGCAGCACGGCCGCGATCTCGCGCGCCGAGGAGTTCTCCAGCGTCACCACCTCGAAGCCGGTGCGGTCGACGTCGATGCGGCCGATCAGGGCCCGGATGCGCGCCAGATTGTCGGCGAAATCCGCGACGACGACGCTGTTCGCGCCCGCGTTGGCCAGCACCTGACCCTGCGCCCCGACCAGGGGGCGGATCGTCTCGGCCGCCGAGGCGGCGTCGATGTTGCGCAGCTGGAACACTTCGGTGGCGAACCGCTCGGCTCCGACGGTCGCCGGTCCCTGCGCGGCGCCCTGGGCCGGGCTGATGCGGTAGGCGCCGGAGCCCGTCGGCGTCACGACGAGGCCGTTGGCGCGCAGCGTCGACAGGAAGACCTCGAACAGCTCGGCCCGGGACAGCGGCCGGTCGCTGGTGACGGTCACCGTCCCGGTCACCGCCGGGTCGACGATGAAGGTGCGGCCGGTCGAGCGGGCCACGTCCTGGATGAAGGCGCGGATGTCGGCGCCCTGCACGTTCAGCGTCTGGCGCTGGCCCGACTGGGCCATCGCCGGCGCGGCGGCGAGCGGCCCCTGCAGCACGAGGAGCGCCGCCAGGGCGATGCCGGGGACGCTGCGGTTCGATCGCTTCAACGGCCTGTCCTTATGGTGGTGGTCTGAACGGCGCCGTCCCGCTCGAAGCGGATTTCGGCGCTGGCGCTGCTGGAGAGCTGGGTGCGCAGGGCGGCGACGCGGTCGAGCCGGTCGAGGGCCTGACCGTTGACCGCCAGAACGACGTCGCCCGATCGCAGTCCGGCCGCGGCCAGGGCTGCGCCGTCTCCCTTCGAGGAGACGGTGAAACCGTTGATCCGAAGGCCCTGCATGCGGGGACGCAGGGACGCCTCGGCCATCAGGCGGGCGGGATCGACCGGCGCGGGCGCGGCCGCGCTCGCCGGCGTTGGAGTCGGAGTCACGGTCTGCGGAACCGGCGGCGGCGGCGGAGGCGGCGCCGCGCCGACGGGCAGGTCGCTGAAGATCAGCCGGCTCAGCGAGTCTCCCCGGGCCAGCACGACATGATCGGACCCCACGGATTGAAGGATCAGGCCCGGTTCGATCGTCTCGCCCACGGCGACGGACAGCTGGCGGCCATCCGCCAGCCCGATGATGGCCGAACCGCCGCCGGCGCCGTCGGACCGCAGGCCGTACAGCCGCATCTGGCTGCTGCCCCCGGCGGTGTCCTCGGCCAGGCTGCTCTGGCCGCCGGTGCGGAAGAAGGCGTCGAAGCGCTGGAAGACGGAATAGTCGACGGGCGTGGCCGGGCGCGTGGAAGCGGCGGGGGCCGGGGATGCGCGGGTCGGCTCGACCGCGATCCAGACCAGCCGCCCCACCTGCACGACCAGCACCAGCGCCAGCGTCGCTTCCACCGCGGCCCGCACCCGGTCCGGGCGGGCGGAGAGGGCCTCGCGGACTCCCATGCTCCAGTTGCGAATTGCGCCGATCAAGATCGCTGGCCCCGGCGGGCCCCGACGGCCCGAGAGCGTCGTAGACCAATCGTCCGTGTCCGGGCTTCACGGACCCATGACGGCGCGAAGAACTTGCCGTGACGGTTAGGACGGGCGCGGAGCAACTGCCGCATTTCTGCAATCAAGGCGCGGAAGGCCGTCGTGCGACGCCCTCCCGCGCGGGATCGTCAGAAGCGGGCGGTCAGGCTGACCGTCGCGCCGGAGCCCAGCTCGTAGTTGTTGATCCGGATCTTGTTCCCCAGCTCCTGGAACTCGTCGTAGTCCGTGTTCAGCAGGTTGCGCAGCTCGAGGGCGAAGCCGAGATCGCGGCCCGCGTACTCGAAGTCCTTGCGGTAGACGAAGTCGAGGAAGACGCCCGGGTCCTGGATGTAGTCGGGCTCCCGGGCGCCGGCCGCCCCCGCGCCGCGGGCGGTGATGCGCTCGCTGACATAGTTGACGATCAGGGTCGCCTGTGAGCGCGCCGTATCGTCTTCCCAGCCCAGCTGCAGGTTGGCGACATGCTCCGACTGGCCCTGCAGCCGGCTGCCGTCCTCGATGAAGAACGAGGCCTGTTCCGGCGCGCCGCCGCCGCCCTGGGTGAAGACCACGTCATCCGGCCCGACCTGCACCTCCGAAGTCGACCAGGTGTAGTTGGCCTGGACCAGCCAGCGCTTGTTGGCGATGAAGGACGAGCCGGCGTCGGGGAACTCGAAATACTTCTTGGCCTCGACCTCGGCCCCGTAGACCGTCGCCTTCGGCGCGTTCAGGAACGATTGCTGGCGCTGGTCGCCGGTCAGCACCACGACCGACTCCACCGGCTTGTCCAGGTCCTTGTAGAAAACACCGGCAGTCAGATACTGCTGAGGGGCGAAATACCACTCGTACCGGGCGTCGGCGTTGAGGATTTCCGTGTCCACCAGGAACGGGTTGCCGGTGAACTCGCGATCGCTGTCCGGGTCGATGTAGGACTGCGGGGCCAGTTCGCGGAACTGGGGCCGGCCGATGGTCTGCGACGCCCCGAAGCGGAACTGCTGGTCCTCGGCGAAATTCCACGTCGCGGTGAAGGCAGGCAGGAAATACCGCTCCTCCAGCTCGGTCGGTGCGAAGGTCGCGCTTCCCCCGAACAGGTCGCGGGGCGTCACCGATTGCCGGCCGTCCTCGAAGCGGACACCCACCGTGGTGCGGACAAGCGGGATGATCTCCGCATCGACCTGGGCGTAAACCGCCCCGACCTTCAGTTCAGCGTCATAGGCTCCGGCGCCGTTGGTGCCGGCTACCTGGCGCAGCTCGATCGTCGTCGGGTTGATGTTGAAGTCGGAATACAGGAAGTCGATCCGCGATTGGCGCTGTTCGTCTGTCAGGCCGCTGACCGCCGCCAACTGGAGATCGTAGCGTGTCGCCTCGCGGCTGCTGTCGGTATACGCCACGCCGAGACTGAAGACGGCCTCGCGCATGTCCGACAGCGGCAGGGTGTAGCCGACGTCGGCCCCGCCCGAGATCACGTCCTCGTCCAGTTCGCTGAACGAGATCAGGTTGGACGGATTGTGGATGTAGTCGCCGTCGGCGTTCACCCCGTACTGAAAACGGGACTCATAGGGCGCGTCACGCGAGGTATGGGCCCACGCGGCGCGCCAGTCGAACTCCAGCGCCCCATCCATGAAGAAGTGCTCGCCGGCCAGTTGGCTGGAGAGCAACTCGCGGACGAACCATTCGGTGTAGTCGTCGCGCAGGATGCCGCCGCCGACGCTGAGGTCCGGACCAGCGCTGGTCCGGGCTTCCTTGGTGGTGCTGCGGACGTAGAGGTTGGTCCACTTCAGCTCGTGGTCCTGAACGGTCAGCGACAGCCCGGCGAGGAGGTTCAGCTGCAGATCGTCCTGGTTCGATTCGAACGCCTTGCTGGTCACCGCAACGATGGCGTCGCCGGAGAACTGGCCTTCCTCCTGGAAGCCGCGCCGGGTGCTCCAGGTGTTGCTGTAGCCGGCCACGCCGATCAACCCGAGTGTGCCCAGGCTGCTGTCGCTGGACAGCCCGCCCGCGACATCGAACCCGAAGTTGACCGGCGTGGTTTCACGCTGAAGCAGGCGCAGAGGCGCGTTGACGAGCGACTGGCCCATCGCCTGCAACTCGTCGGTCGA
>NZ_DASPMQ010000054.1:0-90060 GCF_035626975.1 Brevundimonas sp.
TGCTGGCGCTGGTCGCCGGTCAGCACCACGACCGACTCCACCGGCTTGTCCAGATCCTTGTAGAAGACGCCGGCCGTCAGATACTGCTGCCGGGCGAAATACCACTCGTACCGGGCGTCGAGATTGAGGATTTCGGTGTCCACCAGGAACGGGTTGCCGGTGAATTCGCGGTCGCTTTCCGGATCGATGTAGGACTGGGGCGCCAGTTCGCGGAACTGGGGCCGGCCGATGGTTTGCGAGGCCCCCAGCCGGACCTGCTGATCCTCGGCGAAATTCCACGTCGCGGTGAAGGAGGGCAGGTAATACTGCTCCTCGATCTCCGTGGCCGGGAAGGTGGTCGACCCGCCGAACAGGTCGCGCGGCGTGACCGACTGCTGGCTGTCCTCGAAGCGGACGCCGAGCGTGGTGCGGACCAGCGGGATGATCTCGGCGTCGACCTGGGCGTAGACGGCGCCGACCTCGAGAGAGGCGTCATAGGCGCCGGCGCCGTTCGTGCCCGCGACCTGGCGCAGCTCGATCGTGGTCGGGTTGATGTTGAAGTCCGAGTAGAGGAAGTCGATCCGCGACTGGCGCTGCTCGTCGGTCAGGCCGCTGACCGCCGCCAATTGCAGGTCGTAGCGGGTCGCCTCGCGGCTGCTGTCGGTATACGCCACGCCGAGGCTGAACACGGCCTCCCGCGCGTCGGACAGCGGCAGGGCGTAGCTGACGTCCGCGCCGCCCGAGAGCACATCCTCGTCCAGCTCGCTGAACGAGATCAGGTTGGACGGGTTGTGAATGTAGTCGCCGTCGGCGTTCACCCCGTACTGAAAGCGGGATTCATAGGGCGCGTCCCGCGAGGTCCGGGCCCAGGCCGCGCGCCAGTCGAACTCCAGCGCGCCGTCCATGAAGAAATGCTCGCCGGCCAGCTGGCTGGAGAACAGCTGACGCACGAACCACTCGGTGTAGTCGTCGCGCAGAATGCCGCCGCCCACGCTGAGGTCCGGCCCGGCGCTGATGCGAGCTTCCTTGGTGGTGCTGCGGACATAGAGGTTGGTCCACTTCAGCTCATGGTCGGGATTGGTCAGTGACAGTCCCGCCAGCAGGTTCAGCTGGATGTCGTTCTGGTTCGACTCGAACGCCTTGCTCGTGACCGGAACGAGGACGTCACCCGAGAACTGGCCCTCCTCCTGGAAGCCGCGCCGGGTGCTCCAGGTGTTGCTGTAGCCGGCGACGCCGATCAGGCCGAGCGTCCCGAGGCTGCTGTCGCTGGAGAAACCGCCCGCCGCGTCGAAACCGAAATTCACCGGCGTCGTGTCGCGCTGCAGCAGGCGCAGCGGGGCGTTGACCAGCGCCTGGCCCATCACCTGCAGCTCGTCGGTCGAGAAATTCGCCCGGTTGATCTGCTGGCCCGACCCAAAGGCCAGGGCGATCGGTCCCGGCACGTCCCGCGTACCGTCGTCGAACCCGGTGAAGTCGGTGCGCGACCCGTAATAGATCAGGCCTTCCTCGTTGGTGGTCTCGCTGTTCGCCCCGATCGACGAGGACAGGGTGAAGAAGGGCTCGCTCGGAGCGTCGACGGTGCGCAGATCGATCACGCCGCCGCCGAACTCGCCCGGGAAGTTCGAGGAGTAGGTCTTCTGGACCGTCACGCTCTCAAGGATGCTCGCGGGAAACAGGTCCAGCGGCACAACGCGTTGCAGCGGTTCCGGGCTCGGCAGGGGGGAGCCGTTCAGCAAGGCCGACGAATAGCGCTCACCCAGGCCGCGAACATAGATGAACCGGCCTTCGACGATGGTCAGGCCGGTCACCCGTGTCAGGGCGGCGGCGGCGCTCGAATCGCCCGTCCGCTCCAGATCCTCCTGCGTCAGGAAGGCGGCGACCTCCGAGCTCTCGCGGTTCGGTTCGGGAATGTGCCGTCCCAGAACCACGATCTCGCCGAGTTGCGCGGCCTCGTCGGGCTCGGGTGTCACTTCGGGGGGTGTCTGGGCGAAAGCGACACCGGGCGCGATCAGCGCGCTGGTGGCCAGCAGGAGCCCGGTCAGGGTCAGGGAAGCGGTCTTCATGATCTGCGCCTTGGAGGAGTTCAACGGACGGAGCGAAAGCCGGCGGCGGCCCGGGTGAGCCGCCGCCGCGCGTCCGTGGTCAGCAGGTCGCGCCTGCCGTCAGGCCGCAGGTCCAGCCCTGCCACCAGGTGTCGGAGGCGTTCTGGACGGCGCCGATGTAGGTCGTGGCCGTGAAGAACGGATAGACCGCCGGGGCGTTGGCCACCGGGACCGCGGTCTCGTTGGCGCCGTTGATGAAGGTCAGCACCTGGTTGCTCAGGCTCGTCCCAGCCGGAGCGGTCAGGGTCGAGGTTCCGGCTGCGGTGTTGTTGGTCCCGGCGGTGAACACCGTCTGCGACCGCGCGGCGTTGGCCGGGCGATAGGAGATGCCGCACGACATGAACACCGAGGTGAAGGTCGGCATGCTGGTTTCGGTGTCTGCGTCGGCGATGGCCAGGCAGCCTGCGGTCGAGCCGGCCACGTTGGTGAAGACCGAGTTGATCACCGTGGCGTCCGTGCCCGTGTCGAAGTGAGCGACGGTGTGCGCGTCGGTCGGCGAGTTGCGGCCGACGAGGGTGAAGTTGGCGATCTTCGGCTGCGAGACGTAGCGCGAGGCCAGCGGCGTCGAGGCCGGAGCCGCCGAGAACTCGAAACCGGCGCTGCGGCTGGTCGCGTTGGGCGGGCGCTGCGTCACGATGCCGAACTGGGCGCCGCCGCGCCAGCCGGTGTCGGTGTCCAGCCCGTCGTCGTCGGCGCCGGTGATGACGAGGTGGCGCAGATTGACGTTGCCGCCGAAGATCTCGATGCCGTCATCCGAGCTGTTGTGGATCTGGACGTGATCGACCGTGGTGCCCGAGCCGACGCCGGCCATGGTCAGGCCCTGCAGCTCGTTTCCGGGCGCGATCTCGAAGCCCGAGTATTTGATCTGCACATACCGGATGCGGCCCGAGTTATCGGCCGGGCTGTTGCCGCCGTAGAAGGCGCTGGTGCCCTCGACGGTGCCGGTGCAGGTGACCGGCGCGGTCAGCTGGCAGTTGGCCTGCGGCGCGCGGCCGGCGATGACGAGACCGCCCCATTGACCTTGCGAGGTCTCGGTGGTGGTGCCCTCGATATTCTGGCGGCTGGTGAAGATGATCGGCTGGGTGGCGGTGCCTTCGGCGAAGATCTGCGAGCCGCGGTTGACGATCAGATAGTCCGAACCGCCCGACGCGAAGAGGCGGACACCGGGCTCGATGGTCAGGATGCCCTGGGCGCTGCCCGGGGTCGGCGAGGCGGCGTCGATGCCGCGATCGGTGCCGACTTCCGTGCGGCCGCTGATCGAATAGATGGTGCCGGCGCGCAGCGGCACGGTCAGGGCGCCGAGGATTTGCTGCGGCAGCTGGCAGACGCGCAGGGTGTTGGCCGCGACCAGGCCGACATTGGCGAAACCGGTCGGGCAATCCGCCGCCGGCGTCCCCGGGGGAGGGGTGACGGGTCCGCCGCCGCCGCCGCCGCCGCCGCCGAAATCGCCTTCGCCGGGCGAGGCGACCTCGGATGAACCGCAGGCGGCGAGGGTCAGGGCGCTGGCGGAAATCGCGAGCAGGGTTGTCAGTCGAAGGCCGGTCATCGTTTCCACCGTGTCTGGTCCAAAGGATCATTCGGCAAGAGACCGGACGCACCGCCCCGTCGACGACACCTCGCCCCTGCCCGGGGCCCTCGTAGAAGCCGGATGTGACACGGCGGACGCCGAACCGTGACGGTTGCGGCGCACCTCTGTGAACTTGTCTTGGCTGTTCGATGAAACACCCTCCCGGTACGGCGCGATCGTCACAATTCCCCGCTAGGTCGCGGTAGCGGGCGCGCCGGGATCCGCATAAGGCCGCCAACGGCCCACGCTCGGAGAGTGGCGATGACCTTCGACACGGCGGCCGCCCTGCTGGCCGCAACGCTCGCCGGGGCCGGGCTTCTGGCGGGCAGCTTTCTCGGCCTCGTCAGCCTGCGCCTCCCGGCGGGCGACCCGATCGTCGCCGGCCGCTCCCGCTGCGGTGGATGCGGACGGCCGCTCCCGCCCTGGCGCCTGATCCCGCTGCTGAGCTACCTCTTCTCGAGAGGCCGCTGCGCCGCCTGCGGAACGGCCATTCCCCTCCGCTATCCGCTGATGGAGTCCGCCTGCGCGGCCATCGGCGTCTGGGCCGCCCTCAGCCAGCCCTCGGCGGTCGCGGCGGTGATCACGGCCCTGCTGGGTTGGCAATTGTTGCTCATCGCCGTGGTGGACGCCGAGCATTTCTGGCTCCCCGACCCCCTGACGCTGCCCCTGCTGGTCACGGGCGTCGCGGCCGCCGCGATGCTGGACCGGTTGCCTCTCCCCGACGCGGTCGCCGGGGCGGCGGCGGGGTTCGGCGGTCTGTGGCTGCTCGCCCGCGGCTACCGCCGGGTCCGGGGGCGCGAGGGGCTGGGCGGCGGCGATCCTTTCCTGCTGGCCGCCGGCGGCGCCTGGGTGGGATGGATCGGCCTGCCCAGCGTCCTGCTCTGGGCCGCCCTCTCCGGCCTCAGCGTCATCGCCGCCCGTATCCTGACGGGGCGCGCGGTCTCGGGCGCGGACCGCCTGCCGTTCGGCGTCTTTCTGGCCGTCGGCGTCTGGCTGACCTGGCTTCTGGGCCCCCTGGGTCTGGCCCGTTGAGCGCCATCCGCCATCGGCAAAAGCTTCAGCGAAGAGACACAAATCTGCGTTGCAGGTGAGCTAGTTGCCAACACAGGGGCGCTGGCGACGATGACCACCAGGCGAAAATCCGATGGAGCAGCCGAGGCCCGGAACAACCGGTTGCTGGGGCAACGCCTCGCCCTGGCCCGTTCCGCCAAGGGGATGACGCTGGCGGACGTGGCCGCGATCGTCGGCGGCGGCCATCAGCTGATCCAGCGTTACGAGAGCGGAGAGATGGCGGTGCCTTTCGGCCGTCTGGTGCAGATCGCACAGGCGCTGGACATGCCGCTGAAGACCCTGATCGGCGACGCCTTCGATACGGGCGCGGATGAAGATCCGGATGGCCGCGTCGTCCTCCAGATCGCCCGAATCGCCGGTCGGCTCCCGCCGCCCAAGCGCGCGGTGCTGGTCGCCCTGGCGCGGGAACTGGGCCGGCCGTAGCCGCGGAGCGGGGGCGACACGCATCCGCCGCAAGCCTGTCCGCGAATTAATCCACCTGTCCGGCTTGTAACTGGAGCCGCCCCGGGCGCCGGGGCACGGTCCGCCCAATTGGGAGAGGGACCTATGACGAAAACCATCTGGCTGGCCACCGCCGCCCTGTCCGTGCTGGCCGTTCCGGCCATGGCCCAGACCACGCCGAACCAGTCGCCGAACCCCGACAGCGCCGCGCAGGCTCCGGTCCCGACCGGCCCGGCGCAGTCCGCGCCCGAAGTCGACGCCGCCCAGCAGGGCGTGCTGGTGTTCGAACCGGCCTTCTTCGCCGACTCCCGGCCCGACACGGCCCTCGACATGATCGCCCGGCTGCCCGGCTTTGGCCTCGACACCGGCGACACCGACACGCGCGGCTTCGCCGGCGCGGCCGGCAATGTGCTGATCGACGGCGACCGGCCCTCCTCCAAGAGCGACAGCCTCGACCAGGTCCTGCGCCGCATTTCCGCCGACAGCGTCGAGCGCATCGAACTGATCCGCGGCGGCGCGCCGGGCATCGACATGCAGGGCCGCTCGGTCATCGCCAACGTCGTCCTGCGCCGCACCGTCACCGTCGAGCGGGTGCTCGAGCTCAACACCTACATCTACCCGGATGGCTACGTCGGTCCGATCCTCGCCGGCCAGTTTTCCCGCCGCGAGGGCGACAATTCGATCGAGGGGTCGATCAGCGCCACCACCGACCGCACCGACGGCACCAGCGACGGCTTCCGCCGCCGCTACGACCCGTCCGGGACCCTGATCCAGGACGCCGACCTGGTGCTGTGGGATCGCATCCGCAACGTCCGCGCGACGGGGGCGATCCAGCGCCCGCTGGCCGGCGGCAAGCTGAAGGTCAACGGCCTGCTCGGCTGGTTCGGGAACGAGCGTTCGCAGGACGTGCTGATCCGCTCCGGCGCGGGCATCGACAGCTTCAGCAACGAGGAGTCGGATTCGATCAACAGCGAACTGGGCGTCAACTGGACCCGCGACCTGTCGCCCCGGATGGGCCTCGAACTGGTCGGCCTGCAGCGCTGGTCGACCGAAGACTATGTCGGCGTCTCCGAAAGCGGCCCCAACAGTTCGACCTTCACCTCCGACGCGACGTCGGGCGAATCGATCGGCCGCGCCGTGCTGCGCTTCCGCCCCAACGACCGCTGGGCCTTCGAGAGCGGCGGCGAGGTGGCCTACAACTTCCTCGACAGCGCCACGGCCTATGAGGAGAACGGCGTGGCCATTCCGCTGCCGTCGTCCTCGGTCAAGGTGGAGGAGCTGCGCGGCGAGGCGTTCGGCCAGGCCACCTGGCGGCCCGGTCCCACGCTGACCCTCGAGGGCGGCCTGCGGGTCGAGGTCTCGGAGATCAGCCAGTCCGGCGACAGCGACCTGACCAAGTCCTTCGTCTATCCCAAGCCGCGGGTGCAGCTGACCTGGACCCCATGGACCGGGCACCAGTTCCGCTTCCGCGCCGAGCGTCAGGTCGGCCAGCTGGACTTCGGCGACTTCGTCGCCTCGGCCGACATCGACATCGGCGAGGTCGAGGGCGGCAATCCGGATCTCGAACCCGAGAAGACCACCATCGTCGAGGCCGTCTACGAGCGCCGTTTCTGGGGCGAGGGCGTGCTGACCCTGACGGCCCAGCATGGCGAGGTCGAGGACGTCGTCGACATCATCCCCCTCACCGGCGGCTTCGACGGCGTCGGCAATATCGGCGACGGCTCGTTCGACCTGTTCGAGACCCGCCTGACCCTGCCGCTGGACAAGCTGGGCGTCCCGAACGCCCGGCTGCAGGCGCGAACCAGCTGGGTGCACACCGAGGTCACCGACCCGGTGACCGGCGAGACCCGCCGCTTCCAGGGCAACCAGGCCTTCGGCTGCGGCGTCAACTTCAACCACGACCTGCAGGGCGGGAAGTATTCCTACGGCTTCGAGCACGGCTGCAATGTCGACAAGGGGCGGCTCTTCCGCGTCCGCGAGGTCCGGGCCTTCTACAACGAGCCCTTCGTGACCCTGTACGGCCAGTGGAAGCCGTCCTCGAACACGACGATCCGCCTCGACGTCGGCAACGCCACCGACCGTGAGAGCGGCTACAACCGCGACATCTACGCCGGTCCGCGCGACGTCGCCCCGGTCGCCTTCCGCGAGGTTCGCCGCACCAAGATGAGCCCGTGGCTGTTCCTGCAGATCCGCAAGAGCTTCTGACCGCCGGGCAAGCCGGACGGCTCATGGCGCGCTCAACCAGGCCGAAGGCCGGGAAGGCCGGGAAGGCCGACAAAAAAGGGCGGAGCCGCGAGGCCCCGCCCTTTCCGATTCAGCCGGGCGCGAGGCCTAGCTGGGCGTGGTCGCTCCAGGCTTGGCGACGTTGCCGTCTTCGGTGCCGCGGTCCGTGACGCTCGGACCCGGGTGGTTGTCCGCATCGTTCACGCCGTTCGACCATTTGGCGATGAAGAAGCTCGCCACGATGAAGCCGACGCCGATGCCGACGCCCCACCAGCCCAGGGCGTTGAAGGACTCCAGCGAACTGTTGAGCGCCGCCGACGGATCCAGCACCTGGCCGCCGACCGTCTCGGTCCCGGCCGCGCCCGCGATGATGCCGCCGACGAAATGGGCGATCGAGCTGGCCATGAACCACACCGCCATCATGAAGGAGACGATGGACGGCACCGACAGTTTGGTGATCTCCGACAGGCCGACCGGGCTGAGGAACAGCTCGCCGGTGGTGTGCAGCATGTAGAGCAGCGCCAGAAGCACGATCGGGGTGCGGAAGGCGTCGTCGACCATGCCCGAGTTCACGCCCCAGACGATGACCAGGAAGCCGAGGCCCACCTGCATGATGCCCAGGCCGAACTTGATCACGGGGTTCGGGTCCATCTTGCGCTTGGCCAGGAACACCCACAGGGCGGCGAAGGCCGGCGCGAAGATCAGGATGAAGCCGGCGTTGAACGACTGGGTCTGGGCGGCGGTGATCGAGGTGTCGATCCAGCCCCACCAGTTGGTCGTGTCCATTCCGGCCGCGGCCACCTGCGCCGGCGACCCCATCGGCAGGCCGAGGAATGTGTAGGCCTGGGTGGTCAGGGACAGGTCGACGTTGCGGTCGGCGAACAGGTTCAGCGAGGTGCCGGCCTGTTCGAACAGGGTGAAGAAGATGACCGAGCCGAACACCAGCACCATGGCCAGCATCATCCGCTCGCGCGAAACCTTGTCGCACTTGAAGATGATGAACCAGATGACGAAGGCCAGGGCCGCGATGGTCGAGATGATCAGGCCGGTGCCCACCACATTGTGGTTGGGGACGATGAAGCACAGGGCGCCGACGCCGATGAAGGCGAGAATATAGATCAGCCACTCGCGGTTGATCGGGCCGAAGACCGGCTTCCTGATCAGTTCGGGATAGGGGCTTTCGCCCTTGCCCTGCAGCCACGGCTTGCCAAGCCAGAAGACGATCAGGCCGGCCAGCATGCCGACGCCCGCGAGGCCAAAGCCCCAGCCCCAGCCGAACCGCTGCCCCAGGATGCCGCACAGGACGGCGGCCCAGAAGGCCCCCAGGTTGATGCCGTAGTAGTAGAGGGTGAAGCCGGAATCCCGGCGCAGATCGCCCTGCGGATACAGCTGTCCCACCAGGGTCGAGATGTTCGGCTTCAGGAAGCCCACGCCCATGATGATCAGCGACAGGGCCAGATAGAAGACGTTTACCCCCAACGGGTCGCGGGCGGTCTCCAGCTCATAGCTCCCCTCGGCCAGGGTGGCCGGAACGGCGGAGCCGGCGGGCAGGTCGGCGATCGCCAGACCACCGCCCTCGGCGGGCCCGTAGTTATAGGCCTGTCCGCCCACCACGACCTGGGTGGTGCGGTTGTCGCCGCGGCCCTCGATCTGGACCTCATAGCTTGAGCCGCCATAGGTCAGGGTCTGGGTCGCGGGGCTGCCCTCGAACGCCATCAGGCCGTGACCGGCGACCAGCAGGATCGCGCCGAACATGATCGCCTTGCGCGTACCGATGTAGCGGTCCGCCACGATCCCCCCGATCAGCGGCAGCAGGTAAACCAGCGAGGCGTACGACCCGTACTGCCCGGACGAGAAGCCGTCATCGAACAGGAAATGCTGGGTCAGATAGAAGATCAGCAGGCCGCGCATGCCGTAGAACGAGAAGCGCTCCCACATTTCCGCGAAGAAGCAGACCAGCAGCCCTTTCGGGTGGGTCTTGAGGATTTGAAGAAGTACGGGAATGCCCGTGACGAGGGTGATTATCACCCCCAGCAAGATGACTATGTTCATGCCAAGCCTTTGATTGCAGGGACGCACCGCCCTCGATTATGGCGCGCGAAAACGCGCACCCCGCCTCCCCTGACGAGGCGGCGATAGGACCACCGGGCGGCGGGCTTTACAAGCCGTAACCGATCGTGAGCGGCTCCGGACGAAACCGTGAAGGCCTTCCCTCGACCCCGCCGCATCGCCGCCCGGTTCTCCCGCGAGGCGTCGCGCCGCCCCTCCTGCGGTCAGGCCTTGAGTTGAGGCGGCGCTTGGCCGACCCTGCGGCCATGATCCTGACCCGCCTTCTCCCCTTCGCCGCCGCCCTCGCCCTGATCGCGGGGCCCGCCGCCGCCCAGGCCCCCGCCGGCTGGTCCTTCGCCATCCACGGCGGGGCGGGCGTGATCGAGCGCGACAGCCTGACGCCCGAACAGGACGCCGCCTACCGCGCCGCCCTCAAGCGCGCCCTCGACGCCGGCTCGGCCATCCTCGCCGAGGGCGGATCGGCCCTCGACGCCGTCCAGGCCGCGATCCAGATCATGGAGGACGATCCGCTGTTCAACGCCGGCCGCGGCGCCGTCTTCACCGCCGCCGGGCGGAACGAGCTCGACTCGGCGATCATGAACGGCGCCGACCGCACCGCCGGCGCCGTGGCCGGCCTGACCACCACCCGCCATCCCATCGCCGCCGCCCGCGCCGTGATGGAGCAGTCGCCGCACGTCATGCTGATCGGCCCGGGCGCCGACGCCTTCGCCGCCTCGGTCGGGCTGGAGCAGGTCGACCCGTCCTTCTTCTTCACCGAACGCCGCTGGCAGGGGCTGGAGCGGGCCCTGCGCGACCAGAACCAGCCGATCCCCGCGCGCCCCGCCGGCGCCCCCGGCCCGCAGGCGGCCAACGGTCTGCCGCAGCCGCCGCTGAACGAGCGCAAATTCGGCACGGTCGGCGCGGTCGCCCTCGACAGCCAGGGCCGCCTCGCGGCCGGCACCTCGACCGGCGGCATGACCGCCAAGCGCTGGGGCCGGGTCGGCGACGTGCCCGTGATCGGGGCCGGCACCTACGCCTCCAACGCCGACGGCTGCGCCGTCTCGGCCACCGGTTCGGGCGAGTATTTCATCCGCGCCACCGTCGCCCGCGACATTTGCCACCGCACTGCGGCCGGCGCCGACGTCCAGACCGCCGCCGAGGCCGAGATCGCCGATGTCGGCTCGATCGGCGGTGACGGCGGAGTCATCGTCATGGGTCTCGACGGCGCGCCCGCCTTCGCCCTGAACACCTCCGGCATGTACCGCGGCGCCGTCTCGTCGAGCGCGCCCGCGCGGGTGGCCATCTACGGTGACGAGGAACTGCGGCCGTGAGCGATACGCCCCGCGACAATCCCGGCGTCATCGCCCCGCCGCCGCTGATCTATCTCGGCTTCCTGCTCGCCGGCTGGCTTCTGTCGAAGGCGCTGGGCGGTCCGGATGAACTGGGGCTGGAGCCGCAGATCCGGCGCGTCGCCGCCTTCGTCCTGATCGTCGGCGGCCTGGTCCTCGAGGGGTCCGCCGCCAACCAGTTCCGCCGTCTCGGCACGCGGGTGGAGCCGTGGAAGCCGACCACCGCCCTGACGACCGACGGCCTCTACCGCGTCAGCCGCAACCCGATCTACGTCGGCTTCACCCTGATGTACCTCGGCTTCGCGGTGGCCATGGACAGCCTGATCGCCCTGGCCTTCATCCTGCCCTGCCTCGTCGTCGTCGACCGTTTCGTCGTGCAGCGCGAGGAGCGCTATCTGTCCGGCAAGTTCGGCGCCGAGTACGACGCCTACCGGGCCCGGGTGCGCCGATGGCTGTAGCCCCCGACCCGCGCGACGAACTGTCCCTGATGGCCATGGAGGAGCTGGACGCCGCCTGCGCCCTGGCCTGGCCCGAGATCAAGGCCATCACCCCCTGGGGCGACAGCTTCACCGGCTTCGCTCCGTCCGGCCGCGAGGTCGAGATCGAGCGCCGCTACCTGTGGGCCCACGAGCCCGAGGGCGCCGTCTCGGTCGAGATCGAGGTGCGCGACGTCGGGGCCCGCACCGGGGCCGAGGCCAAGGCGCTGATCACGCCCGACTAGAGCGAAATCGGTTCCGATGGACGCAGTCCGTCGGGGCTCAGATTTCGCTCCACATTGAAACTGGACCATTTTTTGGATTCAGGTCGATTCGACCTGAAACAAAAATGGTCTGGGCGCTCGCCCCTCGCGCGAATCCACTGTGAGGTTAACCTTTCCCGTTGCCAAGCGGAGCCTTCGGAGCAAGATGCGCCGTCCGCGAACGGCGGTCGTTCCAGCGGGGAGCAGCATGTCCTACGGCGCCGACTTCGCCACCGCCGATCCGGCCAATGCGCCGCTGGACGCGCCCCTTCTCATCGGCGCGGACCCGTTGGTCTGGGGCGCGATCCTGCTGGCGCTGCTGGTCGCGGCGATGATCGGCTGGCTGATGGGCAGCGGCGCGCGGTCGAAACGCGGGGACGCCGCCGGCGCCATCTGGGAGGCCATCGATGAGGCCGCCAAGGCCGCCATGAAGGCCGACACCGACACCCTGCCGGCCCAGGCCGCGGACCTTCATCGCGTCCTGCGCGCCCGCCTCGGCCGGACGCTGGACTTCGGCGGCGAACTGACCGGCTGCGTCGACGCCCTCGCCCTCGCCCTCAAGGGCGATCTGGAGGACAAGGCCGATCACGGCGGCCATGACCACGCCCCGGAGAAGCATGAGCCGGAGGCGGACCACGAAGCCGCCGCCCCGGCCTCTCCCGCGGCCGCCAACGTGACCATCTCGATTCACCCGCCGACGCCCGGCCGCCCGCCGCACCCCTCGCCGAAACCCGGCAAGCGGCCGATGACCCTGCGGGAGCGCAACGCCGCCCTGCGTCTCGCCGTCGCCGCCTTCAACGACTACTGGCGCCATCGCGCCGCGCGGGTGAGTGAAATGGACGGCGTCGTCGCCGAACTGTCGGACCCCGGCCCGCGCCGGCCCAGCCTCAGCCACGGCGGCGGCCATCACTGACACGCAGCCTGTTCCCCCCGGCCGGGAAACCGCCTAAGCCTGAGGCATGAAACTCGCCTCACTGAAGCACGGCCGTGACGGTCGCCTCGTCCTCGTCTCCAGCGACCTCGCCTGGTTCACCGACGCCTTCCTGATCGCCCCGACCCTGCAGGCGGCGCTTGACGACTGGGAGCGGGTCGAGCCCGATCTCCGGGCGCTGGCCGAAAGCCTCGAGCACGGCGGCGTGCCGCGCGGCCGCTTCCACGAGCGCGAGGCCGCCTCGCCCCTGCCCCGCGCCTACCAGTGGGCCGACGGCTCGGCCTATGTGAACCACGTCGCCCTGGTCCGTCAGGCCCGCGGGGCCGAGATGCCCGAAAGCTTCTGGACCGATCCGCTGATGTATCAGGGCGGCTCCGACGGCTTCCTCGCCCCGCGCGATCCCATCCCGCTCGCCGACGAGAGCTGGGGCTGCGACCTCGAGGCCGAGGTCGTCGTGGTCACCGGCGACGTGCCGCAGGGCGTGTCGCGCGAGGAGGCCCTGTCGCACGTCCGCCTCGTCGGCCTGGTCAACGACGTGTCGCTGCGCAACCTGATCCCGGCCGAACTGGCCAAGGGCTTCGGCTTCGTCCAGTCCAAGCCGGCCTCGGCCCTGTCGCCCGTCTTCGTCACCCCGGACTCGCTCGGCGACCGCTGGGCCGACGGCAAGCTGAAGGGCGAACTCGCCGTCCAGCTCAACGGCCGGGATTTCGGCAAGGCCGACGCCGGCGTCGACATGACCTTCGACTTCGGAACCCTGATCGCCCACCTCGCGAAGACGCGAAACCTGTGCGCCGGGACGATCATCGGCTCGGGCACGGTCTCAAACCGCGACGCCGACGGCGGCCCCGGCAAGCCGGTCAGCGAGGGCGGCCTCGGCTACTCCTGCATCGCCGAGGTCCGCACCGTCGAGACCATCCTCCACGGCAAGCCGGAGACCGCGTTCCTCAAGCACGGCGACACCGTCCGCATCGAGATGCTGGACGACCATCACCACTCCATCTTCGGCGCCATCGAACAGACGGTGGCGACGGCCTAGCCGATCCGCCGCAAGGCCTCCTCCAGCGCCCGGTCCGCCGGCGCGGCCACGTCCGGCCGAACCCCCACGCCTTCCCAGTTCGCGCCTGTCGCCGGGTGCCGCGCCTCGCCGATCGGCATGACCACGCTGAACCACGGCCCCAGGTCCATCAGGATCGAGGGGTTGGCCCCGCCGCCGGTGACCTCGCCGACCACGGTCGCCCGCCCCGTCGCCTGCAGGCCGTAGGCTGCCGCCTCCGCCGCCGAGAAGCTGCCGCCCGAGGTCAGCACATAGACCGGCTGGTCCGGAAACGCCGGCGCCGCCACCGCGTCCGCATACCGTTCCTGCACGTCGCGCGTGCCGTCCTGCACGCAGCCCTCGGGATCCGCCGGATCGGGCGCGCAGCGGCGCATCTGGATGTCCTCCAGCCGCATCGGCTCGCCCGCCAGATGGCCCATCAGCCGCCTCAGCGCCGCCTCGCCGCCGCCCCCGTTGTTGCGCAGGTCGAGGATCAGGGCCCGCGACCCGGCCAGTTTCGCCAGCGCCGCGTCGATGGCCGCGCCCGCGTCCGGGTGGCCGCTGAAATAGGCCAGGTCCAGATAGCCGACCCCGCCGTCCAGCACCCGGGCCTCGCGCACGCCGAAGCCGTTCGTCGCCTCCTGCGCCGACATCTGCTCCATCGTCGGCGGCGGGCCCCCGGCGATGACGTCGTCGCGGCTGCGCGGCTCGATCCACACCTGCAGATGCCGGTCGCCCGAGACCGCCAGCAGGTCGGCGTTGATCGCCTGCCGGAACGCTTCCGGATCGGTCAGCTCCAGATAGGCCTCGCGCCGCGCCGCCAGCCGCGCCCGGATCGCCGGCGTGCGCTCGTGCATCACATAGTGGGCCAGCCGCCGGTCCAGCGTGTCCAGCGCCCTGGCCCGGTGCGCCCCGGTGATCGCCGCGTGCGGGCTCGCGGCCCCGTTGGCCGCCGCCTCCTGGGCCAGCACCGCCGCCGGTCCCTGGCAGGACAGCACCACCGCGCCGAGGGCGGCCGTCATCACATGTCTCAGCGTCATCGTCGTCTCCTTGCCCGATCAGGAGGCGGCGACGGCGCGCAGCGGATGCGCCGCGCGGATTAAGCTTTCGACAGGTTCGCGCCCCTCATGCGGCGGCGCTCCGCCGAACCGGCGCCGACCGTGGCGGGTCGGATTCCGCACCGTCTACCGGATGCGCTGAACCGGACCCGCTTGTCGTCCGCGCCCGGACTCGCTAGGGCAAGGGCCGCCGACGACCCTGCGGGCGTGGTGGAATTGGTAGACGCGCCGGACTCAAAATCCGGTTCCGAAAGGAGTGTCGGTTCGAGCCCGACCGCCCGCACCAACTGTTGTCGGCCTACCGCGCGGTCGCGCTGCTTGAGGCCGGGACGACGACCTCCCCGTCTTCCTTGACGAAACGCTCCGGCGTCCGCTCCAGCAGGTCGAACACCCGCTCCGACGGCCGGCACAGGGCCGCGCCCTTCGGCGTCTTCACGATCGGGCGGTTCACCAGGATCGGATGTTCGGCCATGGCGGCGAGCAGGACCTCGTCGCTGACCCCCGCCTCCAGCAGCCCCAGCGCGGCCGCCGGCGTGTCCTTCTCGCGCAGCGCCTCGCGCGGGCTCAGCCCCGCCTCCTCGAACAGCGCCCGCAGCTGGTCGGCGTCCCAGCCGGTCTTCAGATATTCGACCACCTCGGGCCGGTATCCGGCCGCCTCGACCATGGCCAGCACATTGCGCGAGGTGCCGCAGGCGGGGTTGTGAAACACGGTGACGGGAAAGTCGGTCATGGGGGTCTCCTCGGCCGGGGCCTGGCGTCCGGCCCCGCGAAAACACCGGGCGCCGCCGGGCTCACTTCACGTTTCGCCGCCGCTATTTCAAGCCCCGCCGGTTGCGCCCGGCCGTTCGCGTTCGCATCTGGGCCCGGATGACCGCCCCCGTCGCAGACCGCCCCGCGCCCGCCGTCAAGGGACCCGGCTTCCCCGAGTTCGTCGCCCTGATCGCCATGATGATGGCGCTCAACGCCCTGGCCATCGACGCCATGCTGCCGGCCCTGCCAGCCATCGGCGACGCCCTGAACGTGGTGGCCGAGAACAGCCGCCAGTGGGTCATCACCGCCTATCTGCTCGGTTTCGGCGTGGCCCAGATCGTCTACGGCCCGCTGGCCGACCGCTACGGCCGCAAGCCCATCCTGATGATCGGCCTGTCGCTCTATGTGCTGTTCAGCGTGCTGGCCGCCTTCGCCCCCAGTTTCGAGCTGCTGATCGCCGCCCGCGTCGGCACCGGCCTCGGCGCCGCCGCGCTCAGGGTCCTGGCCGTCTCCATCGTGCGCGACCGCTACAGCGGCCGGACCATGGCGCGGGTCATGTCGCTCAGCTTCCTGGTCTTCCTCGGCATTCCCATCATCGCCCCGACCCTTGGCCAGCTGATCCTGACCGTCGCCCCGTGGCCGTGGATCTTCGGCGTGCTGGCGCTGGCCGGCGGCTCCTTCATGCTGTGGGCCGCCATCCGCCTGCCCGAGACCCTGCATCCGGAGAACCGCATGCCGATCCGGATCGGCCGCATCGCCGGCGCCTTCCGTGAGGCCGTCACCAACCGCCAGTCGATCGGCTACACCCTGGCCATGACCGCCATCACCGGCGCCCTGTTCGGCTTCATCAACTCCAGCCAGCAGATCTTCTTCGACGTGTTCGAGGCGCCGGAGCTGTTCACCACCGTCTTCGCCATGGTCGCCGGCGGCATCGCCGTGGCGTCGCTGCTCAACGCCCGCCTGGTCGAAAAGCTCGGCTCGCGGCTGATCTCCCACGCCGCCCTGCTCGGCTTCATCACCATGGCCGCCATCCATTCGGCCGTGACCCTGGCCGGCCATGAGACCATCTGGACCTTCGCCGTCCTGCAGGGCCTGACCATGTTCTGCTTCGGCCTGATCGCCGGCAATTTCGGCTCGATGGCCATGGAGCCGATGGGCCATATCGCCGGCACCGCCTCCTCGGCCCAGGGCTTCATCTCGACCACCTTCGGCTCCCTGCTCGGCTTCCTGATCGGCCAGCAGTTCAACGGTTCGGTGGCCCCGATGGCGCTCGGCTTCACCGCCCTGGGCCTGACGGCCCTCGGCTTCGTGCTGGTCGCCGAGCGCGGCCGCCTGTTCAAGGCGCGCCATCTGGCCCCGGTCCCCGCGGGCGGCTGATCCGGGGGCTTGATCTTTCCGGCCTTCCGGGGCGTTCTCCGCGCACACTCGCAAAGGACGCCCCGATGATCCGCAAGATCGGCCTCGTATCCGCCCTCGCCCTGACCACCGCCCTGGGAGGCTGCGCCGCCATGACCGCTACCGGCTCCGAGACGCTCATCCCCCCTCACCCGGTGCCCGCGATCGCGCCGGTCGACTACGTCCGCGACATCCATTCCTACGCCCTGCCCGGGATCGCCCGCGTCACCCATGTCGCCCTCGACCTCGCCGCCGACTTCGCGGCGATGACCCTGTCGGGCACGGCCGCCCTCGACGTCACCGCCGAGCCGGGCGCCAACGAGATCGTCCTCGACGTCCGCAACCTCGACATCCAGGACGTCCGCGACGCCGCCGGAAACCCGCTGCAGTTCGAGACCGGCCCCGACGACCCCATTCTCGGCCAGCCGCTGACCATCCGCTTTCCCGCCTTCGCCCCGGGCGAGCGGCGCCGCATCGTCGTCCGCTATTCCACCCGTCCCGACGCCGCCGCCCTGCAGTGGCTGACCCCGGCCCAGACCGCCGGCGGCCAGAAACCCTTTCTGTTCAGCCAGGGTCAGGCCATCCTGACCCGCACCTGGGTCCCCACCCAGGACAGCCCCGGCATCCGCCAGACCTGGGACGCGCGCATCACCGCCCCCTCCGACCTCAGGGTGGCGATGAGCGCCGAGGCCCTCGGCGGCGGCGAACCGGCCGGCCCCGGCCAGACCGCCTGGCGCTTCCGCATGACCAATCCGGTGCCGCCCTATCTGATCGCCCTGGGCGTCGGCGATCTCGCCTTCCAGGCCATCGACGAGCGCACCGGCGTCTGGACCGAGCCCTCGATGCTCCGCGCCGCGCATGACGAGCTGGTTCCCACCGCCGAAATGGTCGACGTGGCCGAGCGGCTCTACGGCCCCTACCGCTGGGGCCGCTACGACATCCTCGTCCTGCCGCCGTCCTTCCCGTTCGGCGGCATGGAGAACCCGCGCCTGACCTTCGCCACCCCGACCATCATCGCCGGCGACCGCTCGCTGGTCTCGCTGGTGGCGCACGAGCTGGCGCACAGCTGGTCCGGCAACCTCGTCACCAACGCCACCTGGTCCGACTTCTGGCTCAACGAGGGCTTCACCGTCTATTTCGAGAACCGGATCATGGAGCAGCTGTACGGCCGCGAGCGCGCCCTGATGCTCCAGTCGCTCGGCTGGGGCGACTTGCAGTCAACCCTCGCCGACCTGCCCGCCGCGGACACGAAGCTGAAGATCGACCTGGCCGGACGCGACCCGGACGAGGGCCTGACCGACGTCGCCTACGAGAAGGGCGCCGCCTTCCTGCGCACCATCGAGCGCATCGTCGGCCGCGAACGGTTCGACGCCTGGCTCAAGGGCTATTTCGACCGCAACGCCTTCCGGCCGATGACCACCGAACGCTTCCTCGAGGACATCCGCGCCCATCTGGTCACCACGCCGGAGCTGGAGCGGCAGCTGATGATGGACGCGTGGATCTACCAGCCGGGCATGCCGTCCAACTGGGTCCCGCCGGTGTCGGACGCCTTCGTCCCGGTCGACGCCGCCGCCCGCGCCTTCTTCGCCGACAAGGGCCCGGCCTCGGCCATCCCGTGGTCCGGCTGGTCGACCCAGGAACGCCAGCGCTTCCTCGCCTGGCGTCCGGACGGCCTGCGCCCCGGCGCCGACTGGCTCACCGCCGCCCAACTGGCCGACCTCGAGGCCACGCTGAACCTGCGCCAGGAAGGCAACGCCGAGGTGGTGTTCTCGTGGCTGCAGATCGCGGTGGCGCACCGCTACCAGCCCGCCGTGCCGACGCTGGAGAAATTCCTGACCACCATGGGCCGGCGCAAATTCGTCCTGCCGCTGTTCACCAGCCTGTGGGCCGAAGGCGACTGGGGCCGTCCCATCGCCACCCGCATCTACGCCCGCGCCCGCCCGGGGTATCACCCGGTCACCACCAACTCGGTGGATGCGGTGGTGGGCCGGCCCTGAGTCTCGTCTCCTCCCCGTTCGCCCTTCGCGAATGGGGAGGGGGACCGCGAAGCGGTGGAGGGGTGGAGGCCCATCGCATGCGATGGGCCGACGGGCACGTTGCATGCGATGGGCCGACGGGCACGTTGCATGCGATCCGACGAGGAAGCCGCGCCGCCGCCTATCCGTCTCGCCGGCTGCGCCGTCGATCCACCTCCCCATCGCTTCGCAACAGGGAGGAGACGGATCGCCATGACGCTGTGCTGACAATTCGCGAATCCATAGTCGGGTTCAGCGGAAAACATCCCGCCCTTTCAATCTCTTCGGCTATTCTCGACGCGATCTCCCCGCCACAGGAAGCGGCGCGCGCACAATGCCCTCCGGTCTTTGACAGTCGAACCGCCCGACGCGCCGCCGAGGCCCGTCGCCCCCCCCGGATTCTGTTTTTCGTCCGGGTCGCTCCGGGGCCGGAGTCAGACTCGTCAGACTGTTCAGACCCCATTTTGAGTCTGACTCGCTTCAGCCCCGGCCGACCGGCCCCGTCGGTTCCGGACGCCGTTCAGCCCTTCACCCCCGCCCCCGGAACCCGCTACAACCTCGACCATGACCTCCGCCCCGCTTCCCGACGCCGGATCGAACTGGGTGGACCGCCACGCGCCGGAGCGCCTCAAGCCGTGGCTCAGGCTCGGCCGCTTCGACCGGCCGATCGGCATCTGGCTGCTGCTCCTGCCCGGCTGGCAGGGCATCGCCCTGGCGCTCAGCCAGTACCGCAGGACGCCGGACGTCTACGACGCCTGGCTCTTCCTCGGCTTCGCGATCGGGGCCTGCCTGATGCGCGCCGCCGGCTGCGCCTTCAACGACATCGTCGACCGCGACATCGACGCGAAGGTGGCCCGCACCGCCCTGCGCCCCATTCCATCCGGCCGCATCAGCGTCAAACAGGCTTGGGCCTTCGTCATCGGCTGCAGCCTCGCCAGCCTGCTGATCCTGCTGACCCTGAACCTGATCGCCGTCGCGCTCGGCGTCGCCTCCCTCGCCCTCGTCGCCGCCTATCCCTTCATGAAGCGCATCACCTGGTGGCCCCAGGCCTGGCTCGGCCTGACCTTCAACTGGGGCGCCCTGATGGGCTTCGCGGCGGCCACGAGCAACTTCGGCTGGCACGCGACGCTCTGGGCTTGGAGCAATCCGGACGTCGTCGGTTTCCATGCCAACTGGGGTCTGCCCGGCCATCTCGCGGTCGCGGGCCTCCTCCTCTACTTCGGCGGCGTGTTCTGGACCCTCGGCTACGACACCATCTACGCCCTGCAGGACATCGAGGACGACGCCATGGTCGGGGTCAGATCCTCCGCCCGCCGCCTCGGCCCCAACGTTCGCCGCGGCGTCGGCCTGTTCTACCTCCTCACCGTCGGCCTGACCGTCCTCGCCGGCTTGACCGCCGGCCTCGGCCCGCTGTTCTACGTCGCCCTCCTCCCCTGGGCCGCCCATCTGTTCCGGCAGGCCCGCGACGTCCGCCCCGACGATCCCGCCCTCGCCCTGAGACTGTTCAGGTCGAACCGCGACGCCGGTGCTATCCTGCTTGTCGCCATCATTCTCGGCTCGGTACAGCTTCCGCTGTGAAGGAGATTCGCATGATCCGTCTTTCGTCACCCCCGGGCTCGACCCGGGGGCGCCTGCTGCTCCTGACGGCCGTCGCCGCGACCACCCTCGCCGCCTGCAACCGGGACCGCGAGCCGGCCGACGCCCCGGCTGCGGCCTCCGCCGGACCGGACGCCGCCGTTACCCCGGCCGACGCCGCCGCCCCCATGGGCTTCGAGGACAAGACCCCCTGGGCCGACGTCAAGCTGACCCTGCCCGAGGCGCTCAAGGCCCAGACCGATCTGCACGCCCGTCTCTACGCCGAGGAGGTGCGCAAGCTGCGCCAGTTCACCGAGGGGGCGCAGGGCGAGCTGACCGAGGCCGGCGCCGAAACCGGGCGGCCCAAGTATGAGAACACCGTCGCCATCACCGCCGCCGCCGAAACCGGCAAGCTGTTCAGCCTCAAGCGCACGGCCTACGACTATTCCGGCGGCGCCCACGGCAACACCCTGACCAGCGGCCTGCTGTGGGACAAGGCGCTGAAACGCCAGATCGGCCTGGCCGACCTGTTCCGGAGCGGGGCCGACCTGACCGCCGTCGACCAGGCGCTGTGCTCGGCGCTCAACACCGCCAAGCGCGCCCGCGTGCCCGACGGCGACTCGATCACCTTCGACAGCAAGCCGTTCGCCTGTCCGCGCGCGGCCGCCACGGCCTTCGTGCTGACGCCCGGCGACGCGTCCGGCAAGGCCGCCGGACTGACCTTCCTGATCGGTCCCTACCAGGCCGGGCCCTATGCCGAAGGCGGCTACGAGATCGCCATTCCGGCCACCGTGTTCCGCTCCCTGCTGGCCACCGCCTACGCCGGCGAGTTCGGCGGCCAGCTGACCCGGACCGGCGACGTCACCCCGGCCCCCGCCGTCTAGTCGGCCAGGAACTGATCGACCAGTTCGGCGAACCGCGCCGGCTGGTCGGCCATGATGAAATGCCGCGTCCCGTCGACGCGGATCAGTTCCACCCCCGGCAGGGCCGCATACTCCCGGCCCCACACCGCGTCGGCCATCGCCGCCGGCGCGCCGCCGTCGGCGTCCGAGGCGTAGATCGCCCACACCGGCGTGGTCATCGCCGCCAGCCCCGGCCGGGCGTCGGTGGTCATCACGTCGCGGATCGCCGCCGCCATCGCCTGCCGGTCCGAGGCCATCGACCACTCGACCATCGCGGCCCGCGTGGCGGGGTCGCGGACCATGCCCGCCGCGGTCTGCGCCTGCTGGGCCCGGAAGCCGGCCTCGTCGGCCGCGAGAATGCCCGCCGCCGCCTGGGCCGCGAAGGGCCGCGCGGTCTCCGTCGTCACCTGCGGCCCGAACATGGCGCTGAAGAACGGCAGGCTGTCGACGCTCATCACCCGCCCGACCCGCTCCGGATGCGCCTGCGCCAGCAGCAGGGCGGTCAATCCGCCCATCGAATGGCCGATCACCGCCGGCCGCTCCAGCCCCGCCTCGCGAACATAGCGGGCCAGCTCCTCGACCACCGGGGCCACGAACGGTCCGTCGCCGTGCGTCCACGGCTCGCCGGCGAACCCGGCCAGCTGGACCAGATGCACCCGGTGCGTCGCCGACAGCCGGTCCGCCTCCGCCCGCCACACCTCCCGCGACGACGCGAAGCCGGGGATCAGGATCAGGTCCGGTCCGCTGCCCACCACCTCGACCGACAACCGGTCCGAAGCAAAGGCGGTCTGGACGACGGCGGAAACCGGCGCGGCCTCGGCCCGGGCGGCCAGGACCACGGAGCCTGCGACCAGCAATGACGCAGAGGCGAGGCACAAGGCGCGCAGGGTCGAACCCGCGACGAGGTGGCGGAGGTGCAGCATGGGATGTCCCTTGAAAGGGCCTGACCGCGTCAGGCGTGCGGGTTCTCGAAGATGTCTTCCACCGGCCGCGCGAACAGCACGGCGATGCGATAGGCCAGGTCCAGCGACGGATCGTGCTTTTCGGTCTCCAGCGCGTTCACGGCCTGGCGCGACACGCCCAGCGCCTGCCCCAGCTGTTCCTGGGTCCAGCCGCGCTCGACGCGGAGCAGTTTCAGCCGGTTCTTCACCGGCTGTTCCTCACGAACGGCGCCGTCAGGCCGAAGCAGGCCCAGAACAGCGGATAGATGATCCAGCCGGGCAGGTGGTAGGCGTCGGCGTAGCTCTCGCCGAACCCCCAGACGCTGGCGATGGCCATGGCCATGCCCGCGGCGAGGATGAACTGTTTGGCGGTGACCGCCCGGACGTATTCGTCGGACTCCCGCATCAGCGACAGCGTCGCCCAGATCTGTCCGATCACCGGCGCCGAAACGGCCAGCGCCAGGCCCCAGGCGGCCACCGGCGAGGTGATGTGGTCGAAGGCCCCGAAGATGGCCAGGACGTTGATCGCCACATAGCCGCCCATGAAGGCCATGGTCCGCACGACGTAGCGCCGATTGGCCGAGGTGTTTGTTTTCGCGATCGCCAACATGACAAGTCCTCCTGACGTGATGTCATGCTTACCTGACATCGTGCGTATGTCATGTCAACCTGACTTTTCGTCAGCATTGCCTGACAGTCACCTCCGCCTCGCTTTGCGCCGCCCACGGGGAGGCGTATCCTGCGGCATGCCCGCCGCTCCCCGCGCCCGTCCCACCGACCTGTTCACCCCCGAAGAGTGGGCGCCGTTCCAGACGCGCCCCGCCTGGGTCGGCCCGGTGCTGGTCCTGCACTGCTGGGCGGTGATCCTGCTGGCCGCCGTCACGGGCGTGCTTTGGCCGTTCCTGATCCCGCTCTGCGTCGCCGTCGTCGGCACGCGTCAGCTGGGCCTCGCCATCCTGATGCACGAGGCGGCGCACGGCGGCCTGTCTCCGAACGGCAAGCTCAACGATTTTCTCGGCCACTGGCTGTGCGCCGTCCCCGTCGGCGCCTCGCTGGCGCTCTACCGGCCCTATCACCTCAGCCACCACAAATACGCCCAGCAGGCCGAGGACCCCGACCTCGTCCTGTCCGCCCCGTTCCCGGTCACCCGCGCCTCGCTGCGCCGCAAGATCATCCGCGACCTGACCGGCCAGACTTTCTTCAAGCAGCGCGTCCTGTACCTCTTCAAGGCGTTCGGCAGCGACCGCGACGAGGATATGGCCGAAGGGGCGGTCGTCACCGGCCGCAGCGTCGCCCCCTTCCTGCTCTTCAACGCCGGGCTTCTGCTGGCCGCCGCCGCAGCCGGCGTCTGGTGGGCGTATTCCGCCCTGTGGCTTCTGCCGCTGGCGACCTGGTTCCCGATGGTCACCCGGCTGCGCAACATCGCCGAGCACGCCTGCGTCGAGGGCTCGGCCGACGACGCCTTCCGCGCCGCCCGCACCACCCGCGCCAGCTGGTGGGAGCGCGCTTTCATCGCCCCCTACTGGGTCAATTTCCACGCCGAGCATCACCTGTTCATGCATGTGCCCTGCTGGAAGCTCCCGGCCCTGCACCGGGCCGTGCACGGCAAACCCCAGGGCGGGCGGATGGAGGTGGCCGGCGGCTACATCGATGTGCTGAGAACCGCCAGCGGCCGGGCCGGGGGCTGACCGCATGCCCCGCCAGCCCCGGCCCGAAGCCCGTATCTACCTCGACTGCGACGGCGTGCTCGCCGATTTCGGGACGGGCGCGCAGGCGGTGCTCGGCATGCCGCCGCGCCAGTTCGAACAGCGGTTCGGCCTCAAGGCCTTCTGGGCCCGGCTGGCCTCGGCCCCCGACTTCTTCAACACCCTCGAACTGATGCCGGACGCCATGGACCTGTTCGAGGCCGTGCGTCACCGGGAGCCCGTCATCCTGACCGGTCTGCCGCGCGGCGCCTGGGCCGAGCCGCAGAAGCGGCGCTGGACCGCGCGGCATTTCCCCGGGGTCGAGGTGATCACCACCTCCTCCGCGCTCAAGCGCGAGCACTGCCACCCTGGCGACGCCCTCGTCGACGACACAGTCAGGTTCCGCCACCTGTGGGAGCGGGAGGGCGGCGTCTTCATCCCCCACACCTCCGCCGCGGCCTCGATCGCGGAGTTGCGCCGGCTGGGCTTCCTGGAGCCGACGTCGCAGTCCGACCGCGGGAATGAGGATTGGCGCCGCGCCCACACGCTGTAAGCCGGGGATCGATGCCGATCCCCGACCCCGCCGCCTTCATCCTCGCCAACACCCGCCTCCAGCCCGTGCCGCACGCGCCGGAGATCTCGCTGTGGCTGGCCGACGAGGTCACGCCGATCTGGAAGCTGACGGAGGAGGAACTCGGCGAGCTCGGCCTGCCGCCGCCGTTCTGGGCCTTCGCCTGGGCCGGCGGTCAGGGCCTCGCCCGCTGGCTGCTCGACAACCCGCACGAGGTGGCGGGCAAACGCGTTCTCGACTTCGCCGCCGGCTCGGGCCTGGTCGGGATCGCGGCCATGAGGGCCGGCGCGACTTCAGTCCTGTGCGCCGACATCGACCCGTTCTGCGCCGCCGCCGGCGCGCTGAACGCCGCGGCCAACCACGTCTCGCTCGCCTTCATCGACGCCGACCTGCTCGACGCCCCGCCGCCCGATGTCGACGTGCTCTGCGCCGGCGATGTCTTCTACGAGAAGCCGATGGCCGAACGGGTGCTGGCCTGGCTCTCCACGGCCGCCGGGCAGGGAACGCGCGTCCTCGTCGGCGACCCGCTGCGGACCTACTTCCCCAGGTCCGGCTTCGACCTCCTGGCCGAGTACGAGGTTCCCACCACGCGCGAACTGGAGGACTCAGCCGTCAAGCGCACCCGCGTGTGGACCCTGTCCGCGAGGCCCTGAAGCTCCGGCCACGCTTGGCGACGGACGGCATCGGGCCCATCTTGTCGACATGATCGTCGCCCGCGCCCTGCTCGCCGCCGCCGCCCTCGCCGCCGCCCCTTCGGCGCAGGCGCAGACGCCGCCGCCCTACCTCGCGCCAGGCGTCGACCTCCATCGCTACCAGGCCGATCAGCACCACCATGAGATCGACCGCCTGCGCGCGCGCGCCGACCAGCGCGAGGCCTTCGCCCGCCAGCTCCAGCTCGAGACCCGGCTGAACCGGCTCGAGATCGAGGCCGCCCGTCAGGCGGAGCCGGCCCCGCCGCCGCCGTACCGCGTCCTCCGCTCGCCCGAGGAAGAGCGCGCGCTGCGGGAGTCGGCCACCCGCCGCCGCCTCGCGACGACCGCCGGCGTCACCCAGATCGACGCCTGGCTGGACCGTTCCGCCCGCTGAACAGCCCGGGCCCTGCATCCCTTCGGTGACGGCCGCGTTCCTGCTGGGCTTCGATCAGAGGGACGAGGGAACGGATCATGCGCTGGCAGGGCGGACGACGCGGCGGCAATATCGATGACCGGCGGGGCCTGGGCGGCGCAGGCATCGCCGGCGGCGGCATCGGCGCCCTCGTCCTGGCGGCGATCGGCTATTTCGTCTTCGGCATCGACCCCCAGACCACCCAGCAGATCACGAGCCAGCTCGGCGGCGTTGGCAGCGCCGAACAGGGCACACGGGGCAGTCCCGAGGACCAGGCGGGCGCCTTCGTCGACGTCATCGGCACGAACGTCGACGACGTCTGGAAGACGAAGCTGCCGGGCTACCAGCCGCCGACCGTCACCCTGTACGAGCAGGGAACCTCGACCGGCTGCGGCTTCGGCCAGTCCGCCATGGGTCCGTTCTACTGCCCCAGCGACCGCCATGTGTATCTGGACCTGTCCTTCTGGCAGCAGATGGAAAGTCAGCTCGGCGCCTCAGCCGCCGACTTCGCCCGCGCCTATGTCATCGCCCACGAGTACGGTCACCACGTCCAGACCCTGACCGGCGCCTCGCAGCAGGTGCAACGGGCCCAGCAGCGCGCCTCAGGCGAGGCCGAGGCCAACCGTTATTCCGTGGCCCTCGAACTCCAGGCCGACTGCTACGCCGGCGTCTGGGCCGCCAACGCCGCCGCCGTCTCCAATGGCGCAGTGGCGCTGGAGGCGGGCGACCTCGAGGAGGGTCTGCGCACCGCCTCGGCCATCGGCGACGACACCCTGCAGCGCCGGCAGGGCGGCCGCGTCGTGCCCGACGGCTTCACCCACGGCTCCTCCGCCCAGCGGGTGGAATGGCTGCGGCGCGGCTACGAGGCCGGCGACCCGGCGGCCTGCGACACCTTCTCGGCCCTCTAAAAGCTTGTTGCAGTGCACACGTCGCGGCATGGTCGCGGCGTGACCCTCTCCGCCGCCACAGCTCTCGCCGCCTCCCGTCGTCTGGTCGTCAAGATCGGGTCGGCCCTGCTGGTGCGCGACGACCGCCCCGACGCGGCGTGGATGCTGGCCCTGGCGGAGGACATCGCCGGCCTCCGCAAGACGGGGACGGAGGTCGTCATCGTGTCGTCGGGCGCCGTGGCCCTCGGTCGGGGCCGTCTCGGCCTGTCCCGGTCGGCCCGGCTGGACGAGAAACAGGCCGCCGCCGCCGCCGGCCAGTCCCTGTTGATGCAGGCCTGGGACGCGGCCCTGCGCCCGCACGGCGTCACCCCGGCCCAGATCCTGCTGACCCGCGACGACACCGAACAGCGTCACCGCTGGCTCAACGCCCGCGCCACCCTTGAGGCCCTGCTCCGGCTCGGAGCCGCGCCCGTGGTCAATGAGAACGACACGGTGGCGACCGAGGAGATCCGCTACGGCGACAACGACCGGCTCGCCGCCCGCACCGCCCAGCTCGCCCGCGCCGACCTGCTGATCCTGCTCAGCGATGTCGACGGCCTCTATGACGCCGACCCGCGCACGGTCGCGGGCGCGACCCACCTGCCTCTGGTCGAGGCGCTGACGCCGCAGATCATGGCCATGGCGGGCGACGCCAACCCGGTCGCGGGCGTCGGCACGGGCGGCATGCGCACCAAGCTGGAGGCCGCCCGCATCGCTCGCACCGCCGGCTGCGCCACCGTCATCGCCTCCGGCCTGGTCGAGCGGCCGCTGTCGGCGATCGCCGCTGGCGCGCGCGCCACCCTGATCCCCGCGCCCGGCGGCCCGGTCGCCGCCTGGAAGGCCTGGATCGCCGGCAGCGTCGAGCCCGCCGGCCGGCTGGTGGTCGACGACGGCGCCGTCGCCGCCCTGCGGGCCGGCAAGAGCCTGCTGCCGTCCGGCGTGCGCGCCGTCGAGGGTCGGTTCGGCAAGGGCGACAGCGTCCTCATCGTCACCACCGCCGGCCGGCGCGCCGGGATCGGCCTCTCGGCATGGTCGGCCGAGGAGATGACGCTGATCCAGGGCCGTCAGACCGGTGAGATCGAGGCGCTGGTCGGCTATCGCGGACCCCGGGTGGCCATCCACCGCGACGACATGGTGCTGGAGACTTCCGCGTGAGCGACATCGCCGCCGACATGCTGGCCATGGGCCGCCGCGCCCGCGCCGCCGCCGAGGCGGTCCGGACCGCACCGCCCGAGGTCCGGACCCGGGCGCTCGAGGCCGCCGCGCGGGCGTTGCGCGACCAGGACGACGCGATCCTCGCCGCCAACGGGCGCGACATCGCCAACGCCCGCGCGGCCGGGGTGTCGGAGGCCCTGATCGACCGGCTGGCCCTGACCCCGCAGCGCCTCGCCGCGGTCGCCGATGCGGTGGCCGAGGTCGCCGCCCTGCCCGACCCGGTCGGCCGCGAGCTGGCCCGCTGGAGCCGGCCCAACGGCCTCGACATCGCCCGGGTCTCGACCCCGATCGGCGTGCTGGCCGTGATCTACGAAAGCCGTCCCAACGTCACCGCGGACGCGGCGGCCCTGTGCCTGCGCTCGGGCAATGTCGCCATCCTGCGCTGCGGCTCCGACTGCCTGCAGTCGTCGCTGGCCATCCATGCCGCCATGACGGCGGGCCTGGTCGAGGCGGGGCTTCCGGCCGACGCCGTCCAGCTGGTGTCGACCCCTGACCGCGCCGCCGTCGGCGCCCTGCTGACCGGGCTGGAGGGAAGCGTGGACCTGTTGGTGCCCCGCGGCGGCAAGAGCCTCGTCGCCCGCGTCCAGGCCGAGGCCCGCGTGCCGGTGCTCGGCCACCTCGAGGGGCTGTGCCACACCTATCTGCACGCCGCCGCCGACCCGGCCATGGCGCAGGCCGTCGTGCTCAACGCCAAGATGCGGCGGGTCTCCGTCTGCGGCGCCACCGAGACCCTGCTGGTGGACCGGGCCGTCGCCTCGACCCTGTTACCGCCGGTCGCCGCCGCCCTCCAGGCCGCCGGCTGCGCGCTCAGGGGCGACGAGGCGGCCCGCGCCCTTCTCCCTGACATCGCCCCGGCCGACGAGGCCGACTGGACCACGGAATATCTCGCGCCGGTGCTGGCCGTGCGCGTCGTCGATGGCCTCGACGCCGCCGTCGACCACATCCGCCGCTATGGCACGGGCCATACCGAGGCGATCGTCACGGAGGACGCCGGAGCCGCCGCCGCCTTCCTCGACGCGGTCGACAGCGCCGTCGTCATGTGGAACGCCTCGACCCAGTTCGCCGACGGCGGCGAGTTCGGCTTCGGCGGCGAGATCGGCATCTCGACCTCCCGGCTCCATGCCCGGGGCCCGGTCGGCGCGGAACAGCTGACCAGCTACAAATACGTCGTGCGCGGGACCGGCCAGACCCGGCCCTGACCGTTTAGCCGACGGTGAGGTCCAGCGGCCGGGACAGGTGCAGCGTGCCGGCCCCCAGATCGAACGCGGCCCGGCGCGCGGCGAAGGCCTCCATTCCCACCAGGGCGCCCGGGAAATTCGGCAGCGGCGGCTGGTCGAACACCCCGACCTGCACGCGACGGTACAGGTGGTCGGCGAAGGTCACGGTCCGCGCCTCGACCACCGCGGCTCGCATGGCGCCGCCGAGCACGAGGCTGGTCCCGACCTGCTGCGGCCGCCCGTCGAGCAGGCCGGTCGCCTGCGCGGTCGCCTTGTCCAGGGCCAGCAGCGACGAGGCGCCGGTGTCGATCACCGCGTCCACCGCGACGCCCTCGACCGTGACCTCGGCGATCAGGCCGCCGCTTGAGCGCCGCACCACGGCGGCGGCGAGGTCGGGGGGGCGCGCGAAGACCTCGCGCCGGATCAGCCGCACGTGCCGCCGCGCCGGATCGAGCGCCAGCACCAGATGTTCCAGGATGTCGCGGCCGAGGATCAGCGGCGTGTTCAGCCCGCCGGCCGAGGCCAGGGGCCCCAGGTCGAGGATCGCCGCCCGCAGCTTGCCGATGGTCAGCCCCGGCAGGGTCACCTCGACCGTCGTGCCGCGCCCCATCTGCGTCCCGCCGCCGACCCCGTAGGCGACCAGCGGCATCTCGAAGATCGACCGCTGCTGCGCCGGCAAGGCCTCGACCAGCGCCCGGTCGATCACCGAATACTGCGCCCCGGTGTCGATCAGGGCGATCACCTCGCGGCCGGCGACTCGCACCCGCACCGTCGGCACATTGGCCCGCCGCGCATAGGGCAGCCACGGCGTCGCCCCGCCGCCGGCGAAGATGAGTTTCGGCGCGGGCCAGAGCAGGGTCTCGCGGGCCCACCAGGCGGCGCCGACGACGGCGGCCAGTCCGGCGGTGCGGATCAGGAAGTTGCGGCGGTTCATGCCCGACGAACATGGCGCGGCCCTGGCCCCTGCGCCAGCGTCGCGCTGTCGCGCCCTACCTCGGCCCGAACGGCACGACCTTGTTCTCGCGGTCGTGGCCGATGTCCGCCGCGCCCAGATACGGAATGCCGGACCGCTGGCACCAGTAGCGGACGATCTCCTCCGGCGTCAGGCCGAAGTCGGGGTCGTTCTCGACGATGTCCGACACCCGTCCCAGCCGGATGCCCGCCACCTTGCGGATCGAGGCCTGGCCGGTCAGGTGAAACATCATCCGGTCGACCCGGTACAGCGGCTCCGACACATCCTCCAGCATCAGCACATGGCCGGACAGGTCCGGTTCCAGGCTGGTCCCCACCAGGGCGTCGATGATGCTCAGGTTGAAGGCGACGGCGGGCCGCGGGTCCTCGTGCAGCGACGGCTCCCACGACGCCGGATCGCCGCTCTTCAGCCAGTTCAGCGCCCGCCACGCCGTCGCATCATTGCGCACCGCATCCGAGGCCATCGGTCCGTGCGCGACATGCGGAAAGCCCGCCTTGTAGAGCCCGGCCAGCAGCGTCCCGGCGTCCGAATAGCCCAGATACCGCTTCTTGCGCGCCGCCGGCTCCAGCCGCGGCAGCACCGCCTCGGCGATCCGGCACGAGCCGTAGCCGCCCCGCGCGAACCACACCGCGTCCAGCCGCGGATCGTTGGCGTAGTCGACGAAGGCGGCGGCCCGGCTGGCGTCGTCGCCCCCGAAATGGCCGTGCTTGCCGAAGCTGGCCGGATGGAACACCACCTTGATCGACCCGTCCGGGACATGGGTGGCGAACCATTCATGAACCGCGTCGGCCCGCTCCCGATTGAAGCGCGAACTGGCGTTGACGATGCCGATCTTCATTGGGCGCTTCCCAAGGCCCCGAGGACCTCGGCCGTGGACCGGACCCGGGCGATGCGCGGGAAGACCTTGTCCAGCGCGAAGCTGTGCATGGCCGCGTCGGATGTTGCGCAGGCGTCCCCGGCCACCACGACCGAATAGCCCGATTGCCAGGCCTCTCTCACCGTCTGCTCGACCCCGAAATTGGTGGCGACGCCGGTCACGACGACGGTAGCGATCCGCCGCCGGCGCAGCAGATCGTCGAGCGCCGTCCCATGGAAGGCGCCCCACTGGCGCTTGGTCACCGTGGTCGCGTCGAGCGCCGCGACATCGGGATGGAACCGCGCGTAGTCGGGCGCGAGGCCGCCCGCCGGAACCACCGGCGGCGTATCCGCCAGCCCCTGCGGCCGGTCGGAAAGGTCGGCCTCGAAGTCGACGTTGACCCGGATGGCCAGACCGCCCGCCGCCGCCACGGTCCGCGCCAGGGCGACGCCCCGCTCCACCACCGTTTCGGCCGACTGCGGTTCAAGAGGCATGGACAGAATGCCCGTTTGCAGGTCAATCAGCACCACGGCGGTCCGGGCAGGGTCGAGGCTCAGCGGCATGGGCATCCTTCTCGCACAGTCATCCTCACCGTTTAGGGCGCCATGACCGGCAACGTCTCCTATTTCTTCTGCGGCATCGGCGGCTCGGGCATGCTCCCTCTGGCCATGATCGTCCAGGCCCAGGGCCATCGCATCGAGGGATCCGACCGCTCGCGCGACCAGGGCCGCACCCCGGAGAAATTCGCCTGGCTCGAGGCCCACGGCGTCGCCCTGCACCCCCAGGACGGCTCCGGCGTCACCCGCCCCGACCAGATCGTCGTCGCCACCGGCGCCATCGAGGACACGGTCCCCGACATCGGCGCCGCTCGCCGCGCCGGCGCCCGCATCGTCACCCGCCCCGAACTGCTCAGCCGGATCTTCAACGCCGCCCCGACCTCGATCGGCGTGGCCGGCACCAGCGGCAAGTCGACCATCACCGGCATGATCGCCTGGATCCTGCACGAGACCGACCGCAGGCCCACCGTCATGAACGGCGCGGTGATGAGAAATTTCGTCGACGCCGACCACCCGTTCGCCAGCGCCCTGATCGGCGGCCCCGACCTGTTCGCGGCCGAGGTCGACGAGTCCGACGGCTCCATCGCCCGCTACGACCCGACCGTGGCCGTGGTCTCCAACGTCTCGCTGGACCACAAGTCGATCGAGGAACTGCGCGACCTGTTCGGCGGCTTCACGGCCCGCTCGACCACCGCCGTGCTCAACCTCGACAACCCCGAGACCGCCGCCCTCGCCCAGTCGCTGCCGCCGGAGAAGGTCATCACCTTCGCCCTTGGCGAGGAGGCCGCGTCCCTCAACGCCCACGACCTGGAGCCGCGCCCCGCCGGCATGCGCTTCACCCTGACCGAGGCGGGCGGGCCGAAGCACGCCGTCACCCTCAACGTCCCGGGCGCCCACAATGTCGCCAACGCCCTCGCCGCCCTCGGCGCCGTCCGCGCCATTGGCGTGCCGCTCGATCAGGCCGTCGCCGCGCTGGAGACCTTCACCGGCATCCGCCGCCGCATGGAGGTGGTCGGCACGGCGAACGGGATCACCGTCATCGACGATTTCGCCCACAACCCCGACAAGATCGCCGCCACCCTGAAGACCCTGCACGCCTTCGACGGCCGCCTGCTGATCCTGTTCCAGCCGCACGGCTTTGGCCCGCTGAGGCTGATGCGCGACGAGTTCATCGACGGCTTCACCGGCCTGTTGCGCCCGGACGACGTCCTGCTGATGCCTGAGCCGGTCTATTACGGCGGCACGACGGACCGCAGCGTCGGCTCGGAGGACATCGCCTCGGGCATTCGCGCCGCCGGCCGCGCCGCCGAGGCCCTGCCCACCCGCGAGGCCTGCGGCGATCGCCTCGTCGACCTGGCCCGTCCCGGCGACCGCATCGTCGTCATGGGCGCCCGCGACGACACCCTGTCGACCTTCGCGGCGGAGCTTCTCGAGCGTCTGCGCGCTTCGGGCGGATGATCCAGGACGCGCCGCCGCAACTGCCTGACGTCGTCGTCACCGGCGCCCGTCTGCCGCCCGCCGCCGGCGAGGCCGCCTTCTCCGTCATCCGTCTGGACGAGGCCGACCTGCGCGACCGGCAACGGCTGGACGAGGCGCTGGCCTCCGTCCCCGCCGTCTCACTGTTCCGCCGCACCTCCAGCCAGTCGGCCAATCCGACCACCCAGGGGATCAGCCTTCGCGCCATCGCCCCGTCCGGCGCCGGCCGCACCCTCGTCACCCTCGACGGCGTGCCCCTGAACGACCCGTTCGGCGGCTGGGTGATCTGGTCGCAGGTCCCGACGGAGAGCCTGTCCGGCCTCGACATCCTGCGTGGCTCCGGGGCCGGCCCTTACGGCGCCGGGGCGCTGACCGGGGTGATCCAGCTGCGCGAGCGCGACGCCGGCTCCGTGCTGGACGCCTCGCTCTCCGAACGCGGCGGCGCCCGTCTCGCCGCGTCCGCCGCGGCGGACGTCGGTCCCGCCCGGATCGTCGCCTCCGGCCTCCACGAGACCAGCGACGGCTACGCTCCCGTGCGCGGACCCGACGCCGGCGCCGCCGACACCCCGCTGGATCTCGAGGTGCGCAGCGCCGCCCTGCGCGCCGACCTCCCGCTCGGCGAGGCCGCCCTATCCCTGCGCGCCTCCGCCTTCGAGGAGGACCGTGGCTCCGGCCTCGCCGGGGCCCGCGCCACCGCCACCGGCCACGCCCTGTCGGCCACCGCCGCCGTCCAGCCCCGCGCCGACCGCCCCGGCTGGCGACTGCAGGCCTGGCGGCGCGAGAGCGACCTGGCCAACAGCTCCGTCGCCGTCGCCGCCGACCGCGCCTCCACCACCCCCGCCAACGACCAGTACGAGACCCCCGCGACCGGCTGGGGCCTCAACGCCGCCCTGCGCCGGATCGTCGTCAGCGGCATCGCCCGCGTCGAATGGGAGCTCGGCGCCGACGCCCGCTTCAACGAGGGCGAAACCCGGGAACGGTTCCGCAATCTCGGCGGCGGCTTCACCCGCGGCCGCGTCGCCGGCGGCGAGACCTCGGTGGCCGGCGTCTATGCCGAGGGCGCCTGGGCGTCCGGGGACTGGCTCGTCGCTGGCGGCGTCCGCTACGACGGCTGGCGCAACGGGAACGGCCGCCGCCTCGAGACCGACCTGGCTACCGGCGTGCCGACCCTCGACGAGGCCGACCCCGACCGCTCCGGCGAGGTGGCCAGCGCCCGGCTCGCCATCCGCCGCGACATCGGTCAGGGGCAGGCCCTGCGCCTCGCCGGCTACACCGGTTTCCGCCCCGCCACCCTGAACGAGCTGCACCGCCCCTTCCGCGTCGGCAACGACCTGACCGAAGCCAACGCCGCCCTCGAACCCGAGCGGCTCACCGGCGTCGAGGCCGGCTGGGCCTGGACCGGCGAGCGCGCGACCCTGACCGCCACAGCCTTCTGGACCCGGCTCGATGACGCCATCGTCAACGTCACCATTGGCGAGGGCCCGGGCGTCTTCCCCCGCGCCGGCTTCGTCCCCGCCGGCGGCGTGCTGCGCCAGCGCATGAACGCCGGGACCATCGAGGCGACCGGCCTGGAGCTCGACGGCCGCCTTGACCTGACCGACGCCCTCCTTTTCCGCGCCGCCCTGTCGGCCACCGACGCCCGCCTCGACGGCGGCGTCCTGGCCCCGCAGCTGACCGGCCTGCGCCCGGCCCAGGCCCCGATCTGGAGCGCCACGGCCGGGCTGGAATGGCGCCCGGTCGACCGCCTCGCCCTGGCCGCCGACCTGCGCTGGGAGAGCCGCCGCTTCGAGGACGACCTCAACAGCCGTGTGCTTGAGGCCGCCGCCACGGTCGATCTCCGCGCCGACTGGGCCCTGACCCCGTCCGCCACCCTCTGGCTGGCCGCCGACAACCTGTTCGACGAACGGGTCGAGGTGTCCGAAACCGCCACCGGCGTCGCCGGCTTCGGCCCGCCGCGAACGCTCAGTCTTGGCGTCAGACTCAGCCATTAAGCCGCTCATCCCGGCGAATGCCGGGACCCAGATGCGAATTCTCGTCCCCCGGAGCAGAATACGGTGTGACTCCGGCCGCGGGCGGCGCCCCTGATCTGGGTCCCGGCATTCACCGGGATGAGCGGATCAGTGCGAAGGCGAGGCCGCTATTGCAAACCGTTCGCAACTTCGGCACAAGCCGTGCGTGACCGAAGCCGCCGCCCCCGCAAGGCCCCAGAAGGCCCTGAACGCCAGCCGTTCGTTCTGGCTCAAGCAGTTGCACCAGTGGCACTGGATCTCGGCCGCGCTCAGCCTGATCGGCCTGCTGCTCTTCGCCGCCACCGGCATCACTCTGAACCACGCCGCCCAGATTCCCGCCGAGCCGGTCACCGTCGAGCAGACCGGCGTCCTGCCGGCGCCCCTGCTGGGGCGGCTGGCCGCCTTCCCCGAAGAAACCACCGACCCCGTCCCCGACGCTGTCGCCCGCTGGGCCTCGGACGCCTTCAAGGTCCGCATCGCGGGCCGGCCCACGGAAACCACCGCCGACGAGATCTACGTGTCCCTGCCCGAGCCCGGCGGCGACGGCTGGCTGACCATCGACCGCGCCACCGGCGAGGCCCTGCGCGAGCGCACCACGCGCGGCTGGGTCGCCTGGCTCAACGACCTGCACAAGGGCCGCAACACCGGGCCCGTCTGGTACTGGTTCATCGACGTCTTCGCCGCCGCCTGCGTGGTCTTCGCGATCACCGGCTTCGGCCTCACCTGGCTGCACGCCCGCCAGCGTCCCTCGACCTGGCCGTTGCTCGGACTGGGCCTGCTGATCCCCGCCGTCATCGCCCTGCTGTTCATTCACTGACCCCGCACGAGTGCCCCATGCGTAAGTTCACCCTCGCCGCCGCCGCCGCCACGACCTGGGCCGTCGCCGCGCCGGCCTTCGCCGCCGATCTCAGCGTCTCGGTCGAGATCCCGCGCCTGTCGGTGGCCGCCTACCACCGCCCCTATGTCGCCGTGTGGATCGAGCGCCCGGACAACACCGCCGTGCGCACCCTCGCCGTCTGGTACGAGGTCTCCAACGTCGCCGAGGGCAAGGACTGGCTCAAGGACATGCGCACCTGGTGGCGTCGCGGCGGCCGCGCCCTGACCCTGCCCGCCGACGGCGTGTCCAGCGCCACCAAGGCGCCCGGCCGCCACACGGTGGCCGTGCCCGGCGCCCGCCTCTCGAACCTGCCCGCCGGCGACTACGTCCTGGTCGTCGAGGCGGCCCGCGAACTCGGCGGCCGCGAGACCGTGCGCGTGCCCTTCCGCTGGGGCGCGGCCAACACCGCCCGCGCCGCCGGCGCCACCGAACTCGGCGCTGTCAGCGTCACCGTCACCCGCTAAGGATCATCGCCATGAAGAAGTCGCTCGCCCTGTTTGTCGCCATCGCCACCCTGGCCGTGCCGATGTCGGCCCAGGCCCACCGCGCCTGGCTGGCCCCGACCTCGACCGTCCTGTCGGGAACCGACGCCTGGGTCGGTTTCGACGCCGGCGCCTCGAACGGCGTGTTCATCGCCGACCACAACGCCCTGAACCTCGACGGCCTGGTCATCACAGCGCCGGACGGCTCGACCGTCCGCGACGAGAACCGGATGAAGGCCCGCTACCGTTCGACCTTCGACCTGCACCTGACCCAGCAGGGCACCTACCGCATCGCCAACGTCTCGGGCGGCGTCACGGTCAGCTACAAGCAGGGCGGCGAGCAGAAGCGCTGGCGCGGGGCCGAGGCTGACATGGCCGCCAACATTCCGGCCGACGCCACCGACGTCGTCGCCACCCGCTCGAACAGCCGCACCGAAACCTTCGTCACCCTTGGCGAACCCACCACGACGGCGCTGACCCCCACCGGCCAGGGTATTGAGTTGGTCCCGGTCACCCATCCCAATGACGTGGTCGCCGGCGAGGCCGCCACCTTCAAACTGGTCCGCGACGGCCAGCCCGCCGCCGATCTCGAGGTGACCATCGCCCGCGGCGGCACGCGCTATCGCGACAACCCGGAAGAGATGACCGTCCGCACCGGCCCCGACGGCGCCTTCACCGTCACCTGGCCCGAGCCGGGCATGTACTGGATGAACGCCTCGGTCCGCACGCCGGCCTCGGGTGATCAGCTGGCCTCGTCCGCCCAGTACAACGGCGTCGTGGAAGTTCTGCCCTGACCGACCGCCCTTCCAGCCGGCCCGTCCCGCCGCCGATCCTGATCGGCGAGGACGGCCCGCGCGTGGACAACCGGGTGCTGATCCCGACTCACGGCAAGGCGCCCACGCGTCCCCCGTCCGATCTGATCCGGGACTTCGCCGGCGAGACCATGGGCACGACCTGGGCCGTCCGCCTCGTGCTTCCGCCGGGTCTCGACAGCGCCGCTGTCCAGACCGCGATCGAGGAGGAGCTGGGGCGGATCATCCTGCTGTTCAGCCACTGGGAGCCCCGCTCGGAGCTGTCGCGCCTCAACGCCGCTCCGCCTGGCTTCTGGGCCGTGTCCGAGCCGTTCTGGACACTGCTCAACGCCGCCCTCGACCTGGCCGACAACACCAACGGCGCGGTCGACCCGACTCTCGGAGCCCTCGTCGATCTGTGGGGCTTCGGCCCGCCCGGCCCCCGCCCGCGCGACTCCTTCGGCGAGGGTTTCACCGTGCCCTTCGAGGATGAGATCGCCGCCGCCCGCGCCGTCAGCGGCTGGGGCCGGCTGCGCCTCAACCGCGACGCCCGCGCCGTCCAGCAGCTGGGCGGGGTCAAGCTGGACCTGTCGGGCATCGCCAAGGGCCACGCCGTCGACAAGGTCTCCGAACGGCTGACCGCCATGGGCGCGACCCACCATCTGGTCGAGATCGGCGGCGAACTGCGCGGCGCCGGGGTCAAGCCCGACGGCCAGCCGTGGTGGGCGGAGCTGCAGCAGGCGCCGGGCGCGCCCGCGCCCCGCACCGTCGCCGCCCTCTTCGACATGGCGGTCGCCACCTCGGGCGACTGGGTCCGCCGGTTCGAGGTCTACGGCCAGGCCTACAGCCACACCATCGACGGCCGCACCGGCCGCCCGGTCGACAACGGGGTCGCCTCGGTGACCGTGCTGGCGGACACCGCCCTCTACGCCGACGCCATGGCCACGGCCCTGACCGTCATGGGCCCGGACGAAGGCCCCGCCTTCGCCGAGGCCATGAACATCGCCGCCGCCTTCGTCGTGCGCGGCGAGGACGGCATGACCGAGACCGTCAGCCCCGCCTTCGCCGCCATGCTGAACGAGGGCGCGTGACCGCCGATCCGCTTCGCTGGCTGTGGGCGGCCGTCGCCATCGCCCTGTGGCTGCTGGTCGTCGCCGCGGTCGCGTGGGCGCGCACCCTGGCCCGTCGCACCGCCGCGACCCGGGCGGCGGCTCTCGCCCCGGCCGAGGGCTCCGAGGCCCTGCTCGTCGCCTTCGCCAGCCAGACCGGCCAGGCCGAGGAGCTGGCGTGGATGACGGCGTCCAGCCTGTCCGACGCCGGCGTTCCCGCCCGCGTGGCCCTGCTCGGCGACCTCGAGCCCGATGAGCTGAAGGCGGCGGGCCGGGTGCTGATCATCGCCTCCACCACCGGCGAGGGCGACGGACCGGACGCCATGTCGTGGTTCGCCCGCCGGCACATGACCGCCCCCGTCGACCTTTCGGGCCTGTCCTACGCCCTCCTCGCCCTCGGCGACCGCGCCTACGCCGACTTCTGCGGCTTCGGGCGCGCCCTCGACATCTGGCTGCAGCGCTCGGGCGCCGCGCCCCTGTTCGACCGTGTCGAGGTGGATGACGGCGACGCCGGTGCCATCCGCCACTGGCAGCACCAGCTGGGCGTCGTCACCGGCCACGCCGTCCAGGCCGACTGGACTCCGCCCGCCTTCGACCGCTGGCGGCTCGCCGCCCGCACCCATCTGAACCCCGGCAGTCCCGGCGGCGAGGCTTGGCTGCTGGCCTTCCAGCCGGTCGATCACCAGCCCGACTGGGTCGCAGGCGACATCGCCGAGATCGGCCTGCCCGCCCCGGAGGGTTCTCCTTCGCCCGGCAGCCGCGAATACTCCGTCGCCTCCCTGCCCGCCGATGGCCGCGTCGAGTTCATCGTCCGCCGCATGACCCGCCCCGACGGCTCTCCCGGCCTCGCCTCGGGCTGGCTGACCCGCGACCTCGCCGTCGGCGATGCGGTCGACATGCGCGTCCGGACCAACCGCGGCTTCCACGGCCCGGCCCCGGAGGTCCCGCTGATCCTGATCGGCAACGGCACCGGCCTCGCCGGACTGCGAGCGCATTGGAAGGCCCGGGCGGGCGGGTCTCACGGCGGCGTCTGGTTGATGTTCGGCGAGCGCGCATCGGCCCACGACGCATTCCTCGACGAGGAACTCCGGGCCGCCCTCGCCTCCGGCCTGCTGACCCGCCTCGACCGCGCCTTCTCTCGTGATCCCGGCGACGGACGCTACGTCCAGGACCTGATCGCTCAGAACACGGACGAACTGGTTTCCTGGGTGGACCGCGGCGCCGTCCTCCTCGTCTGCGGCAGCCTTGAGGGCATGTCGACGGGGGTCCACGCGGCGCTCGAAACCGCCCTCGGCGCCGACCGCCTGCTGACCCTCGCCGAGACCGGCCGCTACCGCCGCGACGTCTACTAGCCCCGATCGGTCTTCGTCAGGCGATTTCCCGAAACTTCATGGTCGAGCTGGTTGAAATGGCCTGATTTTCTTCAGTTCCAGTGGTCGTAATCGCCGGATTTCGTGGTCGAAATCGTCGCGCTCAGACCTCGGCCCAGCGCCGCAGCAGGTTGTGATAGACCGCCGTCAGTTCCAGCACCGCGGCGTCCTTCGGCCCCTTCTCCGCATTGACCCGCTGGATCGCCACGTCCAGGCGGAACAGGGTTTCCCGGTCGGCGTCGTCCCGCACAAGGCTTTGAATCCAGAAGAAACTCGCCACCCGTCGGCCCCGCGTCACCGGCGTCACCCGGTGCAGGCTCCTCGACGGATACAGCACCAGATCCCCCGCCGGCAGCTTGACCGACTGCGGCCCGTACATCTCCTCGACGATCAACTCTCCGCCGTCGTAAGCCTCGGGTTCTTCAAGGAAAAGCGTCGCCGACAGATCGCTCCGGATGCGGACGTCGCCCCGTTGCCGGATCGCATTGTCGACGTGGGTTCCGAAACGCTCCCCGCCTTCATAGGCGTTGAACAGGGGCGGGAAGATCGTGTGCGGCAGGGCCGCCGACACGAACATCGGATTGGCGTTCAGCGCCTGCAGCACCAGCGCCCCGACCTCGCGCGCCTCGGTGCTGTCCTCGGGCAGCTGGCGATTGACCTTGGCGGTCGCCGACTGGTGGCCCGAGGTGACGTTGCCGTCGACCCACGGCCCGGCGTCCAGGCGCGATCGCAGCGTCGCGACCTCGTCCTTGCTGAAGACGCCGGGGATGTGGAGCAGCATGACCCGATCTAGTAGCGCAGATTCAGCGTCAGGATAGCCTGCCGCCCCGGCGCCACGTCGGCGTGGTGCACGCCGTTGGTGCGCATGATGTATTCCTCGTCGCCCGCGTTCTGGACGTTCAGCTGCAGCGAGGCGCTGTCGGTCAGGTCGTAGGAGGCGAACAGGTCCACCCGGGTGTACTCCGGCGCATAGACCCGGTTGACCCCGCCCCCGGCCCCGCCCTGGTTGCCTCCGAAACTGTCGGACACATAGTAGACCCCGCCGCCCAGGCTCAGCCTGGGCGTGACCCGGTAGGTGCTGAACAGGCTGAAGCTGTGCTCCGGCGTATTGGCCAGCGGCTGGCCTTCAAACGGATTGGGGACCGGTACGCCGTTCACTATGGTCACAGCGCCTTTCACCAGTTCGGAGTCCATCCAGGTGTAGCCGCCGAACACCTGCCATTCGCGGGTGATGTTGCCCGAGACGCCCAGTTCGATCCCCCGGACCTCGACCTCCCCCGCCTGCTCGAAGTCGGCGGGTCCGGGGCCGACAAGGATCTGGGCGTTCTCGCGCGTCAGGATGAATGCCGCGCCCGAAACCGCCAGGCGATCGCCGAACAGATTGGCCTTGGCGCCGATCTCCCAGCTGGTCGTCTCCTCCGGGTCAAGGATCGTGGAGCTGAGCCCGCCCGAGCCCATGCCGCCGCTGGCGTTCTGGTCGCCGGCCGAGACGGTCGGCGGAGTCGAGGAGGTGGCCCAGGAGGCGTAGATGCTGGAATCGGCCGTCGGCTTGAAGACCAGACCGACCTGATAGTTGACGAATTCCCAGTCTCGCTCGGGCACGGCCGTGTAGGTCGCCGGGTTCCAGACACCGTTGGACTGGGTGAAGCCGCCGATGGTGGTCGCGACGCCGTTGACGCCCTCGACCGCGTACCGGTCCCAGCGGACGCCGAGATTGAGCAGCAGGCGGTCGGTCAGCGAGATGCTGTCCATGGCGTAGACGCCGACGCTTTCCGTCGTGTTGCTGCTGACCGGTCCACGGTTGATCACGCCGGCCCAGGCGTCGTCCGTCGACGGCGCATAGACGCGGGTGCAATCGCCCGCGCCGAGGTTGTTCAGGTTCGACGCCGACATGACGTAGCCCGCCGGGCAGGCCGCGCCCGAGGTGGTGAAGGTCGAATAGGCGGCGTTGAGGTTCTTCTCGCGGCTCAGCTCCAGACCCACGTCGAACTCGTGCTTCATGCCGCCGGCGTCGAACGAGCCGCGCAGGTCGGTGACGTTGGCGATCGTGGTGACCGGGTTCCAGCGGGTCTTGGTGGCGCGCTTCATCCACCACTCGCCCGCCACGAACTGGGCCGCGCCGCCGTCGCCGGGATTGGTGACGATGTAGTCGTTCAGCGTCTCCGAATAGCGGCTGACGTTGCGCAGCGTCAGCCTGTCGGTCAGCGCATGCTCGAAATCGAAGGTGAAGGTGTCGACCGTGTTGGTCAGGTAGTCACGGTCGTCGAGCCCGTAGAAGCTGTCGTACGGGACGTCCAGAATGCCGCTGTCGGTGGTCCGCACCCCGATCTTGGTGAACAGCGGGATGCCGTAGTCAGGCATCTGGTTGCTGTCGAGGTGGTAGTAGCTGAACCTCGCCGAGGTGGCCGTGCCCAACCCCGCCGCCAGCGACAGACCCAGACCCCATTTGTCGAAATCCACCGCGTCGCGGCCGGGCACATCGCCTTGCGACCCCATCAGATTCAGCCGCAGGCCGGCCGTTTCGCCGAGGCCCCAGTTCTGGTCGATCGTGCCGCGCAGGTAGCCGTCGGTCCCGACCCCGAGGCCCAGATGGGTGAAGTCGGCCAGGCGCGGCGCCTTGGACGCCAGATTTATGCTGCCCCCGCCCGAGCCCCGCCCGGAGTAGACCGCGTCCGGCCCCTTCACCACCTCGACCTGCTCGAGGTTGAACACCTCGCGCTGCTGGCCGCCGCTGTCGCGGATGCCGTCGACGAAGATGTTGTTGCCCGACGACTGGCCGCGGATGAACGGGCGGTCGGCCAGCGGCTGGCCGCCCTCGCCCGCGCCGAAGGTGATCCCCGGCGAATTGCGCAGGATGTCCTGCAGCGAAGTCGCCGCGGTCTGTTCGATGATCTGCTGCGGAATGATGGTCACGGCTCGGGGCGTATCCACCAGCGGCGCGACGAACTCCGGCGATTGCGGCTCCCGCCGGACCGGTTCTCCGTTGACGGTGACCGTGCCGAGGTTGGTCGCATCCTGCGGATCGGTCCGCTCGGTCAGAGGATCGGCCAGGGCGGGTCCCGCCATCAGCATGCCCGCCGCGCTGGACGCGAACAGGAGGGCGCGGAGGGCTTCGGAACCGGAAAGCGACATGGCGGAGGGCCTTGCTGATATTGCGATGCGCTCGCATTAGCAGCTTCGCTGTCCCGCGCAAGTCATTCTGCGACTTATTCGCAACTGAATACGGTTTACGCCCGCTTCATGACCCTGCGTTAGACGCGAGGGATGCGCAGTCCGTTCGCGTTCCTGTCCGCGCTGCTTTCCCCCGCCCCTGGCCGGTCGGTTTCGCACGACCACGACGCGCGCCTGACCCACATGGCCCTCCACGACCAGGAGACCGGCCTCGGTAATCGCCTGTCGCTCGAGCGGCTCGCGGCCGGTGGGGAGCCGGTCTACGTGGTTCTGTTCGGCGTCGACCGGTTCGAGGTGCTGCGTAACGCCATCGGCTATGATTCCATGGCCCGCCTGCTGACCACGCTCGGGCAGAGATTGTCCGGCCTGACCGGCCGAAGCGTCGCCCGGGTCGGGGCAGGCGTGCTCGGCCTGGTCTTCCAGGCCGAAGACGACGATGAGGCGGTCCATATGGCCGCCCGCGTATGCGAAGCGGCCCAGGAACCCGTGATACTGAACGGCGCGCCCGTCGATATCGCCCTGACCGCCGGCATAGCCCGTACCGGAGAAACCAGCCGCAGCGTGGCCTCTCCCGTCGACCGCGCCTCCATCGCCGTTGACCAGGCCCGCGCCGCCCATCGTCAGGCCGCCCTCTTCGACGCAGTGCGCTACGGCGATCCCGCCGGTAATCTGTCACTGATCAGCGAACTGATGGCCGCGCTCGACAACGGCGAGTTCTCGTTGAACTACCAGCCGAAATACGACTTCCGCGCCGAGTGCGTCACTGCGGTCGAGGCGCTCGCCCGGTGGACCCATCCGCGACGCGGCTGCGTCTCGCCCGACGTGTTCGTGGTGATGGCCGAGGAGACCGGCCACATCCGCCCGCTCACCGAGTGGGTCATCCACCAGGCCATTCACGACCAGGCCGAGCTCGGGCGCGCCGGTCACGATCTGATGATGTCGGTGAACGTATCCGGCCGCCTGCTCTCCGACGAGAGTTTCGCCGACTTCGCCCTCGCCGCGGTCAAGGCCTCCGGCGCGCGCCTGTGCTTCGAGATCACCGAGACCGCCGTGGTCGGTAATCCGGAAGTCGCCCTGCACCTCCTCGACCGCTTCGCCGAGGCGGGCATTTCGGTGTCGCTGGACGACTACGGCTCCGGCCTGTCGTCCCTGACCTATCTGAAACAGATCCGCGCCGACGAGCTGAAGATCGACAAGAGCTTCATCCTCGGCCTCGACGACTCCGCCCGCGACGCCCTGCTGGTCAAGTCGACCATCGACCTGGCCCACGGCCTCGGCATGAAGGTCACCGCCGAGGGGGTCGAGACCCCGACCGCCCTGGCCCTTCTCCGCGGCATGGGCTGCGACATGGCGCAGGGCTATTTGATCGGCCGCCCCGTCTCGTTGCCGGTCCTGGTCGAGCGGCTGGGCGGCCCGGTGCATCAGGCCACGAGCGCCGCCTGAGGTCGCTTCAGTCCGCCGCCACCGCCTTCATTGACACGTTCGGATCCGCCAGCCGCTCCGCATCCACGGCGGTCCCCCGACCGATCATTTGCCGCCCACCCATGAACTCCGCCGCCGCGTTGACCGCCTCGACGCAGACGATCCGGTCGCCCGCCAGATGGAACACCGCGAAGGCCGCCGCGGCCGGGTCGCCCCGCAGCACCTGCCGGTCGGCGTCCGTGGGCAGACCGGCGATCTGCAGCTTCACATCGTACTGATCCGACCAGAACCACGGCGCCTCCGGCGTCGGTGGCGTGCGACCGGTGATCGCCGCCGCCGCCTGTTTCGCCTGCTCCAGCGCGTTGGGCACGCTCTCCAGCCGATGGCGCGCCCCGCCGTGCACTGGGACCGGCCGGAAGGCCACGTCGCCGATGGCCCAGATGGCCGGGTCCGAGGTGCGCGCCGTCTCGTCGACCACCACGCCGTTCCCGAGCGCCAGCCCCGCTGACGCCGCCAGCTGGTCGCAGGCCTGCGCTCCGACCCCGACCAGGATGGCGTCCGCCTCGATCAGCTGGCCGTCGGCCAGCCGCACGCCGCCTTCCTCGAAGGCCGTGACCTCGGCCGACGTCAGCACCTCGACCCCATGCGCCCGGTGATAGCCGGTGAAAAAGTCCGACAGCGTGGGCGACGCGACGCGCGCCAGCACCCGATCCATCCGCTCTATGATGACCGCCCCGGCGCCCAGCGCCCGCGCCGACGCCGCCGCCTCAAGGCCGACATAGCCGCCGCCGACCACCGCGAGCCGCCGCCCCGGTCCCAGCGCCGCCTTCAGCCGCTCCGCATCCGCCAGCGTCCGCAGCTCGAGCAAATCCGGGCGATCCGCCCCCGGCAGCGCCAGCTTCCGCGCCGTCGACCCCGTCGCCAGGATCAGGGCGTCATACGGTTCCACCGTCCCGTCGGCGAAAGTCACGGTCTTCCCGGCCGCATCGACGGCCGTCGCCGTCACCCCCTTGCGCAGCTCGATGTCGTGTTCGGCGTAGAAGCCCTCCGGCCGCAGCAGCAGCGCCTCCAGATCGGCTTCGCCCTTGAGCCACGCCTTGGACAGGGGTGGTCGCTGATACGGCGGCGCCGGCTCCTCGCCCGCCAGCAGGATCGGCCCCTCATGCCCGTACTGCCGCAGCAACGCCGCCGCCGTACCCCCCGCATGGCCCGCGCCGATGATCACAACCTTGGTCATGACAGGCAGATAGATCGAACCGCGGCGCTCCGCCACAGGCCCCTTGACCGTTCCACCGTTACAGCATAGTGGAACACGCCATGATCAACACCCTCCCCCGCAACGCCGGGGCGACGGCCCGCAGCCGCGTCGCCCTCTATGACGCCCTGCTGTCGCTGAACACGCGCGACGAGGTCGACGCCTTCCTCGCCGACCTGTGCACGCCGGCGGAGCTGCGCGCCTTCGCCGAGCGCTGGGAGGTCGCCCGTCTGCTCGATGCGGGCGGCAAGTCGTATCGCGAGATCGCCGCCGAAGCCCAGGCCAGCCCGACCACGGTGGTGCGGGTCGCCCGCTTCCTCAAGGAAATGCCGCACCAGGGCTACCGCCTCGTGCTGGATCGCCAGAAAAACCCGAACAGCCAGGCCTGAGTCAGCATCATGAGCACAGTTCAGGGACGGCTGCGTATCGCCGTCCAGAAATCGGGCCGTCTGGCCGACCGCAGCCTCGATCTCGTCCGCGACGCCGGTCTGCGCGTGGTCAAGGGCAACAACGACCTGCTCTACCGGGTCGAGAACTATCCGATCGACCTGCTGCGGGTGCGCGACGACGACATCCCGACCTTCGTCGCCGACGGCGTTTGCGACCTCGGCATCGTCGGCGAGAACGTGCTGGAGGAAGCCCGCAACGGCGGCCCCCTCGCCGAGGTGATCATGCCGCTCGGCTTCGGCCGCTGCACCCTGAAGATCGCCGTCCCGCCGACGCTGGCCTACGACGGTCCGGCCTCGCTCGAGGGCCTGCGCGTCGCCACCTCCTATCCGAAGATCCTGCGCCGCTTCCTCGACGACCGGAACGTCACGGCCGAGATCGTCACCATGCGCGGGGCCGTCGAGGTCGCGCCCCGGCTCAAGCTCGCCGCCGCCATCTGCGACCTCGTCTCGACCGGCGCCACGCTCGAGGCCAATGGCCTCGGCGCGCGCGAGACGGTGCTGGAAAGCCAGGCCGTGCTGATCCGCTCGCCCGTCGTCCCCGAGCCCGCGCTCCAACACCTGCTGGACAGCATCGTCGAGCGGATGAGCGGCGTCGTCGCCTCCCAGGGGGCCAAATACGTCATGCTCAACGCGCCCCGTTCGGCGCTGGACCAGATCACCGCCATCCTGCCCGGCGCCGGCTCGCCCACCGTCATGCCCCTGTCCGGCCGCGAGGACGCCGTCGCGGTCCACGCCGTCTGTCAGGAGGCGGTGTTCTGGGAGACGCTGGAGAAGCTCAAGGCCGCCGGGGCGTCGGCCATCCTGGTCCTCCCGATCGAGAAGATGATGTGATGAGACGGATGGACTGGAGCACGCTCGACGCCGCCGGCCGCCGCGAGGCGCTGGCCCGTCCCGCCCGTCGCACCGAGGCGCGGGTCAGCGACGTCGTGCGTGAGATCTTCGACGACGTGCAGGCGCGCGGCGGCGCGGCCGTCACGGACTGGAGCTTGAAGCTGGACGGCGCCGCCCCCCGCCGCGTCGCCATCACCCCCGAGGTCGTCGCGGCGGCCCGCGCCGCCCTGCCGCCCTCGGCCACCCATGCCCTGCGCATCGCCGCCGAGAACGTCCGCATCTTCCACCAGGCGACCCGCCCGGAAGACACGTCCTGGGTCGAGACCACGCCCGGCGTCCGCTCGCGGCTGGTCTGGCGGCCAATCTCTTCGGCCGGTCTCTACGTCCCCGGCGGCACGGCGCCGCTGTTCTCGTCCCTGCTGATGCTGGCGATTCCGGCGGAAGTCGCGGGGGTGGGGCGGCGCGTCGCCGTCACGCCGCCCTCGAAGGACGGCGAGCCTCACCCGGCCATGATCGTCGCCGCCGACGAAGCCCGTCTGGATGCCCTGTGGCTGATCGGCGGCGCCCAGGCCATCGCCGCCCTGACCTTCGGCGCCGTCTTCGACGACGGCGAGATCGAGCCGGTCGCCAGGCTGTTCGGCCCCGGCAACGCCTTCGTCGCTGAAGCCAAGAAACAGGCCGCGGCCCTGCCCGGCGGCCCGGCCATCGACATGCCCGCCGGCCCGTCGGAACTGCTGGTCATCGCCGACCGCGACGCCGAGCCGGAGATCGCCGCCGCCGACCTGCTCAGCCAGGCCGAGCACGACCCCGACGCCCAGGTCATCCTCGTCTCGGAAAGTCGGGCCAACATCGACGCCATTCTCGCCGAAGTGGAGCGCCAGCTCGAAACCCTGCCGCGCGCCGACATAGCGCGCGCCTCCCTCGCCGAGGGGCGCGCCATCCGCGTCCGCGACATGGCCGAGGCCTGCGAGGTCGCCAACCTCTACGGCCCCGAACACCTCGCCCTGCAGACCGACGACGCCGACGTCCTCGTCGACCGCATCACAGCCGCCGGCGCGGTCTTCGTCGGCTCATACGCAGCCGAGACCCTTGGCGACTACGCCGCCGGCCCCAGCCACGTCCTGCCCACCGACGGCGCCGCCCGCACCCTCGGCGGCATCACCACCGCCAGCTTCATGACCTCGATGTCGGTCCAGTCCGTCACGGAGGCGGGGGCCCGGCAGCTCGCCCCTGTCGCCGCCCGGCTCGCCCGTATGGAAGGCCTCGAGGCCCACGCGCGGGCCGCCGATCTGAGGAGCGGTGGATGATCACCAACCTCCCCGCTCCTTTCGCGCCGCTGGTCTCCGGCGGCGACGGCCTCGACCGCTATCCGGCCGAGCCCCGCGCCCTCGCCGCCCGCATGGCCGAGGTCTACGCCCTCCCGGCCGACCGCGTCCTGCCCGTGCGCGGCCTCACCCACGGACTGGAGCTGGTCATCCGCCTCGCCGCCCGCGACGGCCTTGCCGTACAGGCTCCCGACGCCGAGCCCTACGCAACGCTGGCCACCCTCTACGCCCGCCCCTCGCCCGGCGCGGAAACCGGCGCCGTCATCCTGCGCGCCCTCGGCTCGCCCGAGGCCGTCGGCGAGATGGCCGCGCGCGTCGCCCCCGCCTTGCTGGTCATCGACGAGGGTCTGGCCGAGTTCGCCGCCGCGCCCTCCGCCGCCGCCGTCATCGACGATCACGCCAACCTCGTCGTGCTGCGCAGTCTTTCGCTGGCCTGGGGCCTCGCCGGCGCCCGGGTCGGCGCCGCCCTCGCCCAACCGGCGACGCTGGCCCGGCTGATCTCGGTGCTTGAGCCCTATGCCCTGCCGGAGGTTTCCGTCCGGCTCGCCCTGCAGGCGCTGGATCCCTCCCGGATGATGGAGACGCAGCAGCGGATCGCCCTTGTCCGCGGCGAGCGCGAACGGCTGACGAAAGCCCTGTCGCGAGCCATGGTCGTCGAGCCCGGCTTCGGCCCCGTCATCATGGCCCGCCCGTCCGATTCCGACGCCGTCCTTGCCGCCCTGAGACGCTACGGCGTTCCGGCCGAGCGGGCCGACGGCCGCCTGCGCCTGCCCGTCTCCGCCCGCGCGGAGGTCAACGACCGTCTGCTTGCCGCGCTGGACCTCGCCCCGGGCCCGACCCGGCCGCACCGCACCGGTCAGGCCGTCCGTGACACGAAAGAGACCCGGATCGTCTGCGCCGTCGATCTCGACGCCGCCGGCCCCGTCGCCATCGCCACCGGCGTCGGCTTTTTCGACCACATGCTGGAGCAGATCGCGGTCCACGGCGGCTTCTCGCTGCGGCTGTCGTGCGAGGGCGACCTGCACACCGACCCGCACCACACCATCGAGGACTCGGCCATCGCCCTCGGTCAGGCCCTGAAACAGGCGCTCGGGGAACGCCGCGGCATCGCCCGCTATGGCTTCGTCCTGCCCATGGACGAGGCCAGGGCCTCCGTCTCCATCGACCTGTCCGGCCGGCCCTTCCCGGTGTTCGAGGGAACCTTCAGCACGCCCTTCATCGGCGATTATCGCACCGACCTGACCGCGCACGTGTTCCGCTCGCTGGCCGAGCACCTCGGCGCGGCGATCCACGTCTCGGTCACCGGCGACGACGACCACCACAAGACCGAGGCGGTCTACAAAGCCTTCGGCCGCGCCCTGCGCCAGGCCATCCGCGTCGAGGGCGAGGTCGTTCCCTCGAGCAAGGGGGTGCTGTGACCACAGTCACCGTCCTCTCCTACGGCGCCGGCAATGTCGCCTCGGTCCAGTTCGCGCTGGAGCGGCTCGGCGCGACCGTCCGGTTGACCGCCGACCCGGCCGAGGTCGCCGATGCCGAACGGCTGGTCCTGCCCGGCGTCGGCGCGGCGGGTTACGCCATGGCGCGCCTGTCTGACCTGGGTCTGATCGAGCCGGTCCGCGCCTTCTCCCGCCCCCTGCTCGGCGTCTGCCTCGGCCAGCAACTGCTGTTCGGGACCAGCGAGGAGGGCGACGGCGTCGACATGCTCGGCCTCATCCCCGGAACCGTCCGGCGCCTCGAGCCCGCCCCCGACCGCCCCGTGCCGCACATGGGCTGGTCGCGTCTCTCGATGGCCCGGCCCGATCCGCTGCTGGAAGGCGTCGACGAGGGAGCGTACGCCTACTTCGTGCACAGTTACGTCTGCCCCGACGGCGACGCCACCCTGGCCCGCGCCGACTACGGCGGCCCGGTTCCGGCCGTGGTCCGCAGCGGCAACCGCTGGGGTTGCCAGTTCCACCCGGAACGTTCCGCCGCCGCCGGCGCCCGCATCCTGCGCAACTTCCTGGAGCTGCAGGCATGATCGTCTATCCCGCCATCGACCTGAGGGACGGCGTCTGCGTGCGGCTGATGCACGGCCGGTTCGACGCCGTGACCCGCTACGACGACGATCCCGCCGCCCGGCTCGCCGCCTTCGCCGCCGCCGGGGCGGACTGGGCCCACATCGTCGACCTCGACGGGGCCGAGGCGGGCCGAGCCATGCAGCACGGCCTGATCGGCGAACTGGCCTCCGCCATCGACATCCGCATCCAGTCCGGCGGCGGCGTCCGCTCGGCCGACGACATCCAGCGCCTGCTCGACGCCGGGGTCAGCCGGGTCGTCGTCGGCTCCCTCGCCGTCTCCGACCCCGACGCGGTCGCGGCCTGGCTGGAGCGTTTCGGCCCCGACCGCATCACCCTGGCCATCGACGTGAAGGCCGACGGCGACCGCTACATCCCGGCGCTCAAGGGCTGGACCGAGGCCGCCGCCGTCGACCTGTGGACCGCGCTCGACCGCTACCCACCGGGGTCCGCGAAACACCTGCTGGTCACGGACGTCGGCCGCGACGGCGCCCTCACCGGCCCCAACCTCGACCTTCTGGCCGAGATTCACCTGCGTCGCCCCGACCTGTGGCTGCAGGCCTCCGGTGGCGTCGCCGATCTGTCAGATCTCACGGGCGCCCGCTCCGTCGGCGCGTCCGGGGCCATCGTCGGCCGGGCCCTGTACGAAGGCCGGTTCACCCTCGAACAGGCGCTGGAGACAGCCCGCTCATGACCGCCCGGCGCATCATCCCCTGCCTTGACGTCAAGGGCGGGCGCGTGGTCAAGGGCGTCCGCTTCCAGGGCCACGTCGACATGGGCGACGCGGCCGACCTCGCCGCCCGCTACCGCGACCAGGGCGCCGACGAACTGGTCTTCTACGACATCACCGCCTCGCCCGAGCGCCGCACCCTCGACTACGGCTGGGTGAAGAACATCGCCCGCCTGCTCGACATCCCCTTCAGCGTCGCCGGCGGCATTCGCTCGGTCGAACAGGCGGGGCGCTGCCTCGATCACGGCGCGGACAAGGTCTCGGTCAACTCGCCCGCCCTCGAACGCCCCGAACTGATCTCCGAACTCGCCGACCGCTTCGGCGCCCAGTGCGTCGTCGTCGGCGTCGATTCGAAGCGCACCGGCGACGACTGGTTCGTCCACCAGTACACCGGCGATCCGACCGCCAGCCGCGGTTCGGGCCGCCGCACCCTCGACTGGATCATCGAGGCGCAGGCGCTCGGCGCCGGCGAGATCGTCCTCAACTGCATGGACGAGGACGGCGTCCGCCGCGGCTATGACATCGCCCAGCTCGCCGCCGCACGCGAGCGCCTGATCATCCCGCTGGTCGCCTCGGGCGGGGCCGGCGAGGCCGCGCATTTCCGCGACGTGTTCGAGCAGGCCGGCGTCTCCGGCGCCCTCGCCGCCAGCGTCTTCCACACGGGCTCGCTGGCGATTGCGGACCTCAAGGCGTTCCTCGCCGGCTCGGGCATCGAGGTGAGACCATGATCGACCCCTCCACCCTCGACTGGGACAAGTCCGACGGCCTGGTCCCCGTCGTCGTCCAGGACTCCGCCACCCTGCAGGTGCTGACCCTGGCCTACATGGACCGCGCCGCCCTCGACGAGACCATCGCCTCGGGCGAGGCCACCTTCTTCTCGCGCTCGCGCGGCGGCCGCTGGCGCAAGGGCGAGAGCTCGGGCGACCGGCTGTCCGTCGTCTCGATCACGCCCGACTGCGACGCTGACGCCCTGGTGCTCAAGGTCCGGCCGGTCGGGAACGCCTGCCACCTGAACCGGATCAGCTGCTTCGGCGACGAGGACGCCCCGGGGCTGGGCCGCCTCGCCCGACTGGAGGCCGCCATCGCCGCCCGCGCCGCCGCCGATCCGTCCGAAAGCTGGACCGCCCGCCTGCTCGCCGAAGGGCCCAAGCGCGCGGCCCAGAAGGTCGGCGAGGAGGGCGTCGAGACCGCCCTGGCCGGCGCCGCCGGACCCGATGCGGAACTCGCATCCGAGGCCGCGGATTTGATCTATCATCTGCTGGTGCTGCTCCGCGCCCGTAACATGGTGTTTCAGGACGTCCTCGACGTCTTGGCTCAGCGGGCGGAAGCAGCCAGACAAACGGCCGGCTAGGCTTGGACAACAGAGAAGGAGAGCGGATGGCGGCCCTGGTGCTGTTTGGCGGCGGCGGCGACCTCGCCATGCGGATGCTCCTGCCCTCGCTCTATTTCCTTGAGCACGACGGCCTGCTGCCGGACGGCCTCAAGATCATCGGCGCGGCCCGCTCCGAGGAGAGCCGCGACGACTATGTCGCCAAGGTCCGCCAGTCGGTTGAAGCCAAGGCCAAAGCCGACAATGCCTGGGACGCCGCGGCCTGGGCCCGCATGGAGGCCCGGCTCGACTATCTGGCCGTCGACGCCACCTCGGCCGAAAGCCTCAAGCCGCTCAAGGACAAGGTCGGCGAGGGCGCCTGCACCTCCTTCCTGGCCGTGTCCCCCTCTCTCTACGCCCGGATCGTCACCGCCATGCGCGCCGCGGGCCTGGCCGAGCCCGAGGACCGGGTCGTGCTGGAGAAGCCGATCGGCCGCGATCTCGAGACCTTCCGCCAGATCGACGACGCGGTGGCCGACGCCTTCTCCGAGAACCAGGTCTTCCGCATCGACCACTACCTCGGCAAGGAGACGGTCCAGAACCTGATCGCGCTGCGCTTCGGCAACACCATCTTCGAACCGCTGTGGAACAACCTGTCGATCGACCACGTCCAGATCACGGTCGGCGAGACCGTCGGCGTCGGCGACCGCTGGCCCTATTACGACGAGTACGGAGCATTGCGCGACATGCTCCAGAACCACATGCTCCAGCTGCTCTGCCTCGTGGCCATGGAGCCGCCCTCCGATCTCGACCCGGACTCGGTCCGCAACGAGAAGGTCAAGGTGCTGCGCTCGCTCCGTCCGATCACGCACGAGGAGGCCGAACGGGTCACCGTGCGCGGCCAGTACGTCGCCGGGGTGGTCGAGGCCGAGCCGGTCAAGGGCTATGACGAGGAGCGCGGCGCGGCGTCCGATACCGAGACCTTCGTCGCCATCCGCGCCGACATCGACAACTGGCGCTGGGCGGGCGTGCCCTTCTTCATGCGCACCGGCAAGCGCCTGCCCGAGAAGCGCACCGAGATCGTCATCCAGTTCAAGCCGCTGCCCCACTCCATCTTCGACCGCGCCGAACGCGGCGAGATCCAGGCCAACCGGCTGGTCATCGCGCTGCAGCCGGAGGAGGACATCTCCCTGTCGGTGATGAACAAGAAGCCCGGCCTAGACCAGCGCATGCAGCTGCAGCCCATCCGCATGAGCCTGTCGTGGGGCCAGAACGACCGGAACGCCGCCCCGCCCCGCCGGCGCATCGCCTACGAGCGGCTGTTGCTCGACGCCCTGGCCGGCGACTCCACCCTGTTCGTCCGCCGCGACGAGGCGGAACAGGCCTGGAAATGGGTCGACGAGGTTTCCGAGGCCTGGTCCGACGCCGCCTTCAAGCCGCACGACTACGTCGCCGGAACCTGGGGCCCAGAAGCCGCCGATCTGCTGTTGTCCCGCACCGGCCGCGCGTGGAATTCGGGCGATGCGTGAGATCGAAACCTTCCCCGACGCCGCCGGTTGGGCCGACGCCTGCGCTGTCCGGCTCGCCGACGCGCTGGCGACCGCCCTCGCGGAAACCGGCAAGGCCGTCTTCGCCGGCTCCGGGGGCTCGACCCCCTCGCCGATCTACACCCGTCTCGCGGAGGCTCCGCTGGACTGGTCGAAGGTCGTCGTCACCCTCGTCGACGAGCGCTACGTCCCGGAAAGTTCGCCGGACTCCAACGCAGCCCTGATCAAGCGGGCCCTGCTGACCGGCCCCGCCGCCGCCGCCCGCTTCACGCCGCTCTACCATCCGTCGGTGACCGTCGACCGGTCCGCGGCCCTCGCCGGCCACGCCCTCGCGGCCGAGGGCGGACGTCTGGACGCGGTCCTTCTCGGCATGGGGGAGGATGGCCATATCTGTTCGATGTTCCCGAACAGCCCGACCCTGAAGACCCTGCTCTCCCCGGCCCTGCCGCCGACGGTGCTGGGCGTGCCCCAGGGCCGTGACGGCGCGGCCCCGAGCCTCGAGCGCCTGTCGATCAACCTGCCTTACCTGACCGGCGCCCGCCGCGTCGTCCTGGCCCTGACCGGCGCCGCCAAACGTTCCGTGTTCGAACGCGAGGCGGCGGGCGACCCGGCTATCCAGCCGATCGCGGCCCTGCTGGCCCACAAGGTCCCGCTCGAAGTCCTGTGGACGGAGAAGACCTGATGCCTGCCCTCAATCCCGTCGTCGCCGAGGTCACCGCCCGCATCGTCGAGCGCTCGCGCGCCACCCGTACCGACTATCTGCGCCGCATGGACGCCGCCGCCGTGTCCGGCGTCGGCCGCGCCAAGCTGAGCTGCGCCAACTGGGCCCACGCCTTCGCCGGCCAGACCATCGCCGACAAGCTCACGGCCATGGGTGGCAAGGCCCCCAACGTCGGCGTCGTCACCGCCTACAACGACATGCTCTCGGCCCATCAGCCGTTCGAGCGCTTTCCACACATCATCCGCGAGGCGGCCCGCGAGCTCGGCGCCACGGCCCAGGTCGCCGGCGGCACGCCCGCCATGTGCGACGGGGTCACCCAGGGGCGCCCCGGCATGGAGCTGTCGCTGTTCAGCCGCGACGTCATCGCCATGTCCACCGGCGTGGCCCTGACCCACGACGCCTTCGACGCCGTCATCGCCCTGGGCGTCTGCGACAAGATCGTGCCCGGCCTGTTCATGGGCTCGCTGGCCTTCGGCCACCTGCCGGTGGTCTTCGCCCCCGCCGGTCCGATGCCCAGCGGCATTCCGAATGCGGAGAAGGCCCGCGTCCGCGCCCTCTACGCCCAGAACAAGGTCGACCGGGCCACGCTCCTCGAAAGCGAGATCGGCTCCTACCACTCGCCCGGCACCTGCACCTTCTACGGCACCGCCAACTCCAACCAGATGATGATGGAGCTCGGCGGCCTGCACCTGCCCTCGACCGCCTTCGTCCATCCGGAGACCGGCCTGCGCGACGCCCTGACCGCCGCGGCGGCCAGGCGCGCGGTCGAGCTGGCCCGCTCGGGCGAGGGCCGCATGGCCGACGTCATCGACGAGAAGGCGATCGTCAACATGATCGTCGCCCTGCTCGCCACCGGCGGCTCCACCAACCACGCCATCCATCTTGTGGCCATGGCGCGCGCCGCCGGCGTGCTGATCGACTGGACCGACATGGACCAGCTGTCGTCGGTGACCCCGCTGCTGGCCCGGGTCTATCCCAACGGTTCGGCCGACGTGAACGCCTTCCAGGCCGCCGGCGGCGTCGCCTTCGTGGCCCGCGAACTGGCCGGAGCCGGAAACATCCACACTGACGTCCAGACCATCATGGGCCCGGGCATCCACCACTATTTCCAGGAGCCGTCGCTGGTCGACGGCCAGCTGGTCTGGCGCGACGGCGTCGCCGAGAGTCTGGACACGGACATTCTCCGCCCGGCCTCCGATCCGTTCGACCGCGAGGGTGGCCTGCGCCTGGTCCAGGGCGACCTCGGCCGCGCCGTCATCAAGGTCTCGGCGGTCAAGCCGGAGAACCGCGTGGTCGAAGCCCCCGCCGCCGTCTTCGAAACCCAGGAAGACGCCCTGCAGGCCTTCAAGGACGGCAAGCTCGATCGCGATGTCGTCGTGGTGCTGCGCTTCCAGGGCCCGAAGGCCAACGGCATGCCCGAGCTGCACAGCCTGTCCCCCGCCCTCGGCGTGCTGCAGGACAAGGGCTTCAAGGTCGCCTTCGTCACCGACGGCCGCATGTCCGGCGCCTCGGGCAAGACGCCGGCGGCCATCCACGTCTCGCCCGAGGCCCTGGCCGGCGGCATGCTGGGCCGGGTCCGCGACGGCGACGTCATCCGGCTCGATCCCGAGGCCGGGGTGCTGACCACCGTCGACGTCGACCTGTCCGCCCGTCCGGCCGCGATCCGGTCTCGCGAGCACGCCGCCGGCTCGGCCTGGGGCTACGGCCGCGAGCTGTTCGGCGCCTTCCGCCACGTCGTCTCGACGGCCGAGGAGGGCGCGTCGGTCTGTTTCGTCACGCCCGCCGGCGACGGGGCCTGGAACGACAGCCAGCCCGATCCGAACCTCGTCGACCGCGCGGTCGACGCCTGATGCTCCCTCAAGCAGAGAGCCGCCGCGTGGCGAACGATAGGGAAGAAATCTGATGACCATCGCCTGGGACAAGACGTTGCTGGTCGGGGACGTCGGCGGCACCAACGCCCGCTTCGCCATCGCCCACATGGTCAACGGCAAGCCGGTGCTCGAACATCACCAGAGCTTCAAGGGGGCGGACCATCCGACCTTCCTCAGCGGCGTGAAGGCCTTCGTCGACGGCTGCGAGACCAAGCCGACCTCCGGGGTCATCGCCGTGGCCGGACCGGTCACCGACGGGGCCATCGACCTGACCAACTCGCCGTGGCGGGTGTCCGAGGAGGAGCTCGGCACGCTCGGCCTCAATCCGGTGCGGCTGATCAATGACTTCGAGGCCCTCGCCTGGGGCGCGGGCGTCGTCCCCCGGGACGAACTGGCCTCGCTGGGCGGCCCAGAGGAAGGCGACCCGGAATCCGCCATCGCCGTGCTCGGCCCCGGCACCGGCTTCGGCGTCTCGGCCCTGATCCGCGACTTCCACGGACGCGAGATGGCCATGCCGTCCGAGGGCGGCCACGCCTGTTTCGCCCCCGGCGACCCGATCGAGGACGAGATCCTGCGCATCCTGCGCCGCCGCTACGACCGCGTCTCGATCGAGCGGCTGATCTGCGGTCCGGGCCTGCTCAACATGCACCGCGCCCTGGCCGAGATCGACGGGCGCGAGACCCACATCGAGGACCCGGCCCAGATCACTGAAGAGGCCCTGGCCGATCCGCGCAGCGCCTGCGGCGCCACCCTGGCCCGGTTCTGCGCCATCCTCGGGGCTGTGGCCGGCGACATCGCCCTGACCACCGGCGCCCGCGGCGGCGTCTATATCGCCGGCGGCATCGCCCCGCTCATCCTGCCCTTCCTGCAGGCCAGCCCCTTCCGCGAGCGCTTCGAGCGCAAGGGCCGGTTCACTGACTACATGGCCGCCATCCCCACCCACGTCATCCTGCACAAGCACGCGGCCCTGCTCGGCGCGGCCCGCGTAGCCTTCGCCGAGGCCGGCTGACGAAGATTCTCACGGGTAAGTCACGCGGACGTGAACCAATTTCGAAGCGACGCATTATTCGGGCTCCACTGTGGAAGGAACCCACCATGCGTAAGCTGATCATCGCCACCGCCGCCGCCTTCGCCCTCGCCGGCGTCGCCGCCTGCGAAAGCCAGGCCGACAAGACCGCTGAAGTCCAGGCGGACGCCCTGGAAGAGCAGGCCGCTGCTGCTCCGACGGAAGCCGCCGAGACCGCGCTCAACGAGAAGGCCGACGCGATCGAGCAACAAGCCGGCAACGCCGACGGCGGCATGACGACCGAGAACACGCCGAACACCTCGCCGTCGACCGCCAACCCGTCGCACTAAGGGCTTCTCCATGCGGGATTCATGACCCGCGTGTCGAACCTTGGAACGGTCAGCCCCCGTCGCCCACGCGGCGGGGGTTTTCCGTTCGGGCCCAGTGAACCAGGGCCAGCGTCAGGAAGACCGGTCCGATGACCGACCACCGGCCCGGCCCGGTCTCGGCAGCGATCAGGAACAGGCCGCACCACACCGCCACGTCGCCCAGATAATCGGGACGGCGCAGCCATCGCGGCGGCCCCTTGCCCGATTGCGCGTCGGCGTTGGGGGACTTCCGCGGCGCCGCCAGCCTGAGAGCGCCCCACCCCTCGAGCCCGATCCCCGCCACCGCCAGCACCGCCCCGGCCCAGCCGATCCAGCCCACAGGCGGCAGGAAACTGACTTGCCCCAGCTGTACCGGCAGGGCGGTCAGCCACGCCAGCACGCCCTGTGGCAGGAAGACCAGCAACAGCGACACGACGCCCCGTCTCCAGCCGAAGCGGGCGGCCCGCACCTCGACCATCCGGGCGTACCGTTCATCCGCCTCGCTGCGCGACGCCGGCGACAGTCGCCGCCACGCCTGCGGCGCGGCCCAGATCGCCACCAGCCACAGCAGCAGCCCCTTCCGGACGGGATCGCCCTCGGTGAGCAGAAAGGTCGTCCCGGCCAGCGCGACCATTCCCAGGGGCCAGACGCCGTCGATGAAGCCGATCCGCCGTCCCCGACCGGCCGCCGCCCACAGCGCCGCCATCGCCACGAGGATCAAGGCCAGGTTCAGGCCCAGCAGGGCCGCGATCTCGGGCAGGGTCATGTCACGGCAACGCCGCCGCTCGCCGCCGGATGCATCGGCTCAGTCGACGCAGATCGTGGCTTGGGCCTTGCCGTCCTCGACGGTGGTGTAGCAGCCGAACCGGCTGCTGGTGACCTGGCATTGGCCGACCGCGGCGGCCCCGGCGCGCGGCGCCTCCCCAACGTCCTCGACCCGGCAGTCGCCCTGACACTGGTCGCCGTCGGTGCAGCGCCGTCCGGCATCCGTATAGGAGACCACGCAGCGCATCGTCTGCATCCGTCCCTGCGGCAGCATCTTGCCGCCCCGGGCCGCGCAGGCCGCCGCCTCGTCCGCCTGGGTCTGAACCGCCGGCGCCGCCTCGGCCAGGTCGGTCTTGCCGCCGTCCGCCGCCGGCATCGGCTGGCACGCCGCCGCCGCCAACAGCGCCGCGACCATCATCAAACGCTTCATGTCACGCGGCCCTTCTCGAAACCCGTCCATACGTCGTCGTAGTCCAGTTGCATGGTCGGCGAGCTTTGCGCCCATTCCGTGGTGCGGATCGGCATCCGCGTCTCGAACATGAAGGCCAGGGTGTTCTCGATCTTCACCGGCTTCAGCTCGGCCGCCACCGCCTTGTCGTACGACGCCTGGTCCGGTCCATGTCCGCTCATGCAATTGTGCAGGCTGGCCCCGCCCGGCGCGAACCCGCCCTCCTTGGCGTCGTACTCGCCGTGCACCAGCCCCATGAACTCGCTCATCACGTTGCGGTGGAACCACGGCGGCCGGAAGGTGTCCTCGGCCACCATCCAGCGCGGCGGGAAGATCACGAAGTCGGCGTTGGCCACGCCCGCCGTGTCGCTGGGCGAGGTCAGCACCGTGAAGATCGACGGATCCGGATGGTCGAAACTGACCGTGCCGATCGTGTTGAACCGGGCCGTGTCATACTTGTACGGCGCGTTGTTGCCGTGCCAGCCGACCACGTCCAGCGGGCTGTGGTCGAAGGTCGTGGCGTACAGCCGCCCGCCGAATTTCTGCACGCATTCGGTCTGGCGGTCGACGTCCTCGAACGCCGCCACGGGGGTCTGGAAATCCCTCGGATTGGCCAGGCCGTTCGAGCCGATCGGCCCCAGGTCCGGCAGGCGGAAGGCCGCGCCGTAGTTCTCGCAGACATAGCCGCGCACCGGCCCCGACACCTCGACCCGGAACCGCACCCCGCGCGGGATGACCACGATCTCGCCGGGCCGGGCGTTGATCCGCCCCATCTCGGTGACGAAGACCTGCTCGCCCTGCTGCGGCACGATCAGCAGCTCGCCGTCGGCGCAATAGAACACCCGGTCGGTCATCGACCGGTTCGCGGCATACAGATGGATGCCCGTCCCGGCGCCCGTTTCCGGGTCGCCGTTGCCGCCATAGGTCACCAGCCCCTCGACCCAGTCGGTCGGTTCGGTCGGCATCGGCAACGGGTCCCAGCGCATCCGGTTCGGCGAGGGCGGCGCCTCGTGGAACGGCCCTGACCGCACCAGTCCCTGCCGGAACGGCTTGTAGGCCGGATGCTGCGCCGACGGCCTCAACCGGTACAGCCACGACCGCCGGTTCTCGCCGCGCGGCGCGGTGAACGCGGTCCCCGACAGCTGCTCCGCATACAGCCCCATCGGCGTCCGCTGCGGCGAATTCCGTCCCTCGGGCAAGGCGCCGGGGACCGCCTCGGTCGAGAAATGATTGCCGAACCCCGGCATATAGGCAGGCGCGTTGGCTCGCGTCGTCATGGTGCGTCGTCTCCCGTGGGCAGGTTTAGCGTCCCGGCTCCGGCCAAGCCACCCCGCTCAGTCCTCGGGAAGCTCCCAACGCAGCTTCAGCCGAACGCTCAGGCCGGCCGCCGTCTCGCCGTTCTCGAGCCGGGCCGCGTGTCGGAAATGCTCAGACGCGTCAAACGCCACCCTACCCAACTCCGGATAGGCGACGGGGAGGGAGTTGATGCGGCAATCGTCCAGGCCGCCACCTTCCAGGACCGAACAGGTCAGCTCGACCGTGCCCACAGGATTGTAGTCGGTCCGGCCAACATCGGGCGTCATCTGCCCAGCCGTCGGTGTTTGAACCCATTGCGGCCGGACGATAACGCCATCGACCACCTGCGGGTCCTCTGGAACGAGGATGGCGAGGGCAAAGGCCAGGAACAGCATCCCTTGATCCTGTCAGAACCCCTGGCTTCGCGCCATCCGCTCCTGATGGAAGCCCGCGTCGCCCAGCAGTTCGTTCAGCACGCGCACCCGCTTCATGAACAGGCCGACATCGAACTCGTCGGTCATGCCGACGCCGCCGTGCATCTGCACCGCCTCCTGCACCGCCAGTTCGGCCACGCGTCCGGCCTTGGCCTTGGCCACGGACACGGCCAGAGGGGCGCTCTCCCGCCCCTCGTCCAGCGCCTGCAACGCCCCCATCACCGCCGCCCGGGCGATCTCGATCTCGCTGAACAGATGCGCCGCCCGGTGCTGCAGCGCCTGGAACTCGCCGATGAATTTCCCGAACTGTTTGCGTGTCCGCAGATAGTCCAGCGTGGTCTGGAAGGCCTGGTCCCCCGCCCCCGCCAGCGACGCCGCCGCGCAGGCCCGGCCCAGATTCAACGCCCCCTCCAGCAGCGCCTCGCCGCCCTCGACCGAACCGATCAGCGCGTCCGCGTCGACCTCGACATCGGTCAACGTCGCCCGCGCCGCATTGTGCGCATCGACCATCACCGTCCGCTCGACGGTCACGCCGTCCGTGGACGGATCGACGAGGAACAGCCCGATCCCCTCCTCCGTCCGCGCCGCTACGATCAGCGCGTCGGCGACATGGCCGTCCAGCACGAACCCCTTGGCCCCGTTGAGCCGGAAGCCGTTGCCCGACCGCTCGGCCGTCGCCGCCATCCGCGCCGGCGCATGCTTCGGCCCTTCGTCCACGGCCAGCGCGACGATGGCCTCGCCCGCCGCGATCCGCGGCAGCCACGCCGCCTGCTGCTCTCCGGAGCCGCCCGTCAGCACCCTCGCCGCCAGCACGCCCGAGCCCAGGAACGGCGACGGCGTCAGCGTCCGCCCCAGCGCCTCGGCGATCACGCCCGCCTCGACCGCCCCGAGGCCCGAGCCGCCGTGTTCCTCGGGGATGACGACCCCGGCAAACCCCATCTCCCCGAACGCCCGCCACAGCTCGCGCGACACGCCGTCCGCATCGCGGCTGTCGCGCAGCTTGCGCAGGTGCGCGATCGGCGCGTTCTCCGCCAGGAAGCCGTCCGCGGCCGCCTTCAGCATCATCTGCTCTTCGGTCAGGATCAGCGGCATGCCTACGCCCCCGGCAGTTGCAGCAGGTGTTTGGCGATGATGTTCAGCTGAATCTCGCTGGTCCCGCCCTCGATCGAATTGGCCTTGGTCCTCAGCCAGTCGCGGGCCATCGCCCCCTCGCGGGACCGCTCGCCCTCCCATTCGAGCGCATCCGATCCGCCCGCCGCCATCAGCAACTCGTGCCGCCGCTTGTTCAGCTCCGAGCCGTAGTATTTCAGCATCGAGGCGATGGCCGGATGCGCCTGCCCCGCCTTCATCTGATCCCCCGCCCGCTCCATGGCCAGCCGGAACGCCGCCGCGTCGACCTCCAGCTCGGCGATCCGGGCCCGGAGCATAGGCTCGTCCAGCCGCCCGTCGTCGTCCAGCCCGATCGATCCCGTAGCCACCTGGCCCAGCGGGCGTCCGCCGCCGACCTCGCCCATAGCCCCGATCATGGTCCGCTCATGGGCCAGCAGATGCTTGGCCACGTCCCAGCCGCGGTTCAGCGTCCCGACGAGGTTGGCCTTCTCGACCCGCACGTCGTCGAAGAAGGTCTCGCAGAACGGGCTCTTGCCGCTGATCAGGGTGATCGGCCGCGTCGACACGCCCGGCGTCGTCATGTCGAACAGCACGAACGAAATGCCCAGGTGCTTCGGCGCCGCCGGATCGGTCCGCACCAGGCAGAAGATCCAGTCCGCCTTGTCGGCATAGCTGGTCCACACCTTCTGGCCGTTGACGATCCAGTGGTCGCCGCGATCCTCCGCGCGGGTCTGCACCGCCGCCAGATCCGACCCGGCGCCCGGCTCGGAATAGCCCTGGCACCAGCGGATTTCGCCGCGCACGATCTCCGGCAGGAAGCGCTGCTTCTGCTCCTCGGTCCCGAACGCCAGCAGCGCCGGGCCCAGCATCCAAACGCCGAAACTGGCCAGCGGCGCCTGGGCGTCGATGCGGCTCATCTCGGAGGCCAGCACCTTGGCCTCCTCGCGGCTCAGTCCGCCGCCGCCGTATGCCTTCGGCCACTCGGGCGCCGTCCAGCCGCGCGCGCCCATCCGCTCAAGCCAGACCTTGTGCGCCGGCGTCGGAAACGTCGCGTTGCGCCCGCCCCAGACCCGGTCCTCGTCGCTGGCCACCGGCCCGCGGCACTCGGCGGGGCAGTTCGCCTCCAGCCACGCCCGCGTCTCCGCGCGAAAGGTTTCGAGATCGCTCATCCGGGCCTCCGTCGCGAGGACGTTAGCAGCGATTCACCGGTGACGTAGCGTCACCTCCGGATCGGTTTCACTTCGTCGGCAGGAACGGCGAGAAGGTGATCACCGTGAAGGTGTCGCGGATGTTCGCCCGCGTCTGCACCGACCTGGTCACGAAGGTGCCGATGTCCATGTCCTTCGGCAGCTGGAACTTGGCCAGCAGGTCGTACTGGCCCGAGGTCGAATAGACTTCAGAGACGTGCTCGACATTGTCCACCACGTCCGCCGCCACGTCGTTGGCGTGGCCCAGCTCGCATTTGATGAAGACGAAGATGGCGGTCATCATGGCGGCGGTCCCTCCGGTTTCTTGAGGGCGTGTCTAGCGGATGACAGCGTGGCGGGTAAGGGCGAAGCGGCGATCGATCTCGAGGCCGAGTACAACAATCGCGCCCGCGTGCCCGACCATCAGGCCGTCATGCTGCGCTGGCGGGACGCCTCCGGGGCCGCCCGCGCCGCCTGGCCGCCGCTCGAGATCGCCTACGGTCCCGGCGAGCGCGAGGTCATGGACCTGTTCTCCGCCGGCGACGATGCGCCCGTCGCCGTCTTCCTGCACGGCGGCTACTGGCAGGCGCTGGATCGCAGCTGGTTCTCCGGCCTCGCCCCGGCGCTCCTCGCCCGCGGCGTCAGCCTCGCCATCCCGTCCTATGACCTCGCCCCCGCCGTGCGCCTCGGCCGCATCCTCGGTCAGGTCCGCGCCGCCGCCGACGCCGTCCGCGCCCGTACAGGCGCCCGCCCCGCCGTCTTCGGCCATTCCGCCGGCGGCCACATGGCCGCCTGCCTCCTCAGCGAGGGTCGCGCCTCCGCCGCCGTCGCCATCAGCGGCGTCTTCGACCTCGCCCCCCTGATCCCGACCTCGCTCAACATCGCCCTGCGCCTCGACCAGGCGGAAGCCGCCGCCCTGTCCCCGATCCACTGGCCCGTCCCCGACGGCTCGACCCCCGGCGGCACGGTGCTCGACTGCGTCGTCGGCGCCGACGAGAGCCCGGAGTTCCTGCGCCAGTCGAAAATGATGGCCGACCTCTGGGGCGCCAGGGGCGTCGAGACCCGCTACGAGGCGTTGCCGGGCCTCAATCATTTCACCGTGCTCGACCCGTTCTTCGATAAGGACAGCGCGCTGGTGAAGCGGATCGCGGACCTGGCCCGGCCACCGGGCTGATCGCACCGTCTATTTGTCTGACAATTCTGCTGGACGGTGCCTTGGCCCCAGGCATAGCTTCGGTGGCCAGACCGCTCGACAGAGGCGGCCTGCATAGGGGGTATCCGTCATGACGCCGGCCGAACTCAGCGTGGTCTTTTTCCTCCAGATGGCGGTGATCATCGCCGCCTGCCGCGCCGTCGGCTGGGCGGTGAAGCGCTGGCTGGGCCAGCCGCAGGTGGTCGGCGAGATGATCGCCGGCGTCATCCTCGGACCGTCGCTGTTCGGGCTGCTCGCCCCGGACATCCAGGCCGCCCTGTTCCCGAAAGACTCGAAAGACGTCCTCTTCGTCGGCGCCCAGATGGGCGTCGGCCTCTACATGTTCCTGGTCGGCCTCGGCTTCCAGCGCGAGCATTTCAGGACCAACGCCGTCAGCGCCGCCGCCGTCTCCCTCTCGGGGATGGCCGCGCCCTTCCTCGTGGCCGTCGCCATCGCACCCTGGCTGCTCAGCCTTGGCCTGTTCGGCGAGGGCATCAACGTCATGCAGGCCACCCTGTTCACGGGCGCGGCCATCGCCATCACCGCCTTCCCCATGCTGGCCCGCATCATCCATGAACGCGGCCTCAGCGGCACCCGGCTGGGGGCCCTGTCGCTGTCGGCCGGGGCCATCGACGACGCCGGCGCCTGGACGGTGCTGGCGATCGTCCTCGCGACCTTCGGGGCCGGGCCCATGGTCGCGGTCAAGGCCATCGTCGGCGGCCTCGCCTTCGTCGCCTTCATGCTCACGATGGGCCCGCGCCTGCTGGCCCCGCTCGCGCGCATCGCCGAGCGCGAACAGAAGTTGTCGCCCGGCCTGCTGGGCATCGTGCTGATCCTGTTCATGCTCTGCGCCTTCGCCATGGACGCCATCGGCATTCACGCGGTCTTCGGCGGCTTCATCCTCGGCTGCGTCATGCCGCGCGGCTTCCTGGCTGCCGAGCTGAAGCGGCAGCTCGAGCCGTTCGCGGTCGTCGTCCTGCTGCCGATGTTCTTCACCTTCTCGGGTCTCAATACGCAGCTGACCATGGTCAACAACCTCGGCCTCCTGGCCGTGACCCTCGTGATCCTGGCGGGCTCCATCCTCGCCAAGGGCGTCGCCTGCTGGGCCGCCGCCCGCCTGACGGGTCAGGACAACGCCACGGCCATGGGCATCGGCGCCCTGATGAACGCCCGCGGCCTGATGGAGCTGATCATCATCAACATCGGCCTTCAGCGCGGCATCATCGGCCCCGCCCTGTTCTCCATGCTGGTGCTGATGGCCATCATCACCACCCTGATGGCCTCGCCGGTGTTCGAGTTCGTCTACGGCCGCAAGGCCCGCGAACGGGGCGAGCTCGGAGCCCTGAACGAGGTCGAGGACGGCGTTCGCGCCGAACCCGCCTCGGCCGCGCCCTGAGCGGCCTGCGGCGAAACAATAAGTTCCGCCCATCCCGGCGAAAGCCGGGACCCGGTCCTTTCGTGTTGCCGGTCGGGTGGGATATGGAGGGGGCCGACACCGGCGACACCGGTCCTCCACAGCACTGGGTCCCGGCTTTCGCCGGGATGAGCGGATAAGGGTAACCCATGCGCCACGACCGCCTCGCCGTCCTCACCGCCCTCGAGAGCCAGGGCGTGGCCCCCGTCTTCTACCACCCGGACCCCGAGGTCAGCCTCAGCGTCATCCGCGCCTGCGCCCGCGGCGGGGCCAGGGCGATCGAGTTCACCAATCGCGGCGACTTCGCCGTCGACCTCTTCGGCGACATCGCCCGTGAACTCCAGCGCACCGACCCCGACATCATCCTGGGCATCGGCTCGGTCGTCGACGCCGGCACGGCCGCCCTCTACCTCAACCGTGGGGCCCGCTTCGTCGTCAGCCCCTGCCTGGTTCCCGAGGTCGCCCGCGTCTGCAACCGGCGCATGACCGCGTATTTCCCGGGCTGCGGCTCGGTCACCGAGATCGGCCAGGCCCATGAACTGGGCTGCGAGATCGTCAAACTGTTCCCCGGCGCCAGCGTCGGCGGCCCCGACTTCGTCAAGGCGGTGCTCGGCCCGATGCCTTGGACCAAGATCATGCCGACCGGCGGCGTCGACCCTGACGAGGCCTCGATCGCCAAATGGTTCGGTTCCGGCATCGTCGCCGCGGGCATGGGCTCGAAACTGGTCACCGACGCCGCCGTCAAGGCCGGCGACTGGGCCGCCATCGAGGCCCAGGTGCGCAAGACCGTCGACGCCATCGCCGCCTTCCGGGCCCGCTAACCCAGCAGCGCCTCGACCTCGGCCCGGGTCGGCAGCGACGGCTGGGCCCCCGGCCGGGTCGCCGCGATCGCCCCCGCCGCGCAGGCGAAGCGCAGCGCCGCCTCCGGCTCCATGCCTTCGAGCAAGGCCACGCAGATCGCGCCGACGAAGGCGTCCCCCGCCCCCGTCGCGTCCACCGCCGTCACCTTCGGCGGCGCGGCCCGGGCGATCTCGGCCCCGCGCTGGTGCATCACCGCGCCCCTGGCGCCCAGCGTCGTCACCACCCGGCCGCCGCCCTGGTGCAGGATGTCGCCGTAGAAGGCCGCCTCGGTCTCGTTGACCACGATCAGGTCGGCCCGCCGCAGCAGCTGATCCGAGACCGTCTCCGCCGGAGCCAGGTTGACGCAGACGAAGTCCGTGGCCCGCCCGACCGCCGCTTCCACGGCTTCGATCGGCACTTCCAGCTGCAGGATCAGCGGCCCCTCGATCCGCGCCGGAAGCTGCTCCGCTCCGACCCGGTGATTGGCCCCCGCCGCCACCACGATCTGGTTCTCGCCCGACGGATCGACCGCGATCAGGGCGACCCCGGTCGGCGCCGACGCATCGGTGTCCACCTCCAACAGGTCGACGCCGTCCGCCTCCAGCAGCGCCGTCGCCTCGTCGGCCATGGCGTCGTCCCCGACCCGGCCGATCAGGCACACCTCCGCCCCCAGCCGCCGCGCCGCCAACGCCTGGTTGGCCCCCTTGCCGCCCGGATGCCGCGCCAGCGTCGCCCCGGTCACCGTCTCCCCGGCCCGCGGCAGGTGCGGCGCGCTGGCGACCAGATCGAGGTTGATCGAGCCGACGACGGTGATCCTCATTTTCCTCCCCCCAAGGGCGTGGGGGACCGCGAAGCGGTGGAGGAGGCCGCCCACCTCATGCGCACTTCTCCGCGATCAGGGCGAACACCCCGTCCGCGTCCGCCGAGGTCGCCCAGCGGTGCGGCAGCCCGCCCCCCATCTCCTCGCGGAACTCCACCGCCGTATGCCCCCGGGTCAGCTCGCTTTCCGTCTCCACCTGTATCCGGCACGACGCCAATTCGAACAGCCCAGGCCGCAGCAGCCAGGCCACCGGACACGGATCATGCACCGGCGGCGCGTCCCAGCCGACGATCTCGCGCTCGATCCGTTGCGAAAACCGCATCATCGAGGCCGCCGTGTCCGCCTTCGCCGTTCCCAGGCCCTCCAGCGTCGCGATCCGCCCCTCGGTCGCCCGCACCTGATGGGTGGCGTCCAGCCCGAACAGCACCACGTCGCAGCCGCTGGCCAGCACCTCGGCCGCCGCATCCGGATCGGCCCAGATGTTGAATTCCGCCGAGGCCGTGATGTTGCCGCCCTCGGACCGCGCCCCGCCCATGACGGCCACCGGTCCCAGCCGCGCCGCCAGCGCCGGCTCCCGGCGCAGGGCCAGCGCCAGATTGGTCAACGGCCCCATCACCGCCATCGCGACAGACCCCTCGGGCCGCGCCATGACCCGCTCGACGATGGCGTCGACCGCATGACCTTCCGTGCACGGAGCATCCGGCTCGAACGGCGTCAGGTCGCCCAGCCCCTCGGCCCCGTGGAACTCACCCGCCCCCGCCGGCTCGCGCCGCAACGGCCGGTCGGCGCCCGCGAACACCGGCACGTCCCCGCGCCCGGCGATCTGGCGCAGCATCCGCGCGTTCCGCGCCGTCTTCTCCACCGGCACGTTTCCGCCCACGGCGGTTACGGCCAGCAGCTCGAACTCGCCCGCCCCGAAGGCGAGCATCAGCGCCACGGCGTCGTCCACGCCCGGGTCGCAGTCGATGATGAGGGATTGTCTGTTCACCGGGCATCACTGCCGCGCCCGGCCTTCCTCCGCAAGCGGTCCGTCAGTCGGTCGCGGCCGGCGAATGCGCCGTCAGCTGGATCTCGACGATGCCGCCCTGGCCCAGCAGCCCGGTCGTGCCCACCGCCGTCCACGCCGGCCTGGGTCCCTGCGAGAACTCGCGCCAGACCCGGGCGATGATCTCGATCTGCTCCATTCTCGAACCCGCGAAGTCCGGCCCTTCCCAGACATGGAAGCTGTTGATCAGAGCCACGTCGTCGAAGCTGGCGCCCGCCGCCGTCAGGGTGCGGTTCAGGTTCGTCAGCGTCCGCCGCACCTGCGCCTCGAAGGCCGCCGCGTCGGTCCCCTCGCCCTCCGCCCGGAACACGATCGCGCCCGAGACATACAGCGTGTCCCCCGCCCGCCGCGCCGGGGCGTAGCCGACCTCGTCGTGGGCGTGCTGCCCGCCGCGCGACGGAATGATCACCTCTCCGCCCGAACTCGGCAGGCGCACGGGATAGGTCGGCGCGGTCTGGGCGAGGGCCGCCCCGGGCAGGGCTGCGGCGAGGATCAGGGCGGCGGTCAGCAGGCGCATGGCGGGTCTCCGTCTTTTCAGGCCGCCTTCGTGCCTCTCGATGGCCGCCGCCTCAACTTAAGCTTTGGTCACCTGCACGCCTTCACGCACGCCGCGGCCAGCTCCTCGGCCGAATCCACCAGCGGCGCGGAAACCTCCTCCGCCTCCAGCAGCAGGGGCACCTCGGTGCACCCCGCGATGACCACCTCGGCTCCCGCCCCGACCAGGGCCGCCGCCAGCCGCCGCATCTCCGCGCGCGGCCCCTCGCCCGTGTCGCCCGCCTTGACCGCGCGGATGCAGGCCATCATGGCCTCGCGGTCCGCGCCGGTCAGGCGCACGATCTTCGCGCCCCGGGCCTGCAGGGTGCGGGTGTACAGCGCCTCGCCGCCCGGCGTGGCCAGCACGCCGATCTTCCTGGCTCCGCCCGCCACGGCGGCTTCGGTCGTCACGGCGATCATGTCGATGAAGGGCAGGCCGACCTTGCGGATGCCCGCGGTCAGCGCGTGCGCGGTGTTGCACGGCATGGCCAGCACCTGGGCGCCGGCGTCGCGCAGACGCATCGCCATCCGTCCCAGCATGGCCTCGGCCGCGTCGGGCGCCCGCTGGCGATCCGGCACCTGCGGATTGATGTCGGCGAGGATGCGGATGTGGTCCTGGTCCTGCTCCGCCGGCGTCAGCGCCTGCACCCGCGCGAGGAACGCCACCGTCGCCGCCGGCCCCATGCCGCCCAGCACGCCCAATACCTTGCCCATCTCGCCTCCGCTCCCGGCCGGCGTCCGCCGCCCGGAGTTCAGCCGCCCTTATGCGCCGAAACCACAGGGGGACGCCATGCCGCCCGAAGCGCTCCGGCGCGGCGCATCCTTCCGTCGCCGGACGCGGGTTAACGTCGGAATCACCTATCGCTGTTACAGGCAAAGCAGGAGAGGACTCGTCTTGGACCGGTTGAACGCCCTCGGCTTCAACGCCGATTTCGATGCGACCGCGGCTTCCACGCGCAGCAAGGCGCGGGAGCGGGTCGGGCTGTCGGTCATCGTCCTCCTGCTTTGCGCCCCGTCGATCGGCCTGATCGCCGCCCTGGGCTGGTGGCTGTTCGCGACGACCGCCGAGGCGATGGTGTGGCGCTCCACCAGCCCGGCCCTGATCGAGCGGTCGCCGGTGCCCGCCAGAACCCTGCGCCTCTTCGCCTCCTTCCTGGCCAGCTGCGGCTGGGTCCTGTGCGGCCTGCTCCTGTGGTCCCACGACACGGTCACGACGATGGTGATGGCGGTGGCGCTGCTCACCGGCGTTTCGATCTACATCATCAAGGCCTGCTACCGGACGCCGATCCACCTGCTGGTATGCGGCATCCCGCCGGCCGTCTGTTTGCTGACCCTGCCGTTCCTGCTCGACGCCGGCCCGTGGAACCGGGTCCAGCTGCTGGCCGCCCTCGCCCTGCTGGTCGGGTTCGCGGTCAGCTCCGCGGCCCACGGCTGGGAGACCCATCTGAGGCTGACCCGGTCGGCCGCCGCCCTGAAGGACCAGACCCGCAAGGCCGAAGACGCCAGTCGGGCCAAGAGCGAGTTTCTCGCCAATATGAGCCACGAGATCCGCACGCCGCTCAACGGCGTGCTCGGCGTCAGCGAGGCGCTCGCCCGCACTGAACTGACGACGGAACAGCGTGAGATGCTGGCGCTGGTCGCCTCCTCCGGCGTGACCCTCCAGCAGCTTCTGTCCGACATCCTCGATCTGGCGCGCATCGAAACGGCGCAGATGGAGGTGCACAACGCCGCCTTCGACCTGCGCCGGGCCGTTCAGGAAACGGTCCAGCTCCACGGCCCCGCCGCCGAGGCCAAGGGCCTACGGCTCCAGCTCGACCTCGCCCCGGACATCGAGGGGTACGTTCTCGGCGACGTCGTGCGCTTCAAACAGGTGCTGACCAACCTGGTGTCCAACGCGGTGAAGTTCACCGAACAGGGCCACGTCCGGCTGACCGCGCGGCGCACCGCCGCGCCCGCCGTCGCCGGCGCCTCGCTGTTCCAGTTCGCCGTCGAGGACACCGGCGTCGGCTTCGACGCCGAGGGCAAGGAACGCCTGTTCCACCGGTTCGAGCAGGCCGACGGATCGGTGACGCGCCGGTTCGGCGGATCAGGGCTGGGCCTGGCGATCTGCCGCCAGCTCGTGGACCTCATGGGCGGGGAACTCGACTGCGACAGCGTCCCCGGCCAGGGCTCGATCTTCCACTTCAGCCTGACCCTCGCGGAGGCCGCCGCGCCCGCGGCGGTCGCGCCCCGCGTGGCCGAGCCCGTCGACGGGCGGCCTCTTCGTATCCTCGCCGCCGACGATCACCCGACCAACCGGAAGGTCATCGAACTGATCCTCGGCCAGATGGACGTCGATCTCGTGCTGGTCGAAGACGGGGTGATGGCGGTCGAGGCCTGCAAGGCCGGCGTCTTCGACACCATTCTGATGGACATGCAGATGCCGGTGATGGACGGGCTGGCGGCGACCCGCGCCATCCGCGCGCTCGAGGCCGCCACGGGGCGGTCCCGGACCGCGATCATCATGCTGACGGCCAACGCCCTGCCGGAGCATGTCGAGGCGGCGCACGCGGCGGGCGCCGACCGTCACCTGGCCAAGCCGATCGACGCCGGGCGGCTGATCTCGACCCTGCTGGAGCTGCAGGAAGCCGCCCCCGCCGCCCGCGTCGCGGCCTGAGGATCACGCGCCCGCAACCGACGCGGAGCCCGTTCCCGACCCCGGGGCCAATGTCTAGACCGCCTCGCCCCCGGGAACTCCGACCCGGGCTGGCTCGATCCCCGTCCTGGCCTGGGTGATCGATACGCGCGTTCCTGGCGTCGCGCTCTCTGTCTGGACCCGGGCTCCCAGCTGACGGGCAAGGGCGTCAACGATGCTGGTGCCCAGGCCTGGCTTCGCGGGCGCGGGGCGCTCGGGCATGCCGATGCCGTCATCCTCGACCGTGAGAGTCCAGTCGGGCCCGTTGCTGCGGTAGCCAACCAGAACCCGGCCGCGCCGACCCTCGAGGAAGGCATGCTTCAGCGCGTTGATGGTCAGCTCCGTCACGATCAGTCCGAGGCTGATTGAAGCGTCGGGGGCGCAATATGACTCCTGGGAATCCACCTCGATCGTGATGAGGTCGTGATCATGAATCATCGAGGCGCCCAGGCTGGAGCACAGCTTGGTGAAGTAGGCCCGCAGTTCCACGTCGCTGATCTGGGATCGGGCGAGTTGCTCCTGCAACGAGGCGACCGACATGACCCGATTGTGGGCGTCGTTCAACTGGAGCCGGGCCTCATCCGATCTGGATTTGCGCGCGCTTTGCAGGATGACGCTGGCGATGATCTGCAGGCTGTTGGCGACGCGGTGCTGAAGCTCCCGCAACAACATCGCCTTCTCGCGCAGCAGGTCTTCGTTGACCTTCTTGTCCGCCCTCGCGTCCGTGACGTCGTCGATCGAGAGCAGAACCCTCGTCTCGAGGCCATCTCCATAGGCGAGCTTCTCGGCCTTGAGGACCAGCCGCCTGACGCCCCGTTTCCGGTCCTGGAAATCCATTTCATATGCGGCGATTTCCGCGTCGCCGCTGATCGTGGCTGAAAGCAGGGAGCGCAGCCTTGGCGCGTTCCACTCGCCGTCCCCAAGCTGGGAGAGGTGCCGGCCGGCTCCCATGTCCGGGTCAAGGTCGAACGCCGCCCAGAACGTATGACTTCCAGCGATGATGGACAGCCGGTCGTCGAGCAGCAGCAGGGGGACGGATGAGAATCCGACCACCGCCAGTGTGAGGGGGAGGGAACTGTCTGTCTGGGGCGGCCTGGCCACGGCTGGGCCTTCATGAAATCCGGAGACTCGCGAAGCGAAAGCCATTCCCGGTCTGGATGCGTCGCGAACGGCGCCATCGCTTCTAGCACGAACGCCCGGGCGAAAGGGCGGGTTTCTCCTACCCCGGACGTATCAGGGCAGTGTCGGCGGCCGGGCGCGCCACATCAACCGGGCCAGGGTCTCCGATTCATCCCTGTCGGCGGCAAGCAGCCGCCAGTGCCGGGCCAGATCTTCCCAGTCGGCGGCCGCGGGCGTGCCCTTGTTTGTCTGCGCCTGGGCGTCGCAGGTCGCCGCCTTGTCCAGGCAATCCTGGGGGGACATCATCCCTCATGATGACGTTCCGGACGGCGATCTCCGCTTAACCGCATCAAGCGAGGGATCGATTTATATGGCGGATTCGTTTGGTTTTTTGGCGATCGACTAATGGCAGGCTGATGGAGGTTAAGCCCCTTGGCGCGCCGGGGGCCGAAGTCGGCTATGTTGAACCCGTATCGCTGAGGTCTGAGACATGAATAACCCGTGGACCCTCAAGATGGAGCAGTTCACCGCGTTTTCGGACATGGAGAAGCGCCGCCTCGACGATCTCGTGTCACGCAACCAGATCGATCATGCCCCCAAGGAAGACATCATCGGCGATGGCGAGCATTCGGCGAACTGCCATGTGGTCCTGTCCGGGCTCGCCTGCCGCTACAAGATTCTGCCGGACGGCCGGCGCCAGATCATGGCTTTCCTCATTCCCGGCGACCTGTGCGACGCCGAGATTTTTGTTCTCAAGGTGATGGACCACGGCGTCTCCGCGATCGTTCCGACCCGCACCGCGCTGGTGTCTGGCGAAGACATGAAGGGCTTGCTCAGGGAGACGAGCAGCCTGGGTGAAGCCCTCTGGTGGGGCACCATGACGGACCTGGGCGTGCTGCGGGAGCGCATCATCGACCATGGCCGGCGGACGGCCTACGTCCGGACCGCCCACCTGCTTTATGAGCTCCTGGTCCGATACCGAATGGTGGAGCTGGCGAAGGACAACCGGTTCGGGTTTCCGATCACCCAGACAGATCTTGCCGACGCGACCGGTCTGACGCCGGTCCACGCCAACCGGACCTTGAAACGGCTGAAGGCCGATGGTCTGGTTGATTTCTCGGGAGGCGTCGTTGCCGTCCTCGATGCCCCCAGGCTGAAGGAAGCGGCGCAGTTCAGCGGGGAGTATCTGCATCTGGATCGCGCGCACGACCGGCAGGCGGTGGGCCAGCGGGCGGGCGATCTGGTCTAGCGGCTATCCCGCGCCCTTTGCTCGCGGCGGTTCGGGCAGCGTCCGTTGGCGTTGAAATCCGAGCCGACGACGACTTCAACACGGCCCGCTTCTGGCGCGGCCCTTGCCCGGCGCTGCTACAGCCCCGCGCCTACCACGCTCTCATATCCGAACAGCCCCTGCGCGCCGCCGGTGTGCAGGAACACCACCGTCTCGCCCCCCGATCCCGACCTGAACCGTCCCGCCTTCGCCAGGGCGATCAGCCCCTTCATCGCCTTGCCGCTGTAAACCGGGTCCAGCACGATCCCGTCGGTCCGCGCCGCCAGCTTCAGCGCCTCGATCACGTCCTGGTCGACCAGGCCATAGCCCTCGCCGACGTAATCGCAGTCGGCGACCACCATGTCCGGCGTCACCGCCTCCGGCCGCCCCAGCAGGGCCGCCGTCTCGCGCGCCAGCTTCAGCACCATCTCCTCCTGCTTTGGCCTCGGCGCCCGCACCCCGATGCCCAGCACCGGGATGTCCGCCCCCATCACCGCCAGCCCGGCCACCAGTCCGGCATGGGTCCCGGCGCTTCCCGTCGCCGTCACGATCCGGTCGACCGGCAGGTCCAATTCATCGGCCTGCACCACGATCTCGCGCGCGCAGTCGACATAGCCCAGCGCCCCCACCGGGTTCGACCCGCCGCCCGGGATCACATAGGGCCGTCCGCCGCGCGCCCGCACCTCCGCCGCCGTCGTCTCCAGCTCGGCCGCCATGTCCGAGCCGCCGGCCACGAAGCGGACGCCCGCCCCGAACAGCCGATCCAGCAGCACATTGCCATTGGCCATATAGTCGTGCGCCGTCGAGCCGGTCCGCGCCTCCAGAATGACCTCGCAGGCCAGCCCGTGCGCCGCCGCCGCGGCCGCCGTCTGCCGCACATGGTTCGACTGCACCGCCCCCTGGGTCACCAGGGTGTCGGCCTCCTGCTCGAAGGCCTCGCCGAGCAGGAATTCCAGCTTGCGCGTCTTGTTGCCGCCGCCCGCCAGCCCGGTGCAGTCATCGCGCTTGATCCACAGTTCGACGCCCAGTTCCTCACTCAGCCGCGGCAGCGGCTCCAGCGGCGTCGGCAGGTGCGCCAGACGGACGCGCGGAAAGCGGGCGAGATGCATGACGGACTCCCTGGTGCGCTTCGTCCCTAGCGCGATCACCGTCAGCACCCAAGCGCACCCCCGTAAACGAGAAAAGTTCGCGCACCGTCCGGAACCGAACGCATCGGCTGATGTTTATCGCTCGGACCAAGCGGCGATGCGCGCTCGACTAGTCCACCCGCGGCCCGGCCTCTGCCACGCCCCCCCGACGCAGGCCGGGCCGCAACTTATCCGCCCCTTCCGCCGTCATCCTCGGGCTTGACCCGAGGATCAGACCGTCCGGTGCGCGGTTGGGGAAGCGGCGGTCTCGATCGCGGGGCCGTCCCTGTCGCACAGTCCCGACCCTCACCCCTGATCCCCGGATCAAGTCCGAGGATGACGGAAAAGCTGGTGGGCTCGCCCCTTGCCGCGACTCCCTGCGGGCGTGATGCTGTGCGCATGGCCGAATCGCCTGCCCCCCCATCGCCTGGACCCGCCCGCCTGCGCGACCGCGCCGCCACCGAGGCCCTGATCGTCGAGGCCGGCGAGCGTATCCTGCTGCGCGACGGCTTCCCGGGCCTCAACGTCCAGACCCTCGCCGCCGAGGCCCGCTGCGACCGAAAGCTGGTCTACCGATATTTCGACGGCGCCGACGGCGTGGTCGAGCGGATCGCCGTCCGGGCCAACGCCTCGCTGGTCCGTTCGCTCGACGCCGTTCCCGCCTCCGGAACCGAGTCGCTGCGCGCCTTCGCCCGCGAGAGCCTGTCGGCCTGGCTCGGCGCATTGCGGGACAGCCCCCTGACCCTGCGTCTGATGGCCTGGGCCCTGGTCGAGTCCTCGCCGCTGCTCAACCGCCTGGAGTCCGAGCGTTCGGCCGTGTTGCAAGCGTGGATGCGCGAGCGCCGGCCCCGCCTGCGCACCCCGCCGACGGGCGACGCGGTGGCCATCAACGCCGTGCTGCTCGCCGCCGTCCAGCACCTCGCCCTGTCCGGCGGAACCCGGCCAGGCGTGGGCGGCGTGCCCCTCGACGAGGCCGGCTGGGCCCGCATAGAGGGCGCGCTCGACGCCCTGCTGGTCGCCTTCCCCGAGTAGCCGACGGGAGCGCAGCGCCGACTCAGGCGTTGCCGTGTCCATGAGCCCTGCCGCCCTCCAGCCGCGCCGCGAAACCGCCTACGCCCGCGACCTCGGCCGCGCCTTCGGCGGGGCCCTGCTGTTCAGCCTGCCGCTGCTGATGACCATGGAGATGTGGTGGTTCGGCTTCAGCCTGCATCCGGCCCGGCTCGCCGTCTTCCTCGTCGCAGCCGTGCCGCTGCTGGTCGGCCTGGCCTTCTTCGCCGGCTTCAGCCACCGGCATCACGGCTTCACCCATGCCCTGCTTGATGCGTTCGTCGCGCTGGCCGTCGGCTATCTGACCGCCGCCCTGCTGCTGACGGTCATGGCCATTCTCGAACCGGACGGCCCGCTGCGCCATGCCGCCGGCCAGATCGCGCTGCAGGCCGTGCCCGGCGCCATGGGCGCCCTGCTGGCCCGGCGTCAGCTCAGCGCCGGCCGCGGCGACGGCGACGAGGGCGAGGCCCGCTATCCCGGCGAGCTGTTCCTGATGGTGGCCGGGGCCCTGTTCCTCGCCCTCAACCTCGCCCCGACCGAGGAGATGATCCTGATCGCCTACCGGATGACGCCCTGGCACGCGGTGGCCCTGATCGCCGTCTCCCTCGCCGTCATGCACGCGGGCGTCTACGTCGCCGGCTTCGCGGGCGAGCACGAGCAGGGCCATCCGGTGACGGCCTTCTTCCACTTCACCCTGGCGGGCTACGGCCTGGTGCTGCTGGTCAGCCTCTATGTGCTGTGGGTGTTCGGCCGCACCGACGGCCACGGCCTGACCGAGATCGTCGACGCCGCCGTCGTCCTCGCCTTCCCCGGCTCCGTGGGCGCCGCCGCCGCCCGCCTGCTGGTGTAGCCATGCCGAAGAAACCCGCCTCCGCCCCGCACACGCGCCCGCCCGTCCTCGAATGGATCATGGGCGGCCTCGGCCTGCTGCTGACCGTCGCCGTCCTGGCGGTGATCCTGCGCGAGGGCCTGGCCTCCGGCGGCCCGCCCGTGCTCGAGCCCCGGCTCGAGGCGGTCCACGGCGGCCCCGGCGCCTGGCGGGCCGAGGTCGAGGTGCGCAACACCGGCTCCGCCACCGCCGCCGCCGTCGGGATCGAGGGCGTGCTCGGCGACGAGACCGCCTCCGCCACGCTCGACTACCTCCCCGCCGGCGGCCGCGAGCGCGTCGTGCTCGGCTTCGACGCCGACCCCCGCGCCGGCCTCCAGCTTCAGGTCCGCGGCTGGTCGGAACCCTGATCCATCTCCAGCCGCATCTCGCAGGCGTCGATCCCGGGCGCGAAGCCGTCGGGACGTACACGGACGGCCTCGAAGCCGAACCGCTCATAGAAGCCTCGCGTGTGCTGGCTGGTCTCGAGCCGCACCGTCCGCGCGCCCGGCGCCGCCCGCGCCGACGCCAGCCGCGCCCGGGTCAGCCCCGTCCCGAGCCCCGCTCCGTGCAGCCCCGCCTCGACCATGCCCCAGCACAGACTGACGGTCCGCCCATCCGACTCCATCGTATGGCCGCCGCAGGCCACGATCCGGCCGTCGCGCTCGATCACCTGATAGGGCCCGTCCCGTCCGTCGAGGAACGCCTCATACCCCGCCCGCTCCGACGCATCGAAGAAGCGCGGGCAGTTGCCGTCGAACAGCGCCAGGCACGCCTCGCGGTCGCGGGTTTCGTAGGGCCGGGCGACATCCATGCCCCCTCCTGCCATGCACCGCTTGACCCGTCCACGCGGCGGGCGCAGGTTCCGGCCGTTCTCCGGGGGGCGCCGCCCAAGGCGCTGAGATTGGGGTGATCCCCTGACCCGTCGAACCTGATCCGGGTCATGCCGGCGAAGGGATGGGAAACGCTTCGGTCCACGCTGCAGGACCACCTCGCCCGACGTCGGCGGACCTCAACGCCAGAGGCCGCCATGAACATCGCCGTCACCCCGCCCGCCCTTCCCGAAGAGCCCAACATCGATCTGGCTCTGAAAGACGCCCGCGAGGCGGTGATGCAGGAGACCGGGACCATCCCGACCGGCGAACGCGCCGGCAGCCGCAAGGTCTATGTCGCCGGCGAGCTCTATCCCGACATCCGCGTCCCCTTCCGCGAGGTCGCCGTCCACCCTTCGGCCAATGAGCCGCCGGTGACCATCTACGACTCCTCCGGCCCCTACACCGACCCGACGGTGACCATCGACATCAAGCGCGGCCTGCCCCTGGTGAAGTCGTCCTGGCAGCTCGACCGCGGCGACATCGCCCCCGTCCTGAACCCGCGCGAGGTCAAGCCCGAGGACAACGGCCACGCCTCCGGCAAGAACCTCGCCCCCCGCTTCGACACCTCGAACCACAAGGTCTTCAAGGGCGTCGAGGGCCGCCCGGTCACCCAGTACGAATATGCGAAGGCGGGCATCATCACGCCCGAGATGGAATACGTCGCCATCCGCGAGAACCTGCGCCGCGAACAGACCGCTCCCTGCATCCGCGACGGCGAGGACTTCGGCGCCTCGATCCCCGACTTCGTCACCCCCGAGTTCGTGCGTCAGGAGATCGCCCGCGGCCGGGCCATCATCCCGCACAACATCAACCATCCGGAAGTCGAGCCGATGATCATCGGCCGCAACTTCCTGGTGAAGATCAACGCCAACATCGGCAACTCGGCCGTCCTCTCCAGCGTCGACGACGAGGTCGACAAACTGGTCTGGGCCACCCGCTGGGGCGCCGACAACGTCATGGACCTGTCGACCGGCCGCAACATCCACAACATCCGCGACTGGATCATCCGCAACTCCAGCGTCCCCATCGGCACCGTGCCGATCTACCAGGCGCTCGAGAAGGTCAACGGGATCGCCGAGGACCTGACCTGGGAGGTCTATCGCGACACCCTGATCGAACAGGCCGAACAGGGCGTCGACTATTTCACCATCCACGCCGGCGTCCGCCTGCCCTTCGTGCCCATGACGGCGAACCGCGTCACCGGCATCGTCAGCCGCGGCGGCTCCATCATGGCCAAATGGTGCCTGTCGCATCACCGCGAGTCCTTCCTCTACGAGCATTTCGAGGACATCTGCGACATCATGCGGGCCTACGACGTGTCGTTCAGCCTCGGCGACGGCCTGCGCCCCGGCTCCATCGCCGACGCCAATGACGAGGCCCAGTTCGCCGAACTGCGCACCCTCGGCGAGCTGACGAAGATCGCCTGGGCCAAGGGCTGCCAGGTCATGATCGAGGGCCCCGGCCACGTGCCGATGCACAAGATCAAGGCCAACATGGATGAGCAGCTGAAGCACTGCCACGAGGCGCCCTTCTACACCCTGGGCCCCCTGACCACCGACATCGCCCCCGGCTACGACCACATCACCAGCGCCATCGGCGCGGCCATGATCGGCTGGTTCGGCACCGCCATGCTCTGCTACGTCACGCCGAAAGAGCACCTCGGCCTGCCCGACCGTCAGGACGTCAAGGACGGCGTCATCACCTACAAGATCGCCGCCCATGCCGCCGACCTGGCCAAGGGCCACCCCGCCGCCCGCCTGCACGACGACGCCCTGTCCCGCGCCCGGTTCGAATTCCGCTGGGAAGACCAGTTCAACCTCGGCCTCGACCCCGAGACGGCCCGCAAATACCACGACGCCACCCTGCCGAAAGAGGCCCACAAGACCGCCCATTTCTGCAGCATGTGCGGCCCGAAATTCTGCTCGATGAAGATCAGCCAGGACATCCGCCGGGACGCCCAGGCGCAGAACGACGCGGGGGGATCGCTGGCCGAGGCCGAGGCCGGGATGGCGGAGATGAGCGCGAAGTTCCGGGCCGGGGGCGGGGTGGTGGAGGTGAAGGTGTGAGCGCTCAGCCGGGCCCGTCTGGGAACATGTCCAGAGTGTCACCCGGCCTCGGGCCACGATCTGGTTTCTTCTTGCCACCCCGCTCCGCCCGGACCTTTTCAGCGTCGCGCCGCGCCGCGAGGTACACGTCTAAGAAGTCCCCGACTTCATCATCTGTCGCGACCGGAATCACATCCGAGGGCAGGACGCGCGCCACTACTTTTCCGTCCTCGTCTTTTTCGGACAGATCGATGACTTCGATTTGCGCCGCATTCCAATCGCCCCTGCAGTAGGCCTTACGGGCGAGGGCCAGATAGACACCCAACTTCGGCAGGGTAAGCGGGCTGACGCGAGGCTGGAGAATAGGGATGCGGATCACCCCGCTCTCGACGGACCAGCACGAGGCCCTTGCGAGGATCGTGACCTCCGGCCCGTACCTCAACCCTTGAACCTCGTTCAGGCCGGCATCTGCAAAGTCCCGAAAGCGATACGTCTCCCGTGGGTTCGCTTTTCCGAGATCGCAGAGCCCGGCGATTGCCTCGGCAATTCGTGGATGAGTACGGGAGCCAAACTGTCGAACGACGGCCTCGGCCTCAAACTTGCCGGTAAGGCAGTAGGGCAGAGACAGCCAAGTCCGATCATGACTGAAACCGAAATTGCTATCGTCGAACTTCAGGATTTCCTGAGTGGTCAGTTCCACGCTCTCGGGATGAGTGACCGAGACGATCGACAGAGCTTGGGGAGAGCTTGAGCGTGGCATTGCAACCTAACAGCCGAATCCGAACCCGAGCACATATCGTGAACGTCGAACTCGGGTATGTCTACCCTATGAAGGGGCGAGGTTGTGGGCGGTTACAATCAGCTCGTTAGATATCACCCGATTGATATTCCGATGAGCCTCAAACCGCTGGGTGGCACGCTCCCAAGGTCCACCATGCTTGTGTGACAGCGCAGACAGAAGCCCGGCGTCCACATCTATATAGAGATCGAATATTGGCTTGATCCGACTGCGGATCACCTGGCCAGGACGTGCCGATAGAACCGCTGAGCTCCGACTTATAGGGTCGAAGGTGGAAGCTCTCTTTGTTATCGCCTGCCTGCTGAACTCTTTAAATTGCGCGTAGACGCTTGGCACCACTGGTCCGTAAGCCCACGCCTCAAACTCTTCATTTATGAGAGGCTCACCAAACCGGCACAGGTAGTCGGCATGAATGAAGTAGAGCATCTTTTGCAGCTTGAGAGGCGTGATCGGCACACCGACACCGTCCGCCCAATCCAGAACCAAGTTCGCGAAAGCCTTCGCTGCATACGGAGGACTCGCATCTTCCATATCGGCCTCCCTGCCCTGATGTTCTCGTTATGTTCTCGCGAGAGAAACTTCAAGCACTTTCCCCTAGGCCCGTTCGAGGGGACGATGAAAGGGGGTCACTGGCGGAGTTTGAGTCGCCGTGATTCATCGGCCACAGAGATCACGCTGGCAGCGGAAGACCTAGTTTGATGCGGATCACGGTTTCAGAGACATCGAAGTGTCTCGCTAGGTCCTTTGGGTCATTCCACCCGGCTGCTTGTGCCGCCGAAAGCCAAGCGCTGGGCACTAAGAGATTGGCGGCGAAGTTGTTCGCCTGCCACTCCTGTTGGCGCTGAATGCGGGGATTGGGAAGTTCAGCCACGTCAGCACGGTAGGCGAGCGTGTCGCTAACTCCGTCTGCCAGAAGATCTCGGTGGAATATGAAATGGCCGATCTCGTGCGCACAGGTAAATCGTTGACGGACGCGATGGTGATTTTCGTTGATTACAATCAGCCACTGATCGTCATGGGCGCGCTTAATGAGACCAGAAATTTCGTCTGGAAGAAGATCAAATTTCGGCCCCAAGCCCAGTTCGGCAGCAAGCGCAAAAACGTCCACCGGAACCTTGTTCCAGTACCGCTTGGTCACATCCAGCGCCGCGCCTGGCGAAATCACTTCTTATCTTCCTTCTTCGCTGGGTCGCCTGCTAACGCTCCAGCCTGTTGATCGGCGGTCGAAACACCCGGGTTCATCCTAGCATTGAGTTCAGCGATGATTCCGGCCGCATTTGCATCCATCCACTGGTCCGCCGCTTCTTTGGCAATGCGGTGGGCCCGGGTCCTTATGTAGGCGCCCCACGCGATCACAGCCAGCACCGTCACGATTGCGAGAAAGACGTTGAATAAGGTCAGATTGTTGGCTTGAGCGGCCATGGCATTGCTCTGAGCCGCAATAGAGGCCGCCAATACGTCAGTATCGGTCGGAGGGTTGCTCGGAGGCGCGGCAGTGGCGCAGCTTTTCACAGCGAGACCATAAAGGGCCGAGCAAGACTCAAGAACGGTTTCTGGCTTGGCGGCCACAGGCAGTCCCCAAATGTCGAGCCCCGTCACAAAGCGTGACGGTAAACCCTAGCCCTTAGTGGCCGGTGGGCAACCTACATCTGTCATCACCCCTCCCCCGCCATCCCCCGCAACGCCTCCTCGAACACCCCCGCCGGCTGCCCGCCCGAGATCAGCCATTTCCCCTCCACCACCACCGCCGGCGCGCCGTTGATCCCGCGCGCCTCTCCCCTTCCCCTCGAGGGGGTGGAGGCGGGTCGCCGAAGGCGGGCCGACGACGGGGCGGGGGATGGGGTGGAGGCACACTGCGTCCGGACATGGCGCGGGAGGCGTCGGCGCCCTTCGGCGGGCCGCAACGAACAGTCTGCCTCCACCCCCTCCCAACCCTCCCCCCTCGAGGGGGAGGGCTATTCGCTGGCCATCTTCCGCAAGGCGTCTTCAAACACAGAGGCCGGTTGCCCGCCCGAGATCAGCCACTTCCCCTCCACCACAACGGCGGGCACCGCATTGATCCCACGCGAAACCCACAGCGCCTCCGCCGCCCGCACCTCGGCCGCATAGAGGTCGTCGGCCAGCACCTCGACCGCCCTGGCCCGATCCAGCCCCGCCGCCGCCGCCGCCTCGGCCAGCACCCCGGCGTCCGTCATCACCCGACCCTCGGTGAAATGGGCCGCGAACAGCGCCGCCTTCAGCGCCCTCTGTTCCGCCGCCCCGACCGTCCCCGCCCAGTGCAGCAGCCGGTGGGCGTCGAAGGTGTTCCAGATGCGGCTGTCCGGCCCCATCCGCATCTCGAACGGCTTGCCGTCCGCGAAGTCGGGCCAGGCCTCGGCCGCCCGTTCGCAGATCATGGCCCGGTTGGCCGCCGACTGCTCCGGCGTCGAGCCGTACTTGCGGCCGATGTGCTCGACGATGTTCTCGCCTTCGGGCGCCATCTGCGGGTTCAGCTCGAACGGCTGGAAATGCACCTTCGCCTCTATCCCCTCGGCCTTCAGCGCCTCCAGCGCCGTCTGAAGCCCGCCCAGCCCGACGACGCACCAGGGGCAGACCACGTCCGAGACGAAGTCGATGTGCAGGGTCTTGGGCATGGCAGGGCTCTCCGGGAGAGGTGAACGGCGGATATAGGCGCGCGTTCGCCCCTCCGCTTCCTTCTCCCCACCGGGGGAGAAGGTGGGCGGCGAAGCCGTCCGGATGAGGGGTAGGCCGGCTCCGGACAACCCGACGGACGGCCTGCCTCAACCGGCCCCCTCATCCGGCCCTCCGGGCCACCTTCTCCCTCAAGGGGAGAAGGACTCCCTCCCCCACCGCAATCTCGGATAACAATGGTTTGACTCCGTTAACCATTGCGCCCAGCTTCCCGTCAAACGGGAGGACCAGAGGATGGCCGACGCCAAAACGCCGGACGCCGGCGGAGACGCCTTTTCGGAATTTCTCAAGGAGGCCGAGACCTTCGTCGCCTCGATGCTCGAAGACATCGCCAAGGCGGTGGGCGCGAACGACGACGCGCCGCTGATCGCCTCGCACGGCGTCGCGCTCAGGGAACAGATGGCCAGGCTGGTCGAGGCGACCCGCGGCCGCTACGCCGGCGGCAACGCCGCAAGCCGCCGCATGGCCGACGACTTCATGAAGGCCCAGGCCGGGACCACCCTCGCCCGCAACGCCCGCACCACCTTCCGGGCCGGCGTCGCCAAGGGGCTGTTCGGCGACGGCATCTTCGCCTGGCTGGAATCCAACCTGGAAGAAATCAAGAAGATCATCCTCGCCATCTGGGATCTGTTCGGAGACGTGCCGGAGTGGGTCAACACCCTGGTGCAGCTGATCGACGAGATCCTGAAGATGATCCTCGGCCTGTTCGGCGGCATTCTCGGCCGCAACCGTTCGAAGATCATGTCCGACCTGTCAGAGCAGGAAGTCCAGTTCTGGAACGAGATCGCGGCCCGCAAGCGCTACGTGCTGGCCGCCGCCGGCGGCGCCGCCGAACGCGAGGACTAGGGCGCTCCGCTTCCTTCTCCCCTTGAGGGAGAAGGTGGCCCGGAGGGCCGGATGAGGGGTAGGCCCGCTTTGGGCTCGCCGGCCGACGGCCCGACTCAAACAGCCCCCTCATCCGAGCGGCTCCGCCGCCCACCTTCTCCCTCAAGGGGAGAAGGCATAGATGGAACCATGACCTTCCCCGGTTTCGCCCCCGCCGACCTCGCCTTCCTCTCCAGCCTCGCCGCGCGCAACGAGCGCGACTGGTTCACCGCCCACCGCGCCGTCTACGACGAGCGGCTCAAGCCCGCCCTCGCCGCCCTGATCGCGGACACCACCGCCGCCTGCGCCGCCCGCGGCCTGCCGCTGGCCGGCGATCCGGCCAAAAGCCAGTTCCGCATCCACCGCGACGTGCGCTTCTCGAAGGACAAGAGCCCCTACAAGACCCACATCTCCGCCGTGCTGACCCGCGGCGGCGGCCGGATGTCGCCCGGCATGGCCTATATCCACATCGAGCCCGAGGGCGGCTCTCGGGTGACGGAGGCCAGTTTCGACTACGACTCCATCGACCCGCTCGATCCCTCGACCCACCCCGGCGCCCGGCTGGCCGACGCCACGCCGGTGGAACGGGCCGACATCCGCGACCTCGAGAACGCCCACGGCCGCGGCCCCTTCGTCTCGGCCGGCTTCTATCTCTACGACCGCAAGAACAGCGAGCGCGTCCGCCGCGCCATCGCCGCCGACCCCGACGCCTGGCTCGCCGTTGAAGAGGCCCTGACCTCACGGGGCCTGCGCCTCGCCCCCGGCATGGCCGTCAAACGCATGCCCAAGGGCTACGAAGCCCACGCCGGCGCCCCCCTCGAGCCGGCCCTGAAACGCCTGCAGTGGTACGCCCGCCGCCCCCTGACCGGCGCCGAAATCGCCGCGCCGGAGCTCCCCGAAACTCTCGCCGGCTTCGTCGAGGACATCCGCCCGCTGCTGCATTTCGGCTGGAGCGCGCTGGACTGAGGAGGGGGAGCTAACGCGTTTCACCTCCCCATTCGCGTCAGGCGAATGGGGAGGACAGACCGCGCAAGCGGTCAGGAGGGGGCGGCGCAGGTGGCGAGGAGGTTGGCGCGAACCTGCATCGGCCGGCGCCGCCCCCTCCTGGTCGCTGCTTCGCATCGACCTGTCCTCCCCATCGGCCTTCGCCGATGGAGAGGTGAGGCGTGACGCTGTGCTGACAATCCGCGAATCTATAGTCGAGTTCAGCAAAAAATCCTTCGCCCGTTCAGCCACATGGCCTTTTCTCGACCCGATCTTCCCGCCGCAGGGCCGGCCCGGCGCAGACTTGTCCCCTTCGCACCACGGACAGGACGCCGCCCCATGACCCGGACCCCCGCCATCACCCGCCCCCCCGTTCGCCCCAAGGCTCGCTCCGGCTCCCGGTTCGCGCCCGATGACGTCTGGGCGGCGGTGCGGCGGGACTATCTGGGCGGGCTGTCGGCGGTCGAATGCTGCATCCGCCACGGCGTGCGCATGGGCACGCTGCGCCACCGGGCCGCGCGCCACGGCTGGCGGCGCGTCGACCTGCCGTGGGTTCCGCCCGCCCGGCTGGATGCGCAGGACGAGGGGGTCGAGCTGGAGGAGCGGTCCGGGGGCGATCTCGACCGGATCGAGATGCGCGAACTGTCCTTCGTCGCCCACCGCCGGATGATGCGCGCGGCCCTGCGCGGCGACGCCGCCGAGGCCCTGCGCTGGCGCCGCGTGCGTCTGGCCATGGACCAGGAAGAGGAGGAGGTGCAGCGCTTCGTGTGCCGCGAGGACTATCTGCTGGCGCGGCGCGAGGCCCCGGATCCCGGCCCCCCGGCCGGCGCCGCCGGATCAGACGGTTCAGACTGTTCAGACGATTCAGACCCTGTTTTTCGTCCGGCCGCGACGGTCTCGCCCCGCCCGTGACCTTGCCCGGCGCCTCGCCGCGCTGAACCGGGGGAGGTCGCGCTCTCCCTCCCCTTCGGTCCCGGAACACGAACCCTCACAAACGCGTGCGTGCCCGCCGTTATGTCGGAAATCCAGCAGACAGCATCTTCCAGCCCGGTCCTGGATGCCCGCATAAGGAGGGTTCCGGGGCCATGCGGATCTATCAGTTCCACTTCTTCGACCGGCGCGGCCGCCGTCCCGCGCTCGATTTCGCCGACTGCCGCCACGACGGCGAGGCGGCGCGCGTCGCCTTCGGCCAGTTGCAGCAGCACGACACCTGCGAGGGCGTGGAGGTGTTCGAGGACGACCGACTCGTCATGCGGCTGGAACGCGGCGCCGCCCCGCCCCTCGAGGCCCAGGCGGCCATCCACGGCGCCGACGGAGCCTGACGCCCCCCCGGGCGTTGCAAAACGCCACCAAGGGAGGAACGCCGTCATGCTGAAAAAATACGCCTACGCCTGGATCACCCTGGGCTTCTTCACCGTCTCGATCCTGCTGCACTGGATCTTCGGCTGGTTCGCCTTCGTCGACGAGGCGCGCGAGCACGGCCAGGCCGCCGAGCTGTCGCCGTATCTGGTCGAGATGGGCCGCGACACCTTCGAGAACTGGCAGTCCGAGTTCCTCCAGCTGCTCTGGCAAGTCGTCGGCCTGGCCTATTTCCTCTACGTCGGCTCGCCCTCCTCCAAGGAGAACGACGACCGGGTCGAGGCCAAGATCGACGCCATCCTGCAGTTCGTCGGCAAGGAGAAGGGCAGGAAGCTGATCGAGGAGATCGACGACAGCCACCTGCGCCACCACGGCCACGCCCGCGTCCACGCCGCCCAGGGCACGGTCGAGGGGGGCGAATAGCGGTCCTGTGACCGGCGCCAACCTTGGCTTCGTCGTCCCCGACCACTAGGTTCCGCCGCAACGACGGCGAACGCCGACAGTCCTTCAGGAGACGCCCCATGACCGACGCGACCCAGACCCCCGCCGCCCGGCTGGACAAGGAGAACCCGCTCGGCGTGGATGGCTTCGAATTCGTCGAGTTCACCGGTCCCGAGCCCGAGGCCATGGCCGCCCGGCTCGAGCTGATGGGCTTCACCCGCACCCATGTGAACCCGGCCACCGGCGTGGTCCGCCTGAAGCAGGGCGACATCACCATGCTGGTCAACCAGTCGCCGAAGGGCCAGGCGGCGGAGTTCGCCCGCGAGCACGGCCCCTCGGCCAACGGCATGGCCTTCCGCGTCGCCGACGCGAAGGCGGCCTTCGACGGCGCCGTGGCCCGCGGCGCCCGCCCCGCTGAGAATGCCGATGGCGGCGCGCTGGGGAACGGCTATCCGTACATCCTGCAGGGCATCGGCGGCTCGCTGCTCTACCTGGTCGACCAGTATGGCGAGCAGGGCTCCCTCTACGACGGCTGGGACGAGATCGAGGGCTGGGAGGAGGCCGAGCGCAAGAACTCCGTCGGCCTGTTCATGCTCGACCACCTGACCCACAACGTGCGCCGCGGCCAGATGCGCACCTGGTCGGGCTTCTACGGCGACGTCTTCGCCTTCGAGGAGCAGAAGTATTTCGACATCAAGGGCAAGGCGACCGGCCTGTTCTCCCAGGCCATGATCGCCCCCGACCGCGCCATCCGCATTCCGCTCAACGAAAGCCAGGACGAGAACAGCCAGATCGAGGAGTTCCTGCGCCGCTACAACGGCGAGGGCATCCAGCACATCGCCTTGGCCACCGACGACATCTTCGAGACCGTCGAGGAGCTGAAGCGTCGCGGCATCCCCTTCCAGGACACCATCGAGACCTATTTCGAGCTGATCGACAAACGCCTGCCCAACCACGGCGAGGACGTGGAGCGGATGCGCAAGAACCGCATCCTGATCGACGGCTCGGATGAAGAGGGCCTGCTGCTGCAGATCTTCACCCAGGACACCTTCGGCCCGATCTTCTTCGAGATCATCCAGCGCAAGGGCAACCAGGCCTTCGGCGAGGGCAATTTCCAGGCCCTGTTCGACTCCATCGAGCTGGACCAGATCCGGCGCGGCGTCATCCAGGTGGATGCGTAGGCCCCCGGCGTGGCTGCCGTACCTCGGTCCGCCGCTTGCGGCCGGGGTCGGGGCGGCGGTCGGTCGCTATGGCCTGGGCGGCGACTTCTGGACCGTGCTGGTCGCGGCCCTGATCGGCGGCTTCGCACCGATCCTCGCCTACCGGCTATGGGTGTGGCGGCGCCACCGCGGTCAGTGAAAGTCGCGTGACCCCGGCAGGACCCTCACGTCCCGCGGGTGCCGTCCCCGGACCGGCTCATGGGCCGAGCCCGGCGCCCGGTCGGGGGTCAGCTGGCCCAGCATCGGCGTCCAGTCGACCAGCTCCTCGACGACCAGATGGGTCACCCCCTCGGCGCTCTGCACCCGCCCTTTCGCCACCACCATCCGCGCGCCCATCGCCGTCGGCCGGAACCGCTCGAACACCGTCTCCCACAGCACCAGATTGGCGATGCCGGTCTCGTCCTCGATGGTCATGAAACAGACGCCCCTGGCCGTCCCGGGACGCTGCCGCACCAGCACCACCCCGCCGACCTGGACCCGCCGGCCGTCCGGCAGACCGTCATAGGCCTTCGCCGTCATCACGCCCGCCTGAGCCAGCCGCTCTCTCAGGAAGGCCACTGGATGCCCCTTCAACGACAGCCGGATGGTCTGGTAGTCGCCGACCACCTCTTCCGACGCCGAAAGCCGGGGGAGGGCCCCCGGTGGACGGCCGTCCGCCTCGTCCAGTCCCATGGCCTCGAACAGCGGTGCCGACGCCGCCGGCGGCGCGCCCCGGGCCGCCCACAGCCCCTGCCGGCGCGTCAGATCCAGCGAGCCGTAGGCGTCCGCCTCGGCCAACCGGTCGAGCGCCGCCGGCGGCAGCCTGACCCGCACCCGCAGGTCCTCCAGATCGGCGAAGGCGCCGTCTTCCCGAATCTCCATGATCCGCTCCGCCCACTCCTCGCGGAACCCGTCGATTGAACGCATCCCCAGCCGCAGGGCGTGGCGAACCTCCCCTTCGCGAGGCTCCAGCGAGGCGTCCCAGTCGCTGGCGTTGACGTCCGGATGGCGCACCTCGACGCCGTGCTCGCGAGCGTCCCGGACCAGCTGCGCCGGCGCATAGAAGCCCATCGGCTGGCTGTTCAGCAGCGCGGCCGTGAACACCTCCGGATAGTGATGCTTCATCCAGGACGAAATGTAGACCAGCAGGGCGAACGAGCAGGCGTGGCTCTCCGGGAAGCCGTATTCGCCGAACCCCTTGATCTGCTCGAAACAGCTGCGCGCGAAGTCGGGGTCGTAGCCCCGCGTGATCATCCGTCCGACGAACTTCTCCTCGTGCTCATGGATCGTGCCCATGTGCCGGAAGGTCGCCATGGCCCGCCTGAGGTTGTTCGCCTCGGCCGGGGAATACTTCGCCGCCTCCATGGCGATCCGCATGGCCTGTTCCTGGAACAGGGGCACGCCCAGCGTCTTGTGCAGCACCCGCCTCAGCTCGTCCCTGTCGCCGTGCTCGGGCGAGGGATGGGGAAAATCGATCTCGTAGGGCAGCCCCTTCGCCTCCGCCGCGCGCCGTTCCGCCCGGCGCTTCAGATAGGGATGGACCATGCCGCCCTGGATCGGGCCCGGCCGTACGATCGCGACCTCGACCACCAGATCGTAGAAGGTCTCCGGCCTCAGCCGCGGCAGCATGGACATCTGGGCCCGGCTCTCGACCTGGAAGACCCCCACCGAGTCGGCCCGCTGCAGCATTTCATAGACCCGGGGGTCGCCCTGCGGGACCGTGTGCAGCTCGAACCGCTCCCCGTAGCTTTCGGAGATCAGGTCGAAGCCGCGCCTCAGCGCCGTCAGCATGCCCAGCGCGAGCACGTCGACCTTCATCAGTCTGAGGAAATCGATGTCGTCCTTGTCCCATTCGATGAAGGTCCGGTCCGGCATGGCCGCGTTGCCGATCGGCACGATTTCGAGCAGGGGCGTCTGGCTCAGCACATAGCCGCCGACATGCTGGCTCAGATGGCGGGGGAATTTGATCAGTTCCGCCGTCAGCTCCAGCGCCAGCCGCATGCGGGCGTCGTCGCGGCTGAGGCCCGTCCGGTCGACGTGCTCGCCCTTCACCCCGTCGCCCCACGAACCCCAGACGGTGTCGGCCATGCGGGCGGTGACGTCCTCGGTCAGCCCCATGGCCTTGCCCACCTCGCGGATCGCCATGCGCGGGCGGTAATGGATCACCGTGGCGCAGAGGCCGGCGCGCGCGCGCCCGTAGGTCTCGTAGATCCACTGGATGA